>JBBIMA010000001.1:0-134572 GCA_037444625.1 Solibacteraceae bacterium
CACCGGCGCCAGCGCCGAGCGCCAGTTCCGCCTCGGCATCCGCTTCCAGTACTGAAGAAGGCTTAAACCAAAGCGCCGGCCGCTCCCCGCCGGGCGGCTCTCCATCTCAGCCCGGAATGTCCGCCCGGCGGTAGGGGCGCGAGAGATAGCGCTGTGATTCCTTGGCGGCGTCGGATTCCGGCGCGCAGGCGATCGCTTGCCGGTAGGCCTCCAGGGCCAGATTGCGCTGGCCCTTGAGGTCGTAGATCTGCCCCAGGCGCATCCAGGCCAGCACGCCGGTGTTCAAGTCCAGATCCTCGACGTGCGCCGTGGCTTTCTTCATGTTTTCCAGCGCTCGGTCCAGGTCGCGGTACCAGAACTCGATGTTGCCCCGGGCGAACCAGATCTTCTCGGGCGGCACCCGCGCAAAGCCCGGCACGCCCTTCTCGCGCAGCCCTTCCAACTTCTCCAGCGCCTCCAGGGCCTGCCGCTTGTCGCCCAGATCGCTGTACATTTGGGCCAGCTCGAAGTACAGCAGGTAGTTACGAGGGAAGCTGGACATCAGCTCCTTGATCAACGGCACGGCCAGCGCCGGCTTCCTCTCCCGGCGGTAGATGGCGCAGAGCAGCACCTTGGCGTCCAGCCTGTTGATTCGCCCTCGCTCAGCCACCTGCCGGAGAATGCGGATGCCCTCGTCCTTGCTTCCCCGGAAGCCGATCAGGAAGCCCAGGGCGCGCCAGTGCCAGGGCAGGCTGCCCACCACATACTCGTGCACGCCCTGCACCAGCCGGGCGTCCACGAAAGCCGGATCCAAGTCGGTGACCTGGTTGTGCAGCTTGCGCGCCTGGGTGGCGTCGCGCAGCGCATCCCGCCAGGCCTTGCGCACCAGGAAGTTGTAGTTGGCTCGCAAGCCGTGCGCCACTCCCAGGGCGTAAAGAGCCTGTGTGTCACGCGGCGCTTGCTTCAGGCGAGCCTGGCACAACTGCATCGAGCGCCGGATGGCCTCCTCGAACTCCCGCTGCTCTTCGGGGCCGGGGTTCATCTTGGGCCGGCGTAAGAACGGGTTACTGCCGCTGACCAGCTCGGTCTCCAGGGCGCCCGTGCGCAGCATTTCCCGATACAGGATGGACTGGGCCAGGTGGTTGTAGCCGCCCGGTTCCTCGGGATGCCGCGCGATGTACTGGCGGAAAGTGACGATGGCCTGATCGTACTCGAGGTTGTAAAAGTGGTCGAAGCCTTTCTCGATCAGCGGGTCTTCGAAGACGCCCAGCGCCAGCGCCGCCAGGCCGACTAGCGGATTCATCCCCGGGCCCATTTTAGCCGGGCGCGCCAGCCAGTCGCTCCAGCGCCCAGCGGGCGTGCCGGGCGATCAACGGATCGGCCTCGCGCGCCAGACGTTCGAGCGGCCCGCGTAGCCGGTCCAAGCCGCTGTTGCCCGCGGCCACGGCCACGTTTCGGAGCAGGCCGCGCCGGCCCGCCCGCGCCACCGCGCTGCACGCGAACATGGCCCGGAATTCCTCCTCGCTCAGCGCGGCCAGATCCTCCAGACGCGGCGTGCAGTGGCGGGGCTGGAAGGCCGGCTCGCGGCTGAGGGGCGCTCGCCCATTCCAAGGGCAGACCTCCTGGCAGATGTCGCACCCAAAGACGTGCCGGCCCATCAGCGGGCGCAACTCCTCGGGGATAGGCCCCCGCAGTTCGATCGTCAGATACGAGATGCAGCGGCGCGCATCCAGCCCCCAAGCCGGTCCCTCCTTGCGGCCCGTGGGAATCAGCGCCCGCGTCGGACAGGCCTCCACGCAACGCAGGCAGCTCCCGCAGCGATCCGGCGGCGGGCCGTCCGGCTCCAGCTCGAGCGACACCAGCAACTCGCCCAGGAAAAACCAGGACCCGTGCGGCTGGTTGATCAGACAGGTGTTGCGCCCGATCCAGCCCAGCCCGGCTCGCCGCGCCAGCGCGCGCTCCAATAGCGGCGCCGTGTCCACCGCGATACGCGCCTGGAAGGGATCCGAGCAGGCGGCCCGCAATCGAGCCAGGAGCTGCTCCAGCCCGGAGCGCACCACCGCATGGTAGTCGTCCCCCCAGGCGTAACGCGAAATCCGGCCGCACTCTCCCGAACCGAGGCGGCGGGCATCCGCCGCCGGTACGTGATAGAGCTTGCCCACGCAGATCACCGAGCGCGCCGAGGGCAGCAGCGCCCGCGGGTCCGCGCGCAACTGGCCGCGCCGCCCGGTGAGATAGCGCATCTCGCCCGCCATCCCGGCCGCCGTCCACTCCTGGTAGTAGTCGGCCTCCTCGAGGGGCTCGGCCCGCGCCACCCCGGCCAGCTCAAAGCCGCATTCCCGCGCCAGCCGCTTGACTAGTTCGGCCCGCACGTCAGCGCCGCACCAGCAACTCGCGCCGCGCCGGGCTCCGGGACGCCGGCGACCCGGCTCCGCTCCCGGCGATCCTGTCGGCGCCCCCGGCCTTCTTTAGCCGCCAATAAATGTTGTAACGCTGGTCCAGGATCCGGTAGAAAGGCGAGAGAACCAGCGGCGGATTGGGTTCTGCCGTGCGGAACGCCGGCCGCTCCCCGCCCGCGGGCTTCAGCCATTGCTCCGCTCGCTCCGGATCGCCGCCCAGCTCGGGAACCGGGATCGGGTGGCGCCGCACGTCGGGCCCCATCTTGCCGTAGACCAGCTCGTCGCTGAGACCTTCTCGCCCCAGCTCGCCCGCCAGCACCAGCGGGCCGTAAAGCACAGCCGCCAGCGTGGGGTCGTCCGGCAGAGGTTCCGCTCGCAGCCGCATGGGCAAGTCCAATTCCAGGCGATCGCCCTGGCGGAAGACCCGATCCAGCACCAAGTAGCCGCCCGCCCCGGCGGAAGCTTCCAGCGGCCGGCGGTTCAGGCGGGCGCGAGCCCCTTCGGCCCACCAGGGCACGCGAATGCGTAGGGTGAGTCGCACAGGCCGGGGAAGCTCGAAGGAAAAGGCGACGCCGCCCTGCTCGGGAAACCGGGTTTGCTGCCGCAGCCGCAAGCCCCGCTCGGGCCAGTCCAGCTCGGAGGCGACGAACAGGTTGACGAACAGCCCCTGGTCGTCGCAGAAGTAGATGCTGTCGTTCAACTTGGCGAACTCTTCGATCCCCGTGCCCGTACAGCACCAGAACGAATCCCACTCGCCGGCGAAGGTGCGCCACGCCCCGGGGGCCAGGGAAAGGTAATACTGCGTGACGCCCCGGCCGGGATGGATCGTTCCCAGGCGGTGATTCAGCAGGGTGCGCTCGTAGTAATCGAAGTAGCGCGGATCGGCCGTCCACTGGTAAAGACGGCGAGTGAGCTTGAGCAGGTTGTAGGCCACGCAGCACTCGGCGGTGTTGGCGCTCCGGCGCAGCTCCTCGGCCAGCCGGAGGGGTTCGGTCAGCCACGCTTCGGCGTTGCTGGTGCCGCCGGTCGCGTAACAACGCGCCCCGGTCACCTCGTAAAAGAAGAATTCCGCCGCGTCGCGGTAGCGACGTTCGCCCGTCAGCTCGTAGCGCCGGGCGAACCCGATGACCTTGGGAACCTGCGTGTTGACGTGCAACCGCGTGAGCTCGTCGCGCCGCAGGGCCAGGGGGTCGAAAAATCGCTTGTGATGGAAGCGGTCCCCCACCCGGCCCCAGCGCGCCTCGCCCGTCACCGCCCACAGGTTGTAGAGGACCTCGTTCATGCCGCCGAACTCGGTCTGGAGCACCTCCTGCATGTGCGCTTCGCTCAGCGGCTCGCTCCAGCGGTCCACCCAATCGGCCAGCCGCTCCGCCGTCGCCAGGGCCTCGGAGTTGCCGCAGCTCAGGTGCACGTCCAGCAAGCCCGCCATGATCTTGTGCAGGGTGTAGAAAGGCGCCCAGACCTTCTTGCGCGCCTTGAGCCGCTCGAAGAACTCCGCCGGAAAGGCGCTCAGATAGCCTCCGCCCAGCGCCTGCTGGCAGCGCGCCAGCTCGGCCACCACCGCCTCGGCTCTCTCCTTCAAGACTCGGTCCCGCGTCCCGGCCCACGCCAGCGCGCAGGCCGAAAGGTAGTGGCCCGTGAAGTGTCCCCGCAGCTCGCAATCCGGGCGCTCCCATCCTCCCAGCGGCTGGGCGGCCGAGGGCAGCCCGGCGTTGAGGCGAAAGTTGTGAATCAGCCGCTCGACCGGCAGCCGGTGAAGGTAGGCTCGGTTGGCTTCCTGCGCCTGGAGAAACGGCCCGGGCAGCAGCCGGACGGCGCTCATGGGGAAGGGCCGGGCCTTCAGCAGCACCCCTTCGGCCGCCGGCGCGGATGCGAGGGCCATGGCCGGGCGCATGGCGCAGCCGGTCCCCACTGCTTTCAACCACTCCCTGCGATTCATCGCGGCAACCTCCTGCAAAGCTCGACCAGCCGGGTTGGCGGCCGGGGCCGTCTTGCCTCCATCATAGGAACATGCGAAGTCCGGATGCAGTAGCCGTGGTGGGCGCCGGCCGCATGGCCCAGGCGCTGGGCCGGTTGCTGGTGCGGGCCGGGCAGCCGGTGGTCGCGCTGGCCGGCCGCCATCCCGAGCGGACGCGCGCGGCCGCCGCTTTCGTTGGTGCTCCGCCGGCAGGACTGGCCGAAGTGCCGCGGCTGGCTTCCCGCCTCCTGATCGCGGTGAGCGACGACGCCTTGACCCAGGTGGCGCTGACCCTGGCCGAGGCCGGCATGCGCGACGGCCTGGCGTTGCACACCTCGGGAGCGCACGGTCCGGAGGCGCTGGCGCCGCTGGCGCGGGCCGGCGCCTGTTGCGGGGCCTTGCATCCGCTTCAGACCGTGCCCGATCCGGAACAGGGCGCAGCCGCCTTGGAGGGTGCCTTCTTCGGCGTCACGGCAGAAGGGCAGGCGGAGCTCTGGGCCCTGGAGATCGTCCGGGCGGCGCGGGGCGTGCCCCTGCGCATCCCGGCCGAGCGCCGCCCGCTTTACCATGCCGCCGCCGTGCTGGCCGGCAACTGCCTGGTGGGGCTGATGGACGCTGCTGTTATGCTGATGAGTACGGCCGGTGTCGAGCAGGCGAGCGCATTGCGCGCATTGGCGCCGCTGGTTCGGACCAGCGCCGAGAACACGCTGGCGCTCGGGCCGCAGGGCGCCCTGACCGGCCCGGTCGAGCGCGGCGACTGGCGGACCCTCGAGCGCCACTGGCAGGCGCTGGCGGCGGCGCCCTCTTCGGTGCGCGAGCTCTACCGGGCCTGTACCAGGCAGTTGATCGCCCTGGCCGCGCGGCGCGGGTCGGCGGAGGCGGGCCTCCGCCGGCTGGAGGAAATCTTCGAGTGAGGCGCTTGTCATGATGTCCGAGACCCTCAAGCCCGTTCGCGTTCCCGATCTGAAGGCCATGAAGGAGCGCGGGGAAAAGATCGTGATGCTCACCGCCTACGACGCCACCATGGCCTCCCTGCTCGATCGCGCCGGCGTGGACGTGCTGCTGGTGGGCGATTCTCTCGGCATGGTCATCATGGGATGCCCGACCACGCTGCCGGTCACCCTCGGGGCCATGCGCCATCACGTCCGTGCCGTCAGCCGGGGCGCGCGCCGCGCCCTGGTGGTGGCCGACATGCCTTTTCTGAGCTATCAGGCCGGCGTGGCGGAGGCGGTCCGCAACGCCGGGCGATTGATCCGCGACGGCGCCGCGGCGGTGAAGATGGAAGGAGGACGGGCGGTGCTGGAGGCCGTCAGCCGCCTGGTGGAGGTCGGCATCCCCGTGATGGGGCATTTGGGTCTGACCCCGCAGTCGGTCCATCGCCTGGGGGGCTTTCGCCGCCAGGCGCTCGAACCGCAGGAGGCCGAGCGGCTGCGGGAGGAAGCGCGGGCCCTGGAGCGGGCGGGGGCCTTCGCCGTCGTGTTGGAATCCATCCCGGCCGAGGTGGCGCGCGAGGTGACGGCCGAGCTGCGCATCCCCACCATCGGCATCGGAGCCGGCCCGCACTGCGACGGGCAGGTGCTGGTCAGCTACGACGCCTTCGGACTGTACGAGGGCCCGGCGCCGCCTTTCGTCAAACAGTACGCCCGGCTGGGTGAGCTGATGGTCGAGGCGGCGCGCGCCTACGCCGAGGAAGTGCGTCAGGGCCGCTTCCCGGCCGCCTCCCGGGAGGCGGCGCAATGACTCCCGCCGTCCTCCACACCGTCTCGGAGACCCGCGCCGCCGTGGCCGCTGCGCGCCGCGCCGGCCGCACCATCGAGTTCGTTCCCACCATGGGCGCCCTGCACGAAGGTCACGGCAGCCTGATGGACCTGGCCCGGCGGCCGCAGGGCTTCCTGGTGGTGAGCATCTTCGTCAATCCCATTCAGTTCGACCAGCGCGAGGACTACGAGCGCTATCCTCGCACCCTGGAGGCTGACCGCCTCTTCTGCCGCGCCCGCGGCGTGGACCTGATCTTCGCTCCCTCGGTCGAGGAGATGTATCCCGAGCCCCCGCGTACTTTCGTCGAGGTCACCGAGCTCACCGAGCATCTCTGCGGGCGCTTCCGGCCCGGACATTTCCGCGGCGTTACGACCGTGGTGGCCAAGCTGTTCGGCATCGTCCAGCCCGATCGGGCCTACTTCGGCCAGAAGGACGCGCAGCAGTTGGCCGTGGTGCGGCGCATGGTGCGGGACTTGAACCTGCCGGTCGAGATCGTGGCCGCGCCCACGGTGCGCGAGCCCGACGGCCTGGCCATGAGCTCCCGCAACCAGCGGTTGAGCCCCGAGGAACGGCGGGCCGCCGGCGCGATCTACCGGGCCCTCCGGCGGGCGGCGGAGCGGATCGCGGCCGGCGTCACGGACGCGGAGGCGGTGCGGCGCGAGGCGCTGGAGGAGCTGGAGGCGGCCCCGCTGCTGCGCGTCGAGTACTTGGAAGTGGTGGATCCCGAGCACATCCGTCCGGTGGCCTCGATCCGCGGGGAAGTGCTGGTGGCGGCGGCCGTCTGGGCCGGCTCGACGCGCCTGATTGACAACCTGAGGGCGGCGCCCCGAGGAACCTGAGCGCCAAGCGGGCGGAGCGTTTTTGCTGGTGCTGGAGGAGGGGGTCGAACCCTCATGGAGCGCAATGCTCCGCGGGATTTTGAGTCCCGTGCGTCTGCCAGTTCCGCCACTCCAGCGGGAGCCGTTTCTCAGTATACCGCCCGGGAGGGCCTCAGAGAACGAGCACCCGGTGATCCCGGCACTCCGGCGTCGTCGCCTCGTAGAGCCGCTCCAACAGTTCCGGCCCGTGGAGCGCCAGCAACGCCAGGATCGAATAGAAGCGCTCCTGCAAGTGCCGCCTGGGGTATACCAAGTGGAACAGCCGTGCGGCTTCGCGTCCGGCGCGCTCCTGGCGCCGCAGAGCCTCCCGCGCCGCTTTCCGCTCCATCTTCGAGAGCTGGTAAAGCATCTTCCGGCGGCTCTGCTCGAAGGCGCGCGCCAGGGACGGATCGAAGTCTCTCAAGCCGGCGCCCAGTCGCTCCAGCGTGCGGGCGACTTCGGCTTCCGCGCCTCGCAGCAGTTCCTCCAGCTCGGCCGGAATCAGCCGCCGCGCGATCCGCTCGCGCAGCGCCTGCTCGCCCTGGAAGAAATCCGCCAACTGCAAGCCGTAGCGGCCCATCAGGCGGGCCGCCCGGGCGTCGAGCAGCGTCCAGCTCGCCCGCGGAAGGCAGGCCGGCGGCCTCACCCCTAGCGCTTCATACAGCGGCTGGGACTGCGCCCAGTAGGCGATCTCCGCCGGCCCCATTACCGCGGCCGCCACCGGCAGCGCCCAGTCCTGGGCCACGGGCCGCAGCAGGGCGCCCGCCGAGAGCTCCGCCGCCCGACGGGCCAGCTCGGAAGCGCTCCACCGCCTGCCCGCGCACAGATAATCCCCACCCTCCCGCCTCAGGCTCAGGCGACGGCCGGATTCCAGCAGGAACAACAGCGCGCTGTCCGGCTGGAAGCGCACCTGCGCGCGATAGCCGGCCGCTACCAGTTGCGCGCTCCGCTCCAGGACCAGGCGTCCCAGCTCCCCGCCTGCCTCCGCGGCCCGCCCCAGCAAAGGCGCCAAAAGCTCACGGGCCTGCGGCTCCAGGGGATCCAGGCAAAGCAGGCCCCAGCGTCCCAGCAGCCCGCGCAACAATGCGGCGAAGGCGCCCCCCAGGCTCGCGCCGGGCGCGTAGGATTCCTGGGCCGCACGCAAAGCCTCCTCGGCGAACGGCAGGCCGCCGAGCGCCTCGCGCAGATGATCCAGCACGCCCTCCGGCACGCGCAGCGCACCCGCCGGACGGCCGTCCGGCTGCAAACCGGACGCCTCGATCCGCACCGGCTCCCCCTGCGCGTTGAACACCCAGCAGTGATTGACCTCGGCGATATCGTGGTCCTCGGTGGCCAGCCAGAAGACCGCCACCGCCGGCAGTCCCTCCTCGGTGAGGCGCCGCGCCAGGCGCAGCGCGGTCAGAGCCTTGTACACCGAATACGCCGGCCCGCCCAACAACCCTACTTGTTGTCCGGTGACCACCGCCACCGTCCCCGGCCGGGCCAGCCTCTCCAGCGCCTCCCCGTCTCCGTTCTGCGCGCGCAGCGCCGCGACCAGGCGCGCCCGCCGCTCCGCCGGATAGTCCGGCCGTTGCGCCGCCCGGCGGATCGCCTCCCCATCGGCCGGATCGTAAGGGTAAAAGCGGGCCACTCGCTCGAAACGGTAAAGAAAGTCGGTAAACAGAAGGCCCGCGCCGGGCAGCTCGCTATGCGGGATACAGTGGGACTCCATCGCGCAGTCCAAGACTAACAGATGATCCGCCGGGGGGCAAAGTCGCCCGCCGCCGCCTGATCTGTTGTGAAATGGAATATTCTTACGGAGTTCCGACCGCCATGCAGCCACCCGTCATTGACTTGCGCAGCGACACCGTAACGCGTCCTACTGCCGCCATGCGGCGCGCCATGGCCGAGGCCGAGGTGGGCGACGACGTCTACGGCGAGGATCCCACCGTCAACCGCCTGGAACAGCGGGCGGCCGAGATCATGGGCAAGGAGGCCGCCCTGTTCGTACCCACAGGGACGATGGGGAACACCATCGGCGTCAAGCTGCACACCCGGCACGGCCAGGAGGTGATCTGCGAGGCGCGCTCCCACGTGTTCAACTACGAGCTGGCCATGATGGCCTGGTTTTCCGGCTGCCTCCCGCGACCCGTCGCCTCCGAGGACGGCGTGCTGCGCTGGGAGCAGATCCGGCCCGCCATCCGGCCCCTCGGCCCGCACTGGGCTCCCACCGGCTTGATCGTGCTGGAGAATACGCACAACATGGCGGGCGGCACGGTCTCCCCGCCCGAAGTGACGGAAGAGATCTGCGCCGGGGCCCACGAGCTGGGCCTGCGCGTCCATCTGGACGGGGCGCGCATCTTCAACGCGGCCGCCTTCCTCCGCCGCCCGGTCCGCGAACTGGTCGCCGGCGCCGACACGGTGATGTTCTGCCTCTCGAAAGGCCTGGGAGCTCCGGTCGGCTCGCTTTTGGCCGGCCCGGCCGAGGCCATCGCCCAGGCGCGTCTGTACCGCAAGCGCTTGGGCGGCGGCATGCGCCAGGCGGGCGTTCTGGCGGCGGCCGGCCTGATCGCCCTGGAGCAAATGCCCGCCCGCCTGGAGGAGGACCATCGCAACGCCCGCCTGCTGGCGGAGGCCCTCGGCCGGCTGCCCGGCGTGCGCATCCCTCATCGCGTGGAGACCAACATCGTGATCTTCGACGTCTCAGGAACGGGTTTCAGCGCCGCTCAGTTCAGCGCCCGCCTGCGCGAGCGGGGCGTCTTGATGAACCCCATCAACGCCACCCAGCTTCGAGCCGTCACCCACTTCGACGTCTCGCGGCAGGACTGCTTGCGCGCCGTGCAGGCTCTGGAGGAGACGGCGGCCGAGGCTCGCGCAGGCCGCTGAGGCCCGCCCCTCAGCGCCGCGGCGCCGGCCCTTTGGCCCCCTCCTTGGCCAGCCGAGTCTTCGCCCCCTCCAGCTTCTTCTGTACCTTGGCGACTTCTTCCGGATCGAGCTCGGCCTTCGAACCGGTTTCCCACTCCTTCAGCGAGATCTGCCACTGCGCGATGGCTTCCTTGAGCTTGCCCCCCTGAAAGTACACGTCGCCCAGGTGGTCATTGACCGTGGGATCGCGCGGCACCCGCTCCAGGGCGCGCCGCAGGTACCGCTCGGCCTCCTCCAGCTTGCCCAGCCGGTAATAAACCCAACCCAGACTGTCCAGATAGGCCCCGTTGTGCGGCTCCAGATCCACCGCCCGCTGGATAAGCTCCAGGGCTTCTTGAAGCCGCACGTTGCGGTCCGCCAGCATGTAACCCAGGTAGTTCAAGGCCGAGGCGTTGCGCGGATTCCTTTCCAAGACCTTGCGGAACTCGGCCTCCGCCTCCTCGTACTTCTTCATGCGCTCGTACATGGCGCCGCGCATGAACAGAATGCTCTCCTTCTCCTCTTCGGATTCCGAAAGGCGGTCGGCCTGTTCGAGCGCCGCGGCCATCCCCTGGTAGTCTTTCGTCTTTTCGTAAACCTGGGCCAGCGCCAGATAGGTCTCCCGGTCGCCCTTGCCCTCCAGCAGCTTCTTGACCTCGGCCACCGCCTCGGCGCCGCGGCCCAGGTCCGCCAGCAGGGAGGCGTGAATCAGAGCCACCATGCGGTCGCCGGGGTATTTCTGCCGGGCCGCCTCGGCTTCCTGCTGGGCCCGCGCGAACTGCTTCGACCCGCGGTAGGTTTCGATGATCTGGGCCGCCGCGCGGGCGCCCAGTTCGCCGTCCAACTGGGCCATCTGCCGGAAGGCGGCCGCCGCTTCCTCGGGCTGCTCGTTGTTACGGTAGAGCAGCCCCAGCCGCTCCAGCAGGATCACCCGATTGCTGCGCTCCGGGGGAGCGTAGGAACTCTTGGCGGTGGCCTCCAGGATCTGCTTCAGGCGGGCGATGGCCTGCGCAAACCGGCCCTCGGCCTCCAGCAGATTCACGTCGTTGTACTGGATCTCGAGGTTGTCGGGATCCAGATTCTGGGCCCGTTCCTGCGCTTCCCGCGCCTTGGCCAGGTCGCGCTGCTGCCGGTAGATTTGCGACATCCGCAAGGGATACTGCGCGTCGCGCGGGCTGGCCTGGGCCAGCTCCTGGTAAAGCTTGAGCGCCTCCTCGAACTGTTCGGTCAGCAGCAGCTTCTCGGCCAGCTCCCGCTTGACTTCGGCGTCCTGCGGCGCCAGCTCCAGCGCCTTGCGCAAGGTCTGCACGGCGCTCGCGTAGTCGCGCGCCTGCTCGTAGCTGGCGGCCAGGGCGCGCAGCACGCGTGGGCTGGGGTTCTGCTCGGCCAACCGCTGCCACATGCGGATGGCAGTCTTGGCGTCGCCCAGATCCGAGTACAGCAGGGCCAGGCCGTGCAGCGCGTACTCGTTGTCGGCGTCCAGTTCCAGCGCCTTCTTGTACGCCTTCTCGGCCTCCACCGAATTCTGAGCCAGCCTCTGAAGGCGTCCCAGCGTCACCCAGGCGTCCGCGTCCGAGGCGTCCTTCTCGGTGATCTTCTGGAACTGCTCGATCGCCCGCCGCAGCATGCCTTCGTCAATGCGGCCCTGACCGGCGTCCCCGATCATACGCGTGTAAATGCGGCCCAGGATGCGGTGCGCCTCCACGTTGCCCGGGTCCCGCTTGAGCGTCCCCTCGGCTTCCAGCACCGCGTCGCGCAGCCGCCCCACCTGAATGTAGAGGTCGGTCAGCTCTTGGGCCACAAAGCCGGCCGCCGGATCGGCCTGCATGGCCGCCTTGTAATGTTCGATGGCCTTGTCCACATACTCGCCGCGGTTGCCGTACATGCCCGCCAGTTCGGCGTACAGGTGGCCCATGGCGTAGTTGTAATAGGCCGCCGCGCGGCCCGCTTCCGGCTTCTCCGTCCGGCCGGCCGGGGCTTGAGGCGCCGCGGCGCCGGCCGCCACCAGCGCCGGGGAAAACAGAAGCACTAACTTCCCTGTGAATCGCATCGTCGCGCCTGCACGCCCACGCACCGGAAATCCCCTGACCCCGCGGGCTGCTCGCTCCCGCTTCCCAGTATACCGCGCCTCGGGCCCCGCCATTCCGTCCGCCCTGAACGGAATTCTTACACTGGAAGACAGGATGCAGAACCCCGCGGCGGCGCCCTTGGTGGCGATCCTCGGTCCGACCGGTTCGGGCAAGAGCGAGCTGGGCCTGTGCCTGGCCGAGACCTTCGGCGGGGAGATCGTCAACTGCGATTCCTTGCAGGTCTACCGCCATTTCGACATCGGGGCCGCCAAGCTCACCCCCGCCGAGCGGCGGGGCATACCCCACCACTTGCTGGACGCGCTCGAGCCCGACCAGGTCTTTACCGCCGGCGAATACGCCCGCCGCGCCCGCCCGATTCTGGCCGAGATCGCACGCCGCGGCCGGCTGCCCCTGGTGGTCGGAGGCACCGGCTTGTATCTGCGCGCCTTGCTGGACGGCCTTTTCCCCGGACCTTCCCGCGACCAGGCCCTCCGCGAGCGCCTGGCGCAGCGCGAGGCCCGCCGGCCCGGCCTGCTGCATCGCCTCTTGCGCCGCTGGGACCCCCAAGCCGCCGGTCGCATCCATCCGGCCGACCGGGCCAAGCTCATCCGCGCCCTGGAAGTGTGCTTGCTTACTCGCCGGCCCCTTTCGGCTTGGTTCGCCTCCGGCCGCGATCCCCTGCAAGGCTTCCGGGTGCTCAAGCTGGCCCTAAACCCGCCGCGCGCCGAGCTCTACCGTCGCTTGGACGAGCGCTGCGCCCGCATGTTCGCCCAGGGCTTGCTCGAGGAGGTGCGCCGCATCCTGGCTTTGGGCTATCCGGACTCGATCAAGCCGCTGGAGGCGCACGGCTATCGCCAGGCCCTTCAGGTGTTGCGCGGCGAGTTGGACCTGCCCAAGGCCCTCTATTATGCCCAGCGCAACACCCGCCGTTATGCCAAGCGCCAGTGGACCTGGTTCCGCCGCGAGCCCGGGGTCCTCTGGATCAACGGCTTCGGCGACCAGCCGGAAACTCGGCAGGTCGCCTGCCGACAGGTCGAAGCCTTCCTGGCCGGCGGTTGAAGAGCGGCCACCGGTATCCCCCGGCGGCCGGCGGCCCGCCCAAGTCCGCGAGCACCGCGCGCCCGATGCGGAACTTTTTTCGGTGTCATTCGTCATGAATCATGGGAGCTGACCGGCTCCCGGAAAGAATCGAGGAGGAACCAACCAGTTCGGGAGAAACTATGCTGAAGAAATACGTGGCGCTTTTCATGCTTGCGGCGCTCGCTGTCGCCAGCGCAAAGACTTACACCGTGACCCTGTTCCAGCCCTCCGTGCTGGCCGGCACTCAACTCAAGCCCGGCGACTACCAGCTCGATCTCCGGGACGGAAAAGTCATCATCAAGAGCGGCAAGCAGAAGGTGGAAGCCGCCGTCAAGGTGGAGAACGTCGAGAGCAAGTTCAGCTCCACCTCGGTGCGTTACGCCGGCGGGGAGGGCGCGGCGCGCATCCAGGAGATTCGCCTGGGCGGCACCAATCTGAAGCTGGTGTTTGATTAGGCCTCCTATGACGCCGGCCGGGAGAGCCGGCTCGAGTGCGTTTCACTCCACAAAGCAACCGGTGAAGCAGATGGGTCGCATCCCAGACCCCTAACCCCCGGAGGAGCCGTCTGCTAGACTCGTAAGAGTTGACGCAACGGCTCCTCCCCCTTTTTTGCTTCGTTGGTATCACATCCGCGCAGGCCGCGCAACCTCCTGAGCCTATCCGCGCTCCCGTACTAGTGATCCCCTTCTTCAATCACTCGGCCGCCGAGCTGGACTGGATCGGCGAAAGTCTGGCCCAGAAGATCTCCCGGGTGTTGCTTGCCCGCGGCTGGGCGGCGATTGACCGGGAGGAACGCCTGGAGGCCTACCGTCGCCTTTCGCTCCGACCCCTGGCTCGGCTGACGCGCGCCTCCCTGCTCAAAGTAGCCCTCGAGCTCGACGCCGCCCTCGTCGTCGCAGGCCAGTTCCAAGTGGACGGCTCCGCCCCGGCAGGCAGCTCCGGAGCCGCCCGCGGCCGAACCCTGCGCATCAGCGGCTTCCTGCTGGATGCTCGCCGGCTGATCAAAGGCCCCTCGTGGGTGGAAGACGGGCCGCTCGAGGAGCTGGCCACACTCGAGAACCGCTTCGCCTGGCAAGTGCTGCGGGCTCTGGCTCCCGCGGAAACGCCGCCGCTCGAGCAGTTCCTGGCCGAGAATCCCCCGGTGCGCCCCGACGCCATCGAGAACTACGTGCGCGGGCTGCTGGCCCCCTCCCTCCAACAGAAGCAACGCTACTTCGCCCAGGCCGCCCGCCTGGATCCACGCTTTCCCCAACCGGCCTTCGAGCTCGGCCGCTTGGAATTCCAGCGCAAGCAATACCGCCTGGCCGCCGGATGGCTCGGCCGCGTGCCGCCCTCGGACCCTGATTTCCTGCGCGCCCAGTTTCTGCTCGGACTCTGCCGCTACTACACCGGGGACTTCGCCGGCGCCGCCGCCGCCTTCCAGCGCGTCAGTCAGGAGGCGCCCCTCAACGAGGTCCTTAACAACCTGGGCGCCGCGCAGTCCAGGCGCAACCTGCCCGAGGCCCTCGAGCTGTTCCTGGAAGCCCTGGACGGCGACCCCGCCGACCCCGACTATCATTTCAACGCCGGCTACGCCCTCTGGAAACGGGGCGAATTTCAGGCCGCCGCAGAACGCTTCCGCGCGGCGCTCCAGCAAAACCCCGAAGACACCCAGGCCACCCTGCTGCTCGGCCGGTGCTTGCAGAAGCGCGGTCCTGCGCCGGGTGATCCCGAAGGCGGTCTGGAGCGGCTCAAGCACAGCTTTCCGGAGCGGGCCTGGCGCGAGCTGAAGGCGCGCGTGGCCCCGCTGGAGCGCTAGCCGCCGGCGTCCGCTCCGATCCCGGCGCCCCCCACGCCGGCGCCGGCCCCCTTGCCCGGCGCCCGCCGGATGCGCTTCCATGAAGGGTATGCTTCCAACCGATTCTCCCTCCCGCCGCCGCTTTCTCACCGCCGCCCTGGCCGCGCCCGCCGCCGCCCGGTCGGCCAACGATCGCATCCAGCTCGGCGTCATCGGCGCGGGCGGCCGCGGCTCGGAGCTCATGCGCGAGGTCGCCCGCGCAAAAACAGCCGCCGCCGTCATCGCCGTCTGCGACGTTTACCGCCCCAACCGCGAGCGAGCCGTCGAGTTCGCCGCCAAGACCTGGGGCGTCCAACCCCGCCAGACCGTGGACTACAAAGAGCTGCTCTGCTGGCGCGAGGTGGACGCCGTGTTGATCGCCACGCCCGACTTCGGCCACTCGATCATCCTCAAGGACGCCGTCGAAGCCGGCAAGGACGCCTACTGCGAGAAACCCATGGGCGTGGACTTCGCCGAGGCCAAAGCCGCCTACCTGGCCGTCCGCGCCCGCGACCGCGTGGTGCAGATCGGCACGCAGCGCCGCAGCGACGGGCGCCTCATGGCGGCCGCCCGCCTCATTCGCTCCGGCTTGCTCGGCCAGGTCACCCGCGTCGAGTTCTCGGTCAACTTCCAGGAGCCGCGCTGGCGCCGCGACTACACTCAGATCCGACCGGAGGACGTGGCCTGGCCCCAGTTCCTCCTGCACCGCCCGCCCCGTCCCTTCGACGCCCGCCGCTTCCGCGAGTGGCAGCTCTTCCGCGATTACACCAACGGCATCGCCGGCCTCTGGATGTGCCATTTCATTGACCTGGTGCCCTGGTTCCTGGAGGATCCCTACCCGGCCTCGGCCGTGGCGGCCGGCGGCGTCTACCTCTGGAAGGACGGCCGGGAGACCTCCGACGTCTTCCACGCCCTGCTTGATTACCCCAAGGGGTTCCTGGTCAGCTTCGCCATGAGCCTGACCAACGCCGCCCGCAACCGCAACCTCTGGTTCGGCACGCGCGGCCTGCTCGACGCCGACGCCCTCAAGATCACGGGCGAAGGCAGCCGCATGCCCGACCGCCTACTGGAAGAGATCCCCCTCCCGGAGGATCCCACCAGCTCCCATATGGAGAATTTCCTGGAGTGCGTCCGCACCCGCCGCACGCCGCGGGCCGACATCCAGGCCGGCTTCTCGCATGCCGTGGCCGTCTGCATGGCGGGCGAAGCGCTGCACGCCGGACGCAAGGTCCGCTTCGACCGCGAGCGGCTGGAGATGATCGTCTGAGCCGCCTTTGGGCGCATGTTACACTGAAAATTCCCATGGATTCCCCCAAGCCCCAACAGCCCGGCCCGCCGCCCGCCGTTTGGGCCCCGGCGGTGGGCCTGGCCTGGCTGTTTCCCGGCGCCGGCCACTTCTGGCTCCGGCGCTACGGCCGCGCCGCCTGGCTGGCCTTCGCCATCGTGGGGATGTACCTGCTCGGCCTGATGATGCGCGGCCCGCTGTTCCATCCCGAGCGCGGCCCCGATTTGCTCACCACCTTGATCCAGTACGGCGGCTTCGTGGGCCACCTCTGCTCCGGCCTGCTGTACTTGCTCACTCTCTGGCTGGGTTACGCCCAGCCGGACGCGCCCGGGGCGGTGCACGACTACGGCGCGAAATTCCTGGTGACGGCCGGGTTGCTCAACATCCTGGCCATGGTGGACGCTTACGAAATCGCCGCCGGGAGAAAGAGCTGATGCCGAAGGTCTCCCTCTCGCATTTCGAAGCCGCCCTGCTGTTCGCCTTCTTCACCTCCATCGTCTTCGGCGTGGTCAGCAAGCGCACCGATCGCGAGCGCGTCCGCTACGCGGCTTACTGCTTCGCCTGGTTCGTGGCCGCTCTTTTCGGACTGGGCTGGCTGATGTTCCTGGCCCACCGCTAATCGGGCCGCCTTCGCTATACTCCCCTCTATGCGCACGCCCGTCTTGCTGGCATTGCTCTCGCTTTCCCTGGCCGCTCCGGCCGCCCCCCAACCAGAGCAGGAACCGGCCGCAGCGCAGGCTCCGGAACGCCCCGCCGGCCGCCCCGCCGAGCCGGAGATCCGCCCCTACGAGAAGGTCATCACCAAAGAGGCCGTCACCCAGCGCGGCGTCTTCACCGTGCACCGCCTCAAGAGCCGCCTGTATTACGAAATCCCGCCCGCCGAGCTGGGCAAGGAGTTCCTCTGGGTGACCAAGATCGAGCGCACGCCCGGCCTGGGTTACGGCGGCATGAGCGTGGGCAACCGCGTGGTCCGCTGGGAGCGCAAGGACAACCGCGTGCTGCTGCGCAACGTCTCCTACGAAGTCGTGGCCGACAACTCCAACCCCATCTCGCTGGCCGTACGCAATATCAACAACGAGACCATCATCATGGCCTTCCCCATCGAGGCCCTCGGCCCGGAAGGCGCTCCCGTAGTTGACGTCACGCGGCTGTTCACCACCGAGGTGGCCGAGTTCACGCCCCGCGCCATGCTGCGGGCCCGCGGCTTCGACGCGGCGCGCAGTTTCCTCGAGGGGGTCAAGGCCTACCCCGTGAATATCGAGGTCCGGGCCTCGCACACCTATACCTCCCCGATCGAGCCGCCCTCGGGCGCCGCGCCCACCCCGACGCCCGGCCCGCCTTCGCCCGCCTCCGCCGCCATGCGCCCGGGCAGCGCCACCCTGCTTATGCACTTCAGCATGGTCAAGCTGCCCGAACAGCCCATGCGCCCCCGCCTCTACGACGAGCGCGTGGGCTACTTCAACATCCGCCAGTACGACTACTCCCGCCAGGAGCACCGCGCCCCGCGCCGCACCTACATCACCCGCTGGCGCCTGGAAAAGAAGGATCCCGCCGCCGCCCTCTCCGAGCCCGTCAAGCCCATCGTCTACTACATTGATCCCGCCACCCCGCCCAAATGGGCTCCCTACGTCAAGCGCGGCGTCGAATGGTGGCAGCCCGCCTTCGAGCGCGCCGGCTTCAAGAACGCCATCCTGGCCAAGGATCCGCCTTCCCCGGCCGAAGACCCCGATTGGAGCCCCGAGGACGCTCGCTACAGCGTCATCCGCTGGCAGGCCTCCACCATCGAGAACGCCATGGGCCCCCACGTGCACGATCCCCGCACGGGCGAAATCCTCGAGGCCGACATCGTGATGTGGCACAACGTGCTCAACCTGGTCAACCACTGGTATTTCACCCAGGTCGCCCCGCTCGACCCGCGGGCCCGCAAGCTCCCCCTACCCGACCAGCTCATGGGCAAGCTCATCGAGTACGTGGTGGCCCACGAAGTCGGCCACACCCTCGGCCTGCCCCATAACATGAAAGCCAGCTCGCTTTACCCGCTGGAGAAAGTCCGCGACCGGGAGTGGGTCCGCAAGATGGGGCATACCCCCAGCCTGATGGACTACTCGCGCTTCAACTACGTCGCCCAGCCCGAAGATCGCATTGATCCCGACGACTTGATTCCCAAGATCGGACCTTACGACGAGTTTTCGATCGTTTGGGGCTACCGGCCCGTTCCCGAGGCGCACGACCCGGACCAGGAGAAGCCCACTCTGGACGAGTGGATCCTGGCCGCCCAGGAGAAGACTCCCTGGCTGCGCTTCTCCACCGCCAAGGCGGCCGGCTCGGATCCCGGCGAGAACACTGAGGCGGTGGGCGACGCCGACGCCGTCCGCGCCACCGAACTGGGCCTGCGCAACCTGCGCCGCGTCATGGATCTGTTGCTCGACGCCGTGCCTCAGAAGGGCAAGCCCTACGACGATTTGGAGGAGGTCTACGGCCGCGTCCTCGGCCAGTGGACGCGCGAGATGAATCACGTCGCCGCTCTGGTGGGCGGTTTTTATTCCCAGCAGAAACACGCCGGCCAGGACGGCGTCCTGTTCACCCCGGTCGAGCGCGATCGCCAGGCCGCCGCCGTCTCCTTCCTCAACCAGAATGCCTTCCGCACCCCCGCCCTCTTCCTGCGCCCGGAGATCCTCCGCCGCATCGAACCCCAGGGAGTGCTGGACCGCATCCGCAACGCCCAGCGCATGATCCTCAACAGCCTGCTGGAGAGCCGGCGCATGGCCCGCCTCATCGAGCAGGAAGCCCTCGACGGGCCGCGCGCTTACCGCCCGGCGGACTTCCTCGCCGACCTGCGCCGCGGCATCTTCGCCGAACTGGACGCCGCCGAAACCCGCCTGGACGCCTGCCGGCGCAACCTTCAGCGCCTCTACATCGAATTGCTTTCCGACCGGCTCAACGGCCGCACCCCGGCGGCCGACGACCAGCGTGCCTTGTTCCGCGCCGAGCTGCGCGCCATCGCCGCCCAGGCTTCACGCGCCTTGCCCAAGGCGGCCGACCGGGCCACCCGCGCTCACTTGGAGGACCTGCGCGATCAGGCCAACCGCGCTTTGGATCCCAAGTTCCTGCCGCCCGCCCCGGCCGCGCCCGCCACGCCCCAGCGGCCCGCCTCCGAGGAGTTTGAGAGCTGCTGGCCCGATCTGATCATCCGGCCCTGAGGGCCGCTTTCAAACCTCCAGGATCACCGGCATGATCAGCGGGTGGCGGGCGGTCTGCTTCACCAGGAACCGGCGCAGCTCGCTGCGGATCTTCTCCTTGATCACGCCCCAGTCGCTGCGCTCCTCGGGCGTCGAGGATTCCAGCGTCCGGGCCACCACCTGGCGGGCCTGCTGAATCAGGTCCGAGCCGTCCTCGGCCGGCACGAAACCCCGGCTGACGATCTCGGGCAGGCCCTCCGGCAGCCCCGTGCGCTTGTCAATCGCGATCACCGGAAGCACGATGCCTTCCTCGGCCAGGTGGCGCCGGTCGCGGATCACCACGTCCTCGACCACTTCGTCCACCGCCCCGGAATCAATGCACACCCGCCCCACCGGCACGCGCTCCCCCTTGCGCGCCCCGTAGCGGTCCAGCTCCAGCGTCTCGCCCGCCTCCAGAATGAAGATCTGCTCCAGACCCGCCTGCCGCAGGTGCCCGGCCAGAGCGGCATGCTTGGCGAGCTGGCGGTATTCCCCGTGAATGGGCACAAAGTAGCGCGGGCGCACCAGGTTCAACAACAGGCGCAGCTCTTCGGCGCTGGCGTGTCCGGAGACGTGCACCGGCGGGCTCATGGCGCCGTAGATGACGTCCGCTCCGGCCTTGGCCAGGTGGTTCATCATGCGGTAGATCGCCTTTTCGTTGCCCGGGATGATGCGCGAACTGAGCACCACCGTGTCGCCCGGCTGGATGCTCAGATGCCGGTGGTTGTTCACCGCCACGCGGGCCAGGGCCGACATCGGCTCGCCCTGGCTGCCCGAGATCACCACCGCCACCTTCTCCGGCAAGGCCTGCATGATCTCCTGGGGCCGCAGCAGGATGCCGTCGGGAAGATGCAGCAGGCCGAGCGAGTGCGCTATCTCGGTCACGCTCGTCATGCTGCGCCCCAAGAAGGCCACCTTGCGCCCGAATTCCTGGGCCAGGTTCACGATCTGCTGGAGGCGGTGGATCGAACTGCTGAAGCAGGACAGGACCAGGCGGCGCTCGGCACGGTGAAAGATGTCCTCCAGACGCGGCCGGGTGGCCTGCTCGCTTTCGGTGTAGCCCGGGCGGTCCGCGTTGGTCGAATCCGACAGCAGCAGCAGCACGCCCCGCCGCCCGTACTCGGCCAGAGTGTGCAGGTCGAACAGTTTGTGATCGGCGGGCGTGGGGTCCACCTTGAAATCCCCGCTGTGGATGACCACGCCCAGCGGCGTGCTCACCGCCAGCGCCACCGCCTCCGCGATCGAGTGCGTCACGTGGATGAACTCGACGGTGAACGCCCCGATCCGGAGTTTCTGCCCCGGCTGCACCGCATTCAGGCGCGGCGGATGTTCCAGGGCGTGCTCTTCGATGCGCCGCTCGGCCAGCGCCAGCGTCAAGGGCGTGCCGTAGACCGGAACGTCCAGCTCGGCCAGCAGAAAGGGCGTGGCCCCGATGTGGTCTTCGTGCCCGTGCGTCAGGATCAGGGCCCGCACCCGCTCCCGGTTGGCGACCAGGTAACTGAAGTCCGGCGTCACCAGGTCAACCCCCGGCAGCTCGTCCTCGGGGAACATCATGCCCGCGTCAATCACCAGGATGTCGTCGCCGTAGCCCAGCGCCAGGCAATTCATGCCGAACTCGCCCAGCCCGCCCAAGGGAATGACCCGGAGTTTCTCGTCCGTCATGCTGTTGTCAACTTTAGCGCCCTTGGCGCCTGCTTTCCAATCCGCCCCGCCGGGACTTCGGACCTCAGAGAATGCTCAGGCCGGCCAAGGGCGGCGGGGCCGGCGCGCTGCCCGGGTCCGCTTCCTCCAGCAGATCCCTCAAGGTGACCGCGCCCAACACGCCGTCCACGGCGTATTGCAATCGGCGCCAGAGCGACCGCACTCGACAATCGCGCGAGTGCGAGCACACCCGCCGGCGGCCCGGATGCTGCTCGCAAAACTCCGGCGCCCAGAGCCGCCCGCCCAGCACGGCCAATGCCTCGCCCACGGTCACCTGATCCAGCGGGCGCGCCAGCACGTAGCCGCCCGCCTGGCCTCGCACGCTGCGCACCAAGCCGCCCCGCCTCAGCAGCCGCATCAGCTTCGCCACGTACTCCTTCGAGAGACCTTCGGCCCGCGCGATCTCGGGGATCGTCAGGCTCGCGCCCGGACGCCGCCGGCCGAGCTGGAGCAGGCAGCGAATGCCGTACTCCTCCTGGGCGCTGATCTTCACCGTGCTCTAGAAGAATCCCAGCCGCAGCCGGGCTTCCGGCGACATTCGTTCCGGAGTCCAGGGCGGATCCCAAACCAGTTCGACCTTGCAGTCGGTCACCCCCGGCAGGGCTCGCAGCCGTTCCTCGACCTGCCGCGGCAGCATGGCCGCCATCGGGCAGGCCGGCGCCGTCAGCGTCATGGCGACGCGCACCGCGCCGCCCTCGTCCACTTCCGCCCGATAGATCAGGCCCAGATCGTAAATGTTCACCGGGATTTCCGGGTCGTAAATCCCTTTCAGGGCGCCGATCACTTGCTCCCTCAGCGTTTCCTTCATCGTTCACTCCGTCGTGACGCTCTGCCCGTTGCCGGCCAGTGCGGCCCGCAGGGCGTGCCAGGGCAGCGTGGCGCATTTGACCCGAGCCGGGTAGGCGGCCACGCCCGCAAAGGCGGCCAGCTTGCCCAGCTCCGCTTCCCGCCCGGCCCCCTTGCCGGTCACCAGAGCGTGAAAGGCTTGAAAGAGCCGTTCGACCTCCTCCAGGCTCTTGCCCCGCACGCTCTCAGTCATCAGGGAGGCCGCAGCGGTCGAGATGGCACAGCCGGAGCCCTGGAACGCGGCGTCGCCGATGCGATCGCCCTCCAGCTTGAGGTAGACGGTCACCCGATCCCCGCAGAGCGGATTGAAGCCCTCCAGGCGCCGGTCGGGCGCCTCCAGGACTCGAAAGTTCCGGGGCCTGCGGCTGTGGTCAATGATCAGTTGCTGGTAAAGGTCTTCGAGCGCCGCGCTCAAGCCAGGATCTCCCGCGCTCGCCGGACGGCCCGCGCCAGCGCGTCCACTTCCTCGTGGGTATTGTACAAGGCGAAGGAGGCCCGCGTGGTGGCCGGCAGGCCGTAGCGCTCCATCACGGGCTGGGCGCAGTGGTGGCCGGCGCGCACCGCCACGCCCTGCCGGTCCAGAATCGTGGCGGCGTCGTGCGGGTGAACCCCTTCCAGTACGAAAGAGAGCACAGCCGCTTTGCGGCGCGCTCTGCCCACGATCCGCAGGCCGGGGATGCGTTCCAGGGCCTCGGTGGCCGCCTCCAGCAACTCCTGCTCGTGGCGCGCGATCTCCTCCCGGCCCAGGGCGCTTACGTACTCCAGCGCGGCCGCCAGCCCGATGGCTTCCGCGATGGGCGGCGTCCCCGCCTCGAAGCGATGGGGCGGGTCGTTGTACGTGGTCTGCTCGAAGCTCACCGAGCGGATCATGTCGCCGCCGCCCTGATAGGGCGGCATCCTCTCCAGCAGCTCCGCCTTCCCGTACAGCACGCCGATCCCGGTCGGCCCGTAGACCTTGTGGCCCGAGAAGGCGTAGAAGTCGCAGTCCAGGGCGCGCACGTCCACCCTCAGGTGCGGCGCCGCCTGCGCCCCGTCCACCACGACGGGCACGCCCTTGCCGTGCGCCAGCCGGATCATCTCCTCGATGGGGTTGACCGTGCCCAGCGCGTTGGAAACGTGCGCCACCGCCGCCAGTCGCGTGCGCCCTCCGAGCAGCCGCTCGAACTCCTCCAGGATGATTTCGCCTCGCTCGTCAATCGGCGCCACCCGCAGCCGGGCGCCGGTCTGCCCGGCCAGCATTTGCCAGGGCACGATGTTGGAGTGATGCTCCAGGCCCGAGATCAGGATCTCGTCGCCCGCTCCCAGCACGCTCCGACCGAAGGTCTGGGCCACCAGGTTGATGGCTTCGGTGGCGCCCCGCGGGAAGACGATCTGGCGCGCCGAGCCGGCGTTCAGAAAGCGCGCCGCCGCCTCGCGTGCCCCTTCGTAGGCCCGCGTGGCCCGCTCGCTCAGGGCGTGCACGCCCCGATGCACGTTGGCGCAGTCCCGGCCGTAAAAGCGCATCAGGGCGTCCAAAACCGCCTGCGGCTTTTGCGTGGTGGCTGCGTTGTCCAGGTAGACCAAGGGCCGCCCGTGGACCAGTTGCCGCAGGGCGGGGAAATCAGCCCGCACCCGCCAGAGGTCGTAACCCGAGGCGGGCGGCAGGCGCAGAATCGGACTGGGCGCCGTCATCTCCGGCCTCCTTGGGCGGCCTCCAGCCGCCGCACGAGCTCCTCCTCCAGGAAAGCGCGCACCCGCTCCGGGCTCAGCCGCTCGGTCATTTCCCCCGCGAACGCCAGGGTCAGCAGCCGGCGCGCCTCCCCATGGGCGATCCCCCTCGAGCGCAGGTAGAACACCGCGTCGGCGTCCACCTGCCCCACGGTCGCGCCGTGCGTGCAGCGCACGTCGTCAGCGTAAATCTCCAGTTGCGGCTTCGTGTTCACCGCCGCCTCCTCGCTCAACAGCAGGTTGCGGTTGCGCTGGATGGCGTCGGTCTTCTGGGCCGCCGGCCGCACGATGATGCGCCCGTGGAAGACCGCCTGGGCTTGCCCGTCCAGGATGCCCTTGTACAGTTCGAAGCTGGTGGCGTGCGGCTCGGCGTGGTCTATGGTCGTGTAGTTGTCTATGTGCTGCCGGCCCGAGGCCAGGTACAGGCCGTTCAGGGTGCAGCAAGCCCCTTCCCCCGCCAGCACCGCTCCGACCTCGCTGCGCGCCAGCGCGGCTCCCAACGCCACCGAGTGGGCGGTGAAGCTCGCCGCCCGGCCCAGGCGGGCGTACAAGCCCGAGAAGTGAAAGGCCTGGTCGCCCTCCAGCTCCAGGCGCGTGTAATCCAGCACCGCTCCCTCTTCGGCGCAAATCTCCGTCACCGCGTTGGTGAAGTAGACTTCGCCGTCGGGCCCCATCCAGGCCTCGAGGATGCGCGCCTGGCTGTTGCGGCCCGCCAGGATCAGCGTGCGGGGATGGATCGCCCGCGCGCCGCCGCCGGGCGCGACCCGATGCGCCACCAGGATCGGCTCTTCCACCGCCGCGCCGTCGGCAATCCGCACCACGAGGCCGTCCTCCAGGAAGGCCGTGTTCAGGGCCACCAGACTGTGCCGCTCGAAGGCGGCGTAGCGGCCCAGATGCCCGCGGATCAGCTCGGGCGCCTCCCGCCAGGCGGCCCCCAGCGACGTCAGCGTGACGCCCGGAAGGCGCGGCAGCGGCTCGAGCGGACGGCCGTGGACCACCGTGACACGCGGGCCCTCCAGGAAGGCCGGCCCGCCGGCCGGCGCTTGCGGAACGGGTTCCGCCAGTCGAAACGCGGTCCGCGCCAGCGGCGCCAGGTTGGTGTACTTCCACTCCTCCCAACGCGTGGTCGGCAGACCCAGTTCCGCAAAGCGGCTCAGAGCGCTGCGGCGCAGCCCGTGCAACCACCACGGGACTCCGGCCGCCCGCCTTGCCTCGTGCTCTTGGAACAGGCCCAGCCAGGCCTGCTCACCGGCCGGACTTCCCACTGCGGCCGCGCTCATGGCTGCCCCGCCCGGGCCGGCGCGGCCTCTTCTTCCAGCCACGCGTAGCCCTGCCGTTCCAGCTCCAGGGCCAGTTCCTTGCCGCCCGAACGCACGATCCGCCCCTCCGCCATTACGTGCACGAAATCCGGCCGCACGTACTCCAGCAGCCGCTGATAGTGCGTCACCACCAGCATCGCCCGCTCCGGGCTGCGCATGGCGTTGATACCCGCCGCCACCGCTTTGAGCGCGTCTATGTCCAGGCCCGAGTCGGTCTCGTCCAGTATCGCCAGGCGCGGCGCCAGCACCGCCATTTGCAGGATCTCGTTGCGCTTCTTTTCGCCCCCCGAGAAGCCCTCGTTGACCGGGCGCTCCAGCAGCGCCTCGTTCATCCCCAGCAGCCGCAGCCGCTCCCGCAGCAGCCCCGCGAAGTCCACCACGTCCAGCTCCTCCAGGCCCCGGTGCTTGCGCACCGCGTTCAGCGCCGCCCGCAGGAAGTACAGGTTCGAGACCCCGGGAATCTCCACCGGGTACTGAAAGGCCAGGAAAATGCCTTCCCGGGCCCGCTCTTCCGGCGACAGCTCCAACAGGTTTCGCCCCTCGAAAAGCACCTCGCCCCCCACCACCTCGTACAGCTCCCGCCCCGCCAGCACCTGCGCCAGCGTGCTCTTGCCCGAGCCGTTCGGCCCCATCAGGGCGTGCACTTCGCCCGCCCGCACCGTCAAATCAATACCCCGGAGAATCAGCTTGTCTCCGGCCTTGGCTTGCAGATTCCTGATCTCCAGCATCTCCCGTCTCCGCTCCCCCGCTCAGCCCACGCTGCCTTCCAGACTCACCGCCAGCAGCTTCTGCGCCTCCACGGCGAACTCCATGGGCAGCTCCCGGATCACCTGGCGCGTGAAGCCGCTCACGATCAACGAGACCGCGTCCTCGCTCGACAGCCCCCGCTGCCGGCAGTAGAAGATCTGCTCCTCGCCCACCCGCGAGACCGAGGCCTCGTGTTCGACCTGCGCCGTGGGGTTCTTCACCTCCAGATACGGAAAGGTGTGCGCCCCGCAGCGATTGCCCAGCAGCAGCGAGTCGCACTGCGAGAAGTTGCGCGCTCCCTGCGCGCTCTTCTGGATCTTGACCATGCCCCGGTAGCTGTTCTGCCCGCGGCCGGCCGAAATCCCCTTGGAAACGATGGTCGAGCGCGTGTTGCGGCCGATGTGAATCATCTTGGTGCCCGTGTCGGCCTGCTGATAATTGTTGGTCACCGCCACCGAGTAGAACTCGCCCACCGAACCGTCCCCGATCAGCAGGCAGCTCGGGTATTTCCAGGTGATGGCCGAGCCGGTCTCCAGTTGGGTCCAGGAAATCTTGGAATTTCGCCCCAGGCACTTGCCCCGCTTGGTGACGAAGTTATAGATGCCGCCCCGGCCCTGCCGGTCTCCCGGGTACCAGTTCTGCACGGTGGAGTACTTGATCTCCGCTTCATCGTGCGCGATCAGCTCCACCACCGCCGCGTGCAATTGGTTGGAGTCCCGGATCGGCGCCGTGCATCCCTCCAGATAGCTGACGTAGGAGCCCGGCTCGGCGATGATCAGGGTGCGCTCGAACTGGCCGGTGTCCCGGGCGTTGATCCGGAAATAGGTGGACAACTCCATCGGACAGCGCACCCCCTTGGGCACGTAGCAGAACGAGCCGTCGCTGAACACGGCCGAGTTCAGCGCGGCGAAGAAATTGTCCGTGTAGGGCACCACCGAGCCCAGGTAGCGCTCCACCAGCTCGGGGTGCTCGCGCACCGCCTCGGAAAACGAGCAGAAAATGATGCCCAGCTCGGCCAGCTTCTCCTTGAAGGTCGTGGCCACCGAGACGCTGTCGAACACCGCGTCCACCGCCACGCCCGCCAGCCTCTCCTGTTCAGCCAGCGGGACGCCCAGCTTCTGGTAGGTGCGGATCAACTCCGGATCCACTTCCTCCAGACTGCGCGGGCCGCCCTTCCAGCCCTTGGGCGCAGAGTAGTAGACGATGCTTTGGTAGTCAATCGGCGGGTACTTCAGATTGGCCCAGGTCGGCTCTTTCAGGGTCAACCAGTGGCGGTAGGCCCGCAAGCGCCACTGGAGCAGAAACTCCGGCTCGCCCTTGCGGGCCGAGATCCGGCGGATGATGTCCTCGTTCAGTCCCGGCGGGACCGCCTCGCTCTCGATCGGCGTCTCGAAGCCGTACTTGTAATCCTGCTCGGTCCAGGCTTGAATCTGGTCTATGGCGGTGCTCATGCGGCGCCCCTCGGAAACGCTCCTCCGCGCTGGGCGCGGACGAGCTCAGAATAGCAAATCTGTACAAAACTGTCAAGATTAACCCCCTCGCCCTCTCTCACCCGGCTTGGCGCCGTATAATGCGGGATGATCCCAGACCCAAGGGTCCGGGCGAAAGTGCCGGCCGGGAAGCGGGCGGAGGGTGAGGCTCGACTCCGGGCCGCCGGAGAGCGTCTCCCCGCCGCCGCGGGTTCCCTGCCTAAGAGTGCACCGAGATGATCGCTCAACAGGAGGTTCTCATGTTCGGGTCGCGCAAGTTCCCGTTGGTCGTGGTCCCGGCCCTGTGGGCCTGCCTGGCCGCCGCTCCGGCCTGGTCCCAGGGCCCGTTCACTTGCAGCACCAGTGTCGCCAGCGTTCCGGTTCGCGCTGAGGGGCTGGCGGAACTGGCGGGCGATCTCACCATCAACTGCACCGGCGGCGTCGCCGGCCAGACCGAAACCATCAACGTGCAGCTTTTCGCCAACACCAACATCACCAGCCGGATTCTCGATCCGGTGACCAACTTGACCGAGGCGCTGCTCGGGGTGGACTCGCCGCCCTGGTCCGTCGGAAAGATCTACGCCGGCCGCCTGGTCACCAAGAACTCGCTGATTTTCTCGGGCGTTTCCATCAGCCTGCCGGGCTCGACCAGCCGCATCCTGCATGTCCGGAACGTCCGCGTCAACGCCACCACGCTTTCGCTCGGCTCCGCCGTCACCCTGTTCGTCACCGCCTCCGGCGCCGCCGGATCCATTCCCATCACCAATCCCCAGGTGCAGGTGGCCGTGGTACAGACCGGCTTGTCGTTCGAGGTTCGCAAGACCGACGATTCCGCCCCCGACGTGCCCACGCTGCTCACTTGCACGGGCAACAACGTCACCCTGCTCAGTGGAGGCGACTATCCGCCTCCCCCGGCCCCCGGCGGGCGCACCTTCAACCTCAAGTTCCGGGAGGGCTTCACCAACGCCTTTCGCAAGAAGGCCGAGGAAAACGGCTATAACGATCCCAGCTTGCCGCCCCCCTTGGATCGCGCCGGACTGGCCGATCACGGCACCCGCCTGCGCGCCGTCTTTAGCGATATACCGGTCGGCGTGACCCTCTTCGTCACCCTCCAGCCGGTGCTTCAGGGGACCTCCGCCGGCCTCCAGGCGCAATGCACCACCACGGCAGGCGGCGCTCTGGTTCCCTGCCCGGCCAGCAGTCCCGCCGACGGCGGCCTCTATCGCGTGCCCGCCTCCGGCGAGGTCTACTGGGAGATCACCGCCTCCGCCGCGGGCACCGCCGAGACGGTGAGCTTCGGCGTCGCGGTGGCCTATAACCCGGGCGTGCCGGCCGGAATGGGCAAGGTCCTGGGCAGCTTCTCGCCCATCAGCACGGCGGGCGAAGCCACCGCCGGCCCGGATGACCTGCCGCGCTTCATCAGTACCTATGCCCCGGTGCCCGCTTTCGTTCTGGAGACCTGCCGTACCGTCCTGCTGTTCCAGTTCATCACTTCCGTTCCCGGCTTCGACACCGGCATCGCCGTCACCAACACCACCTGGGATTCCCCGGTCTTCAACACGCCGGGCCAGAGCGGCAAGTGCCGGGCCTACTTCTTCCAGCCGGGCGTCACCGTGCCGCCCCTGGAATCGCCCGTGCTTCCCCCGGGAGGCCAGTGGCTGTGGACCCTGTGGAGCTACAAGCCCAATTTCCAGGGCTACATGCTGGTGAGCTGCGACTTCCAGTACGCCTACGGCTACGCCTTCATCAGCGACCTGGGCTTCTCGGGGCCGGATCGCTTCGCCCAGTCCTATCAGGCCCTGGTTCTCTCGGACCGCACGCGCAGCGCGCCCGCCTCGATCCTTTCGATGACCGCCGCCGCGCCGCGTTGATCGGGCCCGAGCCGTGCGCTCGCCGGGCGGGCCGGGAGGCCGGGCCCGCCCTCCGCGGGCATTATAATGTCCGGCGGCAAGGAACGCGCGGATGCTCACTCGACGCAGCTTTCTGAAAACGGCCGCCCCGGCGGGCGCGCCCCTGATCGTGCCCGCCTCGGCCCTGGGACGCAACGGCGCCGTCGCCCCCAGCGACCGCGTCACCCTGGGAGGCATCGGCATCGGCCCCCGCGGCGCCAACGTCCTCAACGACTTCCTCGAACAGCCCGACCTGCGCTTCCTGGCGGTCTGCGACGTCCGCAACGAGCGCCGGGAGGCGGTCAAGAGCCTGGCCGACAATCGCTACGGCAACCGCGATTGCGCCGCCTACAGCGACATGTTCGAGCTGCTGGCTCGCCCGGACATTGACGCCGTCCTGATCGCCACCGGCGACCGCTGGCACGCCCTGGCCTCGATCTTCGCCCTCAAGGCAGGCAAGGACGTCTACTGCGAGAAGCCCTGCTCGCTCACCATCGCCGAGAGTCGCGCCCTGGCCGACACCGCCCGCCGCTACCGGCGCGTCTTTCAGGCCGGCACGCAGCGCCGCAATATCGCCAATTTCGTGCTGGCCGTCGAGCTGGCTCGCAGCGGCAAGCTGGGCAAGCTTAAGACCCTCCACGCCAACACGCTCGATCCGCGAACCACCCACGACTGGCTCCCTCCGGAGCCGGCCCCGCCCCGGCAACTGGTGGATTGGGATCGCTGGCTGGGGCCCTGCCCCTGGCGCCCCTACAACTCCGCCTACGTGGCCGGACGCTGGCGCGGCTTCTGGGATCTGCACGGCGGCGGCATCCTGGAATGGGGCGTCCACACGGTGGATCTCTGCCAGTGGGCCAACGACGCCGACCGGACCGGACCCATCGAGTACACGCCCCAAGGCAATCACATCCTGTGCCGCTACGCCAACGGCGTCCACCTGCTGATGCGCGACACCGGCTGGATGGGCCTGGGCACGTGCAGCGTCCGCTTCGAGGGCGAGCTCGGCTGGGTCGAGACCGGCGACACCGGTAAGATCGAGGCCTCGGAAAACCTGCGCGGCGAGATCGTGCAATCCCGCGAGCCCGGCACCCGCGCCCTGGCCCACGTGCGCGACTTTTTGGACTGCGTGCGCAGCCGCCGCCTGCCCCGCTCGCACGCCGAGGCCACCGCCCGCTCCCACATCGCCTGTCACGCCGCCTACATCGCCTGGCAGCTCGGCCGCACCCTGCGCTGGGATCCCGAACGGGAGGAATTTCAGGGCGACGGCGAAGCCAATCGCATGCGCTCCCGCGCCATGCGGGAGCCCTGGCGCATCTGAACGCACTCGAGGAGGACCGCCATGCAAACCACCCGACCCGCTCCGCAGCAGCCGCCCCAGCCCGCCCAGCCTCGCCTCACCCTCGGCCAGCAGGCGGCCCGGGGCCTGCCCGATCCCGCTCAGGAGAAGTGGCGCGAAATCTGGAACCTGGAGCCCGCCACGCTGTTGGTGCTACTGAAAGACCCCAAGGCTTCCCTGTTCCTGAAGGCCAAGATCTGCCAGCGGCTGGCCGCCGTCGGAACAAGAGAGGCCGTCCCTGTTCTGGCCGGCCTCCTCGCCGATCCCCTCTTGAGCCACTACGCCCGCTTCGCCCTCGAACCCCTCCCCGATCCGGCCGCCGACCGGGCCTTGGAAGACGCCGCCCAGAAGCTGGAAGGCCCGCTGCTGGCCGGCGTGCTCAACTCCCTCGGCGTCCGCCGCAACGCCGCCGCCATACCGCTCGTGGCCCGTCACCTCGAAGCGCCCGAGCCGGAAACCGCCCGGGCGGCCGCCGCCGCCCTGGGACGCATCGGCGGCCCGCAGGCGGCCGAAAGCCTCCTGGCCGTTCTGCGCCGCCGCCGGGCCGAAATCCGCTCCGTGTTGCACGACGCCTGCCTGGTTTGCGGCGAGAGTCTGTCGGCAGGACAGGAGACCGGCCTCGCCCTCTCCCTCTACGAGGCTGTTCGCCGCGACCGGCCCGCCTCCGGCGTGGCTGAAATCGCCGGCGCGCGCATCTCCGAGCTGGAGCAGCGGGAGGGCTTCCAGCCCATCTTCAACGGCCGCGATCTGGAAGGATGGGACGGCGATCCGCGCCTGTGGCGCGTCCAGGACGGCGCCATCGTGGGCTCGACCGAGGGCCTCGTCCTCGAGCGCAACAGCTTCCTCATCCATCGCCGGCCGCTGGCGGACTTCCATTTGAAGTTGGAAACCCTGCTCCGCGGGGGCAACAGCGGCATCCAGTTCCGCAGCGAGGCCCTGCCCGGCTGGGTCGTGCGCGGCCTGCAAGCCGATATGGCGGCCGGCAACCATTGGGGCTCGATCTACGACGAAGGCGGCCGGCGCGGCATTGTGGTCCCCGGCTGGCGCGGCAAGGCCGAAACCGTGGTCTTGCCCGAGGAGTGGAACGATTACGAGATCCTCTGCCGGGGCGAACTCATCCAGCTCAAGGTCAACGGCCTGCTGACCGCGGAGCTGCGCGATCGCACGCGCCTGGAGGGGGTCATCGCTTTGCAACTGCACCGCGGCCCCGCCATGGAGGTTCGCTTCCGCAACCTGCGGGTCAAACGCCTGCCCTGAGGAAGCGTCGTCCGCGGGCCGTCAGTCCGCCGCCAGGGGCGCCACCGCCTCCCAGACCGCCCGCGCCACCGCTTCCAGCGCGGCGTGCGCGTCAATTACCCGGAAGCGTTGCGGCTCGCGGGCGGCCATCTCCAGGTAGCCCTCGCGCACCCGGCGATAAAACCCTGCTGCCTGTTCGTCCATGCGGTTGGGACCGCCCCGCCCGCGGGCGCGCGCCAGGCCGACTTCAGGCTCCACGTCCAGTAGCAGCGTCAGGTCCGGCCGCAGATCGCCGCAAGCGATCCGGTGCAGCTCGCGCACGGCCGCCTCGCCCAGCCCGCGCCCGTAACCCTGGTAGGCCAGGGTCGAATCCGTAAACCGGTCGGCCAGCACGAAGGCGCCGCGTTCCAGGGCGGGCCGGATCACCTCCGCCACGTTCTGCGCCCGGGAGGCGAAATACAGAAGCAGCTCCGCGGCCGGCGTCAGCTCTCGGTTGGCGGCGTCCAGCAGCACGCGCCGGATCTGTTCCCCGATCGGCGTGCCGCCGGGCTCGACCGCCACCACCACCTCCCGCCCCAGCGCGCCCAGCCGCCCGGCCAGGCGCTCGATCTGCGTGGTCTTGCCGCTGCCGTCCAGCCCCTCGAAGCTGACGAAGCGACCCCGCCGCGCCCGCTCAGTCGTAGACATAGTGCAGGACCTTCTTGAGGTCCTCCCAGGCTTCCCGCTTGGCGTTCTGATTGTAAGGCCGCAGCAGGTAGGAAGGATGGTAGGTCACCATCACGGGAATCTCCCGCCAGCGAAACCACCGCCCGCGCAGTTTGGTGACGCCCTCCCGCAGGCCCAGCAGCGCCCGCACCGCCGTGGCCCCCAGCGCGCAAATCGCCTTGGGGCGGATGGCGGCAAGCTGCCGGAACAGGAACGGCGAGCAGATCTCGATCTCGTCCGGTTCCGGCGTGCGGTTGCCGGGCGGCCGGCACTTGACCACGTTGCAGATGTAGACCTGCGAGCGCAGCAGCGGAATGCCTTCCCGCCGGGCCGTGTTCTCGATCATCTGGGTGAGGAGCTGACCCGCGCGCCCCACGAACGGGATGCCTTGCGCGTCCTCGTCCGCCCCCGGCCCCTCGCCCACGAAGACCAGGCGGGCGTGCGGATTGCCGTCCCCGAAGACGATCTGCGTGCGCCCCTGGTGCAGGCGGCAGCGCGTGCACTCGCCCAGGTCCGCCCGGACGGCCTCCAGCGTCTCCCGGGGCGCTTCCGCCGCGGGCTCGGCAAGCAACGCGGGCTGCGCATTTTCCTCGACCGCCTCGGGAAACAGGACCGCCGTCGCGCCCCCCGCGGGCCGCGCCACGCTGCGCCGATAGACGCTCTTAATGCCCAGATCCTGAAAGTAGGCGAGGTAGCGGCGCAGCAGTTCGGGATTCATCGCGTGGCCTGCGGGCTCGGCCGCAGCTCGAGCACGTGATCCAGGATCCGGTCGGCCAGCTCCCGCTTGGAGGCGCGCGGCAGCGCCAGGGTCCCGCCGGTCCGCGTCAGCAGCACCACTTCGTTCTCCTCGGCGCCGATGGCTTCCTGCACCCGGTTGGCCACCAGCAGATCGCAGTTCTTGGCCTCCAGCTTGCGCCGGGCTTCCGCCAGCAGATTCTCGGTTTCGGCCGCGAAGCCCACCAGCAGGCGCCCGCCCTTGATCGCCCCCAGTTCGGCCAGAATGTCCGGCGTGGGCTCCAGCTCGAGCGCCGGCGGCGCTGCGCTCTTCTTGATTTTCTGCGGGCGAACCTGCGCCGCGCGGTAGTCCGCCACGGCCGCGGCCTTGATGACGATGGTGGCCTCCGCCAGCCGCTCCAGCACCGCGGCTCGCATCTCCGCGGCCGTCTCCACCCGGATCAGCTCGACGCCGACCGGCGCCGCCAGATGCACCGGCCCGGAAACCAGAATGACCCGCGCCCCGCGCAACGCCGCCGCCTCAGCCAGCGCGTAGCCCATCTTGCCGCTGGAGCGGTTCGAGAGAAAGCGAACCGGATCCAACGGCTCCCGGGTAGGGCCGGCCGTCACCAGCACGCATTCCCCCTCCAGGTCCCGGCGCCGGCCCAACAGGCGGCACACCGTCTCGGCGATGCGCTCGGGATCGGCCAGGCGTCCCGGCCCCGTCATCCCGCAGGCCAACGGCCCTTCCTCCGGCTCGATCAGGATGTGGCCCCGCGCCCGCAGGGTCTCCAGGTTCCCGCGCGTGGCCGGGTGCAGCCACATGTTGGCGTTCATGGCGGGCGCCAACACCACCGGCTTGGTGAACGCCAGATACAGGGTGGTCAGGAAGTCGTCCGCCAGGCCGTGAGCGAACTTGGCCAGCAGATCGGCCGTGGCGGGCGCCACCGCCAGCAGGTCGGCTTCCTGGGCCACCCGGATGTGCTCGATCGCCGAGGACAGGGTCTCGCCCGCGTCCTCGCTCGGGAACAAGTGTGTGATGACCCGCCGCCCCGTCAGGGCTGCGAAGGTCAGCGGGCGCACAAACTCCTGCGCGGCCCGCGTCATCACCACCGTGACCGCGTGGCCCCGCTCGCCCAGGGCGCGGGCCAGCTCGGCCGCCTTGTAGGCGGCGATGCCGCCCCCCACGCCCAGGACGACGTTCATGGCGATTCCTTCCCGGCTAGAAGCCGCCTTCGCCCGCCTCGACTTCGGTCTCGGGGGCCGGCTGCCGGGCCGGATCCTCGTACTTCACCAGGCCCCGCCGCACCTCCTCCATGGCGATCACCGTCGGCTTCTTCGAGGTCGTGGGCAGGAAGGGGCGCTGCCCGCTCTGAAGCTGCCGGGCGCGCTTGGCGGCGACGATGATGAAACGATAAGTGCTCTGCTCCGGATCGTCCGGAATGGCGGCTACCACGTTGTTGCGATGCGTCCGATCAGCCATCTGAGCTTCGTTAACCTCCCGCCGGCCCGGCGCGGCCGCTATCCCCGGCCGCCCTGCGGCGCGCTTTCGAATTCCGCCAGGATCTGCCGGATCCCCTCCTGCATCCGGTCGCGGCGCAGCCTCTCGGCCCGCACAATGGCGGCCAGATCCGCCGCCGCCTCCTCCAGATCCCGGTTCACCACCCAGTAATCGTATGCGGCGCACTGCGCCGTCTCGCGCGCCGCCTCCCGCAGCCGCCGCTCGATGACCTCGGCGGCGTCCTCCGAGCGGGCGCGCAACCGCCGCTCCAATTCCGCGCGCGAGGGGGCAAGGACAAAGATGGAAACCGCGTCGGGTACGCTACCCTTCAATTGTCGCGCACCTTGCACGTCAATGTCCAGCACCAGGTCCCGCCCTTCGGCCGCCGCCCGCTCCAGGTAGCTCCGGTGCGTCCCGTAGTAATGCCCGAAGACCTCGGCCCACTCCAGAAATTCCCCGCGCCCCAGGCGCTGTTGGAACTCCTCCCGGCTCACGTAATGGTAGTTTTCTGCCTCCCGCTCGGCCCCCCGCGGCGCCCGCGTGGTGTAGGAGACCGAAAACAGAAGCCCCGACGCCTCCTGCACCAGCCGGCGCACGAGCGTGGACTTGCCCGCGCCCGAGGGGCCCGAGACGATGAACACGATCGGCCGGCGGGAGCTCATTCCAGGTTCAAAGCCTGCTCGCGAATCTTCTCGATCTCCGCCTTGGCCGCCAGCGCCAGCTCCGTGATCTCCAGGCCCGTCTGGCCCGCGCCCCCGGCTTTCGCCAGGATCGTGTTGGCCTCCCGCTGCATCTCCTGGAGCAGGAAGTCCAGCTTCTTGCCGATCTCGCCCCCCCGCTCGACCAGCTCCTCGAGCTGCGCGGCGTGCACCCGCAGGCGCGTCAATTCCTCGGCGATGTCGCTGCGCTCGGCCAGGTAGGCCGCCTCCTGGACCAGCCGCTGGGGATCGAGCGCCGCCCCCGCCAGCAGCTCCTCCATCCGCTCCCGCAGGCGCGCCTGAAACGCCGGTACCGCCCCGGCGCGCAACTGCTCCATGCGCTCGACGCATTCCCGTATGGCCGCGTTGCGCCTCTTCAACTCCAAGGCGATCTCGCCGCCCTCCCGTTCCCGCTGCCGGTTCAGCGCCCCCAGCGCCTCCTGGAGAGCCTCCGCCAGGCAGCTCTCCATCTCCAGGCCCGGCTCCGGCTCGGTCAGCTCGAACATGCCCGGCAGCCGCAGGGCGGCGTTCAGATCGGGCTCGCCGTGCAGCCCGTGCACCGCCGCCGCCCGGCGGAAGGCGGTCAGATAGGCGTCCAGTAAGGGCAGGTTCAGCACCACCGGCCCGCCCCGCCGCACGCTGCTCAGCCGCAGATTGATTTGCAGGTGCCCGCGCAGCACATGCTGCCTGACGATCGCCCGCAGCGCCGGCTCGAAGCGCTCCAGCTCGGGCGGCAGGTGAAAGTGGGGATCCAGGCTGCGATGATTCAGGGCCTTCACGCTCAGCCACAGCTCGGTCCCGTTGAACTGGCGGCGCACGGCCGCGTAGCCGGTCATGCTGCGCACGCTCATGGGTTCGCCAGCGGCTCCGGCTCCAGGAACTGCAACTCGTGCAGCCGTTGGTAGACGCCCCCGGCCGTCACCAGCTCCTCGTGCCGGCCGCTCTCCACGATCCGCCCGCGGTCCAGCACCACGATGCGATCGGCCCGGCGCACCGTCGAGAGCCGGTGGGCGATCACGATCACCGTCCGCCCCGCCATCAGATTGGCCAGGGCCCGCTGCACCAGCAGCTCGGATTGCGTGTCCAGATGCGAGGTGGCCTCGTCCAGGATCAGGATCGGGGCGTCTTTGAGCAAGGCCCGGGCGATGGCGATGCGCTGCCGCTCCCCGCCGCTCAACTTGATCCCCCGCTCGCCGATCACCGTATCGTACCCCTGGGGCAAAGCCTCGATGAACTCCTCGGCCAGGGCGTTGCGCGCCGCCCGCCGGATGGACTCCCCATCGGCCCCCCAGCGGCCGTAACGAATGTTGTTGGCCACCGTGTCGTTGAACAGGAAGGTGTCTTGGGCCACGATGCCGATCTGCCGCCGCAGCGAAGCGAGCTGGAGATCGCGCACGTCGCAGCCGTCAATCAGCACCGCCCCCCGCGTCACGTCGTAAAAGCGCGGCAGCAGGTTCACCAGCGTGGTCTTGCCCGCCCCGCTCGGTCCCACTACGGCCAGCACCTCGCCCGCCCGCACCTCCAGCCGGATGTCCTCCAGCAGGAAGCCGTTGGGTGAGTTCGGGTAGCGGAAGCTCACCCGGTCAAAGACGATCGAACCCTGGAAGCGCTCCAGCGGCCGCGCCCCCGGCCGGTCGCGCACTTCCTCCCGCCGGCTCAAGTACTCGAAAACCTTCTGCGACGCCCCCAGCGCCTGCTGAAAAATATTATGGATGCCCGTCAGCCGTTTCACCGGCTCGTAGAGCATCAGCAGGGCGATCACAAAGCTGGTGAACTGCCCGGTGGTCATCTCCCCGGCTTTGATCTGGTTGCGCGCGTAGGTCAGCAGGCCCACGATCGTGATGGCCCCGAAAAACTCGATCAGCGGCGAGGCCAGCGCCTGCTGCGCCACGTAGCGCAGATTGCTCGACCGCAGGCGCCGGGCGGCCGCTCGGAAACGCTGCGATTCGTGTTCCTCCGCCCCGAACGACTTCACCACCTGGTGGCCGGCCACGGCCTCCTGGAGAATGTGCGTCAGCTCGGCCGCCGCATCCTGCGCCCGCCGCGTGGTCCGCCGGATGCGCAGGCCGATGCGCGCCGTCGGCAGCAGCACGAACGGCAGCACGGTCAGGCTCACCAGCGCCAGCTTCCAGTCGTTGTACAGCAGCACCAGCAGCAGCCAGATCACCGTGAAGGACTGGCGCAGGAAATCGGCCAGCATGTGCGAGGTGGCCAGTTGCACCTTGTCAATGTCGTTCATGATCGAGGAGATCAACCGGCCGGTCGAGTGCAGCTCGAAGAACTCGAAGCCGTGACGCAGCACCTTGTCGAACACCCGCTGGCGCAGGTCGGTCACCGCCGAAAGCCCCACCAGATTCACCAGGTAGTTGCCGGCGTAATCCGCCACCCCCTTCACCAGGAACGTGCCCAGGATCCCGCAGGCCACCATGGTCCACACGTTGCGGATCCCCTCCGGCACGAACTGGTGCAAGTACACCGGCCGCTCCAGCCAGGGAATCGTGAACAGATGCACCGGCACGTTGGGCGCCGCCGGATTCAGCACCCGGTCGAAAACCGGGCCGACCAGCAGGGCGATCATGGCGTGGGCCGCCCCGGCCAGCGCCAGCAGCAGGACCGAGCCCGCCAGCGCCGGCCAGTACGGGCGCACAAAAGCCAGCAGCCGCAGCAGTTCCTTCATGCCGCCAATCTCAAGCGTAGCAGGGCGCCGAACACCTCGGCCTCGCTGACGGCCGCGATCGAACCACGCGCCACGATCACCTCGGAAACCGTCTTCCAGGGCCGCCAGACCTGCGGATCCGAGTCCCCGAAAATCACCAGCACGGGCAGGCCCAGCGCGGCCGCCATGTGGGCCGGCCCCGAGTCGTTCCCAATGAACAACGACGCTCCGCCCAGCAGGCTCTTGACCTCGCCCAGCGGCGCGCCGGCCAGCACGCGGTGCGGGCGGAAGGCGCTCAGATCCTCGCCCGGACCCGCGATGAAGACCGTCTCCAGGCCCCACTCCTCGGCCAGCCGCCGCGCTATGCCCAAGAAGCGCTCCGCCGGCCACGTCTTCTCCGGGCTGGAGGCCAGCGGATGAATCACGGCGTACGGCCGCTCGGCCGGCGCCCGCGGCTCCGCGAACAGCCTGGCCCGCGGCACTTCCCCCCGCGGCGCACCCAGGTAAAAGATTGCCGAGGCGATGTGCTCGGCCGTGTGCACCTTGCGATTCACGCCCAGGATCTGCTGAGCGGTCGGAATGCGGATGTTGTAAAGCGCGCGGTAGCGGAAGTGCGCGAAGCCCGCCCGCCAGCGCGCCAGGGAAGCCGCTGTCAGCCAGGCGCTGCGCGGCCCCCCGTGCAGGTTCAGACAGAGGCGCGCCCGCCAGCGCGCCAGCCTGCCCGGCTCCGGCGCCAGCAGCGCCTCGATGTCCGGGTTGCCTTCAAAAACCGGCGCAAAACGCTCCTCGACCGCCACCGCCACCCGGAGGTCCGGGCGATGCCGCTTGAGGATCTCCAGCGCGGGCGTCGTCAGCACGCAGTCCCCCATCGAGCGCAGGCGGATCACCAGCACGCGCGCGCCCGGGGGCAGCTTCTCCAGAGTGTTGCCCGGCGGCTTCACTCTTCGATGGTGGCCTCGTCCACCAGCATCACCGGAATGTCGTCCCGGATGGGGTAGACGCGCTTGCAGGCCACGCACTTCAGCCCGCTCTCGTCCGGCTTGAGCTCGACCGGCTGCTTGCACACCGGGCAAACCAGGATCTCCAAGAGTTCCTTGCTGATAGCCATAGCCGGCTTCTCAGTGTAGCAGAAGCGGCCCGCGCCCGCGCCTCACGGCGCCGCGGCGCAGACCTCCGTCGGCTCGGCCGCAGGCTATACTGGCCAGCGTGAGGGAACTGCGCATCGTGGCCTCGCGCCACTCGGCCTTTTACAGCCCGCTGATCGCCACCCTGGCGGGCGGCTTTCTCGAGCAGGAAGGTTGGAAGGCGTCTTACCGCCCACTGGCCCCGGGCGAGCGCTCGCATGAGCTGATCGCCGCCGGCCGGGCCGACGTCATTCAGTCCGCGGTCTCCTCGAACTGGCTGCTGGCCGAGCGCGGCGGGCGCGATCTGCCCCCGCATTTCGCCCAGATCAATCGCCGGGACGGCTTCTTCCTAGTGGCGCGCGAGCCCGACCAGGCGTTCCACTGGCGCAAGCTCGAGGGCCGCCGCCTGCTGGCTGACCACGCCGCCCAGCCGCTGGCCATGCTCCGCTACGCCGCCTTCCGCCAGGGCGTCGCCTGGGACCGCATCCGCCTCACGGACGCCGGCTCGCCCGAAGCCATCCAGGCCGCCTTCCGCGCCGGGGAGGGCGACTACGCCCATCTGCAAGGTCCCGCCGCGCAGCAGTTGGAATGCGAAGGCGTGGGCTTCGTGGCGGCCTCGGTGGGCGAGGCCATGCCGCCGGTGGCCTTCAGCAGTCTGACCGCCTCGCGCGCCTTCCTGGCGGGTGAAGCAGCTCGGGCCTTCCTGCGGGCCTACGTCCGGGCGCGGGAGTGGGTGCGCAGCGCCCCGGCCGAAGAGGTGGCCGCGCGCGAGGCCTCCTTGTTTCCCGATATCCCGCCGGCCGCGCTGGCCCGGGCGGTGGCCCGCTACCAGGCGCTGGGCTGCTGGGAGGGCGGCTGGGAGATTCCCCGCGATCTTTACGAGCAGGCCCTCGAGGTTTTCCTCCACGCGGGCGCGATCACCCGGCGATGGGCCTACGAAGAGGTGGTCCTCCTGCCGGAGGCGGACTAGTCGCGCTCGGATCCCAGCGAAAGAGGCGTCCCCGCCGTCCGATTCCACTCCGCCAGCGATCCGTCGTACAAGGCCGCCTCGTAGCCCAGATAACGCGCCAGGAAATAGACGTAGGCCGCTTGCACCCCGGCCACGCAGTAGCAGACCAGCCTGCGGCCCGGCTGCGCTCCGGCCTGCTCGAACAGCCGGCGCAGCTCGGCCTCCGGACGCAGCACGGGATTCTCCCGGCCGGCCAGCGCATCCAACCAGTAGAGGTTGACCGCGCCCGGAATATGACCGGCGCGGCCCGGATTGCCGGAAGCTTTCTCCCCCAGGTATTCCGCCCGCGGGCGGGCGTCCACCAGCAGCTCTCGGCCGCCGGGCTTTTCCGCCAGCTCGCGCACGCGCGCCAAATCCGCCACGATCCCCGGCCGCACCCGCGCCGTCAGCCGACCTCGCGCCGGCGTCGCTTCCTCCTGCGAGACCGGACGGCCCTCGGCCCGCCATTTCTCCCAACCCCCGTCCAGCAGGGCGGCGTGGCCGCCGTGACCCAGGTAGTCCAGGGTGAACCAGGCACGCGCCGCCGCCAAGCCCGGATTGTCGCCGTAGAGAACCACGCGCGTGTCGTCCCCGACGCCCAAAGCCTGAAACTCCTCGACCAGTTCGGCCACCGGCGGCAGCTCGGCGGGCAGGCCGTCGCGCGCCGGCGCGATCCGGTCCCAGACCAGCAGGCGCGCGCCCGGAATATGGCCCGCCCGGAAGGCGTCCGGGTTGCGGGTCACGTGCAGCACGACCAGCTTGGGGTCCCCCAGATGGGCTGCCAGCCAGCCGGTGGACACCACCAAATCGGAACGCAGGCTCGGGGCGGCCAGCCCGGCGCCCGCCGCCAGAAGAAGGCACCATCCAGTACGCATGAAGCCACTCTAGCGCGGCCGGACGGGCGGCGCAGGCCTTCGGGCCGCCGGCCGCGCCTCGGGCGCGCCGGTGTATATTCGATGGGCACGGCGGTCCGAGCATGGAACGCCCGAGGAGAATGCCCGTGCGGAACTCTGCGGCAATCATCGCGGCCATCGGCGCCGCTTGCTGGGCCCAGCCGGATCGGGTCGTTCCCGCCATCAACGACGTCGAACCCTGGCGGCAAGTTGGCCAGCAACCCTACGAGATGACCTGGACTCAGCGCGAGCAGCACCCCCGGACGCTGGTGGATTTCGAAGACCTGGCAGGCTGGAAGCTGGAGCTCTACGGCGGCGCCGAAGGAGAACTCCGCCGCAGCCGGGAGCAGCAAATGTGGGGCCGCTACGTGGCCGGGTTCTTCTATTCGGGCCGGGGAAAACAGAGCCGCCTGGTGGCGCGCCCGCCCGAACCCTTGCCCATTCCCGAGCGCTTCGATTCCATCGAACTCTGGGGCTACGGCAACCGCTGGAGTTGGGTCAACGATCCCTCCACGCCCCCGGCCGTGGTCTCCGTGCTTATCAGCGACGCCCGCGGCAAGGAGTTCGCCGTCCGGCTTACCGACATCCGCTGGAAGCAGTGGTGGCTCATTCACCGCCGCCTGCCCCGGGAGACGCTGGCCGCCATCGTCTGGCCCGCTCGTTTCACCGGCCTGGAGATCGCCCAGGTGCAGCACAGCGAGCGGCGCTATTTCTACTGCGACTCGCTGGCCTTCTATACCGAACAGCCGGCGCCGCTCGAATTCCGACCCCAACCCAAGCGCAATCTCAAGCCGTTCCGAGGCCAGATCGCCGGACTGAACACCGGCCAAGGCACGCTGCCCTTCCCGACCCGCGAGGAAACCATCCTCCCGGCGAACTTCGAGCGCGACTTCCGCGTCTCGAGCGAACGCCCGGCCCCGGGACGATTCCAGTTCCGCTACCAAGGCAAGGATGCCCAAGTCCTCTACGAGTACCGGCCCCGCACCGGCGAGCTGGAGGAGATCAGCGCCAGCCTCAACGGCGGCCCTCCCTTCCGCCCGCTGGCCGGCGGCGGACTGCGTTTCACCGACACCCCCGCCGGCCAGGTTTCGCGCGGCGAGTTGCTGGCCGCCGCCCTCGAGGACGGCGTGCTGACGGCGCGCTTCCGCCACGGCGCGCGCCTGGCGGAGTATCAGTTGCGCCTCTGGCAGAAATCCCTCGTGCTCGACGTGTGGTGCGAGGGAGGCGAGGCCGTCGAACTCGATTTCGGCCGCGTCGCCGGCGTGGACAATCCCAGGCCGCTCCTGGTCCCTTATCTCACCTACGGCGCCGCCAACCCCCGCGTCCTGCTCGCCGGCCCCCCGGAGCGGCCTTTGTTCGCCTCGGTCTGGTTCGACTGGTACCGCTCGAACGCCTCCCAACCCTACGCCCCCAAGAACCCGGCCGTCGCCGCCGACGCCGCCCAGATCAACGGCGGCTTGCGCTACCTTCCCAAGACCGACGGGCAACGCAACAACCTCTACGAGCGGATCTTCCTGACCGTCTCCTCCCGCTACGAAGAGACCCTGCCCACCATCGCCAACCCGCCCTCCCTCCGGCAGCAGGAGGGCAAGCAGGTGGTCTGGACCGTCACCTCACCCAGCACCTTCCAGGCCGACCACCTCCGGTGCCGACGCATTCGCTCCTACGGCCTGGACAAGATCATGCAGCACAGCCACGAGGTTACCTGGCGCGACGAGGGCGATAGCTTCACCCTGCGCTTGCGCGCCGCTCCTCAAAAGGGCGGCGACGCCGGCCTGCGCTGGTACGTTCAGGCCCAGAACGCCCTGGGCTGGCTTCAGGGAACTTACACCAATTACACCGACTTCGCTCCCGTCAACACCAATTGGAATCCCGATTACGTCCAGCGCGAACCCAGCGGCGAATGGCGCCGGGCCTGGCCGCGCAACTACGCCCTCAAACCCGCCAAGGCCGTCGAGCTCGACCAGTTCTACGCTCCCAGAATCAAGGAAACCTACGGCGTCAGGATGTCCTACACCGACGTCCACACCGCCGTCGCCCCCTGGGCTTACTGCGATTTCGACGCTCGTGTGCCCGGCGCCGGGACCTTCGCCGCCACCTTTTACGCCTACGGCCAGCTCCTGCTCAATGACCAGCGGATCTACGGCCCCACCCAGTCCGAGGGAACTTACCAGTGGCTCTACGCGGGACTCGAGTCGGGCTCCTACGGCTGGGTCTACACCGATGTCAACCTGCTTGCCCACCCGCTGGACGTGGCCTTCATGCTCCTCAAAATCCATCCCCTCGAAGCCGATTACGGGATGGGTTACACCGATTACTACTTGAGCCGGCTCGATCCCCAATGGAAACAATCGCCCAAACGGCGCGACTATGTGGACCTGTTTCTGGCCACCGCCATCGGCTACGGCAACCTGGGCTGGCTGGTGGCGGACTGGGGCCTGGAGGATGAATTCGGCGTCGAGGTGATGGCCCGCTCCTATTACATGATGCAGCAGCTCCAGCAGCAGTACGCCTTCGTGGCCCCGCGAAAGATCGAGTACGCCGCGCCCGACGGGCGCCGCCTCAGCCCGAGCGAAGCCCACGCCACCGGCGCCATCGCCGATTCCCGGCTGCACGTCGAGTACGAAAACGGCACCCACGTCTATGTGAACCGGGCTAAGGAAGGTATCTGGAAGGTGACCGACAACCACGGCCGCCCCATCGAGCTGCCCGTAAACGGCTGGCTCGCCTTCAACCCCGGCGCCGGTTTCTATGAGGCCTCAGCCCTCTCAGCCGGCCGGCGAACGGATTACGTCCGGGCCCCGGAATACGAATTCCTCGACGGCCGCGGCGCTTGGACCGAGCAGGGACGCCTGGCCGCCGCCGGCGCCGTCGCCCGGCGCGATCGCGCCCCGGGCGTCATCGAACTGGTGGACATCTACGGCAACCGCCGCATCGCCTTCGAGGCCGCCGCCGAGGGAACCCTGCTGGCATACGACTGGGAGGGGAGGAATCTGGGGGCGGTGCCTTTGAAACCGCTGCGCCCCGGCTGGCGGCAATTCGAGCCGCTCCCCAACGGCCGGACCTACGTCTTCGGCGCCCGCTAACCGCTCGGTCGCCCTCCCCTTCGCCCCCGCGGAACTGCCGGTGGGCCCTGCTGGATTCGAACCAGCGACCAACGGCTTATGAGGCCGCTGCTCTGACCGCTGAGCTAAGGGCCCGCCGCTCGAGCCCCATTATCGCAGATGCACCCGCCCTCTCAGACCGGAAACGGGAAGCGCGCCTGCTCGATCCCCAGGCCGCGAACTTCAATCCGCGCCAGATCCGCGCTGCCTACCCCCAGCGCTTCCGCCAGCTTCAGGGTGTTGTCGCAACCCCGGAAGGGTGGCACGCCCCGACCGGCTTGCGGATCGTAACCCATCACCGCCATAGCCACCGCATCGGTCGAGACCGGGTTCCAGCCCGCGATCAGCAGGCCCGGCTCGACGAACTTCAGGCCCCGAATCCACGGGCCCTCGCCCCCGGTCACCGTCTGAATGCCGTCAATCACCGCCAGATCTATCGGGCGCGCCGCCGCCAGCTCCGCCGTGATGCGCGGCACGCGATAGCCGTCCGCCCGACTGGATCCCGGATCCAGCTCCTGCGGCGCGCTGCGCGAGGGTCCCCGCCGGCCGAAGTGCAGCACTTCCGCCCGGCCCTTGCTCGGGTTCTCGTTGGGCTCCTCCCGGCCCGCGTCGTCCCCGTAAATCGAGGCGGGCGTGATGCCGAAGCAGTTCTTCAGCGACAGCGTCACGCCGCAGGTGGCGTGGTTCTTGAGCTTGGCCAGGCTCACAAAAACGTCCGTCTCCAGGTAGGCCTGATTCAGATCGTAGGCCGGGAAGATCCAGGCGCCCGGCGGCGTCTTGAAGCGCGCGTAGCGCCGGCTCTTGCCCAGATTGTTCGTGTTCTCGAACTCGACCGCCGCCGCGGCAGCGGCCAGGGCGCGCACCGGCCAGCCCGAATCCAACAGATACTCTTCCAGCGGCCCGCCCGAAGCCCAGCAGCTCTCGACCAGCCGCACCCGCCGCGCTCCCGCCTGCCCCATTAGATGGACCACCGCCCCCACCACGCGCGGATGCACGTAATGCGTGGCCCCCAGGGGACGGCCCTGGAAACGCAGCGCCGGACTCCCCGTCAGGTTCAGCTTCAGGGTGACCGTCTTGCCCTTGACCAGCCGCCCCAGGCCTCCCAGTTGATCGAACAACCTGCCCAGCGCGCCCGTCAGGTCCCCGTCGTAACCGGCCGCCTTGCCGATCGCCACCGGCGCGGCAGGCGGCTCCTTGGCCCGAGCGGCGACCGCGCCGCCCAACACTCCCAGCAGCTCCCTCCGAGTCATTGTTTCCAGTCTAACAACAGGGCCGCGCAACTGCAGACCCGCTCGATCTCCACCGCCGCCCCTTCCTCGATCCCGTAAGGCGCCAGTTCGCGCTCGGGCTCCTCCGGACTCAGCAGCCGCACCCGCCCGACGCCGCCCGCCAGGTGCACCGTGATGTTCTCGGCCGGCTGCGAGGTGAAGTTCACCAGGTGCAGCACCGCCCGCTTGCCGTCCGGCGCCGCCACCAGGTTGGAAAGCATCCCCGAGACGTTGAACAGCCGCGCCCCCAGATTGCGCCGGCCCACCAGCGAATTCACCTCCCGCCAGATCTCGTTCAACCGCTCCAGATCCTTGTCCTCCAGCGTGATCCGGTCCCCTTCCGGCATCGGGAACTTCCAGCCCGGCGGCCCCGACAGCAGCACCCCTCCGCCCCGCGTGAAGCCCCGCAGGATTTCCTTCTGCTGATCGCTCAGCGCCGCCGGGTCCACGTTCACCGCCACCCGCGCACCCCGCAGCGCCTCGCCGCTCAGCAGCCTGCGCGGCACCGGCCGCACCGGCGCGTGCTTGACCGCGATCATGTCCAGCACGCCGCCCGAAAGCAGCGCGCCGCTGTGCTCGTCCTGGATCAGGGCCAGCCGGCCGGCGGGCTTCCAGCTTCGCCACTCGCCGTGATCCTCGTAAAACCGCAGGTGCGCGGCGATGCGCGCCCAGGCGGCCAGGGCCTTGGCCTGGCGAGCGTAAAGCCGGCCCTGAAAGTCCTCGTCCAGCGCCACCACCCAGCGGGCTCCGGCGATGGCCGCATCGGCGATGGCGGCCAGATACCGCTCCACCGGAAAGATCGCCTTGGGCGGCGGCCGGTTCCCCATCCAGATCGCCGCCTCGCTCGCCGCCCGCACGTAGCGCAGAAAACCCGTGTTGGTCTCCACCCACGGCCCCCCGGTGGGCGCAGCATGCACCGCGCCGTCCTCAAAAACCCGGATGCCCGGCCAGAGCCCCTGAGTGGTGCCCACCACCGGCCCGCCTCCCTCCAGCCGCAGAAGCGCTCGCGGCGGCAACTCGATCAAAGTCAACCCGGCCTGTTCCAGCAATCGCCGCGCCTGCTCGATCGCCGCCGGCTGAAAGGCGCCCTCCAGCACTACGCCCGCCAGGCGCAACTCCGCCGCCCGGCGCGCCACCGCCTCCGGCGCCTCCCCCGCCCGCGCCGCCAGCAGAACCGCCAACCCACGCCCAGCGGCCTCAGCGGCGAACTCCGGCGAGGCCTGCTCGACCAGCAGGCAGTTCACCGGCGTTCCCCTCAGCAATTCCAGGGTCTTCGGGTCCGTCGAACCCCAGCGCGCCGGGACCCAGGCGGCGGCCCCCACCAGCAGTAGCGCCGGCAACATACTTCCTAATGTACCCCCCGGGGGACCGGCGCGCCCGGCGGCATTCCCCCCGACGGGCCCTGATCTGCTCGCGCAGGCCGCCGTCACTCATCCGGGGCGGCTCCGCAAACGCTCCGCTATCATGGGAAGCAGGACCCGCCATGCCGCGTCATCCGGATGCTACCCTGGGCGTCAATAGCTGGTTGGAGGACGAGCTCCAGCAGCAATACCGCTACGATCCCGCCGCCGTGGACCCAAGCTGGCGGCGAATCTTCCAGGGCGAAGGCCCGCCCGCGCCCGCCCCGCCGGCCGCCTCCCCACCGCCCCCCGCGATGGCAGCCCCCGAGGGCGAACTGGTTCCCTTGCGCGGCGCCGCCGCCCGAATCGCCGAAAACATGAACGCCAGCCTTTGGGTGCCTACGGCCACCTCCCAGCGCACCATCCCCGTCAAGGCGATGGACGAGAACCGCCGCATCATCCACGAACACCGGGCCCTGCTCGGGCGAAGCAAGATTTCCTACACTCACCTGATCGCCTGGGCCTTGGTGCAGGCGCTCAAACAGTTCCCGGTCCTCAACCACGCCTACCTCGAACAGGACGGCCGGCCGTTCCGGCTCGTCCGTTCGCGCATCAACCTCGGCCTGGCGGTGGACGTGGTCGCCAAGGACGGCGGGCGCTCCCTGCTGGTCCCCAACATCAAGGACGCCGGCGCCATGAACTTCCGCCGGTTCTTCCAGGCCTACGACGAGCTGGTCAGCCGGGCACGCGCCGGCCGGCTCACCCCGGAGGACTTCCAGGACACCACCATTTCCCTCACCAATCCGGGCACCGTAGGAACGGTGGGCTCGGTCCCCCGCTTGATGCCCGGCCAGGGCGCCATCATCGCCACCGGCGTGATTGATTTCCCGGCCGAGTACCGCGGCGTAGCCCCCGAGGTGCGCGCCATGTTGGGCATCGGCAAGGTCATGACCCTGACCTGCACTTACGACCACCGCATCATCCAGGGCGCTGAATCCGGCATGTTCCTGGCCAGGGTGCAGGCCTTGCTGGAAGGCGAAGACGACTTCTACGAGCAGATCTTCGCCGACCTGGGCGTGCCCCACCGCCCGGTGCGCTGGGAGCCCGATCGCCAGGCCTGCCTGCCCGGCGGCGAGCGCACCGCGGAAGTCGCCAAAGAAGCTGCCGTACTCCAGCTCATCAACGCCTACCGGGTGCGCGGCCACCTGGTGGCGGATCTGGATCCCTTGGGCTCGCCCGCCGGCTACCACCCCGAGCTGGATCCGGCCACCTACGGCTTGACCATCTGGGATCTGGACCGGCCCTTCATCACCGGCACTCTGGCCGAGGCCCTCGGCCCGGGCGGTCCCCAGCCGGTGGCCACCTTGCGCGAGATCCTCGAGACCCTGCGCCGCACTTACTGCGGCAAGATCGGCTGCGAGTACATGCACATCCAGATCCCCGAGCAGAAGCGTTGGCTCCAGCAACGCATGGAGCCGCAGGCCAACCAGTGGCCCTTGGAGCGCGAGACGCGCCTGCGCATCCTGGACCGCCTGCTCGAGGCCGAAGGCTTCGAGCACTTCCTGCACGGGCGCTTCGTGGGCCACAAGCGCTTTTCCCTGGAAGGCGCCGAAACCGCCATCCCCATGCTGGACGAACTGCTGTTGCGCGCCTCCGGGCTGGGCGTCGAGGAGGTCGTCATCGGCATGGCTCATCGCGGCCGGTTGAACGTGCTGGCCAACATCGTGGGCAAGCCGGTCGAGGAGATCCTCTCCCAATTCGAGGGAGAGGACCCCGCCAGCATCCAGGGCTCCGGCGACGTGAAATATCACCTGGGCGCCGGCGGCCTGCGCGCCTACCCTAACGGACGCCAGATCGCCGTCACTGTCGCTCCCAACCCCAGCCATCTCGAGGCGGTGGATCCGGTGGTCGAGGGCATCGTGCGCGCCAGGCAAGACCGGCGCAGCGACCGGCGGCGCGATCAGGTGGTTCCGGTGCTCATCCACGGCGACGCCGCCTTTGCCGGCCAGGGTGTGGTGGCCGAGACCCTCAACCTCTCGCAACTGGACGGCTACTGGACGGGCGGCACCGTTCACCTCATCATCAACAACCAGATCGGCTTCACCACTCCGGCCCGCGAAGCCCGCTCCTCCCCTTACGCCCGCGACGTCGCCCGCATGGTTCAACCCACCATCTTCCACGTCAACGGCGACGACCCAGAGGCCTGCCTGCGCGCCGTCCAAGTGGCCCTCGATTTCCGCCAGCGCTTCCACAAGGACGTCGTGGTGGACATGTTCTGCTACCGCCGCCACGGCCATAACGAGTCCGACGACCCCAGCTACACCCAACCCATCCTCTACCGCAAGATCCGGGAGCACCCCTCCGCCGCCACCCTGTACTCCGCCAAGCTCCTCGCCGAGGGCCTCGTCAGCGAAGAGCACATCCGGCAGAAGAAAGCCGCCATCGCCGCGCGTCTGGAGCAGGCCCACCAACAGGCCCAGCAGGGCGGCGTTCACTTCCGGCTCCAGGAAATCAGCCCCCTGCCGCCCTCGCCCGCCTCTGCCTCGCCGCGCTCAACCGCCGCCCCCCGCGACCTGCTCGAGCAGGTCAGCGAGGGACTGGCTCGCTTCCCCGACAACTTCCGCCTCCACCCCAAGCTGCACGGATTCCTCCAGCGCCGCCGTGAGGTCTTCCGCCAGGGCGGCCCCATTGATTGGGCCCTGGCCGAGGCCCTGGCCTTCGGCAGCCTCGTGCTGGAGGGTACCGCCGTCCGCCTCTCCGGCCAGGACTCCAGCCGCGGCACCTTCAGCCAGCGCCACGCCGTCTTCTACGACTACCAGGACGGGCACGAGTACTGCCCGCTCAGCCGCCTCGCCCCCCACCAGGCGCCCTTCGACGTCTACGACAGCCTGCTCAGCGAAAACGCCGTGCTCGGTTTCGAGTTCGGCTATTCGATCGCCGACCCCCTCACCCTGGTCCTCTGGGAAGCCCAGTTCGGCGACTTCGCCAACGGCGCCCAGGTGATCATTGACCAATTCATCGCCGCCGGCGAAGACAAGTGGCGCCAGCCCAGCGGCCTGGTCCTGCTCTTGCCCCACGGTTACGAGGGCCAGGGGCCGGAACACTCCAGCGCCCGCATCGAGCGCTTCCTCCAGCTCGCCGCCGACCGCAACATTCAGGCCGCCTACCCCAGCACCCCCGCGCAGTACTTCCATCTGCTGCGCCGCCAGATGTACGGCGGCCCGGACGGCCGTCCCCTCCGCAAACCCCTGGTCGTCTTCACCCCCAAGAGCCTGCTGCGCCATCCGCAGTGCGTCTCACGCCTGGACGAGCTCACCGGCGGCGCCTTCCGCGAAGTCCTGCCCGATTCCTCCGCCGCCGATCCCCAAACGGTCTCCCGCCTCCTGCTGCTGAGCGGCAAGCTCTACTACGAACTGGAAGCCGAACGCCGCCGCCGCGGCGCCTCGCACATCGCTTTGGTCCGCATCGAGCAGCTCTACCCGTTCCCCCACTCCCAGGTGCAGGAGATTCTGCAAAGCTACCCGCCCTCGGCCCAGGTGGCCTGGGTGCAGGAGGAGCCGCGCAATATGGGGGCTTTCCGCTTCGTCCACGAGCAGGTCCAGCCGCTGTTGGCCCAGACGCGCCGGCTGCTCGAATACGTCGGCCGGCCGGAAAGTCCCAGCCCGGCCACCGGCTCCCACAAGCGCCATCTGCTCGAACAGCAGGAAGTCCTCGAGCGGGCCTTCCAGAACCCGCCCGGCTTGGGTAGACTCCGCCGCGCGGGCTGAGGCCCGCGCCCCCTATTCGGGCCGAGCCTCCAGCAGCAGGTGCCGCTGGAACTCGACCTCCAGGGTCGCCGCCGGCCCCCGCACCGTGCCTAGATCGCGCCCGTTCACGTAATCGCTCACCCGGTAGGCCCGCCGGGACAAGCCCCGCAGTTCAATCCGCCCCTTGTACGCCGGGGCGTAGAAGGCGTAATACATCGCCTCTCCCTTCCGGATCGCATGACCCTCCGGACGGTCGAAGCCGATGTCGTAAAGCTCGCCCAGATACTCGCCCCGGCAGAGCATCTTCTGCCGGTACAGACCGAGCCACTTCTCGAAGTGCTTCTCCTTCTCGGGCGTCAAGTCGCCCCGGCCCTTGCGCTCTCCGCCCGAGCCGGGCGGCCACCGAAAGTTGGTCCCGATCACGCCCCCGATGCCCAGCGTCGAAGCGAAGTCCTCGCCGCCGTCGCTCAGCTCGACGTGATCACCGAAATAGGCCGTCCCGTCCCCGTGCAGCGCCTTGAGCGTCTTGCCCTTCAACCGGATTTGCCAGGAACCGCGCGGATCCGAGGCCACGCTCATGTTCATGTAAGGCAAGGTATGGAAGGCGTAAGCCGTGCCGCAGGGGCACAGCTCGATGAGCGCCTCCGGCTTGATCCCCAGCGCGGTCTCGTAAATCGCTTTGAAAAACCCGGGCAGAGCCTCGACGGATTCCTCCGGCCGCGCATGTTTGTGCGCCGGGTTGTAACAGGGCGGCACACCGTTCAGATGTTGCCCGTCCAGCTTGAGACCCTCGTAGTCCCATTCCTTCAGGAACTTGACCACCAGCTTGCGATGGTATTCGACCACGGCCGGATCCGCCGGGCACAGGTACCAGGAGTTCCACCAGCTAATGCGCTGCCGCGAACCGTCGGCATTCAACAACAGCATCTCGGGATGGTTCCTGAGCAGCTCCGTGTCCGGATCGGCCGCCAGCGGCGCCCACCACAGTTGCGCCCGGAAACCCTCGGCGTGGAATCTGTCCGCCATGGCGCGCATGTCGGCATCCCCGCCCGGGAACTTGTCCTTCACCAGGAACCAATCCCCCTCGGCCGTCTGCCAGCCGTCATCCAGCGTGACCCACCCGAAGCCCAGCTTCTTCACCACCGGCAAGGCCCCGTAGATTTGAGCCGGAGTGAACTGCCGCCCGTAGCCCCAGCCGCACCAGATCGGCTCGAAGGCGCTCTCCGGGGCGGGCCGGAATCGCACGCCCTGTTTCGCCATCACCCGGCTGTAATCCCGCAGAGCCTGAAAGTGATCCCCCTGGTGCACGCCGACAAAGCTGCGGTAGGTCTTCAGGCCTGCGCCCGGCTTCAGCACTTGATTCCTCTTTTGGCGCACGGCCAGGCCGGCCCGCCCATCCTTGCCCACCTCCACCGGGAGGGAGACCAGCCGGGGCACCATTTCGAGATGGCCTGCCGCCAGACCCGCATCCTTGCGCCAGACGTCCACCACCGGCGTGCCTCCGCCGTAATCGGTGGCGTTCATGCCCAGGTAGTTTTCCTGCTGGAAACCCGCCCGCAGCGGAAGCACCCAGTCGGGCCGCTTGCTGTAAGAACCCGGCTGGTAGGACCAAAAAGGCGGCTCGGCCGCCTGCTCCCCGCTTGAAATCCAGTAGTGATGACTGGTCCAGCTCTCCACCGCCAGCTCGGCCGAACCGGTGTTGGTGTACTCGACCTCGAAGATGACCAGCCGCGGGAACTCGTCGTATACGGTCGCCCTCACCACCTTCCTCAGCCCGGGAGCGTCGCCCGTCAGAATCACCTGCCGGCCCGCGCCCAACTGGTCCCGTACCGCCCGCCGCCGCACCCCGCGCAGGGCGAACTCATGGATGTCCCGGCCGCCGGCGCGCAGGTACTCGCTCGGCCGGAACTCCCCGAGCACCGTCTGCTTGCCGCCGAAGCGGGCCGTGACCCGGCTCTGGAGCTGCCGGTCGAACTCGATCACGATGTTGCGGCCCTCTACGCGCGCGGCCGGCGCGGCCCCCTGCGCCGGCCCGCAACAAAGCCCGGCCAGAAAACCCGCGGCCAGATACGACCCCACGCCTGACCACTTACTCCGCCGCTGCTCTCGCATAGCGCTACCAATATACCGCCCTCGCGCCGCCCCACCCGCCGCGCGGCGCGGAGCATTACCCGATCGGACCCTCCCGGTAGCGGCTCAGCTCCGAAAGCGGCCTTCCCCTCCCGCCATGCTCTCGACTCCGTCAATGATGGCCAGCTCAATCGGCCGGGCCGCCGCCAGCTCCGCCACGATGCGCGGCACCCGGTAGCCCCCCTCCCGCGGCGAGCGGGGATCCTTCTCCTGTGGCGCGCTCTTGGGAGGCGGCCGGTGCCCGTAATGAAACATGCCGCGGCCGCCGCGCGGGAACAGGCCCGGTTCCTCCTCCGGCGCTCCGTCTCCATAAATCGTGCAGGGCGTGATGCCGAAGCAGTTCTTCAGCGACAGCGTCACGCCCGTGGTGGCGTGCTCTTTCAGCTTGGCCAGCGAAACGAAAACGTCGCAGTCCCGATAAGAGTGATTCAAGTCATAGGCCGGATAAATGTAGCCCCCGCCCGGCACCGGGAACCGCACGTACTGCGGCAGCGCGCCACCGCTGCCGGGGCGCTCGGAGCCTGTTTTGCGCCCACCCCAGGCAGCCCGGCCGCCAGCGCCGCCCGATACCGCTCCGCCAGTCCCACCGTCACCGGATGAGCGGCCTGCCGCAGGGAGTAATTGAGCAATTGCACCACTGCCGGGCGCCCCTGGGGAGCGACCGTGTAATGGGCGTTCAGCGGGCCGGCGTTCCACAACCGGATCACGTCATGCCGGCGGCCCAGCGGTAAATGAGCATCGAGCGCGGCCAAATACGGGTCGCCGGACTCCTCCTTGGCGATCGCCAGGCGCCCCTTGCCCACTCGAAAGACCCGGAAGCGCCCGTGGACGCCCCCCTCCGCCGGCGCCCCGTGCTCGGCGCCCCACTGCGGTCCGGTGATCAGCAGGCCGCCCGCACGCACAAACGACAGGAGGCTCTCCCGCAGCCGCCCCGAGGCAGGCGCCGCGTCCGGATCAATGACCGTCTTCAGGCCCTCCAGCCACCCCTCCTCCGGGGCGGTCTTATCCAGGATCCGGAACGGCAGAGCCCGCCGCGCCAGCAGATTCAGCAGCTCCTCGGCCGGCTCGCGGTTGGGACCCGAGAAGTCCGACAGAACTCCCAAGACCGCTCGCGGTATGAACTGCCGCCGGCCGCGGTGGGCCTCGAAGAATCGCAGCACCCGCCCGACGGCGGCCAAGGCAGCCGCCGCCCGGGCGCGGTCCGCCGCCGTGCCTGCCTCCAGGGCGATGACCCAGCGCGCCCCGTAGGCTTCGGCGTCGGCCGCCGCCAGCGCGTAGGCCTCCGGGCGCAGAATCCGGTTCTCGGGCGGCTCGAACGCCAGCCACACAGGCTTGCCCTTCGCGCGCCGCGCGCCCTCAGACAAGGAATGCCCCGCCGGCGCGCCTCCTCACCGAGCGCCTCAGATTCCGCGCCCCCGCCGGAAACCACCAGACAGTTGATGGGCGATCCCTCCAGAAGCGTCAGGTACGAGGGATCGCGCCAGCTCTCCGGCCAGCGTATCGGGATCCATCGCTCGGCTGGGTCCATTGCCGGCCCGCCCCTCAACCCTCCGAATTCACCAACTGGATGAGCGCCTGAATGTAGCCGAAGGCGAATGCGAAGGCCTGCCGGCCGCCTTCATCACCCTCGATGCGCGGGACGTGATCGGGCATGATCATGCCGTCGTAGCCGACCTCCTTGTAGGTCCGCAGCGCGCGGATCATATCCACGTCCCCGTCGTCCGGGAAGGTCTCCTGGAAGTTGAGAAAGCCCCCGCGGATATTGCGGAAGTGCACGTTGAAAATCTTCTTGCGTCGCCCGAAGTAGCGGATCACCTCGAAAATCTCCCGGCCGGGATCCGCGAGCATTTCCGCCACCGTGCCCTGGCAGAAATTCAGCCCGTGGTAGGGGCTGGGAGCGATCTCGACGAAGCGCTTCAGGCCCTCGACGCTGCCCAGCACCCGATGCACCCCGCGAAAACCCTTCTCGCGGGGCATCCCCGGGTCGTGCGGATGGCAGGCCATCCTGACCTTGTATTCCTCGGCCACCGGGATCACCCGCTCCAGAAAGTACGTGATGCGCTCCCACATCTCATCCGCGCTCACCGGCCCGGCTTCCGTCAAAGGCGGTTGCTGGGAAGCCTTCTCGTAAACGAACGTGCTGTAACGGGCGCCGCCGCGGCCCCGCGTGGGAGCGGTCCGCACCACGCCCAGGATCGTGAGGTTGTACTTGAGCGCCGGAATCCCCGCCCGGCCCGCGTTGCGGATCATCCGGCAGATGGCGTCAATCTCCCGGTCCCGCTCCGGGCTGCGTCCCAGCATGATGTTGGGATGCTCGGCCCGCTCGATCGGAACCGAGCTCAGCGGCAGCGGCACCATCTCCAACCGGATGCCGAAGGATTCCACCCGCTCGCGCAGCCGGCTGAGGCCCTCGACTGACCAGGCTTCATCCAGCCTGCGCGAGGGCAGCGCGCTGCAAATGTGGTTGACCCCGAAGGCCGCCAGCACGCGCAGGATGTCGTCGCTCGAGCCGTGCTGGGTCCCGGCCTTCAAGGAAGTCTTCGCGCCGCCCGCCCGCCGGGCCGGCGCTGCGGCCAGAGCGGCTTCGGCCCGGCGTTCGCCCAACGCCGCTGCGGCCGAGAGGGTCAGGAAGTTCCGGCGAATCATCCCCGCAAGGATACCACCCGCCCCGACCCCCGCACGGCCTCAGTGCCGCTCGACCCGCAGCCGGCCGCCCTCGGTCTCGATCTCGACCCGGCTGCCGTGCCTCTCCCGCGGCGCGACCAGCGCGACCCCGGTGTCCTTGCGCACCGTGATCGCTCCCCGCGAGGTCTCCAGCGACAGCAGCGGCCCGGCGGCGCCCCCGCTCAGCAGCGCGCCGTGGGGGCCCTCGCTTTCCTCTTTGAGCACCGGGCCGAACTGGTTCAGCACGCGGCCCCGCCCTGTCCGGGCGCGCAACTGGAAGGCGGCGGTTTCCACCAGCGCCAGCTCGATGTCCCCCGCCCGGGTCTTCACCTGGATGGGACCCAGGGCTGTCTCGCCCGGACGCAGCCGGACGTCCCCGCCGTCCACCGTGATCTCGGCGCCCCGCGTAAAGCCGTCCAGTTCAACGTCCCGCGAGCGGGTGCTGGTGAAGCGGATCGGCCCTTCCAGCCGGACACCGCTCAGCTCGCCCAGGTCCATCTGCACCTGGCCCGGAATGCTCTCCAGCCGCAAAGTGGTTTGCGGATTGTGAAAGTGCAGCCCCTTGGACAGGCCGGCGAACCTCAGATCCCCCGAGTAGAAACCCTCGACCGTCACCGGCCCCTGGATCTTCTCCAGCTCCAGGTCCCTGCCCCGTCCGCCCGCGATGTCCACCGGCCCCTTCGCGTTCACCACCCGGATCAGATCACTGCGGCGAACGTTCACCCGAACCCCTCCGCCGATGTTCTGCAAGCGCACCCCTGCGTTGTCGCTGGTGATTTCCACGCTGCCTTCCAGATCGCTGATCTCGAAGTCTCCCTCCCTGCCGCGCGCCTCCAGGCTGGCTCCGCGCGGCAAGGCGACCTCCAGCTCGGCCGCGATCTTGTATTCCGCCCCCACGCGGTCCAGGTTGGTCCGGATGACGATGCGCTCCCCCGTCCCGGAGATCTCCACCGGGCTCCGGCGGTCCGCCCCGGCGGCGTCGCTCTCCTCCAGCGCCCGCACCGTCTTGCGCCCGCTCACCCGGATCTCCGCCCCTTCCACGCCGCTCACCCGCGCGTTGCCCCGCAGATTCTCCAGGAAAACTCGCGGCGCCGCCCCGGCCGCGTGCCGCTGCTCCGCAATCGGATAGTCGTAGCTCCGCCCGAACAGCTCCACCCTCTTGCCGGCCAGCCCCGCCAGCCGCTCCCACGGACGATACCGATAGGCTGCGTACAGGCCCGAGCCGATCAGGCAGATCAGAACCACCGCCGCCCACTCTCCGCCCGAGACGCCGCTGGCCGGCAGCGGCAGACCGCGCAACCGCCAGACGACAATCTCCAGCAGCCGCAACACGCCCCAGCCGATCAGCAGGTGCGGCCAGTAGCGCCCAAGGGTCTCCAATATCGGCAGTTCCGGACGTAGCGTGTTCATCAGCAACAGCCCGCCCACCGCGATCAAAAGCAACGGCCCGACCAAGGAACGCGGTCTCATGACTGACCTCCGTACTCCGGCCCGCTCACCCCGGCCGCCAGCCGTTCCAGCAACTTCAGCACCCCGTAAACGATCAGCAGCACCGGAAAGGTTCGCGAAAAGGGCTGCCCGCCGGCATACTCCCAACTGAACAGCGCTCCCAGCGTGATCAGCATGATCGGGCCGCGCACCGCCCGCAGCAAAGCACTCCTACCGGTTTCCATTGCCCGCCTCCCCGCCGTTGCCTCGCGGACCAAGCCCGGTCAACCGGCAGTACAGCATGTACCCCCCCAGGCCGATCAACAACACCGGCCAGTACCGCACGACCCGCTCGAACTGCAACAGGTCCAGGTTGTTCAAAAGGAACAGGACCCCGAGGGCAATCAACAGCACCGGACCCACCGGGAACCCCCGACTCGGGCTGCGCATCGGCAGCAGGCTCGAGAATTCGTCCACCGCCTGGCCGAGCTGGCGCCGCCGCGCCGTATGATACGCCTCGAACGGCATGTAGATGTAGAAGATGGCTATCAGAAAGCCGAACAGCGGCTCGAATCCCCGAGCGCCGCCCGAGCTTGTGATGCTGATCAGCAGTCCGAAGATCACCACGTGGACCAGTCCCTTGGCGTACTGGCCGTTGTAAATGGCTCCCACGCCCGGGATCAGGCCCAGCAGGAACGCCAGCCCGGGCGAGCTGCCGCCCACCGGCGCGGGCGGCGGAGCAGAGGTCTTGGCCGGGGCCGCAACTTGAGCAGGCAGATGCTGCTCGCAAAAGATGCTCCCTTGGGCCGGGCGCTGGCAGGCTGCGCACAGCGGCTGCCCGCAAGTGCGGCAGTAAGCCGCTGCCGGGGTGTCGGGGTGATTCATGCAGTTCATGGCTTGCTATCTCCTTGGCTACGGGGAACGGTTCCCCGGGCTGCTCGGCGCGGCCTCGGGCGGCGCGGCCGACGGGCCCCTGGAGCCGGGATCCCGGGTCGGTTCCGGCTCCGCAGAAGGACCGCCGGATCCCACGCTCTTGGCTTCCTCTTCTTGCAGCAGTTGACTCCACTCGCGAAGCTGTGTTTGGATCTCGTAGACCACGCGCAGGCTCAGGTAAAACTTCCTCGCTCGATCCCAAGCCCGATGCGCCCGGTCATCCAGCGCCTGCCAGATCTTGGCCGGATGCAGATCCGCAGGCGTCAACTGGCGCGGGCTGATCCCCGCGAATCGCCCCAGCATCGAGAAGGAAAGAATCGTCATCGCCATGCCCATGGCGAAGCGGGGTTGAAGCACCGGCCTCAGCCGCGCCCCCAGCCAAGCCAGCGGACCGCCTGTTGGCCGCGCGCTCTCCGCCGCCCGGCTCGGGATCTGGAACAGGAGCCGCGTCAGCAGCTCGGGGGGCGGCTCGACCTGCGCCGCACCGGCCATGAAAGCCACCGCCGCGGCCGCATCCCGAGCCAGGGCCGCACACAACGGGCAGGCTTCCAGGTGGCGCTCCACCTGCCGGCGCTCGGCAGGTCCCAGAACGCCGTCCACGTAGTCGCAGATCAGGGGCTCGAGTTCGCCGCAGCTCATGCCAGCACCCCTTGACGCCGCAGTATCCGCGCCAGCTCCGCGCGGCCGCGGTTCAGCCGGGATTTTACCGTGCCCTCCGGGATACGCAAAACCTGGGCGATCTCGCGGTACTCCATCCCTTCCAGATCCCGCAGAATCACGGTCTCCCGCAACTCGGGCGACAGGCGGGCCAGCGCTCCCTGGAGCAGCTCGCTCGCCTCCCTGCCGGCCAGCATCCCTTCGGTCCGAGAGGCCGGCCCGCTGCGCTCCTCCAACACCGGAAGCTGGTCCTCCAAGGATTCCGTCGCCCGCTCCGTTCGGGTCCGCCGATAATGGTCTATCAGAAGGTTGCGGGTCACGCGGCACAGCCAGACCGCAAATGAGCCTTCCCCCGCTCGAAAGCTCTTCAAGCTGCGGAAGACCCGCAGGAAGACCTCCTGCGTGAGATCCTGCGCCTCCGTGTCGCTGCCCGTGAAACGGTAACAGGCTCCGTAGACGCGCCGGGTGTGGGTCTTGATGAGCTCCTCCCAGGCGGCCTGTTCGCCGCTCAGGCATCGCTCCACCAGTCGAAGGTCCGGATCCAAGCTCTTTACGGGAGCGCCTGCCCACGCCCAGTCGGCTGGGCGGCGCCGTCCTGCCGCCGCAAGGCGAATCGAGATGGCGGTGGCTCCCATGGGCTGCCTCGTCCGGGCCTGCATCGGCCGGCGCCCCGCCGCGCCACTCGGGCCGTTCCAGGCTTCCAATCAGGGAAACGAGGTTCTATCATGGGAAGTTCACCCAAATCCCTGCTCCCGGAGAGGCAATGGCCGCGCTCCCTTGCCCCGGGGACGGGTCGGACCGCTCATGCAAGGTCCCATTCTAGCCCGATCGGGAAACCGGCGCGAGGCCGAGATCCCGAGCCACAGCCTCACGCCGGGCGACGGCGGCCCCGCAGCCCAGACGGGTTCAGGGGCGGCGGCGAACGCGCCGGCCGGGCGCCAACCCGGCCGGCGGCCCTGGTTCTGGCCCCTTCTGGTTCTCATTGTCACTGCCGCCCTGGCCGCCCTGCTGTACACCCGATGGCGCGAAGCCGGCTTCCGCCCGGCCGTTTTCCTGCGGAGCTTCACTGATCTGGCCCCGGGTTGGCTGGCCGCCTCCGCCGCTCTCGCTCTGGCCACCTACTACGGGCGAGCCTTGCGCTGGGCCGTGATGCTCCGGTCCGTGAAGCCCCATCCTCGCATATGGAATCTGTTCGCAGCCACCGCCGTCGGTTTTACGGCCGTAGTCCTGCTGGGCCGGGCCGGCGAGTTTGTCCGTCCCTACCTGATTGCCAGCAAAGAGAACGTGCCCCTGTCGTCGCAGGTGGCCGCCTGGGCGCTCGAGCGCATCTACGACCTGCTGGCCGTGTTGATAGTGTTCGGGTTTGCCCTTTCGCAGGTGGGACCCTCGCACGCGGGCCTCGGACCGGGACTTCAGTGGGCCCTCCGGGTGGGCGGTTACCTGGTGGGGATTGCTTCCGCGCTGTGCTTGACGGTTCTCCTGATCATCCGCCGGTTTTCCGACGCGGCCCGCCGCCGCCTGCTCGAGAGCCTCGCGTTCTTGCCCGCGCGGCACTTCGAGCGGGCTGAGGGCGTCGTGACCGCCTTCGTCGAGGGATTGGCTTCGACCCGCCAGGCCGGCGCGCTGGCCCGCCTGGCGGCATACACCGGATTGGAGTGGGGCCTGATCACGTTGGGCTACATCTGCCTGTTCCGGGCCAGCCCCTGGACTGCCGGTTTCGGCTTGCGCGAGACGGTCATTTTCATGGGCTTCGTTTCGCTGGGCAGTATCGTCCAGATCCCCGGGGTGGGCGGGGGAGTGCAGGTAGTCTCCGTCGTAGTTCTGGTGGAACTTCTGGGGTTGCCGCTCGAGGTGGCCGCTTCTCTGGCAATCGTCATATGGTCTATTACGTTCGTAGTAATAGTGCCGATGGGACTCGGCTTGAGTCTCCGATACGGAATCCAATGGCGCAAAATCGAACGGTTGGATAGTGAGGTGAGCCTGTGAACTGCCCCTTCTGCGGCCATCGGCACGACAAGGTGGTGGATTCCCGGGAAACCAAGGAGGGCGACGTCATCCGGCGCCGCCGGCAGTGCCTGGCCTGCGACCGGCGCTTCACCACCTACGAGCGTATTGACGAAGTCCCTTACATGGTCGTCAAGAAGGACGGGCGACGGGAGAAGTTCGATCGCCAGAAGGTGCTGACCGGCTTGCTTAAGGCCTGCGAGAAGCGCCCCATAGGCATGGCCAAACTGGCCGAGATCGTGGACCAGGTGGAAGCGCGGCTGATGGAAAGTCCAGAGCGCGAAATTTCTACTACAGATATAGGAGAGTTCCTTATGGAACGCCTGCGCTCCTTGGACAAGATCGCCTACGTGCGCTTCGCCTCCGTCTACCGCAACTTCCAGGACGAAGAGGCGTTCTTCAGCGAACTCAAGAGCTTAATGCGCCAGAAGCGTTCCTGATCCGGGCGCACTAGGCCCCTGCGCCCTCCCTTGGTCCCCCAAGTGGCCCTGTTCGGCGGCGGCCCTGATCCATGTAACCAAAACCGCTGCGAGACATCTCCTAAATTGGGGCTTAACTTGGCCGCCAAAGGATGCTATGATAAAAGGCGGCGCCAGCGCCGGATTTCGCCGTCAACGTTACCGGTAGTGGCCGGGATTCAACACGCCAAAGCGACTCCGCCCCAAAGCCGGGCCCGCGCGTGGGTTGCGGCTCCAAGGGGGAGGTGAGCCAAGTGGATCATTTCGAGGATCGGTTCTTAAGCGACGCCCACGACGCCCTCGGTCTGCCCTTTGAGGAAGATCCCAAGTTCTTCGAGGCCGACGAGCTCGAGGACTATCATTCCACTCAGCAGGGCGAGGAATCCATCTACACCGACGACCCTGTCCGGGTGTACTTGCGCGAGATGGGCGCCGTCCCGTTGCTCACGCGGGAGGGCGAGGTGGACCTGGCCCGCCGGATGGAGCGCGGCAAGTTGCGCATGCAGAAGGCCATCAGCCGCTCTCCGCTCGTGCAGCACGGCATTGTCGAGGTTGCCGAGCAAATCCGCAAGGGCGCGGACGATTGCCAGAACTGGGTCGAGTTGGGCGAAGCCGGCGAGGAGTCCGGCGGCGACCAACAGCGGCTGGCCGAAGTCCAGCAGATGTTCGCCGCCGTCGTCGAAGCCTATCGCAGCCAGCAGCGCTGGGCGGAAAAGCTCGAGGCGACGCCGATCTCCAACCGCAAGACGCGCCGGCGCATCCTCGGGAGACTGGCGCGGGCCCGGGTCGAGACCTCTCGCGCCATCCGCAAGATTCCTTTCCAGTTCACCAAGTGGTACGAATTCGCCAAGCAGATCGAGCGAGCCGTCGAGGAGCTGTCGCAGTTGGAGGCTCAGCTCAAGCGGCTGCAAGACAGCGACGGCCGCGCCGTTGAGTCAAAGATCAAGGAGATCAAGCGCGAGATCCGCAAGCGCGAACAGCATGCCGGAGCCTCGCTGGTCGAACTCCGCCACACCTTGCAGGTCATTCGGCAAGGCGAAGCCGAGGCCGAGAGGGCCAAGAAGGATTTGGTCGAGGCCAACCTCCGGCTGGTGGTTTCGGTTGCCAAGAAATACGTCAACCGCGGCCTCCACCTGCTGGACTTGATCCAGGAGGGCAACATCGGCCTCATGCGCGCTGCCGACAAGTTCGAGTACCGCCGCGGGTACAAGTTCTCGACTTACGCCACCTGGTGGATCCGGCAGGCCATCACGCGAGCCATCGCCGATCAGTCCCGCACCATCCGCATCCCGGTGCACATGAACGAGAGCATGAACAAGTTCTTGCGGGCCAACCGGGAGCTTGAAAAGGAACTCGGCCGCACCCCCACCAACGAGGAGATCGGCCGGCGGATGGATATCTCGGTCGAGAAGGTCCAGAAGCTGAAAACGATCTCGCGCGACCCGGTTTCCCTGGAGACTCCGGTGGGCCGGGACGGGGAGTCCGCGTTGGGCGATCTGATCGAAGATCGCTGGGTGGGATCCCCCATCGAAGCCGTCATCGAGGCCAACGTCCGCGAGGAAACCGCCAACATCTTGAAGACCCTCTCCCCGAAGGAAGAGAAGGTGATCCGCTTGCGGTTCGGCATCGGCTGCGAGCGCGAGCACACCCTCGAGGAAATCGGGCAGGAATTCGACGTCACGCGCGAGCGGATCCGGCAGATCGAGGCTAAGGCGCTCCGCCAGCTACGCTCCCCCGAGCGCGCCCGCCACCTGCGCGCGCTGCTGACTGCCCGCTGAGCAGTACACCGTTCGGCATCAGCGCACACTATCCGGCTCACCACCGCCGATCCCGCCGTGCGTCGCGGGCCGCTTTCCCCCAGCCGGGCGGCCGTGGCAGACTCGGATTGTTGGTCGAATTCGGAGAATTCCAGACGCTACTACTTGGCGCCCTCGGCCGCCGGGCCGATTTGAGCGCCGCCCAAGTGCGGTCTCTCTACTCTCACTACTGTCTGCTTGAGCGTTGGAGTCGGGTGCTGAATCTCACCCGCATCCGGAGCCTCGCGGAAGCCATCCGCCGCCATTATTGCGAGTCGCTGTTTCTGGGGGCGCATTTGGGCTCGGGCCATCAGCGGGTGCTGGACGTGGGATCCGGCGCCGGTTTTCCGGGCATCCCGATCGCCATCCTCAGGCCGGACTGTCGCGTCGTCCTGGCAGAGTCTCGCCATCGCAAGGCCGTCTTCCTGAGGGAAGCGACCCGGGAGTTGTCTAACGTGCAGGTCCACTTCGGCCGCGCCGAGCAGCTCGCCGAGCCATTCGATTGGATCGTGGGCCGGGCCGTGCGGCCCGAAGCGATCCTGGCGATCGCCAGACGCCTGGGCACTCACGTCGGGCTGTTGGTCGGGCGCGGGGAGGCCGTGTCTCTCGCCGCGGGCGTAGAGGATGCGGCCCGGGATGGGGAACCGTCTGCGCCGCTCTCAGGGCTCTCGGGTTGCGAACTACCGGAGGATGCCATTCCGATCGAAGGCCGCCACCCGGCCGGACGGTTGCGCCCGATCCGCAAGGGCTCCGCGGCGATCACCGTTCAGTGGGAGCCGGGCGTCCGTCTCCCTTGGGGCGAGCGTCGCTTCATGGTGCTGGGCCATATCGTCCGAGCAGAGCCGCCGGCGCGAGCCGAACAGGCTCGGTGAAGCGGTGGGAAGCTTGCCTGCGCAACTCGGCTGCGATCTTTCGGGGACCGCCCTGCGTGGTGCGGAAGCTGCCCAAGGCCCTGTTTCACGTGGAACGGTCCCCCTACCCGCCGGCGACCCCTCTTCCGTGATAGCATTGGATTCTTCGCTGCGCCGGGGCCGGGGGCATAGTGACGCGGCCGGCCCCAGCGGCAGTCCAGGCCCTGAGGAGCGCTACGTGGGCAAGATCATCGCCATCGCCAATCAAAAGGGCGGCGTCGGCAAAACCACCACCGCGATCAACCTGGGCGCATCGCTCGCCGCTAACGACCTGCGCGTGCTGATCGTGGACACCGACCCCCAAGGCAACTCAACCAGCGGCTTAGGCATTTCCAAGGGTGCAGGCACTCCCACCCTGTACGACGCCCTTCTGGGTGACCGCACTCTCGACTCCGTCACTCTGCCGACCGGCTTTGACGGACTCGACATCGTGCCCGCCGACAAGAACCTCGTAGGCGCTAATCTCGATTTGGTGGATGCCGAGCGCCGCGAGTTTCGCCTCGCAGAGCGCATCGAGCCCGTCCGCCCCTCTTACCACTACATTCTCATTGATTGCCCCCCGGCGCTCGACCTGCTTACGCTCAACGCGTTGGTGGCCGCAGACTCGGTCCTGATCCCCATTCAGTGCGAGTTTTTCGCCTTGGAGGGCATCTCCGAGCTGATGGACACCATCGAGCGGGTCCGAGAGGCCTTCGGCCGCCCGCTGCAAATCGAGGGCATCCTCCTGACGATGTACGACGACCGGACCAACCTCACACGCCAGGTGGCCCAAGACCTCAGAGAATTCTTCGGCGACGAGGTCTTCCGCACCGTCATCCCCCGCAGTATCCGGCTCGCCGAGGCCCCCAGCTACGGCCAACCCATCATCGTCTACGATATCCGCTCCCGCGGCGCAGAATCATACATCAAGCTGGCCAAGGAGATCCTAGAGAATGACCAAACCCACCGGGCATCCGCGCAGGGCCCTCGGTAGGGGCCTCGACTCCCTGCTCCCCACCCGGCGAACGCCGCACCCACCGGAGGCCGCCGCGCCTCCCGCACATCCGCAGACAATCCGCCTGCCCATTGACATCATTGACCCCAACCCTGTTCAACCCAGAACGACCTTCCCGGCCGAAAAGCTCGCGGAGCTGGCGGCATCCGTCCGCGCCCATGGGGTTATCCAGCCGCTCCTCGTGCGGCCCCGAGGCGACCGTTACCAACTGGTAGCCGGCGAGCGGCGCTGGCGCGCGGCCAAGCTTGCCGGCCTTTCCGAGGTCCCCGTCGTCGTCCAAGAAGTTCCCGACGAGCGGCTGCTCGAGATGACACTGGTCGAAAACATCCAGCGCGAGGACCTCAACCCCCTGGAAGTGGCCCGCGCCTTCGAGCGGCTGATACGGGAGTTGGGCTTCACTCAAGACCAGATCGCCGAGCGCACGGGGAAGGACCGCAGCACCGTCTCGAATCTGCTTCGCTTGCTAAAGCTGCCGGACGACGTGCAGCAACTGCTCGCCGAGCATCGCCTCTCTATGGGCCACGCCCGGGCCATCCTGGGCCTGCCGGATGAGGATCTCCAGCGCCAAGTGGCGGAAAAGGCCAGCTCCCAAGGCCTCTCGGTCCGACAGGTCGAACGCCTCGTGCAGCGCATGACCCGACCTCGCGAGCCGAAACCTCTGGCTGAGGTTCTGGACGACCCCAATATCCGGGCTGCCGTCGAAGAGATGGAGCGCGTGCTGGGCACCAGGGTTCGCATCGTCGCCAGGGGGGATCAGCGCGGCAAGATCGAGATAGAGTATTACTCGGCTGAGGATCTCGACAGGGTCTATTCCATCATCACCGGCGCCCGCGCCTGAGCCCAGGCGGCTCAGCCTCCGAAGGGGCTGGATCTGCCGGCGCCCTAGCGCATGTGCTTGCGCGCGGCTGCCGGCTTCCCCGTCCCGCCCACATTGACACTCGAGGGCCGAAGCCGATACTCTGGGTTTGATAGGGTCCCACGGGGCCGGCGTAGCTCAGTTGGTTAGAGCGTGGGTCTCATAATCCCAAGGTCGCTGGTTCGAACCCAGCCGCCGGCACCAGTCCCGCCGGTGGCAAGCTTCACTTAAGTAGGAACCGCCCTGGCTATAGCGAACAAAAAGCGAAAATAGCCTAGACCGGCGCCCGTTCCATGTTCCGGATGACCGCGTCGGTGAACTGCGCCGTAGTCGCCCTGCCTCCCACGTCCGGGGTTAGGTTCTCCCCGGCCGCGTACGTCCGCTCGACAGCGTATTGCAGGCGCCGCGCGGCCTCCCGCTCTCCCAGATGGTTCAACATCAGCACAGCCGACAGCATCAGCGCCGTGGGATTGGCGATGCCTTTGCCGGCGATGTCGGGCGCCGAACCGTGCACCGCCTCGAACACCGCGCAATTCTCACCCAGGTTGGCTCCGGGCACCAGTCCCAACCCGCCCACCAGGCCGGCCACCAGGTCCGAAACGATGTCGCCGTACAGGTTGGGCATCAACAGCACGTCGAAGGTCTCCGGGCGCAGCACCAATTGCATGGCCGTGTTGTCCACGATCAGCTCCTTGTAGCGGATCTCCGGGTACTGGGCGGCCACTTCGCGGCAGCAGCGCAGGAACAGGCCGTCTCCCTGCTTCATGATGTTGGCCTTGTGGACGGCGTGAATGGTCTTGCGGCCCTCCTTGCGCGCCCATTCGAAGGCGTAACGCGCTATGCGCAGGGAGGCGGTGCGCGTGATGACCTTCAAGCTGGTCACCACGTCTTTGACCACCTCGTGCTCCAGACCCGCGTAGAGGTCCTCGGTGTTCTCGCGGAACATCACGATGTCAATGAAGGTATCGGAATAGCGCGTGCGAACCCCGGGCATGGAGCGCACCGGGCGAAAGTTGGCAAACAGGTCCAGTCGCTTGCGCAGGGCGACGTTGACGCTCTGGTAGCCCTCGCCCACCGGCGTGGTCACAGGGCCCTTCAGTCCGACTCGCGTTCGTTCCAAGGACTCGACCACCCACTCCGGCAGGTCCTTGCGCGTCTCCTCGATGATGCGAGCGCTCAGCTCGACCCTCTCCCACTCGATCTGGGCCCCGGCGGCCACGACGGCCATCACAGCCGCCTCAGCCACCTCCGGCCCTATCCCATCGCCGGGGATCAACGTCACGCGATGCGCCACGTACCCATTTTAGAAGGGCGCCGCCGCTATGGCACAATGGAAAATCCATGCCCCGCATCCGACGCGCCCTGATCAGCGTGACCGACAAGGCCGGCCTGTCCGAGTTCGCCCGCGCCCTGAGCGCCCAGGGGGTCGAAATCCTCTCCACGGGAGGCACCGCTCGCGCTCTGCGGGAGGCAGGCCTGGCGGTGCGTGACGTGGCCGAGGTCACGGGCTTCCCAGAGATCCTGGACGGGCGCGTCAAGACGATCCACCCGCGGATCGCGGGGGGCATTCTCGCCGTCCGCGCTGATCGGGGCCACCAGGAGGCGCTCGAGCGCCACGGGATCGCACCCATTGACATGGTGGTCGTAAACCTCTACGCCTTCGAGCAGGCGGCCGCACGCCCGCAGGCCAGCGTCCCCGAATTGATGGAGCAGATTGACATCGGGGGCCCCACCCTCATCCGGGCGGCGGCCAAGAACTGGCAGGACGTAGCGGTGCTCACCTCGCCGGCGCAATATCCCGGCGTGCTGGAGGAAATGAGTGCAACCGGCGGAGAGGTCTCGCAGGCCACTTGCTGGCGCTTGGCGGTGGAGGCCTTTTGCCGAACGGCCGAGTACGACCGGGCGATTGCGGGCCGCCTGTCCCGCCTCGCCTACCGCGAGGGCCGCTTCGACGAGCGGGAGGAAGAGTTGCCCGCCGTGCTCGACCTGCGCGCTCCGCGCTTGATGAGATTGCGCTACGGGGAGAACCCCCACCAAGCCGCCGCGTTGTACGCCTCCGGCGCCGCCGGGGGAATCGCGGCCGGTCGCCAGCTTCAAGGCAAGGAGCTCTCCTACAACAACCTGGTGGATTTGGATGCCGCTTTTCAACTCGTCGGGGAGTTCGAGCGCCCGGCGGCGGCGATCATCAAGCACACCAACCCGTGCGGCTGCGCGGAGCAGACCTCCCTGGCGGAAGCCTATCGGAAGGCTTACGAATGCGATCCGGTCTCGGCCTTCGGCGGGGTGCTGGGCTTCAACCGCCCGCTGGATGAAGAGACCGCCGTGGAGATCGCCCGGACTTTCATCGAGGCCGTGGCCGCGCCGGATTACTCGCCCGAGGCGCTCGTCCTGCTTTCCGGTAAGAAGAACCTCCGCCTCGTCAAAGTCAGCCCGACTGCGATGCCCGAGTTGGTGGTCAAGTCCATCAGCGGCGGCTACTTGGTGCAAACTCCGGACGCAGCCCTCTTCGATCGCACCCAGGCCCGGGTGGCGAGCCGGCGGGCGCCGGACGAGCGCGAGTGGACGGACCTGGAGTTCGCCTGGAAGGTGGTCAAACACGTCAAATCGAATGCCATCGTCTACGCCCGGGCGGGGCAAGTGGTGGGCGTGGGCGCCGGACAGATGAGCCGAGTGGATTCGGTCAAGATCGGCGCCCTGCGCGCAGTCCTGCCGCTGGAGGGCAGCGTGCTGGCCTCCGACGCTTTCTTCCCCTTCCCGGACGGCGTCGAGGAGGCGGCCCGGCACGGAGTGACGGCGGTGATCCAGCCGGGAGGTTCGATTCGCGACGAGGAAGTGATCGCAGCGGCCGACCGCTTAGGCCTGGCGATGGTGTTCACGGGCGTCCGGCATTTCCGGCATTGAGTCCGGCTGAGTGCGTCAGCCTGCGGTGCTCTTTGAGGATGCAGCGATCCTGAACCACCATCAAGCCGGCCTGCCGGGCTCGCTCCGCCGCCTGTTCGTGCACCACCCCCTCCTGGAGCCATACCGCGCGGGCGCCGATGCGCACGGCCGCCTCGACAATCTCGGGCACGAATTCCGAGCGCCGGAAGACGTTGACGATATCCACCCGCTCGGGGATCGCCTCCAGTGTGGGGTAGGCCTTCTCGCCCAGCACTTCCCGCTCCCGCGGGTTCACCGGAATGATCCGGTAACCGGCCTTCTGCATGTAGGCTGAGACGCCGTAACTGGGCCGCCAGCTCTTGCCGGAAAGGCCGACGACCGCGATCGTCCGCGAGTTCCTGAGCAGTTCAGCGATGCCCGACATTGTCTTGTTCGGCGCCCGCCGTGCGGCGGGCGCCCCTTGCCTCCAGAAGCTTCTTGAAAGCCGCCACCTCGGACGGCGTGAGCGGGCGGAACTCTCCGGGCCGCAAGGCGCCCAGTTCCAGAGGGCCGATGCGCACCCGCTTGAGCTTTTCCACCAGCCGTCCGAAGTGCTGGAACATCAACCGCACTTGGTGCTTGCGGCCTTCGATCACCGTCACTTCGTACCACGGGTTCCGAGCGCGGCGCACCAGCCGGAGCCCGGCGGGCGCCGTACGGCGTCCGCCCAAGGGCACACCCCGTCGGAACTCCTCTTCTTGCTCAGGGGACAGAGGGCCGTTCACCTTGACCCAATAGGTCTTGGGCACCCGGCTGGCCGCTGAGGTCACCGCATGGGCGAACTCCCCGTCATTGGTGACGAGCAGCAACCCTTCGCTGTGATAATCCAGACGACCCACCGGAAAGACGCGCCCCCGGACCGGACCGAGCAGGTCCATCACCGTGGGCCGGCCCTGGGGATCGAAGACCGTGGTCACGCAGCCGCGCGGCTTGTTGAGCGCCAAGTAGATGCGCTGCCTGGGCAAGCGCAGTAGCTTGCCGTCCACTTTGATCTTGTCCCGCTCGGGGTCGGCCTTCGAGCCCAGCTCGGCGACCACCGCTCCGTTGACCGTGACGCGTCCCTCCAGGATGATCTGTTCGGCCTTGCGACGGCTGGCTACGCCCGCTTGGGCCAGGATCTTCTGGAGGCGCACCTCGGCCACGGCACGACCCTACGGTTCATTCTCGCCTGCCGGCTCGGGGACTTGCACCGCCTGGGTCGGCGGCTCAGCCTCGGGCTGGACGGCGTCGCTCAGCGCCAGCCGCTTGAGCTCCTCGAATTCCTTGAGCGTGGGCAGCTCGCTCAAGTCCTTCAGCCCGAACTGCACCAGGAACTCCTTGGTGGTCTTGTAGAGAATGGGGCGGCCGACGACGTTCTTGCGCCCGGCGGTGGTGATCAGCTTGCGATCCAACAGGGTCTTCAGCACGCTGACGCCGCTCACTCCGCGGACGGCCTGGATTTCCGGCGCGGTGATCGGCTGCCGGTAGGCGATCACGGCCAGGGTCTCCAGGGCGGCCAGAGAGAGCTTCAAAGGGGGCTTGAGCTTCCGGGCGAAGGCGCGAATCGCCTCGTGGTGCTCGGGCTTGGTGGTCATCTGGAAGCCGCCGGCCACTTCGCGGATCATCACTCCGTGGCGGGCTTGCGAGTACTCCTCGACCAGTCCGTCCAGCACCTGCCGGACGCGCTGCTCGGGCCGGCCCAAGGCTTCCGCGATCTGGGCGGCGGAGGCCGGTTCCTCGGTCACGTAAACGATGGCCTCGATGACGGCCCGCAAGGCCTCCTCCGGCGCCTCTTCGCGGGCGGGCGCTTCGGCGCACAGCTCGAGCTGCTCGGCGGCGGCCGCCGGGCTGTCGTCCGCCGCCGCCGGCCCGGCATCCTCGCACGCCGGGGTGATTTCGGATTCTTCCATGCCTGCTCCCGGATGGCCGCGCGACCCGCCAGGGCCGCCTGCGGCCGCTTCAGGTGTATTCCTTCTCGATTTCTGGGGCGGTTTCCGAAGCCGCTACCTCCTGAAACCGCTTGTGGCGCCGGATGGCGATTTCGCCGAAGGTAGCCTTCTGCACCAGGACCACGGCTTGCAGCCTGACCAGCTCGAGGATGGCCAGGAAGAGGCAGATCATGGCCCGGAGGCTGCGCTGCTGCTCGAACAACTCGCGCGCCGGCACCAGCTCGTCGCCGGCCCGGCTGAGCAGGACGCCCTTGACGAACTCGATCATGTCGGCCAGGGTCACCGCTTCGTGATTCACCTGGAAGCTGGGACGGGCCTTGGCCCGCTCCAACACCGCCTGGAAGGTGGCCACCAAGTCGTACAGGGTGACCGCCAGGCCGGGATCCTCGCCGTCCAGAAAGGCGCGGATCTGGGGGTTCGACCAGACGTTCTCCTCGATCAGCCGCTTCTGCTGGAGCATTTCGGCGGCGTTCTTGAAGCGTTCGTGCTCGAGCAGGCGCTCCACCAGCTCGCGCCGGGGATCCTCCTGTTCGCCCTCCAGCCGGGCCAGCTCGGGATCGCGCGGCAGCAACATGCGCGACTTGATGTGGATGAGCGTGGCGGCCATGAGGACGAATTCGGCGCCCAGCTCGACGTCCAGCTCCGCCGCTTGTTCCAGATAGTCGAGATACTGCCGGGTGATCCGCGCGATGGGAATGTCGCAGATGTCAATCTGCTGTTTGCGGATCAGGTCCAGCAGCAGGTCCAGCGGCCCCTCATACCGCTCCAGGCGGACGTTCAGCGGCGACGCCACAACTCATCACGATAGCACGGCGCATGCCGCCCGGCGGGCGGTTTGCGGGCGGGGGGCGATTCGCGTTAGACTCGTTTCTCCCTTGACGCTGGCACCCGTAGACTACTTCATCATCGCCCTGTACTTCGCCTTCGTGCTGGGCATCGGCTGGCTGATCCGCAAGCGGGTGGCCACCAGCGAGGACTTCCTGACCTCGGGCCGCTCGGTTCCGCTGTGGATCACCAGTCTGGCCTTCATCGCCGCCAACATGGGCGCCCAAGAAATGATCGGCATGTGCGCCTCGGGCGCCAAGTACGGCATCATGACCGCCCACTTCTACTGGATCGGGGCCATTCCGGCCATGATCTTCGTGGGGGTCTTCATGATGCCCTTCTACTACGGCAGCCGGGCCCGGTCGGTCCCCGAGTATCTGCGCCTGCGCTTCGACGAGAAGACGCGGACCTTCAACGCGGTGACCTTCGCCGCCATGACGATCTTCAGCTCGGGGATTTCGATGTACGCCCTGGGGCTGTTGTTCCAGCTCGTGCTGGGCTGGAGCTTCACGGCCTCCGTGCTGCTTTCGGCCGGGATCGTGCTGGTCTACACCTACCTGGGTGGTCTGACCAGCGCCATGTACAACGAGGTGCTTCAGTTTTTCCTGATCACGCTGGGCTTCACACCCCTGGCCATCCTGGCCGTGCAGCGCGCCGGGGGCTGGGAAGGGATGGCTTCGCGGCTGCCCGCCGTGATGACCCACTCCTGGCGGTACATGGACAGCCCGGCGTCCAACCCGATGGGCGTGGAGGCCTTCGGGCTGGTGATGGGCCTCGGTTTCGTGCTCTCCTTCGGCTATTGGTGCACGGATTTCCTGGTGGTGCAGCGCGCTCTGGCCGCCCGCAGCATGAACGCCGCGCGCAACACGCCCTTAGCGGCCGCCTTCCCCAAGATGCTGATTCCCTTCATCGTCATCGTGCCGGGGATCGCCGCCATGGCCCTGATGCAGATGAACCTGGGCTACTCGCTGCCGCCCAAGGGCGCCGGCTATAACTACGACCTCACGCTGACCACCCTGATGGCCGCCTTCTATCCCTCGGGCCTGCTGGGGGTGGGCCTGACCGCCTTGATGGCCTCCTTCATGAGCGGCATGGCGGGCAACGTCACGGCGTTGAACACCGTCTGGACGTACGACATTTACCAGGGGCACATCCGCAAGGGGGCCCCGGACCGGCACTACCTGCTGGTGGGCCGGCTGACCACCATCGCGGGCACGGGGCTCTCGATCGCCACGGCCTACCTGGCCCAGCTCTACAACAACATCATGGACCTGCTCCAGCTCGTCTTCGGCTTCGTGAACGCTCCCTTGTTCGCCACCTTCCTGCTGGGGATGTTCTGGAAGCGCGCCACCGGGCACGGCGCCTTCGCGGGCTTGCTGGCCGGGACCGGAGCGGCGGCGTTGACCCACGGGCTGACCCAGGCCGAGGGCAAGGGCGGCTGGATCGCAGGCCTGCACGAATTCCCCTCGACCATGGCGCAGAATTTCTGGATCGCCATCTTTGCCTGGACCGCCTGCTTCCTGGTGACGGTGGGCGTGAGCCTGCTGACGAGGCCGCGGCCCGAGGCCGAGCTGACGAACCTGGTCTACGGGATCACGCGGCTGCCGCCGCCCGAGCCCGGCGTGCGCTGGTTCGAGCGGCCGGCGGCGCTGGCGGTGGTGGTGGGCGCGGCCTGCCTGCTGCTGAATCTGTGGTTCGGGTAAGCCGCCATGTGGGATCTGCGTTTGCCTTCCGGGCTGTTCTTCACGATCCTGGGCCTGGTTCTGTGCGCGACCGGGCTGTGGCTTCCCGGCCATCGCGCGCCCCTGACCGAGGCGAACGTCAACCTGTACGCCGGCGCGGGAATGCTGGTCTTCGGCGGAGTGATGCTGTGGCTGGCGCGGCGGCGCTCTTGAGGGAGGCGTTCCTGCGGGTCTTCGGGCCGGCGGCCTCGCTGCGCATCTGGCGCGCGCCCGGGCGGGTCAACCTGATCGGGGAGCACACCGATTACAACCAGGGCCTGGTGTTGCCCATGGCCCTGGAGCTGGCCTGTTACGCCGCCGCCGCCCCCCGGAGCGACGGCCGGCTGCGGGTGTTCTCGGACAACCTGGGGGAGGCGCGCGAATGGGCCCTGGAGGATCTGCCCCATCTGGCGCCCGGCCGCCATTGGAGCGATTATCCGCTGGGCGTAGCCCGGGAACTGCTCGGAGCCGGATACGCGATTCGGCCGTCGAACCTGCTGATAGCGAGCACCGTGCCGCCGGGCTCAGGCTTGAGCAGCTCGGCCGCCCTGGAGGTCTCGGTAGCCCTGGCCCTGCTGGAGGGTCGCTCCATCGAGCCCCTCGAGCTGGTCCGTCTGTGCCGGCGGGCGGAGAACGAATTCGTCGGAGCGCCCTGCGGCATCATGGACCAGTACGTGGCGGTGTTCGGGCGGGCCGGCGCGGCCCTTCGCATAGACTGCCGCAGCCTGGAACATCAAGCGGTGGACCTGCCTGAGGGGATCGCCGTCCTGGCGGTCAATACGATGGTGAAGCATGAGCTGGGCCGGTCGGCCTATCCCGAGCGGGTCGCGCAGTGCCGCGAGGCGGCCGCGCGCCTGGGCGCCGAGAGCCTCCGCGAGGTGAGCCTCGAGCAGCTCGAAGGGGAGCGCGCCCGGCTGCCCGAGATCCCGTACCGGCGGGCCCGTCACGTGGTCAGCGAGAACCGGCGGGTGGAGGACTTCATCGCCGCCTGCGGGCGGGCCGACTTGGAGGCGATGGGCCGGCGGCTGACGGAGTCCCACGTTAGCCTTCGGGACGATTACGAGGTCAGTTGCGAGGAACTGGATTTCCTGGTCGAAACCGCTTTGAGTCTGCCCGGAGTGCTGGGTGCGCGAATGACGGGGGGCGGCTTCGGCGGCTGCACGGTCAACCTCTTGAGAGCCGAAGCGGCCGAGGGCTTTCGGGCGGCGATCAGCCGGGCCTACCGGGCCCGCTTCGGCCTGACGCCTGAAGTGTATCCTTGCGTGCCCTCGGCGGGGGCCGGGGAGCTTTGACCTTGCAGGCTTTCTTTCGGGGCTTGCCGGTGCTGGTGACGGGGGCCACCGGCTTCATCGGAAGCCACTTGGTCGAGCGGCTGGCGCTGGAGGGCGCGCGCCTGCGGTGCCTGGTGCGGCGGACCAGCCGGACGGAGGCGCTGCCCCCGGGAGTCGAGCTGGCCTACGCAGATCTGGCGGCAGGGGAGGGCCTCGAAGAGGCGCTGCGGGACGTGTGCCTGGTCTTCCATTTGGCAGGCGTGACCAAGGCCCTGTCCGCCGAGGGGTACTATCGCGGGAACGCCCTGGCGACCGCGAACCTGGCCGCTGCCCTGGCCGGCTCGCAGGCGCGGCTGGTCCAGGTCAGCAGCCTGGCTGCGGCCGGGCCCAGCCCCGATGGTTCGCTGCTGAAGGAGGAGGCGGAACCGCGTCCGGTGTCGCACTACGGGCGGTCGAAGCTGGCGGCCGAGCGAGCGGTGCGCGATTCGGCCGCGGCCTCGCGAGCCGTGATCGTGCGCCCGCCGGTGGTGTACGGGCCGCGCGACACCGACGTGCTGGAGCTTTTGCGGATGGCGGCGCGGGGCTGGATGCCGGTGGTGGGCGATCCGGAGGCGCGCTTCAGCGTGATTTACGTCGAGGACCTGGTGGAGGGGCTGCTGGCGGCCGCCGCCTGCCGGCAGGCGGCCGGACAGACCTACTTCATGGCCCATCCCGTAGCGGTGTCCTGGGGGCAGTTCGCCCGCGTGGCAGGGAGCCGCCTGGGCCGCCGGCTGCGCCTGGTGCGCATCCCCTGGCCCGTGGTTTGGACGGCGGCGCTCGGCTGGGAGGCGGCGGCGCGCTTGCGCCGGCGGCCGGCGATCATCTCGCGGGACAAGGTGGGCGAGGCGCGCTTCGGCTTCTGGGTGTGCGACGTCACCCGCGCCCGGCGAGATCTGGGATTCGAAGCCCGCACCTCGCTGGAGGACGGCCTGGAGCGGACCCTGGCCTGGTACCGCCGGGCAGGCTGGCTGTAGGCCCGGCTGAAGGTGCGGGAGGAAGCCCGGCCGCCCGGCGGGCGGGCCCGGTTCAGGCCTGCCGGCCCTCCGCCACCAGCTCGAGGAAGGCCTGGGCGGCGTGGCTGAGAGCGCGGCGGGCGGGATGGACCAGGCGGATGGGGCGCTGGATCGAGGCGAGCTCGCGCACCTCGACCTCGCACAGCACGCGCTGGCGCAGCTCCTGCTCGACGCACATGCGCGGCAGGAAGGCCACCCCTTCATTGCGCTGGACCATGCGGCGGATGGTCTCGATGGTGGGCATCTCGACGTCCATGTTCAGCGGCACCTTGTGGCGCTGGAACTCCTTGAGGACGATTTCGCGGTAGGGGGAGACGACGCTGTGGGCGATGAAAGTCTCCATGCCCAGCTCGGCGATGGAGACCGACTTGCGCCGGGCGAAGCGGTGCCGGGGCGAGACTACGAAGGCCAGATGGTCGGTATAGATCACCGTGCTCAGCAGCCGCTCGTCGGCCGGATCGTAGCTGATGACGCCCAGTTCGAGGTCCCCGTCAATCAACTGGGCCGGGATGCGGCTGGACAGGCAGCGGCGCACCTGGACTTTCACCCGGGGATAGCGGCGGCGGTACTGCTGGATGTGCTCGAACAGGTAGAGGGCGGTGGATTCGTTGGCGCCGATGATCAGCCGGCCGGCGGCCTTGTCGCGCAGCTCGGCCAGGGCGTTGCGCAAGTCCCGTTCCAGGTTGTCAAAGCGGCGGGCGTAGTCCAGCACCAGGCGGCCGGCGTCGGTCAGCAGCGGCTCGCGGCCGGAGCGGTCAATGAGCTTTTCCCCCAGCGCGTTCTCCAGGCGCTGGACGGCGAGGGAGACGGCGGGCTGGGTGCGTAGGAGCTTCTCGGCGGCGCGGGAGAAGCTGCGTTCGGCGGCCACCTGGAGGAAGGCGCGGAGGAGGTAGAGCTGCACGGAGCCATCCTTATCGAGCGTGCTCATGGCATTAGCATCATTTATTAAATCACGGTCCTTGATCCGGCGCAAGAAAAATATAAATTTGCCAAATCGCCGCCTCCGACCCCATAATGAAGAATCCTGCCCGGCGGAGCAACAGGCCCCGGGCGGGATTTGACCCAGAGCGCGGGCGGCGGGCATGCCGCCCGCGCCAGACCGAAGGCGGATTTCCCGAAGATGACGAACCGTGTCTTCATTTTCGACACCACGCTCCGGGACGGCGAACAGTCGCCCGGCTGCTCGATGACCGTACCGGAAAAGTTGCGCATGGCCCGCAAGCTGGTGGAGCTCGGCGTGGACATTCTGGAAGCCGGGTTCCCGATCGCCTCCGAAGGCGACTTCGAGGCGGTCCGGGCCATCGCTCGCGAGTTCCCCGAGGCGCGGGTGGCCGCACTGGCCCGAGCCTGCACCCTCGATGTGGAACGTGCCGCCCGCGCTCTGGAGCCTGCGCGCCGTCCGCGCATCCACACCTTCATCGCCACCAGCGACATCCACCTGCGCTACAAGCTGCGCAAGTCTCGCCGGCAGGTGCTGGAGGAGGCGGTGGCGGCGGTCGAGCTGTCGCGCCGCTACGCCGAGGACGTCGAGTTCTCGGCCGAAGACGCCACCCGCAGCGACTTGGATTATCTGGTGGAGATCTCGCGGGCGGCGGTGGCGGCCGGCGCCGGCACGGTCAACCTGCCGGACACGGTGGGCTACTCGCTGCCGGAGGATTTCGCCTTCATGATCGCCCGGGTGGTGGAAGCGCTGGGCGATGCGGCCATCGTCAGCGTGCACTGCCACAACGATCTGGGGCTGGCGACGGCCAACTCGCTGGCCGGCGTGCGGGCCGGGGCCCGGCAGATCGAATGCACCATCAACGGCATCGGCGAGCGGGCGGGCAACTGCGCCCTGGAAGAGGCGGTCATGGCGATGAAGGTCCGGCAGGACCTGATGCCGTATGAGACGGCGATCGTGACCGAGCAGCTCTACCCGGCCAGCCGGCTGCTGGCCGAGCTGATCAGCTTCGGCCCGCAGCCCAACAAGGCGATCGTGGGGGAGAACGCCTTCGCCCACGAGGCGGGCATCCACCAGGACGGTTTCTTGAAGGAGCGCACCACCTACGAGATCATGGATCCGCGTTCGGTGGGGGTGCCGGAGTCCAAGCTCATCCTGGGCAAGCACAGCGGGCGGCACGCCCTTTCCAAGCGCTGCCAGGATCTGGGATTCACGCTCAGCCGCGAGCAGCTCGAGGAGGTTTACAGCCGCTTCATCGCCTTCGCCGACCGCAAGAAGGGCGTGCGCAACGAAGAGATCGAGCAGATCGTCCGGCAGGTGCTCGAGCGGCCCGCCCGAGCAGCCGATTGATCCCCGCCCCGGGCTTTTGCGAAGCTGGTCGGGATGCGACTGAACGTTGTTGTGCTGGCCGGGGACGGCATCGGCCCGGAGGTCACCCGGGAGGCGGTCCGGGTTTTGCGGCATGTGGCGGAGAAGTTCGGCCACGAGCTGGCGTTGCAGGAAGGCTTGATCGGCGCAGAGGCCATCCGCCGGACGGGCTCGCCCCTGCCGGAGGATACGCTGCGCGCGGCGCTGGAGGCCGACGCCACGTTGCTGGGGGCGGTCGGCCTGCCGGAATTCGACAACGCCCCGCCCGAGCAGCGGCCGGAGCGAGGTCTGCTGGCGCTGCGCAAGGCGCTGGGAGTGTACGCCAACCTGCGCCCGGTGCGCGCCTATCGGGGACTGCTGGAGGCTTCGCCGCTCAAGAATGAACGGGTCGAGGGGACCGACCTGGTGATCGTACGCGAGCTGACCGGGGGCCTGTACTACGGCACGCCGCGGGGCATCACGGGCTCGGGTCCCGAGCAGCGCGGCGTGAACACCATGAGCTACACCCGGGCCGAGATCGAGCGCATCGCGCACACCGCCTTCCGGCTGGCCCGCAGCCGGCGCCGCAAGCTGGCCAGCGTGGACAAGTCCAACGTGCTGGAGACCTCGCAGCTCTGGCGGCAGGTGGTGAGCGAGGCGGCAGCCGGCTATCCGGAGGTTAGCCTGGAACACATCCTGGTGGATAACTGCGCCATGCAACTGATCTTGAACCCGCGGCGGTTCGACGTGGTGTTGACCGAGAACATGTTCGGCGACATTCTCTCGGACGAGGCGGCGGTGCTGGCCGGCTCGATCGGGATGCTGCCCTCGGCCTCGATCGGGCAGCAGCGCCCCTCGGGCGCCTGGGTGGGACTGTACGAGCCGGTGCACGGTTCGGCGCCGGACATCGCGGGCCGCAACTGCGCCAACCCGCTGGGGGCGGTGGGCTCGGCGGCCGCCTTGCTGGAGTACAGCTTCGGGCTGAAGGAAGAGGCGGCGGCGGTGAACCGGGCGATCGAGGCGGTGATCGAGAAGGGCGTGGTGACGGCCGATCTGCGGCCGGCGGGCCGGCCGGCTTCCACCAGCCAAGTAGGCGACGCCTTGCTGGCGGAGATTTGAGGCATGCCGCGAACCATCGTCGAGAAGATCTGGGACGCCCACGTAGTGGCGGAGCCGCCCGGGGCGCCCGCCTTGCTGTACATTGACCTGCACCTGGTGCACGAAGTCACTTCGCCCCAGGCATTCGACGGGCTGCGCCGCCGCGGCCTGCGCGTGCGGCGGCCGGATCGCACGCTGGCCACGGCGGACCACAACGTGCCCACGGCCGAGCCCCGCCTGCCCATCGCCGATCCGATCTCGGCGCAGCAGGTGAGCCGGCTGGAAGCCAACTGCCGCGAGTTCGGGGTGCCCTGTTACAGCCTGGGGAGCCGGCGGCAAGGCATCGTGCACGTGATCGGCCCGGAGCTGGGCCTGACGCAGCCGGGCATGACGATTGTCTGCGGCGACAGCCACACGGCGACCCACGGGGCTTTCGGCGCCCTGGCCTTCGGCATCGGCACCAGCGAGGTCGAGATGGTGCTGGCCACCCAATGCCTGCTCCAGCGCCGGCCCAAGACCTACCGGGTGAGCGTGACGGGCCGGCTGCGGCGGGGCGTCTCGGCCAAGGACGTCATTCTGGCCCTGATTGCGCGCATCGGGGCGGGGGGCGGCACGGGCTGCGTCTTCGAGTACACGGGCAGCGCGATCGCGGCCCTCTCGATGGAGGAGCGCATGACGGTGTGCAACATGAGCATCGAGGCCGGAGCGCGCGCGGGCCTGGTGGCGCCCGACCAGACGACCTTCCAGTATCTTGCCGGCCGGCCCTTCGCCCCGAAAGGGGCGGCCTGGGAGGCGGCGCTGGAGAGCTGGCGCGAGCTGCCGAGCGACCCGGAGGCCCGTTACGATCATGCCGTCGAGCTGGACGGCTCGGCCCTGGAGCCGATGATCACCTTCGGCACCAGCCCCGAGATGGGCATTCCCATCGGGGCCCCGGTGCCCGATCCCCGAGCGGCGGCCGACGCCCTTCAGAGGGAGGCGCTCGAAAAGGCGCTGCGCTACATGGCGCTCGAGCCCGGCAAGCCGCTGGCCGGCCATCCCATTGACGTAGTGTTCATCGGGAGCTGCACCAACGGGCGGCTGACCGACCTGCGCGCGGCGGCCGAGATTCTGCGCGGGCGGAAGGTACACCCGCGGGTGCGCGCCCTGGTGGTGCCCGGCTCCGAGCAAGTCAAGCGCGAGGCGGAGGCCGAGGGCCTGGATGAGGTCTTCCGCGCCGCCGGGGCGGAATGGCGCCTGCCCGGCTGCTCGATGTGCATCGGCATGAACGGCGATCAGCTCGCGCCGGGCGAGTACTGCGTCTCCACTTCGAACCGGAATTTCGAAGGACGGCAAGGCAAGGGGGGGCGCACCCTGCTGGCCAGCCCGCTGACCGCCGCCGCCAGCGCCGTGGCGGGTGCGGTGGCCGACCCGAGGACGCTGCTATGAAGCCCTTCCAGAAGTTCAGCAGCCGGGTGGTCGTGTTGCCCGCCGACAACGTGGACACCGACCAGATCATTCCGGCCCGCTTCCTGAAGACCGTCTCGAAAGAGGGTCTGGGGGAGCAACTGTTCTACGACTGGCGCTACGACGCCGAAGGCCGGCCTCGCCCGGAGTTCGTGCTGAACCAGCCGCGGGCCCGCGGGGCGGCGATTCTGCTGGCGGGCGACAACTTCGGCTGCGGCAGCTCGCGCGAGCATGCGCCCTGGGCGCTCACCCAGTTCGGCTTCCGGGCGGTGATCTCGACCTCCTTCGCCGACATTTTCCGCCAGAACGCCCTGAAGAACGGGCTGCTGCCGATCGTGGTGCCGCCGGCGGTGCATGCTGAGCTGCTGGCCCTGCTGGAGCGCGATCCGGAAGCCGAGCTGACGGTGGATCTGGCCGCCCAGGCGCTGATTCTGCCCGGCGGGCGACGGGTCGAATTCCCGGTGGATCCCTTTGCGCGCCAGTGCCTGCTGGAGGGCACGGACGAAATCGGCTGGGTGCTCGGCCAGGAGGCCGCCATCGCGGCCTACGAAGCCTCCCATCCGGCGCGCGTGAACACGCTGGAAGGCTGAGGGCGGGCGCGGATCAGGCGGCGCCCGCCCCCAGCAGGGCGTTCAAATGCGCCAAGCTGCGTTCGGCCTGTTCGGGCGTGCCGCACTCGACCGAGAGCACGCCGCTGAAGCCGTGCTTGCGCAGGATGGCGATGACGCGCGCCCAGTCAATCACGCCGTCGCCGCAGGCGCAGCCCACCGGGGTGCCGGTGACCTTGCCGCGTTCGGCCTCCGAGTGTTCGATCGAGATGTCCTTGGCGTGCATGTGGACCAGGCGGGGGCCGATCCGTTCGAGCGCCTCGTACACATCGGCTCCGGCCAGGTAGGCGTTGCCCGTGTCGTAGTTGATGCGGAGCAGAGGGTGGTCCACCAGGCCGGCGATTTTCAGCAGGCCCTCGGTGGTCTTGGAGATCTCCTGGTGCGGCTCGATGCCGATGGCGATCGAGTAACGCTCGGCCACGCGCAGGACGGTCTTGAGCGTGTAGCGCATGAGCGGCCAGACTTCTTCGTCGCTGATCCAGCCCGGGCGGTAGCTTTCGTCGGTGTTGACCACGGGGGCGCCCAGCACGGCGGCGAACTGGATGGCGCGCTGGAGATACATGACGCTGACCTCGGGCCGCATCAGGGGGCAGTGGGCGCTCAGGGCGGAGGCTTTGACGCCGTGGCGATCCAGGATGTCCTTGATGAAGTGGGGGTCCTCCTCCATCGAGACCGAGTGGTAGTAGCCGGCCTCGCTCATCAATTCGCGGCCGGTGTGCACGAGCGGCTCGACGTACTTGTAGCCCATTTGCGCCGCCCACTCGACGCCCAGGGCGAACGGCTTCTCCGAGCGGCGTATGAATTCCAGATTCAAGCCGGGTTCGATGGCCATCGGTGGCTCTCCTTTCGGCGCCGCGCCGGGCGGCGCTTCCATTTATACGCCGGGTGCGGCCCGAGGCGCAAGCCGGACGATAAAGGGCTACGAGCGGGTGCCGCCCGAGGGGATTGCGCAGAGGAAGAACCCGATAGAGCCCAGTTCGAGCGCGGCCGAGAAGATCGCCAGGGCGGGCAGCGAAACGCCGTAGAGCAGGCCCATCAGCGCGCTGCCTAAGAACCAGGCGAGGCCGTAGCCCGCGTTGAACAGGCCGAAGGCCGCACCACGCCGCTCTGCCGGCGCCATGCCCGCCGCCGCCGCGCGCATCACGGACTCCTGCGCCCCCATGCCCAGGCCCCAAAGGATGACTCCTGCGACCGCCGCCGGGGACCCTCCCAGGAAGATCAGAGGGGCAAACCCGGCCGAAAGCAAGGACACCGCCGCCAGAACCCGGATGCCAAAGCGGTCGTACAGCCGCCCGAACGCCAGCGCAGCCGGCGCATCCACCGCCATCGCCAGGGCGTACAGCAGTGGGATCCAAGTCTCGGGCGTGAGGGCCGCCCGGCGCAGGTGGTAGGCGATGAGGGCGAAATCCGCATACCCCGCGGCCACCAGCGCCACGCCCCCCAGGTAGAGCCAGTAGGCGCGCGGCAATCCTTTCGCCGCCACCTGCTGCGCAGCCGGCTCGAAATCGCGCGGGCGGGGGTACAACCGACGCGCTCCCAACAGCACCGCCAAGGCCGCCAGGGCGGGCGCGAGCAGCAGGGCGAAGGCCAGGCGGTAACTGCCGCCCCAGCGCAACGCTCCCGCCACCAGCAGAGGCCCCGCCACCGCGCCCACCTGGTCGAGCGCCTCGTGCAGGCCGAAGCCGCGGCCGTGCCCCATTCCCCGGGTGACGTAGGAGAGCATGGCGTCGCGCGCGGGCGTGCGAATCGCCTTGCCCGTGCGCTCGGCAACGATCAGCCACGCGGCGATTTCCCAGCGGCCCGCAACCGCCAGCAAGGGCACCGCCGCCAGATTGATCGCGTAACCCAGAATGGTGACGGCCCAATAGCGGCCGGTGCGATCGCTCAAATAACCGGCGGCCAGGCGCAAGGCGTAGCCGACCAGCTCGCCGAAGCCTGCTACCGCCCCCACCGCCGCCGCGCCGGCCCCGAGCAAGGCCAGGTACGGGCCGGTGATGCTCCTGGCGCCCTCGTAAGTGGCGTCAGCGAACAGGCTGACCAAGCCCAACAAGAGCACGAACCTGAGGGGTCGGCTCGTCCCGAGGCCCGTCACCGCTCACCCCGAATCGTATGCCACGCCCCTGCCATTGGGCTGGAGATCCTCCAGGATCGCCCTGCGCAAACGGCCCCGCCGGCGAGGCCGGAACGCCGGGCCGGGCGACAGCAGGGACACATGCTCCCGCCTCCAGTCTAGCAGGCGCCGGGCCCCGCCCCCGCCGGTTGTGGCACAATGGTCGTCTTGCCAGCCTCATGAACGACCCCGAAACGGAAACCCCCGGCCGGGCCTCGTCCGGCCCTCCCTCCGAGGAAGCTTCCTTCGCTGAGATCCTGACGGAATTCGAGCAGGCCCATCCGCGCAGCGAAGGCCCGGGCGAAGCGCGCCTGGGCCGGGTGGTGGCCATCTCGGCCGAGTCGGTCTTTGTGGACATCGGCCTGAAAACGGAAGGCGTGCTGCCGGCGGCCGATCTGCGCGGGCCCTCGGGCGAGCTCGGCCTACAGCGCGGCGACCAGCTACGCGTTTCCATCCGCGGGCGCGATCCCGAAGGCTACTACCTGCTTTCGCTGATCAAGGTGGAGCGGCCCAAGGATTGGGCGGCGTTGGAACAGGCCTTCCAGCAGAAGCGGGCCATCGCGGGAGTGGTGACCGGGCAGGTCAAAGGCGGCTTCAGCGTGGACATCGGCGTGCGGGCTTTTTTGCCCGCCTCGCGCAGCGGGGTCAAAGACGCCGGGGAGATGGAGAAGCTGGTCGGCCAGGAGATCGCCTGCCGGATCATCGAGCTGGACGTGGCCAAGGAAGACGTGGTCCTGGACCGCCGGGCGGTGCTGGAAGAGGAGGAGGCCCGGGCGCGGCAACAGGCCTTCGAGGCGCTCCAGGAAGGCGCGGTGGTGCGCGGCACGGTGCGCAGCGTGACGGACTTCGGGGCTTTCCTGGACCTGGGGGGCGTGGACGGCCTGCTGCACGTGACCGACATGTCCTGGGGCCGGGTGCGCAAGCCCTCGGATGTAGTCCAGGTGGGGGACGTGCTGGAAGTCAAAGTCCTCAAGCTCGATCCGGCGGCGCGCAAGGTCTCGCTGGGCCTGAAGCAACTGACGCCTGAGCCCTGGTCGCTGGCGGGGGAAAAATACAAGCCGGGAGACCGGGTGCGGGGCGTGGTGACGCGGCTGGCGGAATTCGGGGCCTTCGTCGAGCTGGAGCCCGGCGTGGAGGGCTTGATTCATCTTTCCGATCTCACCTGGTCGAAGAAGGCGCGCAAGCCGAGCGACGTACTGAAGGCGGGCGAGGCGGTGGAAACCGTGGTGCTCCAGGTCCAGCCCGCCGAACGGCGCATCGCGCTCAGTCTGAAGCAGGCGCTGGGCGATCCCTGGGAGCGGGCCGAGCAGGATTACCCGGTAGGCAGCACGGTCCAGGGCCGCGTGGTCAGCCTGGCCAAGTTCGGCGCTTTCGTCGAGGTGGCCGAGGGCGTCGAGGGCATGATTCACATCGGGGACATCACGGCCGAAAAGCGCCTGGAGCATCCGCGCGAGGCGCTCAAGGTGGGCGAGACCGTACGGGCGCAGGTGCTGGAGGTGGACCGCGGCCGGCGGCGGTTGCGCCTGGGCATCAAGCAGCTCCAACCCACGACGACCGACGAGTACATCGCCGAGCACCGTCCGGGCGACACCGTCAGCGGGCGGGTGGTCGAGATCGCCCCCGACGGGCAGGCGCGCATCGAGGTAGCCGACGGCGTCTTCGCCGCCTGCCGCTTCCCGCAGCCCGGCGAGGCGGCCGGGGATGCTCAGCCCGGGGCGGCCGACCTGGCCTCGTTGACCGCCATGCTGGCAGCCAAGTGGAAGCAAGGGCGCGCCCCTGCCGCCCGCCAGCCCGCCCGCGCGGGCCAGATTCGCAGCTTCCGGATCGTCGCTCTGGACCCGGCGGCCAAACGGATCCAGCTCGAACCGGTGGCCTGAGGGTGGCGGCGATGTCGCTTCGCGTGGCTCGAGTTCTCCTGCCGGCTCTCTATTGGAGCTGTTGCGCGGCGGCGCAGCAAGCCGGGAAACCCTCGCCCCGTTATGCCGATGCCACCTACGGCGGCGAGTCGTTCACCATGCAGAACGGCAAAATGCGGCTCGACGTGCACAAGCGGCTGACCGGTTGGGGATGGGTGGAGATCTACGACGCCGCAGGCCGTCTTTTGGCGGTGCTCGATCACTTAGGCGAGTTGGATCCGGCCGGGAGCGGGCGCTCGAACCCGCTGCGGGCCGAGGCGGCCGAGTATCGGATCGAAACCGGAGCATTCGGGCAGCGGGCGACGTTCCCGGTTCGCGTGCGCTGGTACGAGGCGCTGGCCAACACGGCGTTCGCCAATCCGAAGCTGGCCGCGCCCATCATGGCCGGGACCGTGACCGTGACTCTGGCCCCGGAGCGGGCCTCCGCCAGGGTCGCCTGCGAGTACCGGCCGCTGAAGCCGCTGGCGGCGCGCTACCTGCGAGGCCCGTGGTTGCGGGTGGGGGCGGGCAGCTTCGGGGTTGAGAAGACCGACGCCATCTATCCGGGCGTCGAGTGGCTGCGGGGTGCGGAGTGGTCCAGCGGAACGGATTGGATGCAGCACCCCCATGCGCTGCGGGCCGTGCTGCACCCATTCAAGGTCGCCTCGCCCGTGATGGCGTTGAGCCAGGAAGGCGCCGGCATCGGCCTGGCATGGGATCCGCTGGCGCCTGTGGCCGGGAGCAAGCGCTACCCGCAGCCCGTATTTGCTTCACCCAACTTCATTGACCGCGCCAATCACCATCTGATGGGGCTGTCGTTGCCGAGCGCGGCCTGGGGCATGGAGGAAAACACTTTCCCGGTGGCCTCCGGCAAGCCGCCCTCCTACCCGCTGGAGCTGCGGCCGGAAGAACCGATCCGGCTGGAAGCGGAAATCTTCCTGGTGCGCGGCGACAGCCTGGAGGTGGTAACCGACTGGGTGAAACGCGCCGGCCTGCCGCCGCCTCCGCCGCCCCGCTACTCTTACCAGGAGGCGCTCGATCGCATAGCCCGGGCCTACAACACCGCGCTCTGGCACGAGGGCAAGGGTTGGGGAAGAACGGGGGAGGAAGCAAGTCCTCATCCGCCGCTGTTCCTTGAGGGCTATGCCAGGAGCGGGCGGGATCCTGAAACCGCCCGGCAACTGGCCGCCAAGTTGGACTGGGCGCGCCGCGAGCTGAAGGCCAGAGACCTCCGGGCCGGGGGCCGCGCCGGCATACGCCGCTACTGGTTGTGGACCCGCGAGGCGCAACTGGCCTACGGGCGCGAACTGGTCGCCCGGCAGCATCCGGACGGCTCGTTTCGCTATGATCCCGAGGGGCGCCACAAGCACGTGCTGGCGCAGATCGCCGCCGTTCTTCTGAAACCGCTCGGTCCCGCAGGAGCGCCGGCGCTGGGCATCACGACCGAGCCGGCGATGGAGTTGCTGATCCTGGCCGAGTTGACCGGCCAGGAGCAATTTGCCGCCGCCGCCCGCCGGGCGCTGGATTACGCCCTGAGGTATGAGCGGCCGGACGGCGGCGACTGGTGGGAGACTCCCCTGTACAGCCCCAATCTGTTGGCCGCAGGCCATTCCGCGATCGCCTACTATCTGGGGTACAAGACCTTTCGGGAAGCCCGCTACCGGGACAAGGCGGTTCACTGGCTGCGCTCGCTGCTGGTCTTCACCCACCTGTGGACGCCCGAGGAGACAGCCTCGCTCTACAACACCAAGCCCTGCCTGAATCAGACGATCTGGTTCGGGACCTCGTGGGTGGACAACCACGTCCAGTGGGAGGTGCTTCAGACCTTCGCCGCCTCGAGCGGTCTGGGCATTGACTGGGAGCAAACGGACCCCGAGATCAACTGGGGCCGATATCAAGAGGGAGTGACCAACGCGGCGCTGCGCTGGATGGTGGACCACAGGGACGCCGCCCATCCGGGCAGACCGCCGGCCGCGGAGGCCGAACTGGTCAAGCGAGGCGTTCTCGACACCTATTTTTACGACGTGCACGACGCGGTCAGGGGCGTCTATCGAGGGGCGCTCATCGAGCCGGCCGCGGTGGGCGCGAATCTGGCGGCACTTCTCGAGAGGCGGCGCCCCTGAGGGCCCGCCCTTTCGAAGTAGACTAGGTGCGAGTCTATCAACAGGAGGACGGATGGCTCGCGTCTGGATCCTTGCACTCTTGCTGTCGGCGATCCCGCCCGGCGCCCCGGCGGCGCCCCTGCGCGCGGTCTTCGAGGGCGCCCTCTGGGAACACCGCTGGGCGCTGAAGGAAATTGATCCCGAGCTGCCCTCGGACTGGTCGCCGTTTGAGTTTCTGGTGCTGGAGCTCAAGGCCTCTTCGCCCCAGCGGTTCGAGTTGCGCCTGGAGACCGCGCAGGGCAGGCGCAGCCAGCGGCTGCATCCCTTCGCCGGCGTCTGGATTCGCGCCGCCGTGCCCTTGCGCTACTTTCTCCGCCCGGACCGCCAGGGCTTCGATCTGGCTTCCCTGGGCAACAAGCCGCGGGGGACGTTCTGGATCAACCTGTCGGGCTCGGTCGGGCCGCTGAAGGCGGTGGAAGCCGTCGGAGTGGCCATGCCGAACCCGGTCGGGCGGCCGACGCTAGAGATCCGTGCGGTCCGGCTGGCCAAGGAGGATCCAGGCGACGCGGTGCTGGAGCCGGGGCCGGTAGTGGACGAATTCGGCCAGTGGATTCCGGCCAACTGGCCGGGCAAGGCGGCCGGCCTGGATCCGCTGCGCAAAGCCTGGGCGGCCGAAGAGGCCGAGCTGCGCCCGGGGGATTTCGATTACTGCCCCTACGGGGGTTACCGCAGCCGCAAGGTCCAAGCGACGGGCTTCTTCCGGGTCCAAGAGATTGACGGCCGCTGGTGGTTCGTAGATCCCGACGGGCACTTGTTCTTCTCGGTGGGCGCCGACGTCATCAGCCCGTATTCCGGCACGCGGACCGAAGGGCGCGAAGCGATCTTCGCCGCACTGCCTCCGGCGGATCTGCTGCCGCCCGGCAGGCCGGGCGCCGGCTCGAGGCAGGCTTCTTTTTATACCTGGAATCTGCTGCGCCGCTTCGGCCCCCAGTGGCCGGAGAAATGGCTTGAGTTGACCTTCCGGCGCATGGAGGCCTGGGGACTGAACACGGTGGGGAACTGGTCCGACCCGCGCCTGGGGGCGGCGCGCCGCAAGCCCTACGTCGCCACCCTGCGCGGCTGGGGTTTGGAAAAAGCGCCCCTGGGCCTGCCGGACGTCTACTCGCCGGAATGGGAGCGCCAGGTCGAGCAGGCGGCTTCCGAGCAGTGCGCCCCGCGCAAGGACGATCCCTACCTGCTCGGGTACTTCGTGGCCAACGAGCCGCCCTGGCCGGGCCGCGAACTGCTGCTCACCGAGATGATCCTAGAGGGTCCGGCCACCGCGCTCCAGCGCGAATTGAAAGCCTGGTTGGCGTCCGGGGACACGCCCGAGCGCCGGCGGGCCTTCGTTCTGAGGACCTTCGAGCGGTCGCTGGAGATCATCAACCGCGCGATCCGCCGCCACGATCCCAACCACCTGAACTTGGGCATCCGCTTCGGCGGCCGGCCGGCGGAAGACATCATCCGCGCGGCGCGGGTCTTCGACGTCTACAGCCAGAACATCTACGACTACGCCCCCGAGCCGGCCCTGCTCGACCGCATCCACCGCCTCACGGGCCGGCCCATCATCATCGGCGAGTTCCACTTCGGCACTCCCGGCCGCGGTCTGGCGCCCGGCCTTCGGCAGACCCGCGATCAGCAAGAGCGCGGCGCCGCTTACCGTTACTACGTCGAGAACGCCGCCGCCCACCCGGCCGTGGTGGGAACCCACTGGTTCCAGTGGCTGGACCAGCCGGCCACCGGACGAATGGACGGCGAGAACTACAACATCGGCTGGCTCGACGTCACCGACCGGCCTTATGCCGAGCTCGTCCGGGCCGCCCGGACCACCCATCGCCGCCTGGCGGAGGTGCACTCCGGCCGAACGCCCCCGGTCAGCCGGAAGGCGGAGATACGCTAAGCTGACGCCGGATAGGAGGCTTGCATGAGACCCAGCCAAGCTGCCGCCTCGCTGCTGTTGCTGAGCCTGGCGCTCGAAGGGGGCCCGGCGCCCTCCGCCGCGCCCGCCCCGGCCGTCAAGGCCTGGGAGCAGGACGTGGTGATCCCTACCTACCTGGCCGGGCCGCCGGAACCGAATCCCATCTTCTTTTTCGGCCGGGCTTCCCAAGGGGCCGAAGGCCGCGTCTATCCTTATCCGCTCTACGACCGCCTGACCCAGCGCAAAGCGGACAAGACCTACAGAATGGTCTATCTCGAAAACGAATATCTGCGGCTGGGAATTCTGCCGGAAATCGGAGGGCGGTTGTTCGAGGCCGTAGACAAGACTAACAACTATCACTTTGTTTACCGCCAGCACGTCATCAAGCCGGCGCTGATCGGGCTGATCGGCGCCTGGATTTCCGGCGGCATCGAGTGGAACATTCCCCACCATCACCGGGCCACCACCTTCCTGCCCGTGCAGTATCGGATCGAGGCTCAGGCCGACGGCAGCAAGACGGTCTGGGTGGGCGAGCTGGAGCTGCGCCACCGCATGCGCTGGGCGGTGGGTTACACGCTCCATCCCGGGAGGGCTTACCTGGAGGCCAAGGTTCGCATTCTGAACCGCACGCCGGTGGTCCAGACCATGCTGTGCTTCGCCAACATCGCGGTTCACGCCAATGAGAACTACCAGGTCATTTTCCCGCCCCGCACCCAGTGGGGCACCCACCATCACAAGCGGGAGTTCGTGGCCTGGCCCGTGGCCCGGGGCCGTTACGGCGGGGCGGACTTCGACGGCGTGGACGTGAGCTGGTACAAGAATCACATCGCCTCGAATTCGATTTTCGCCTGGAATTACGAGGATGACTTTCTGGCCGGCTACGATCACGGCCGGCAGGCCGGCACCCTGAGCGTGGCCGATCACCATATCGTGCCGGGCAAGAAGCTGTGGACCTGGGGCACCGGCCCGCGCGGCCGGATGTGGGACAAGATCCTCACCGACGAGGACGGCCCCTACGTCGAGCTGATGGTCGGGGCTTACTCGGACAACCAACCCGACTACAGTTGGCTTCAGCCTTTCGAGACCAAGGCTTTCTCCATTTATTTGTATCCGTTCCGAGAGATCGGCGGGGTCAAGAACGCCAACCGGGAGGCGGCCGTGAACCTGGAAGTGTCCCACGGCCGGGTGCGGCTGGGCTTCTGCGCCACGCGGGCGCATCGCGCGGCGGTGGCCTCGCTCAAGGCGGCGGGCAAGACCTTGCTCGAGGAGACCATTTCGATCAGTCCCGCGCAGCCCTACCTGAAAGAGGTCGCCCTCCCGCCCGGGCTCGAGGAAGGCGCCCTGCGCGCCTCGCTCTCGGCCGGCGGCAGGGAGTTAGTGGCTTACTCGCCGGTGCGCCCGGCGCCCTCCCCTATGCCCAAACCGGTGCAGCCGCCCCCGCCGCCCGAGGAACTCAAGACCAACGAAGAGCTTTACCTGACCGGCCTGCGCATCGAGCAGTTCCACCATCCGACCCTGGAGCCCGACCCCTACTGGGAGGAGGCCCTGCGGCGCGATCCGGGCGACGTACGGGTCAACACCGCCCTGGGCATCAACTATCTCAAGAAGGCTCGCTTCGCGGAGGCCGAGCGCCTGTTTCGCAAGGCGCTCGAACGCGCCACTTACAACTACACCACGCCCAAGGACGGGGAAGCGACTTACTACTTGGGGCTGGCCCTGAAGGCCCAGGGCCGAAAGCAGGAGGCCTTCCGGCAATGTTACCTGGCCACCTGGAGCCTGGCCTGGCGGGCCGCGGGCTATTACTGTCTGGCGGAGATAGCGGCCGGGGAGGACGCCGCGGCCGCGCTGGATTTCCTCGACCGGTCGCTCGAAGCCAATGCCCTCAACCTGCGCGCGCTGGCTCTGAAGGCCGCCATGCTGCGCCGTCTCGGACGGCGGCAGGAGGCGCTGGCGGCGATTGCGGCCGCCCGGCGCTCGACCGACCCGTTGGACGTCCGCCTGTGGGCCGAGCGCCTGCTGGCCTCACCCGACCCGGCGGCGGAGAAAGAGCTGGCGGCGGTCTTCCGCACCCATCCCGCCACGGCCTTGGAAACCGCCGCCGAGTATCTCGACGCCGGCCTCTGGGCCGACGGCGCGGCCGTGCTTTCCCGCGCCGCGGCGGCCGAGGAGGGCAAGCCCTCGCCGCTGGTTTACTACTATCTGGCTTACTTCGCCGAGAAGACGGGGCAGAAGCAGAAGGCGGCCGAGTATCGCGCGCTGGCCCGCCGGATGCCCCCCGATTACGTGTTTCCCTTCCAGCAGGAAGCCATCGAGGTTCTGGCGGCGGCCATCGAGCGCGACCCGAGCGATCCCCGCGCCCCCTACTATCTGGGCAATCTGCTGTACGACTGGCAACCGCAGCGGGCCGTGAAGCTCTGGGAGCAGGCGGCGGCACTGGAGGATTCCTTTCCCATCGTGCAGCGCAACCTGGCGGTCGCCTACTCCCGAGCCGCTTCGGGCAGCGATCTGAAGCAGGCCATCGCGCGCCTGGAAAAGGCGGTCGCGGCCCCGCGCAACTACGCGCTGCATTTCGCCGAACTGGACGCTCTTTACGAGGCGGCCGGCGCGGCGCCGGAAACCCGTCTGGCGTTGCTGGAGCGCCATCACGAAGTGGTCTCGGAGCGGGACGACGCGCTGGCCCGCGAGATCGGCCTCAAGGTCGTACTGGGCAAGTACGACGAGGCGATCCGGCTGATGACCGGCCGGCGCTTCGCGGTGTGGGAGGGCGGCTCGATCAACGTGGCCGACGACTGGACGGACGCCCACCTGCTGCGGGGCCACAGCCGCCTGGAGGCGGGACGCTACCGGGAGGCGCTGAGCGACTACCAGGCGGCGCTGGCGGTGCCGGACAATCTGCCTGCCGAGAGGCGATGGGGCGGTTCGCGCGAGGCGGAAGTGGCCTACTGGATCGGCTGCGCGCATGAAGCCCTGGGGGAGCGCGAGCAGGCGGAGCGTTTCTGGCAGAAGGCGGCCGCGGCGGGGGGACCGCGTTTGCGCACGGCGGGAGCGAGCGGCCAGACCTACTACCAAGCGCGGGCGCTGGAGAAGCTGGGCCGGCGCCAGGAGGCGCGCGCTCTGTTCGAGGAGCTCGTACGCGCGGGCGAGCGGGCGCTCGGCCAGGCGCCGGCCGAGATTGACTTCTTCGCCTCCTTCGGCGAGCAGCAATCGCAGCGCAGCCGGCTGGCCGGCGCGCATTATCTGGCCGGCCTGGGGCGGCTCGGGCTGGGCGAACAGGAGAAGGCGCGCGCGGAGTTTCTGGAAGCTCTGCGGTTCAGTCCGGATCATTTGGGCGCCCGGACGCAGTTGGCCCGGCTGGGCCGCTAGGGGTCGGGCGAGGCGGGCCGCGCGGCCGGCGGCCGCGATTGACAGGCTTCCGCGCGGCTTGTTAGCCTGCTGGGTTGATGTCCGCAGCGGCGCCTTTGAAGCGCACGCCTCTTTACGATCTTCACCGCCAACTAGGCGCGCGGATGGTGGGCTTCGGCGGCTGGGAGATGCCCGTGCAGTATTCGGGCATCGTCGAGGAGCACCTGGCGGTGCGCCGCGCCGTCGGCTTGTTCGACGTCAGCCACATGGGCGAGATCGAAATCCGCGGCCCGGAGGCGCTGGCGCTGACCGAGTTCGTCACCACCAACCAGGCGAGCCGCTTAAGAGTCGGGCAGGCGCAGTACTCGGCCCTGCTTTACGAGCACGGCGGCTTCGTGGACGATCTGCTGGTGCACAAGGTGGCCGACGACCACTATTTCCTGTGCGTCAACGCCGCCAATCAGGAGAAGGATTACGAGCACATCCGGCGGCGGAACCGCTTCCGGGCGGAGGTGGAGTTCGCCGGCCCGCGCTACGCCCAGCTCGCTTTGCAGGGGCCGCGCGCTCTGCAAACGCTGGCCAAGCTGACCGAGACGGATCTGAGCGCCATCGCCTACTATCACTTCACCGACGGCAGGGTGGCGGGCGCGCCGGCGCGCATCGCCCGCACGGGCTACACCGGCGAGGACGGCTTCGAGCTGTATCTGGCGCCGGCCGAGGCGCCCCGCATCTTCCGCGAGCTGCTGGGGGCGGGGGCGGAATTCGGCATCCGGCCCTGCGGGCTGGGGGCGCGCAACACGCTGCGGCTGGAAGCCAAGATGGCGCTCTACGGGCACGAGATTGACGCCAGCATCCGCCCGCCGGAAGCGGACTTGAACTGGATCGTGAAGATGGACAAGGGTGAGTTCGTGGGGCGGGAGGCGCTGGAGCGGCTGGCGGCGGCCGGTGTGCGGCGCAAGCTGATGGGCTTCGAGATGCGGGGGCCGGGGATCGCGCGGGACGGCTACCCGGTGTATGTGGAGGGCCGCCCGGCGGGCTGGGTGACCAGCGGAGGGCCGGCGCCCTATCTGAACAAAAACATCGGATTGTGTTATCTCCCTCTGGAGCTGGCCCGGATCGGGCGCCCCATCGAAATCGCCGTCCGCGGCCGGCTCATCCCGGCGGAAACCGTGCGCACCCCTTTTTACAAGCGCGCCCGGCCCGACTAGCGAGGCAGCATGTATCCGGACGAGTTCAAGTACACACGAGAGCACGAATGGGTCAAGGTCGAGGGCGACCTGGGCGTGGTGGGCATCACCTTTCACGCCCAGCAGGCGCTGGGCGACATCGTCTACGTGGAGTTGCCCAAGGTGGGCAGCCAGGCCGTGCAAGGCAAGGCCATCGGCACCGTGGAGTCCGTCAAAGCGGTCTCGGACATCTACGCTCCGGTCTCCGGCGAGGTGGTCGAGGTCAACGAAACTCTGACCCAGACCCCGGAGTTGCTCAACCGGGATCCGCACGGGGAGGCCTGGTTGGCTAAAATCCGGCTGAGCGCCCCCGAGGAGCTCGAGCGCCTGCTCTCCGCCGCCCAGTACCGCGATTTGGTGGCCGAGGAATCCTGAGGTGCGCTACCTGCCCAAGTCCGAGGCCGACCGCCGGGCCATGCTGGAGGCGATCGGGCTGGAGTCGCTCGAGGAGCTGTTCAGCCAGATTCCGCCCGAGTTGCGGCTGAGCGAGCCGCTCCGGCTGGGCCCGGGCCTCTCGGAGTACGAGGTGCTGGAATACTTCCGGGAGCAGGGACGGCGCAACGCGACCTATCCGTCGTTTTTGGGAGCGGGCGCCTACCGGCACTATCGCCCCAGCCTGGTGGACGTAGTGGCCTCCCGGGGCGAGTTCCTCACCGCCTACACGCCTTACCAGGCGGAAATCTCCCAGGGCATCCTGGCCTCGATCTTCGAGTTCCAAACCATGATCTGCCAGTTGACCGGGATGGAAGCGGCCAACGCCTCGATGTACGACGGCTCGACCGCCATGACCGAGGCGGCCCTGATGGCGGTGCGGATCACGGGTCGGGATCGCATCGTGGTGGGGGCCGGCGTGCATCCCGAGTACCGGGAGGTGCTGCGCACGTACGCGCGCAACCAGGCCATGCAGGTGGTCGAGGCGCCCTACGAGCCGGAATCGGGCGCCACCGATGCGGCCCGCGCGGCCCAGTTGCTGGACGGGCGCACGGCGGCGCTGATCCTGCAATCGCCCAATTTCTTCGGCGTCCTGGAGCCTTTGCAGGCGGCGGCCGAAGCGGCCCACTGCGCCGGCGCTCTGCTGGTGCACGTCTTCACGGAGGCGGTCTCGCTCGGCCTGCTGGCCCCGTGCGAGCAGGCCGATATCGTAGCGGGCGAACTCCAGTCCTTCGCCATTCCGCCCGGCTTCGGGGGCCCCTACGCCGGGGTGATCGCCACGCGCGAGAAGTACGTCCGCCAGTTGCCCGGGCGCCTGGTGGGGCAGACCACCGACAGCCGGGGCCGGCGGGCTTTCTGCCTGACGCTCTCCACGCGCGAACAGCACATCCGCCGGGAACGGGCGACCTCGAACATCTGCACCAATCAGGCGCTGGTGGCGCTGATGGCGACGGTCTTCATGACCGTCTACGGCAAGCAGGGGCTGCGCGAGCTGGCCGAGCAGAATCTGGCCAAGGCGCACTACCTGGCCGGGAAGCTGCCGCGGCGGTTCTCGGGCCGCTTCTTCAACGAATTCGTGGCGCGCGCCGAGGGCGCCTCCCCGGAGCGGATCAACCGGGCGTTGCTGGAGAAGAGGATCATCGGCGGGCTGCCGCTGGGGCGCTTCTATCCCGAGCTGGCCGACTGCCTGCTGCTGTGCGCCACCGAGATGAGCCGGCGGGAAGAGATGGACGCGGTGGCCGAGGCTTTCGCCGACGCCGCGGGAGGGCGGATGTGATCGGGAAAGTGCGCAGCCACATCGTGCAGGAGGAGCCGCTGGTGTTCGAGCTCAGCTCGGCCGGCAAGCGGGGCTTCCAGTTGCCTGCCTTGGACGTGCCGGCGGCGGATCCGGCCGCGGCGTTGGGCGCGGAGAACGTGCGGGGGCCGCTGGAGGGCTTCCCCGAGGTCAGCGAAGTCGAGGCGCTGCGCCACTTCACGCGGCTGTCCACCTGGAACTACGCCATTGACCTGGGCATGTACCCGCTGGGGTCCTGCACCATGAAGTACAACCCCCGGGCCCACGAGGAGGCGGCTCGGGTGGAGGGTCTGGCCTGGGCCCATCCCTATCAGCCCGAGGAGCTGGCGCAAGGCTGCCTGGAGATCATGGCCCGACTGGAGGAGGCGCTGGCCGAGATCACCGGCATGGACGCCGTGTCCCTCCAGCCGGCCGCGGGGGCGCACGGCGAGCTGACCGGTATCCTGCTGGTGCGGGCGCTGCTGGAGACCCGGGGCAACCCGCGCCGCAAGATCCTGATCCCGGATTCGGCTCACGGCACCAACCCCGCCACCGCCGCCATCGCCGGCTACGCGGTTGAGAACATCAAGTCCAACGCCCGCGGCATGATTGATCTGGAGGCCTTCCCCGGGCTGGTGACCGAGGAGGTGGCGGCCCTGATGCTCACCAACCCGAACACCCTGGGGGTCTTCGAGGTCAACATCGCGCGGATCGCCGAAATCCTGCATGAAAAGGGCGCGCTGCTTTACATGGACGGGGCCAACATGAACGCCCTGGTAGGCGTGACGCGTCCCGGCGATGCGGGCGTGGACGTGCTGCATTTGAACCTGCACAAGACGTTCTCCACGCCCCACGGCGGGGGAGGTCCGGGCAGCGGGCCCGTGGCGGTCAAGCGGGAACTCGAGCCTTTCCTGCCCAAGCCGCGCTTGAAGCGGGAAGGCGGCCGCTGGCGGCTGGATTACGACCGCCCGCAATCCATCGGGCGGGTGCGCGCCTTCTACGGCAACTTCGGAGTGCTGGTGCGCGCGCTGGCCTACATCCTGGCCTGCGGGGCCGAAGGGCTGCGCGCCGCCACCCTGGACGCGGTGCTCAACTCCAACTACGTCCGCAAGGCCCTGGAGCCTTATTACGATCTGCCCCACCGCGAGCCCTCGATGCACGAGTGCGTCTTCAGCGACCAGCGCCAGGCTCGCCGCGGCGTACGCACCATGGACATCGCCAAGCGCCTGATTGACTACGGCTTCCATCCCTACACGGTGAGTTTCCCCCTGATTGTGCCGGGCGCCCTGATGATCGAGCCGACCGAAAGCGAGAGCCGGCGCGAGCTGGACCTTTTCATCCAGGCCATGATCGCGATCGCCCGGGAGGCGGAGGAGAATCCGGAGCTGGTGCGCACGGCGCCCCACACCACGCGCACCAGCCGCGTGGACGAGGTGACCGCGGCGCGCAAACCCGTGCTGCGCTGGCGGCCCGGATCCTAAGTGTCGCGCGGACTAGCGGCCGTTCTGCTGTTTGTCGTCCTGCTGCGGCTGCCCTTCCTGGATCACGCCATCCAGGGCGACGACATCTACTACCTGGCCGGGGCCGAGCACGCTCAGATTGACCCGCTGCATCCCAATCACGCCCGCTACGCCTTCCTGGGGCGGATGGTCCAGATGCAAGGCCATCCACACCCGCCGCTGAACGCCTGGTGGCTAGCCTGGCTGCTGGCGGTGAGCGGGGACGTCTACGAGAGACCCTACCACGCGGCCTACCTGGCGTTCTCGCTAACGGCGGCCGCCGCGCTCTGGTCGTTGGCCCGGCGCTTCACGTCGCGGCCGGCGGAGGCGGCCTTGCTGGCCCTGGCCACCCCGGCCTTCGTCGTCAACGGCAACTCGCTAGAGGCCGACCTGCCGCTGCTGGCTTTCTGGCTGGCGGCGATGGCGCTGTTCCTGAGCGCCGTCGAGAACCGCTCGGCGCGCCGGCTGGCGGCCTCGGCGGGCGCAATGATCCTGGCGGCGCTGACCGCCTATCAGGCCGTGGTGCTGATCCCGATCCTGGGCCTGTATGTGTGGCTGCGGGCCCGCTCCTGGCGGCCCGCCTGGTTCGCCCTGGCGACGCCCGCCGTCACCCTCGCCGCCTGGCAGCTCTTCGAGCGACTCTCGACCGGCACCCTGCCGGCGGCCGTGCTGGCGGGATTTTTCCAAAGCTACGGGCTGCAATCGCCGGAGCACAAGTTGGCCAACGCGGCCGCGCTGACGGCCCATCTGGGATGGGTGTTGTTTCCCGCTCTGGCTGCGGCCGCCTTCCGCCTGGGATGGAAAGCCTCGTTGGCCGCGGCGGCCGCCGGGCTGGGGGCGGCGCTGCTCGATCCCCATCCGCTGTTTTGGGTTTCCTTCGGCGTGGGCGTGCTGATCCTGATTCATCTGGCGCGCTCGGCGGCCTCGGCCGTCTGCCCGGGCGACCTGTTCCTCTCCGCCTGGGCGCTGATATTCTTCGCCGCCGCAGTTGTGATGTTCTTTGCGGGCTCGGCGCGGTACCTGCTGCCGGCGGCCGCCCCGCTGGCCCTGCTGGCCGCGCGCCGTCTGGCCAAGCGGCCCGCCTGGCTTTGGGCCGGTTTCCTGTGCCAACTGGCGGTGTCGCTCGGGCTGGCCCGGGTCAACTACGAACACTGGGACGGCTACCGCCGCTTCGCGCAGGCGCTGGCGCCGGAAGCGCGCCGGGCGCGCCTGTGGATCAACGGCGAGTGGGGCCTGCGCTATTACCTCGAGAGCGAGGGAGGGCTGCCCTTGCTGGAAGGCCAGGCGGTGCGTCCGGGCGATCTGGTGGTCTCCAGCCGCCTGGCCTATCCGATCGCCTACACGACCGGGGGAGGAGCGCCGGCGTTGCTTCGGGAGCAAACGATCCGGGCGTCCCTGCCGTTCCGGCTGATCGGGTTGAACGTGCGCTCGGCCTACTCGACCGCCGCCCTAGGGCTGCGGCCCTTCGATCTCGGCCGCGGGCCGATTGACGTGGTGCGGGCCGAGCTGATCCTGGAGCGCCCGCCCGCCCTGGAACGCCTGCCCATGAACGCGCCCGAGGCCGAACGCCAGATCGTCAGCGGCGTTTACCAGCTCGAAGAGAATCGTTTCCGCTGGATGGGAGCTCGGGCCACGCTGCTGCTGAAGCGCCCGGCGGCTGCGGCCGGGCTGGAGATCGTGCTTTACCTGCCCGAGAACGCGCCGGCGCGGCGCATCCAAGTGAGCGTGGACGGCGCACCGCTACTGGATACCCGGTTAGCCGGGCCGGGAGCGCACAGGCTGGTGACGCCCCCGGTCCCGCCGGGTCCGGGCGCCGCCAGCGTGACCATCGCGGTGGACCGGACCTTCCAGGTTCCGGGCGATCAAAGGGAGTTGGGCGTCATCCTGGCGGAGGTGGGCTTCCGGCCTCCAGCAGTGCCTCAGCCGCGGCCATGACCTCGCCCACGGAAGGGTTGCGGAGGACGCGCACGCGCTCCCCGCGCGGCGCCCAGACGGCCGGGTCGGTGGCCAGGAACACCGCCGCCACCGGCGCGCCGGCCGCCGCGGCCAAGTGAGTGATGCCGGAGTCGTTGCCCAGGTAAAGCCGCGCGCCCGCCAGCCAGCAAGCCAGCTCGTAGAGGTTCTCGATGCGCACGGCGCCCTCCAGCGCCTCAGTGGGGCCGGCGCACCAGCGCACCGGCAGGCGCTTCTCCAGCCGGCGGGCGACTTCCCGGAAATTCTCCAGAGGCCAGTTCTTGCGCGCGCTGCCCGAAAAGGGGTGGATCACGGCGAAACCCCCGTCCCAGGGCGGGCAATCCAACCGCGGAACGCCTCGCGCTTCTGTGTGCCCCACTTGGCGCAGGAAATAGTCCGCGGCATGCACGCCGTGATCGGGCGGCAGAGCGCTCAGAAAGCGGACCGGCAGCCCCAGCTCGGCCAGCGCCTGGCGGAACTCGGGACGGTTGGCCCCGTACCAGGACACGATCTGGTCGAAGCCGCTCAAGCTTTCCAGCAGCGGAGCGGGCGGCTCGCGATCGGCCAGTCCGATCCAATCCAGCCCGGTCTCGGCGATCGGGCGGACCCGGTGGGCAAAGCGGACCAGCGGGACGATCGGCCCGGGAACCCAGACCTCCAGGTACCGGCTGCGCAGCGCCTCCATGGCGGGCAGCGCCAGCAGGCAATCGCCGATGCCGCCGGGACGGATGATCAAACGGCGCAACTCAGCGGATCTCGTAGCTCAGCCGCACTTCGAGTGTCTTGGGCGGCAGGCAAAGCTTCTCGGTGCAGGCCTGATAGCGCAGCTTGCCCAACAGGACGCCCGGGCCGCGGGGCGCATTCTCGGGGGCCTTCAAGCGGGTCAGGATCGCAAAAGCGCCGCTGAAGACCGATAGGGGTTTGTCGGCGAACGGGTATTTTTCCAGCGCCGGCCTGGGGTAGCTCACCTCGAGGATCTGGAACGGCTTGGGCTCCCAGGTCAACCGCAAGGGAATCAGGTAGTCTTCCGCGGGCGTGTGGCTGTTGACGTGGTAGCCGGGCCGGAGCCGGACATCGAGCTTCACCTCGGCCTGCCCGCCGCGCGCCAGGGTGATCCTGCCCGGGGGCGCGGCCGACAGCACATGGCTATCTTGCCCGGGTAACGGCGTCGTCGGAATCAACAGCGCGGCGAGCGCCGTCCGGCGAATCGCCGAGCAACTGGGCCAAATCCCTTTCATAACTCCTCCGGCTGACCAGCCCGACGTGCACGCCGGCCACCCGTCCCTGCCGGTCTATCAGGAAACTGGTGGGCAGGGCGTCCACGCCTCCGTAAAGGCGGGCCACCTCGTCGTCGCCCATCAGGACGCGGTAGTTGACCCCCAGCCGCCGGATGAAAGGCTTCACCACCTCCCAGCCGTCCTCGTCCATCGAGACGCCCAGCACGGCAAAGCCTTTGTCCTTGTGCTGCCGCTCGAACTCGATGAACCAAGGGATCTCCAGTTTGCAGGGGCCGCACCAGGTGGCCCAGAAGTTCAGCAAGACCACCTTGCCGCGATAGTCCGAGAGCCGCACCAGCTTGCCGTCGGCGTCCCGCAAGGCGAAATCGGGCGCGCGCCGGCGTTGAGCCTCGGGCTTGACCGAGTTCGGCGCACTGCTCGAGCCCGTCGAGCAGGCCCAGAGCATCAGCGAGAGGGCGGCGGCGTGCAAGCCCAGAGCGCGGCGAAAGGCAGGGAACACAAGATTCTCCTTGGCGACGTTACTTCCGATTATACCGGCAGCGGGGCGCGCGCCAGCAATCGCTCGAACCAGCGCGCCCGCCGGAGGGCCGCAGGGCGAGCCAGGGTGAACTCCTCATGCCGCCCGGCGCGCGCCAGCCTCCAGGCGGCGGTGTCACAAAAACTCTCGCAGGCGTACTCGCGCCAGCGGCGGCTGCGGCGGGCGAAATCCCAGGGCCGCAGGGCCCGTTTGCGCCCCTCGGCCGAGTAGCCCAGCTCGCCGTGCGCCCCTTGCCGGATCTCCTCCCTCAACAAAGCCTCCCAGGAGCGCCGCGCAGGATTGCCCAGGCGCACCCAGACGAAATGAAACAGCTCATGAACCAGGATGCGCGCCAGCTCGTCCGGGTGAGGGAGCAGGGCTTGCTCGAGCAAGATGCGCCGGCGGCGCAGGAAGGCGGCGGCGTGCACTTCGAGGCCCTTTCCGGGCTCGACCAGCCTGCCCCGGCGGGCCCAAAGCGAGGGGCGAAAGGCCACTTGCAGGGGATCGCCCGTCAGGGCGGGCAAGCGCGAGGCGATGCGGGCCAGGGCGGCGCGCGCCCGGGCGGGCTCGACTCGCAGGAGCCGTTCAGCGGGAGGCGCCGTCGCCGGCCGGCGCGGCCGAGAAGAAGGCGGGGTTTTCAACCTTCACCTCGACGTCCTTCTGCATGGAATCCAGGAACTCCTTGAGGCGGGCGAGCTTGACCTCGTTGAAAATCTCGTCCTTGACCTGCTCGTACGGCTTGACCAGCATGTCTTCGGCCCGGAAGATGTAAAAGCCGTTGGCCGCCCGGACCGGCCGGCTGACCTCGCCCTTTTTCAAGGCGAACACCGCGGCCTTGATGCTGTCGGGAATCTGATCGGCTTTGCTGATGAGGGGGAAATCGCCGTCCTTAGCGGCCGAGGTGGGATCCTCGGAGTGCTCCTTGACAAGCTTGACGAAATCGGCGCCGGCGCGAATTTGCTTGACCAGAGCCTCGGCCTTGGCCTGGGCTTCGGCTTCGGTCAGCGGCTTCTTGGCGCGCGGGTCGGTCTGGGCGGGAGGATTCTGGCTGAAGGGGATGTAAATGACTTTGACTTTGGCTTGCGCCCAGCGATCCTGATGGGCGTCGTAGAACTTTTTCTGGTCTTCGGGGCTGACGGCGATGTGTTCGTAGACGTCTTGGATGGCGGCCTGATAAAGGATTTGCATGCGCCCGGCGGCGAGGGCCTCCCGGTAAGGGCTTTTCTGATCGAGTTTGTTTTTCTCGGCGTGCGCGGAGAGGCGCTTGAGCATGGCGTACTGCCGGAGGAAGGCCTGGGGATCCTTGGCGGCGTTTTGCTGCACCTGGGGACCGACGGTGCGGAACAGGCCCTGAATCTCGGCTGCGGTGACGGGCTTGCCGTCCACGACGGCCACCACGGTCTCCGGCGTCAGCGGCTTGGCCTGGGAGGAGGCGGGAGGCTGGGCCGGCGCGGCGCCCGGCGCCTGGGCCCACAACGCGGCGCCCAGCAGGAGGCTCAGCGGTAATGGGAAGTTCATCGGGAGGGAACCTTTCTTCGCGGGATTACAGTCAGTCTAACATGGGGCCGCGCACGGGCGGAGGGGCTCGGCGGCGTTCGGCTCGCGCCCGCTATGATGAAAGCGGTCCCATGGGGGCGAAAACGCTGACGTGTCTTTCCCTGCTGGCCCTCAGCCTGCCGGCCCAACCGGGATTTCCCAGCGAGCGCCTGGACGCCTTGATCGAGCAGGCCGTCGCCGAGGACCAGATTCCCGGCGCGGTGCTCCTGGTGGGCCGGCCCGGCAGGATTCTGCATTTCAAGGCTTATGGCCGGCGGGCCGTGGAGCCCGAGCCGGAAGCCATGACGCCGGACACCATCTTCGACGCCGCCTCGCTCACCAAAGTGGTGGCCACCACCCCGGCCGTGATGCGCCTGTTCGAGCAAGGCAAGCTCCGCCTGAACGACCGGGTGACCCAGTATTTGCCGGAGTTTCAAGGCGGCTCGAGCGACATCACCGTGCGGCACCTGCTGACCCATTTCTCGGGCCTGCGCCCGGATCTGGATCTGCGCCCGCCTTGGAGCGGGCACCAGACCGGCATCCGCCTGGCGCTCATTGACGAGCCTGTGGCGCCGCCGGGCGTGCGGTTCATCTACAGCGACATCAACTTCATCCTCCTGGGCGCGATCGTGGAGCGACTGAGCGGCAGGGGGCTGGATGAATTCGTCAGCGAGCAAGTGTGGCGCCCGCTGGGCATGAAGGACACCTGGTTTCGCCCGCCCGCGGAGCTGGCCGGGCGCATCGCGCCCACCGAGATCGTGGAGGGCAGGCTGCTGCGCGGCGTCGTGCACGACCCGACCTGCCGCTATATGGGCGGCGTGGCCGGGCACGCGGGCATGTTCACCACCGCGGCCGATTTGGCCCGGTTCGCCGAGATGATGCTGGGGGAAGGCGAGCGCGAGGGCGTACGGGTGTTCAGCCCGGCGGTGGTCGAAAAGTTCACCACGCCTCAATCGCCCGCCGACCAGCCGATTCTGCGCGGCCTGGGCTGGGATATGGACTCGCCCTACTCGGGCAACCGGGGCGAGCTGTTCCCCTTGGGCTCCTACGGCCACACGGGCTTCACGGGAACATCGCTGTGGATTGACCCGGTCAGCCGCACCTACGTCATTCTGCTGGCCAACAGCGTCCACCCGTACCTGCGCCCGGCCATCACGTCGCTGCGCGGGCGGGTAGCCACCGCCGTGGCCGCGGCCCTGGAGATCCGCGCGCCCGGAGTGGCCCTCACCGGCTACAACGAGACGCTGGCAGGCGCCGGAGGCCGCCGCGTGGTGGCGCGCAACGCTCAGGTGCTCACCGGCCTGGACGTGCTGGCGCGGGAGGGCTTCGCTTTGCTGGCCGGCAAGCGCGTGGGGCTGATCACCAATCACACCGGCTTGGACCGCGAGGGCCGGCGCAACGTAGACCGGATGCTGGAGGCCGGCATACGGGTCACGGCCCTGTTCTCGCCCGAGCACGGCCTGAGCGGCCGGGAGGATCACGACCGCATCGGGCACGGCAAGGATCCGGCCACGGGCATCCCCGTCTGGAGCCTGTATGAAGGTCCCAACCGGCGGCCCACCGCCGAGATGCTCGGCAACGTGGACGTGCTGGTCTTCGACATCCAAGACATCGGGGCGCGCTTTTACACCTACGTGACTACGATGGCCTACGCCATGGAGGAGGCCGCCCGGCGCGGCATACCGTTCGTGGTGCTGGACAGGCCCAACCCGATTGGCGGAACGCACGTGGAGGGGCCGCTGCTGGACGGGGATCTGGTGAGCTTCGTCGGCTACTTTCCGCTGCCTCTGCGGCACGGGATGACGGTCGGGGAGCTGGCGCGCATGTTCAACGGGGAGAACAAGATCGGGGCGGAGCTGCATGTCGTTCGCATGGAGGGCTGGCAGCGGGGCGACTGGTTCGATTCGACCGGGCTGGTCTGGGTTGACCCCTCGCCCAACATGCGCAGCCTCACCGCCGCCCTGCTCTACCCGGGCCTGGCCATGCTGGAGGCTTCACCCAACTACTCGGTGGGCCGGGGGACCGACGCCCCCTTCGAGCAGATCGGGGCGGACTGGATCCGCGGCCAGGAGCTGGCCGCCTACCTGAACCGGCGGTTCATCCCGGGGGTTCGCGTGTATCCCACGCGCTTCCGGCCGGCGGGTTCGAACTTCGCGGGCCGCCTCGTGGAAGGCGTACGCTTCCTGATCACCGACCGCGAGGCCTTCGACTCCTCGCGCTTGGGTTTGGAGGTGGCCGCCGCGCTGTTGAAGCTGTACCCCGGCAGGCTGAACCTGGAGGCCAACCTGCGGCTGATCGGCAGCCGTGAGACCGTGGCGGCGCTGACCTCGGGCGAGGACCCGCGGGCCGTCATGAGCCGCTGGGAGGAGCCCCTGGCCCGATTCCTGAAGCTCCGGCAGGCCTACTTGCTGTATCGGTAGGCGGGTAGCGCGGGAGCGGCCGGGGCCGCCTGCCTGGTCGGCCTCAGGCGGAAGCCGGTTTGCTCGGAGCGGGTTTGGGGGGCTTGGCGGCGCTTGAGCGCAAGCGATCGCGTTTTTTGGCCAGGGTCAACCACGCCGGGGGCCGGCCGCGACGCTTGCCGCGACTGCGCGCCAAGCGCTCCAGGCTGATGATGGCATCTTCGATATGCTCACGCTCCTGGCGCAATTCGGCCAGGATTTTAGCGACGTCCATGGTTCACTCCCGGAAGGTGAGGAATCGGAGAGGGCGCCGGTTTGTTCTGCGATCGGAACAGATTGATCATGATGAGCACGGCGCTTCTGTATTTGTACCCTAATTTTTGGCCGATTTCAAGAGCTTTGTTCTAATTTCAGAACACCGCCCGGTCCGGGCCGCCCCGGGGCGGGAAGGCCGGCTCGGCCCCCGCCCCCGGGCGCCCCCTCAGGCGCCGGGCCGGACCGGCCGCGCTTCTGCGCGCCGCCAGTGTGCGTAGCAGGGTAAACCTAGCAGAATTAGTGCCAAACCGAGCACGGATTCACGCGGAAAATTGCGAAATGTGTAGTAGACCACGCAGGCCGCCCCGGCCACAAACAGGGCGGGCAGCACCGGATAAGCCAGCGTCCGGTATGGGCGTAGCAGCTCGGGCCGCTTGCGGCGCAGCACCAGGACCGCCGCCGCCGTCATGCCGTAGAGAATCCAACTGGCGAAAATCACATATCTGAACAGCTCTTCATAACGCCCGCTGAAAACCAAGATTGCGCCCCAGGCGCTCAAGGCCAGGATCGCCGGCCCCGGCGTCCCATAGCTCGGGTGCACCCGGCGCAGGCGCCGGAAAAACAGCCCGCCCTCTGCCATGGCGTAGGGCACCCGGGCTCCCGAGAGGATGGAGCCGTTGAGGGCGGCGAAAATCGAGACCATGGCGGCCACCGAGACGGCCGCGGCGCCGTAGTCGCCGGCCACCGCCCGCATCATTTCCGCCGCCACCCGGTCGGAGGCGGCCACCGCGGCCGCCGGAAGCACGTAAAAATAGGCCAGATTGGCGAGCAGGTAGACGGCCATGACAACCATTGTCCCGGCGATCAGCGCCCTGGGCAGGCTGCGCTGCGGATCGCGTATCTCCGAGGACACCATGCTGACGTTGTTCCAGCCGTCGTAAGCCCACAGAGCGGCCACCAGAGCGGCGAAGAATCCGGCCAACCCGCCGCCGGCGGCGATCCCGGACCGCAGGTTCGCCGGGCTGCCTCCCCCGGCCCCCAAGCCGATGACGATGATGGCCGCGATCAAGCCCAGCTTGACGGCGGTGACGGCGATCTGAACCCGCCCGCCCAGCTTGACGCCCAAGTAGTTGACGCCTGCCAGAAACAGAATCACGGCCACCGCCAGCAACTGGCCGTAGCGCAGCTCCAGCGGGCCGCCGCCCGGCCCGATCGGAAGGGGAACGCTGTAAAAAACCCGCTCCAGGCCCGGGAAAAAATTCCCGAGGTAAAGAAAAAACGCCGTGGCCAGGGTGGCGATGGAGCCGCTCTTGGCCACCCACATTTGGGTCCAGCCGTAAATGAAGCCCCACAGAGGCCCGTAGGCCTCGCGCAGGTAGACGTATTCGCCGCCCGCCTCCGGCATGGCCGCCGACAACTCGGCGTAACTGAGCGCCCCGGCCAGCGAAAGCACGCCCCCGGCCACCCAGACCGCCAGCACCATGCCGGCCGAGCCCACGTGCTGGACCATGTCCTTGGGCACCAGGAAGATGCCGCTGCCGATCACGGTGCCGACCACGATGGACATCGCGGCCCACGGGGTCAACTCCCGGCGCAGGCCGGACGCGCCTTCACTCACCGGCGGGGCCCTCCCGGGCCGGCCAGGCGAGCAACCGGCCGATGAAGAACGTGGCGCCCGCGCCGATCACCACGTACCAGGTCCAGGCGATTGAGGTGAACAGCTTGACGTAAAGCATGACGGCCAGACCGGCCAGCATGCCGGCGGCGGCGGCCTTCGGCCCCACCCGGCGAGTCAACACGCCCAGCAGGAAGACGCCCAGCAAAGCGCCGTAGACCAGGGAAGCGATCGAGAGACCCGCCTCGAGCACCGAGCCCCAGCGCCGGGCCAGGATGCCGATGCCCACCAGGAGCGCACCCCACAGCACGGTGGCCCAGCGCGCCAGGCGCAGGTAGCCCGAGGGGGTCAGCTCGCGCCGGCCGCGGGCGGCGGTGATGGGGCGGAAGAAGTCCATCACGGTGGTGGAGGCCAGCGAATTCAGGGCGGCGCTGAGGTTGGCCATGGCGGCCGCCAGAATCGCCGCCACGACCAAACCGGCCAGTCCGGGCGGCAGAAAACGCCAGACGAACTCGGGGTAGATCCGATCCGGCACGGCGGGCGGGGCCGCGGAGCGTGCGCCGTGGTAGACCCAGAGCAGGATGCCGATGAGCAGGAACAGAGTAAACTGAACGAAGATCACCACCCAGCTCGCCAGCAAGGCGGCGCGGCTTTCCTTCTGATTGCGCGCGGCCAGCAGCCGCTGCACCATCAACTGTTCGGTGCCGTGGCTGGCGGTGGTCAGGAAGCAGCCGCCGATCAAACCCGCCCAGAAGGTGTAGGTCCGGGAAAAGAAGCGGGCGGAAAGCTCGAGGTCGAAATCAAAGAGCCGGAACTTGCCCGCCGCCCCGGCCGCGGCCGCCACCTCGGCCCAGCCGCCGGGGATCTGGTGCAGAATGACGCCGAAGCTGAGCAGGGCGCCCAGCACGTAGAGGCACATCTGGACCACGTCGGTCCAGATGACCGCCGTCATGCCGCCCTCGAAGGTGTAAAACAGCGTCAAGCAGACGATCAGGAGGATGGAGGCGACCTCGCCGGTGCCCAGTACGACCGAGACCACGATCGAGATGGCGAAGACGCGGACGCCCTCGGCCAGCGAGCGGATCAGCAGGAAGGCCCCGGCGGTAAGCTTGCGCAAGTCCGGGCCGAAGCGCCGCTCGATCAATTCGTAAGCGGTGTACATTTCGCCCCGGAAGTAGTGAGGCAGAAGCAGGAGCGCGATCACCACCCGGGCCAGCAGGTAGCCGAAGACCACCTGGAGGAATCCGAGGTTGCCGGCGAAGGAAAGGGCGGGGGTGCCGATGATGGTGAGGGTGCTGGTCTCCGCCGAGACGATCGAGAGGGCGATGGCCCACCAGGGGGCCTGTTTGCCGCCCAGGAAATAGTCCCGCAGGCTCTTCTGGGTGCGGCGGAAGCGGGCGCCGAAAACAGTGATCCCGACCAGGTAGAGCACAATGACCGCCAGGTCCAGGTAGCGCATGCGGGAAAAGGCGGATTCTAGCACAGCCGCGGCCGGGGAAGCCCGGGGGCCGGCGGCGGCCGCCCCGGGAAACAACAGCGCAAGAAAGCGCGTCCAAGAGGTTGCGGCCCCCGAGGGGATTCCGTTATACTCCGCATTGCAACTTCCGTGGTGAGCGGGGAGGCCGCGGCGACCAGCGGCGCCAGCCGCCGGAAGACCATGGCAAAAGGCTAGTCAGGAGGCAACGAGCGGTGGTGAAACCTTCGCACATCCCAACGGCACTCGCGATCGGCTGGGTCCTGCTTGCCCAGCTTGCCTGGACGCAGGGCCAGCAGAAGCAGCCCCAGTGGAAGGACCGCGCCGAATACGACTTGTACGAATCCATCACCAAGCAGGCCGACGCCAAGAGGGCCCTGGAGCTGCTGGACAGTTGGAAGCAGAAGTACCCCAACTCGGAATACGCCGAGGAGCGGCTGCGCTGGTACATCGAGACGCACCGCAAGCTGAACAGCGCCGCCGGAATGATGGCCGCGGCCAAGGAGTGGCTGGGGCTGAACCCCAAGAGCATCCAGGCTCTGTACTACGTCAACCTGCTGACCCCCAGCCTCAACGACACGTCTGCGGATGCTTTGGCTTTCAGCGAGAAGGCGGGCAAGAGCCTGCTGGCCCACCTGGACGAGTTTTTCGCTCCGGAAAAGAAGCCGGCCGGCACCAGCGAAGCGGATTGGAAAAAGGGCCGGGCGGACATGGCGGCTTTGGCCCACCGCACGCTGGGCTGGGTGGCGCTGTCCCGCAAGGATTATGCGGAGGCCGAGAAGCACCTGCTCGAGGACCTGAGGCTCAACCCCAACGATGCGGAGGCTTCGGCCTGGCTGGGCACGGCCATCGTGGCGGCCAAGAAGGTGGACACCTACCATCAAGCTTTGTTCCATTTCGCCCGGGCCGGCTGCTATGAAGGCCCCGGAGCGCTGGATCCCGCGCGCCGCAAGCAGATGTACGCCTACTTCGAGAAGGCCTACACGACCTATCACGGCAAGGATCCCGAAGGGCTCCAGGGGGTCTGCAACCTGGCCAAGACCCAGGCCTTGCCGCCGGCCGACTTCAAGATTCTCAGCGCGCACGAGATCGCCGAGCTCAAGGAGAAGGAGCTCCAGGAGAAGGATCCCCAGTTGGCCTTCTGGGTCAAGCTGCGCGACGCGCTGAAGGAGCCGGGCGGCGACCAATACTTCGAGACCGGCATGAAGGATGCGCTGGTGCCGCCGGAGGGGGAACGGCCCTTGCGCGGCCGCCTGGTGCGCCACAGCCCGGCCAAGAACCCCAAGGAGCTGGTGCTGGCGCTTTCCGACGATCACACGCCGGAAGTCACTCTGCGCCTGGACGAGCCTCTGACCGGCGCGGCCGAGCCGGGCACGGTGATCCAGTTCCGGGGCGTCCCCAAGCAGTTCACGCGCGAACCCTTCATGCTGGTGTTCGAGGCTGAGAAGGCCCAGATTACGGGCTGGCCCGCTCCCGTGCCCAAGAAGGCCCCGCCCGCCAAGAAGGCGGTCAAGAAGAAGGCATAGGGAAGGGGCGGCTACATCTTGTAACGGCCCAGGTCCTCGTCGTTGAGGCCCTCCAGCCAGCGGCGGAGTTCCTCGTTGTTGACTTTGTCGGAGACCGCCGCGGCCATACGGGAAGACTTGAGGACGGAATCTTCCACGTAGATGGGGCAGTCCACCCGGAGGGCCAGGGCCAGCGCGTCGCTGGGACGGGAGTCCACGCTGATCAACTCGCCGTCCTTCTCCAGCCAGATGACGGCGTAGAAGGTGTCGTCCCGCAGCTCGCTGACCACGACCTTGCGAACGCCCGCGCTGAGGCCCTGGAGGATGCTCTTCATCAGGTCGTGGGTCATCGGGCGCGGCGTCGAGACCTTTTCAATCTCCAACGCGATGGCGTTGGCCTCGTAGATCCCGACCCAGATGGGCAGGATGGTGTTGCCGTTGACGTCCTTGAGGATGACGATCGGCATGTTGGTCACCGGGTCCATCATCAGGCCGCGGATCTTCATCTCGACTTCCATGGCGTCTCCCTTCCAAGCACCATTAGACCATGCGGGGCCGGCGCCCGGCGCCGCGGCTAGGCGGCCCGCTCGCCGGCCAGGGAATTGGGGCCGGCGCGCGTCACCCGCACCGGCACGTAGCGGCCCAGCAGGGACCGGTCCGCGCCGTCCTGGGCGGTGAAATTCACCACCCGGTTCTCCGCCGTGCGGCCGATCCACTGTCCGGTGGCCGCATTGTAGCCTTCCACCAGGGCCTCCACCACGCGCCCGATCCACTGGCTGTTGCGCCGAAGCTGGATGGCCCGCTGCCGCTCCTGCAAGACCGCCAGCCGGCGGCCCTTCTCCTCTTCGGGCAAGTGGCCGTCCAGCCCGAGGGCGGGCGTGTTGGGCCGGGCCGAATACTTGAAGCTGAAGACGGCGTCGTAGCCGACTTCCTCCAGCAGGCGCAGGGTCTGCTGGAAATCCTCTTCGGTCTCGCCCGGGAAGCCCACGATGATGTCGGTGGAAAGGGCGATGGGGCGCCGGGCGTTCTTGATCCAGTGAATGCGGCGCAGGTACTCCTCGCGGCTGTACTGCCGGCCCATGCGCTCCAAGACGCGGTCGGAGCCCGACTGCACCGGCAGGTGAACGTGGTTGGCCAGCACCGGATTGCTCTCGATGCACTCGACGATGCGGCGGTCGAAGTCCCGGGGATGCGAGGTGGCGAAACGCACCCGCCGCAGGCCGGGGATTTCGGCCACCCGCGCCAGCAAGGTCGGGAAGTCCCAGCCGGCCGGCGAGGGATCGCGGTAGCTGGAGACATTCTGGCCGAGCAACTGGATTTCGGTGTAGCCGGCCGCGGCCAGCTCGCGCGCCTCCCGCAGGATGCTTTCGCTCGGCCGGCTGCGCTCCGGCCCGCGCGTGAAGGGGACGACGCAGAAAGCGCAGTGCTTGTCGCAGCCCTCGATGATGGTCAGGTAGGCGCGGTAAGGGTTCTCGCGGCGGGTGAGGGGGGTTTCGAAAGTCTCTTCGCCGGCCGGATCCAATCCGGCCACCCGCCGCTCGCCCGAGCGGATCCGCTCCAGCAGTTCGGGCAGGCGCCGGTAACTGGCCGAGCCGCAGACCAGGGCCACCTGCGGCGCGCGCTCGAAGATCCGCTCGCCCTCCTGCTGGGCCACGCAGCCCAGCACGCCGAACAGCTTGCCGGCGCCGGCCTCGCGGCGGAACTGCCGGAGGCGGCTGTAGACCTTTTGCTCGGCCTTCTCGCGGATGCTGCACGTGTTGTAGAGGACCAGATCGGCCTGCTCGGGCCGGTCCACCCGGACGTAGCCCTGCGCCAGCAAAGCGCCGGCCACTTTCTCGGAGTCGTGGACGTTCATCTGGCAGCCGAAGGTCTCCAGGTAGAAGGTCTTCACGCGAGCACCCCGCCTTCCCTCCATTATAAGGGCGCCCGGCGGCGCCTTCAGCGGGGGGCATAGAATGGATGGAGATCGAGAGGGTCCCTGGCGAGCCTGCGCAGCCGGGCCCTCCGGCTGGATTTCGGCGGTCATGCCCTGCTGGTGGCGGACCTGGCGGATATCATCCGGAGCAAGCGGGCAGCCGGCCGCCCGCCGAGCGGACCCATTTTCTGCGCCGGCGGGCAGGGGTGGGAGCGTCCTGCCTTTGAAGGCGGGCCGCTCAGCCCAGGTAGCGTACCTCCTCCTCCAGCTCGAAGCCGAAGCGCTCGCGGACCCGGCGTTTGAGTTCCGCGATCAGTTCGCGCAGATCGCGCGCCGTGCCCGCGCCCGCGTTGTAAATCAGGTTGGCATGATGGTCGGCCACCCGGATGTCGCCCCGACAGAGGCCCTTGGCGCCCACCTGCTCGAGAAACCAGGCGGCGGGGGCCTTGCCCTCACGCACCAGCTCGAGCGGCAAGGCGCGCAGGGCTTCCGGAGGCAGGCGGTCGTAAAGCAAGTTCTTGAAGATGCTGCCGGCGCATTTCATCTCGGGCGGGTACTTGCGGTTGCGCAGCGCGATCAGGGCGGCGCTGGTGCGCGCGAGCTCCTGAGGATCGCCCGGGCTCAGGCGCAACTCCACCGAGAGGATGACCGCACCGGGCCAGCTCTGAAAAGCGCTCCGGCGATAGGCGAACCGGCAAGCGGGGTTCTCCAGGCGGCGGAGCCGCTCGCCGTCCCAGAACCAGACCTCGCTGACGCATTCCGAGACGGCATGGCCGTAAGCGCCGGCGTTGCCGTAGACGGCGCCGCCCACCGTGCCCGGGATGCCGGCCAGGGTCTGAAGGCCGCTCAGGCCCTGTGCGTTGGCGAAGTCCACCAGATCCTGGAGCTGCGCGCCGGCCTCCGCCAGCAAGCCGCGCTCGGTGCGCAGGATGCGGGCGCCGGCGTAGCGCAGGACGGCGCCGCGGAAGCCCTCGTCGGCCGCGATCAGGTTGGTGCCGCCGCCGATGACGGCCCAGGGGAGGCGGTGGGCGCGGATCACCCGCAGGGCCTCCAGCAAGGACTCCACCCGGGGCGTCTCCAGGTAGAGATCGGCCGGCCCGCCGATGCCGAAGCGGGTTCGCGCCGCCAGCGGGGCGGCCGGGGTGAGGGCAAGATGCGGGATGTCGCGGAGGCTGTGCGCCGCCTGTTCGCTGGCTGGCATTCTGGGCCGGGGCCTGCGGCGCTCGCGCCGGGCCGGGATACGTCTTCATTATAGGCGGCGCGCGGCGAGGCGGGCGCCCTCGCGGCGGAGGCCGACTACGGGCGGCCGAGTGAATTGCCACTTGCCCTTTGGCGCGTTTCGATAGACACTGAATTCGGGAAGGAGTTTCGCGAAGTTGAGACTTGCCGAGAGCGCGATTCTGCGGGAGCCGACCGAACGGTGGACCACGGCCGACGCGGCCGAGCTGTATGACGTGGCCAGTTGGGGCAAGGGCTACTTTTCGGTCGGAGAGAACGGGCACCTGCATGTGCATCCCACCAAGGAGCCGACGCGGTCCATAGACCTGAAGCAGTTGGTGGACACGCTGGTGCTGCGGGGCATTCCGCTGCCCATCCTGATCCGCTTCGGTGACGTCCTGCGGCACCGGCTGAGCGAGATTTACCAGGCCTTCGAGAGCGCCATCGGCGAGCACGGCTATCAAGGCGGCTACTGCTGCGTCTACCCGGTCAAGGTGAACCAGCAGCGGCAAGTGATCGAGGAGCTGTTCGAGTTCGGGCGGCGCTACCGCTTCGGGCTGGAGGCGGGATCCAAGCCGGAGCTGCTGGCGGTGCTGGCCCTGGCCGACAACCAGACGCCCATCATCTGCAACGGCTTCAAGGACGACGAGTACATCGAGATGGTGATGCTGGCGCGCAAGATCGGCCGGGCCATCATTCCGGTGGTGGAGAAGTACACCGAGCTGGAGATGATCGCCCGGCACGCCCGGCGGATGGGGGTGCGGCCGACGATCGGGCTGCGGTTGAAGCTGGCGGCGCGGGGTTCGGGGCGCTGGAAGTCCTCGGCCGGCTACCGCTCGAAATTCGGGCTGACGGTGAGCGAAGCGCGGCGGGCGCTGGAGCAGCTCAAGAGCCTGGGGATGGCGGACTGCCTGGAGCTGCTGCACTTCCACCTGGGCAGCCAGATCACCAACATCCGTTTCATCAAGGCGGCGGTGATCGAGGCGGCGCGCCTGTACGTCGAGCTGGCGCGCGCCGGGGCGGGGCTGAAATATCTGGACGTGGGGGGCGGGCTGGGGGTGGACTACGACGGCTCGCAAACCGACTTCGAATCCAGCGTGAACTACACCCTTCAGGAATACGCCAACGACGTGGTCTACCACGTGCAGAACGTCTGCGACGAGGCGGGGGTGGCCCATCCCACCATCGTTTCCGAGAGCGGGCGGGCGGTGGTGGCCTACCACAGCATGCTGGTGTTCAACGTGCTCGGGGTCAGCGGCTTGGGGGAAGAGGAAGCGCCGCAGGAGCTGCCCCCGGACGCCGAACAGCCGCTCGTAGATCTTCAGGAAACTTACGCCTCCTTGAGCGTGAAGAACCTGCTGGAGGCCTACCATGACGCCCAGCAGGCGCTCGATCAGGCTCTGAACCTGTTCAGCCTGGGGTATCTGCCGCTGGAACAGCGCTGCCTGGCGGAGAATTACTACTGGGCGATTTGCCGCCGCATCCAGCGGCTCTCCCGCGAGCTGGATTACCTGCCCGAGGAGTTGGAGGGCCTGGACGCCATGCTCTCGGACACTTACTTCTGCAACTTTTCCCTGTTTCAAAGCATGCCGGATAGCTGGGCGATCAAGCAGCTCTTTCCGGTGATGCCGATCCACCGGCTGAACGAGCGCCCCACCCGGCACGCCATTCTGGGCGACATCTCCTGCGACTCCGACGGCAAGATAGACCAGTTCATAGACCGGCGGGACGTCCGGCGCACCCTGCCGCTGCACGCCTTCCAGGGCGAGCCCTACTATCTGGGCGCCTTCCTGTTAGGCGCCTACCAGGAGATCCTAGGCGACCTGCACAATCTGTTCGGGGACACCAACGCCGTGCACGTGAGCCTGAACGGCGAGGGCGAGGTGATCCTGGATAACGTCATCAAGGGCGACACCGTGCGCGAGGTGCTCGAGTACGTCCAGTTCAACACCGAGGAACTGCTGGGGCGCTTCCGCCGCGACGTGGAGGCCGCCCTGCGCGAGGGCAAGATCGGCTACGAAGAGTCCGGCCGCCTGCTGCGCTTTTACGAAGACGGCCTGCACGGGTACACCTATTTGGAGGAAGGGCACCCGCGCTGAGTCCCTCGGGCAAAGGCTCAGGCCGGGGCTTCAGCGCCAGGGACCGGCCAGGGGGCGCGGCGGCCGGGCGATGGACTGGAAGCGCGCCAGGCGCACCTGGTCGCGGTTGCGGAAGGAAATCAGGGGCATGAAGCCCATTTCGAGGATCTCCTCGACCGCCTCCAGGCTCAACAGCAGCTCGGCGCAGGGCTTCATCTTGGTCTCGCCTTCTTCCTGGTAGAAGTGGGCGGGCAGGCCGTCAATGTCCTGGAGCATGCCGGGCCGCATTTCCCAGCCCCAGTTTTGGAAGGCCCGCCCCAGCAGGTAGACGCAAGCGAAGACCGGGTTGCCCCACAGATACCACTGATGCTGGGGCGGCTCGGGCATCTCCTCGAAATCGAAGGCCTCGATGGGATCGGTCCGGCGGCCGTAAGGCAGCCGCAGCAGGAAGCGAGGCAGGGCCAGGCCGATCCAAGCCGCTTCCGGCATGGCCCGCAGAGCGTTCCAGGCCTCCGCCGCCCCCGCCTGCGCGGGCTCGGCGCCCGCCTCGGCCAGGAAGGGCGCGCCGGCCTGCGAAGCCAGCTTGGCCAAACGAGCCAGCAGGGCGGCGTCCTCGCGGGTCTGCTCGAAGACATAGTTGCCGGCCACCACCGCCCAGGGTTCGCCCCCCAGCGTGCCGATGGCTTGCTCGACCAGCAGGCGATAGAGCCCGCCGGCCACACCTTGGCCCGAGCTCAGATCGGCGGCCAACTCCTGCTTGGTCAGATCCAGCAGGTAGATGCGCAGCCGCCCGTCGGTCTCCAGCCGCCGCATCAGAAAGAAGACGCCGCGCCAAGCCGCTTCGAGAGCTTGAAAAGCGGGCTGATGAAGCAAGGCCCGCATCAGGCCGCCCAAGGCCGCATCCACCTGAGCCAGGACCTCCTGCTGCTTGGGATCGGGCCGGGGTTGCAAGTAGGGCGCCACCAGGCGGCGCACGTACTCGGCCAGCGGGTCGGCGGCGCGAGCCGCTCCGGCGCGCGCCTCGGCGGCTTCCACCGCTTCTTCCAGCAGGCTGCCGGAGGCGAGCTGGGCCGGCTCGGGAGCAGCCTGGGGTGCCGTGCGCAAGCCCAATTCTTCGGCCGCCAGCGAGAAGGTCCGCGCGTCAGCCAGCTTGTCGCGGGCGATGCGCAGGCGGCGGAAGATTTCCAGCGAGGCGTAGATCCGGTCGGGATGGAAGTCCTCCAGCTCGTGGAAGCGGAGGGCGAGGTGGGGGCCGAGTTGAAGCGAGGGGGCCATCTGCCGGAGCACGGCGTCGAAGTTGTCCCGATCCACCGCCAGGGGCCGGCGAGCGGCCAGGGGCGGCTCGGCCGGGCGGGCAGCGCGCTGGGCGCGCCCGGTGAAGTCCCCGAGCAGCAGGATGCGGAAGGGCGTCTCGGAATCCGGCAGGGTGGCGGCTTGGGGCTGGGGACCGGCCTCCAGCTCGATTTTTCCGAAGTCGAAGGGCTTGGGCATGGCGGGCCTCCGCTTCGGGTCATTATGCAGGAAATCCGCGCGGCGGGCAAGCCTGGCGTGCGGGCGGGAAGCCTGGGGCGGGCCCCTGGCTAGGGAGGCGGGGCTTTCCTGAAGAACTCCAGAGTGACGTCGCCCGGCGGGGCGCTCTCCCAAGTCAACGGGGCGGAGTCGGCGTAGAGTTTCTGCTGCCGGCGGAGCAGGGCCATCAGTTCCTCCACCCTCGCTCGATGGGACGGGCGGTCGGCGAGATCCTCCACCTCGTCGGGGTCGGCCGCCAGGTCGAACAGTTGCGTGCGGTTGATGCGCGGATAGCGCAGCAGCTTGAAGCGGCCGCGGCGCACGGCGCGCTGGGTATCCCTGTAAGCCAGGAACACGGCGTCTCGGACCTGCCTGGCCCGGCCGCGGATCACAGGCACGAGGCTCTTGCCCTCCAGTGAGGCCGGCGGCGCCAGGCCGACGAGTTCGCAGATCGTCGGATAGATGTCGAACAGATAAGCAAAGGCTTCCACCTGCCTGCCGCGCGGGATACCGGGGCCGGCGATGATCAGCCCGGGCCGCATACTGTGTTCGTAGAGGTTCTGCTTGCCCATCAGGCCGTGACTACCCAGGGCAAGCCCTTGGTCGGAAGTGAACAGGAAGATCGTGTTGTCGTACTGGCCGGCCTGCTTCACGGCTTCCAGAACCCGGCCGATTTCCCGGTCCATCTGGGTGATGACCGCATAGTAATCGCGCAGGTGGCGGCGGATCTCGTCCTGGGTGCGGGGCCAGGCGGCCAAACGTTCGTCGCGGACCAACAAGTCCCCGTTATCGAATGGGTGGAAGGGCCTGAAATTGCGCGGGAGCGGGATCTTGGCCGGATCGTACATCGCCAGAAACTCCGGTGCGGCGACGCGCGGGTCGTGGGGGGAAGCGCCCGCCAGGTACATGAAGAAGGGCCGGCCCGGATCCTGCTTCCAGCGCGCGAGGAAGCGCAGGGCGCCGTCGGCCATCTGTTTGCCGGGTTGCGCAGCGAGGCGGTCGGCCTGGTCGTCAGGCTCGGGGTAATCGCTGTAGGCGAACGACTTTTGCGCAGCGTGATCGGTGTTGCTGCGCTTGGTGAACTGATAGGTGGCGTAGCCCGCCTGGTTCAACGTGGCGGGCAGGTTGGGCGTGGCGCTGGGATCGCGCAGAAGGGAGAACCATGAGCGGCCCCGCATGATCATCATGCGGCTGGGCAAGCAGACCGCGGCGACGTGCCCGCCCATGCAGTACGCATTGCGGAAGGTCACGCCCGAGCGCACCAGGCGGTCGAGATTGGGCGTCCGGACGGCGGGGTTGCCGAGGGCATGGATGGTGTCCTGGCGCTGGTCGTCGGTGACGATCAAGACCACGTTGGGGCGGCGGCCCTGCGCTGAGGCGGTGGCGGCGAGTCCGAGTCGGGTCAACATTTCCCGGCGTGTCATGCAGGCTTCCCTTCCCGCAGGATACGCCCGGAGTCGGCCCGGCGAGAAGCGGAAGCGCGGTCCGGGCGCCGAGTTCGCGGCCGCTGTGTTAGACTAAGCGAATTCAGGCGCGGGCACCGGCCGAGCTCGATGCGGGGATTTCCATACGGCTTCCTGCTGGCGAACTTGATCCTGCGGGACTTCAAGATTCGCTACCGCAACATGTCGCTGGGGATTTTCTGGTCGCTGTTGAATCCCCTGGTGCTGATGGGGGTGCTGACCTTCATCTTCACGAAGGTTTTTCCCAGTCCGTCCCACCCGAATTTCGGGGTTTTCGTGCTCTGCGGGCTGGTGCCGTTCAATTTCTTCGCGCTGGCCTGGGTGAGCGGGACGACTTCGCTGTTTAACAACGCCGCCCTCATCAAGCGGGTGCGCTTTCCCCGGGAGATCCTGCCGGTTTCGGTCGTGCTGGCCAACGGGATTCATTTCCTGATCCAGATCGGGCTGCTGATCAGCTTCGTGCTGGCGACCGGCTACGGGGTGAACCGCCAGTGGCTTTGGCTGCCGGTCGTGCTGGGGCTGGAGGTGGTGTTCGTCTGCGGCCTTTCGCTGGCCTCCTCGGCCCTGGATGTGTTTTTCCGGGACGTGCGCTACGTGGTCGAGTCGGCCAACACGGTGCTGTTCTGGCTGGTGCCGATCTTTTATTCCTTCGCGATCATTCCCGCCGAGTACCGCACGATTTACCAGTTCAACCCGGTGGCGGCGGTGGTGCTGGCCTGCCGGCTGATCCTGCTGGAGGGCCGCCGGCCGCCCTTCTCGCTGCTGTGGAAGCTGACCTTCGTTTCCCTGCTGGCGCTGGGGCTCGGGCTGGCGGTGTTCGCCCGGGGCAAGCGGAAGTTTGCGGATCATCTCTGAGCCATGGCGGCGATCGAATTCCGCAACGTCTCCAAGATTTACCACCGGCACCCCAGCCGGCCGTTCTTTCACCGCTACCTGCTGGACAAGTGGCGCCGGGCGCACAAGGAACGCTTCTACGCCTTGCGGGACGTCAGCTTCCGGCTGGAGCGCGGGGAGACCCTGGCGGTGGTGGGAGCCAACGGGGCGGGCAAGAGCACGCTGCTGAGCCTGATCGCGGGCCTCTCGTTCCCGGACCGGGGAGAGGTGCGGGTGGAAGGACGCACGGCGGGGCTGCTGGAGCTGGGCTCGGGCTTCCACCCCGACCTGACCGGACGCGAGAACCTGAAGGTCTACGCCGCCTTGCTGGGGCTGGACGCCCGGCAACTGCGCGAGCGCTTCGAGCGGATCGTCGAATTCGCGGGCATCGGCCAGTTCCTGGACGAGCCGCTGAGGACCTACTCCTCGGGGATGGTTCTGCGCCTGGCCTTCTCGGTGGCCATCCACGTGGAGGCCGACATCCTGCTGTTCGACGAGGTGCTGGCGGTGGGTGACCAGGCCTTCCAGGCGGCCTGCTTCGAGAAGATTCTGGCGCTGAGGCGAACGGGCTCGACCTTCGTGTGCGTTTCCCACGCTCCGGAAATCCTCAAGCGGCTGTGCGAGCGGGCCCTCTGGCTGGAGGGCGGGCGCGTGGTGCGGGACGGGCCGATCCGCGAGGTGCTGGAAGCCTATCAATCCTTCCTGGCGGTGAAGGCGGCCGAGTGAGCCGGAGCGGGCTCGGGCCGGAAGCGGAAGGCGTACCAATCGGCGTCCCTGAGCCAGACCCGCAGGCGGACGGGTTTGCCCTCCAGGGCCCCGAGGTCGGCGCCTCCGCGCCAGCGCACGACGGCCTCGATCTCATCCCCCGTCATCTCGAGGGCCTCCTCCAGACGGTAGCCGGGCAGGGGACGGCCGGCCTCGTCCTGGATCTCGACGCGCAGCCCGCCGGCGGCCGAGGTCGAATAGTTGATCTGCAGGGTGCGGCCGCGGAAGCGGAAGGGCTTGGTGAGCAGCTCGCCGCCGGCGTAGCCGGCGTGCACGGAGGCCAGGCCGTCCAGCCGTAGCGTGTAGCGGCGCAGGTGCGCGGTGGGCTGGCCGTAATTGCGCGCCACGTAAAAGGACATGCGATTCCGGCCGGTGGGCACGATGTTCAGGGCGGGGTAGTTCGAGCGGGAGACCCAGTTCTCCCAGCCCAGGCCGGGACGGAGAAACGCCTCCAGGAACGTGCGGTCGTAACGATCGCCGCCCCGGCTGCTGATGAGCACGGCGTCCGAGCAGTCCCGGTAGTAGCGGGGATCCACTCCGACGGCGCGAGCCTGCTCGTCGCTGAGGACCTGCCTGCCGGGAAAGAAGCGGGCGCACAGGCCGATGTAGATCTGGGGAGCGCGAAAGTAGGGGCTGGTCTGATTGGTGTACAGGTGCTCCGGCGGCGCCTGGGGGAAACTCATCTCGACGGGCCGGCTCCAGTGGAGGAAATCCGGGCTGGTGACGCGGGAAACCCAGCGGTAGTCGGTGCCCCCGATGCGCTTCCAGGTGCGGAAGTAGCAGACGTAGCGGCCCTCGCTTTCCGACCAGAAAGCCACGTTCTGGGAATCGAAGGCCGTGCCGCCGGGCGGCGGGATGACGGCGCGCTCGCTCAGCCGGCGCCAGCGAATGCCGTCGGCGGAGACGAAGGCGTGGAGTCCGCTGGAAGAGGTTCCGGCCAGCGCCTTGTAGCGCTCGGCGGGCGGAGTTCCGGGGCGGGCGTCGAGCAGCGGGCTGAAGTTGTGCGAGAAGGGCGGCAGGCCGGCCAGGATCACGTTGTTGTCGGTGCTGCCGTTGATTCGGTACAGGCCGAGCGAGGGCTTGCTCCAGCGGACACCGTCCTCGGACTGGGCGTAACAGGTGACCTCGCGGGCGCTGCCGTCGGGGCCCGCGGCGGGCAGCCCGCGGTAGTACAGGCGGTAGAGCGGGCCGTCTTTGAGGACCGTGAAATAGCCGCTGAACGGGCCTTCCCAGGGCCGGTTCAACTCCAGGGCGACGCCCTCGTCCACGGGCTGCCCCAGCCGCAGTTCGAGGCCCGTCATGCGCTCGATGAACAGGCGGTCTACGAAGAGTTCGCGGCGCGCGCCGAGTTCGAGAACCTGGGCGGCCAGCAGGGGAGCCGAGAGGGCGGCCAGGGCCGCGCGTCGTCGAGGCATACCTCGGGCAGGCTAGCACAGGGCGGGCGGGCACGGTGCGGACGCCCGGGGCCTGCCCCCGCCGCTGCTCCGCGCGGCGTATACTGTTCGGCCGTATGCCCGACAGTTCCCGCCGCCGATTTCTCGGCTCGGCGGCTGCGCTGGCCGCAGGCTGGCGCGCCGCCGGCGCCAACGACAGAATCCGAGTGGGCCTGATCGGCTGCGGCGGCATCAGCCGCGGCGATCTGAGCGCCTTCTTGAGCTACCCGGAAGTGGACTGCCCGGTAGTCTGCGACGTGGACGACGCGCAGATCGCCAAGGGCGCGGCGCTGGTCGAGAAGCTGCGCGGGCACAAGCCGGACGCGGTGAAGGATTTCCGCCGGGTGCTGGAGCGCAAGGACGTGGACGCGGTGCTGGTCTGCACGCCGGACCACTGGCACGCTCTGCCCACGGTGCTGGCCTGCCAGGCGGGCAAGGACGTTTACGTCGAGAAGCCGCTGGCCACCACGATCGCCGAGGGCCGGGCGATGGTCGAGGCCGCCCGCCGTCACGGGCGGGTGGTGCAAATGGGCACGCAATGGCGCAGCGGGGCGCATTACCAAGAGGCCGTCGAGTGGGTGCAGTCGGGCAAGCTGGGCAAGATCCGGCAGGTGCGGGCTTGGGCCTATTTGGACTGGGTGGGGGGCATCGGCAATCCGCCCGACGGGGAGCCGCCGGCCGGCGTGGACTACGATTTCTGGCTGGGACCGGCGCCCGCCCGGCGCTTCAACCCCAACCGGTTCCATTTCAATTTCCGCTGGTTCTGGGACTACGCCGGGGGACTGATGACCGACTGGGGGGTGCACCTGATCAACCTGGCGCTGTGGGCGATGGGCCCGGCGCCGCCCCGCAGCGTGGTCTCCAGCGGGGGCAAGTACGTGTGCGACGACAATTCCGAAACCCCCGACACGCAGAGCGCCCTCTACGAGTTCCCCGGCTACACGCTGATCTGGGAGCACCAGACGCTGGGCGGGGTGGGGCTGGGCGGCCGGCCGCACGGGCTGACGTTCAGCGGCAGCGAAGCCACGCTGATCCTGGACGCGCGAGGCTGGGAGGTGATCCCGGAGCCCAAGAAGCGGAACCTCAGCCTCAAGCGGGTGGTGAACCCGCAGGATCGCGATGCCGACGGCCGCCGGGCCCACGTGGGGAATTTTCTGGCTGCGATGCGCTCGCGCCAGGCGCCGGCGACCAACGTCGAGGTGGGGCACCTGGTCTCGACGGTGGCCATCCTGGGCAACATCGCTCTGCGCACCGAATCGCGAGTGATCTGGGACGCGACCCAGGAGTGCGTGGTGCGCAACGCCGCGGCCCAAGCCCTGGTGGGGCGGGTGTACCGCAAGCCCTGGTCGCTGCCCTACATGCCGAGCTGAGGCCGGAGCCTCACTCGTAGCGCAGGCAGACGATCGGATCCAGGTTGGCCGCCCGGTTGGCCGGGTAGAAGCCGAAGAAGATCCCCACCCCGGCCGACATCAACACGCCCAGCGCCATCCAGAAGTAAGAAATGGAAGCCGGGATGGAAGGGATCAGGCTGCGGACCAGGAAGGCCAGGGCCGCGCCCAGCAGGATGCCGATCGCTCCGCCCAGCAGGGTGAGCGTGGCGGCCTCCAGCAGAAACTGGGCGCGAATGTCGGAGCGGCGCGCCCCCACCGCCTTGCGCACCCCGATCTCCTGCGTGCGCTCGGTGACCGAAATCAGCATGATGTTCATCACGCCGATGCCGCCCACCAGCAGGCCCACCGAGCTGATGACGCCGGTGAGGATGAACAGGGCGGCGGTGAGCTGATTCCAGAGGTTGGTGAGGAAGTCGGGCGAGATGACCTCGAAGTCGTTCTCTTCATTGCGGGGGACGCGGCGCAGGCGGCGCATGGCCCCGATCACGTCGTTGCGGGCCTGGACGGGGTTGGCGTCCGGGGCGACCGAGAAGGCGATGAACACCTCGCGCACGTCGGGATAGTGCCGGCGGAAGTCGCTCAGGGGGATGACGGCGAACTGGTCCACGCCCGGCCCGCCGAACAGGCCGGGATCCTTGGCGAAGACGCCGATGACCTCGTAGAGCTTGCCGTTCAGGCGCACGACGCGGCCGATGGGATCCAGGCTGGGGAACAAGGCCGAGGCGATAGCGTCGCCCAGCACGACCACCTGGCGCGAGTGCTCCAGATCGTAGCGGGAGATGAAGCGGCCGTGGGCGACGTCGAACAGCGGGATGGCCTCGGCGTACTCGGGTTCGACGCCGCGCAGGATGATCTGGTCCACGCGCTCGCCGCCGTAGCGGATTTCGTTGGGTTCCGGCCGGCGCCCGCCGAATCCCGCCCCGGGGCTGGGCCGCTGGGCGAAGCTGGTGGCGAAGGCCAGCGAGGGGACGGCCTCCTTGAGGTACTGGGCGTCGGAGAAATTCAGGTACTTGCGCTTGCGGATCTTCTCGGGCAGGCGGCCGAACTGGGCCGCGGGCAGGCGGCTGATGAAGTAGGTGCGCGAGCCGATCCCCTCGACCCGCTCCTGGATGTGCCGGTTCAGGCCCTGGATGATGGCGGCCACCGAAATGACGCTGGTCACGCCGATGACGATGCCCAGCACGGTCAGGCCGGAGCGGACTTTGTGCGCCCACAGGGTGTCCAGCCCGACCAGCAGATTCTCGCGCGCCTCGGCCCAGGTCATGCCCGATCACTCGCTGCGCAGGGCGGCCACCGGATCCAGGCGGGCGGCGCGCACCGCCGGGTAGATGCCGAAGAACAAGCCGATGGCGGTGCTGAGCGCCAGGCCCAGTACGGCCACCCAGGTCTGGACCGAAGCCGGGAAGGAAGTCCAAGTGCGCAAAGCCAGCGCGCAGGCGAAGCCGGCCGCCACGCCCAGCGTCCCGCCCACCAGGCATTGCAGCACGCTCTCGGCCAGGAACTGGCGCAGGATGTCCTGCTGGGTGGCGCCCACGGCGCGGCGCACGCCGATCTCCTTGGTACGCTGGGTCACGCTGACCAGCATCACGTTCATGATCACGATGCCGCCCACCACGGCCGCGATCGAGCTGACCAGCACGAAGACCGCGAAGAACGCCGAGCTGATGGACTGCCACAGGGCGATGTAGCTCTCCGCCGTGCCGATGAAGAAATCCTCCTCCCGGTCGCCGGTAATGTGGCGGCGGGCGCGCAGCACCATGCGGGCCTGATCCTGGGCCCGCTCGAAGAGGCGGCCGCCGCCGGCCGCCTTGACGCTCAAGACGACGCTGAAGCGCCCGCCGCGCAGGCGCTGGAAAGCGCCCATGGGCACGACCACGAAGTTGTCCTGCTCCTGGCCCAGGATGGCGCCGATTTTCTCATAGACGCCGATGACGCTGAACTCTTCCTTGCCCACCCGGATCAGGCGGCCGAGCGGATCCAGGCCGGGGAAGAACTCCTCGGCCAGGCGGGCGCCGATCAGGCAGACGTTGGCCGCCCGCTCCTCCTCCAGGGGCGTGAAGAAACGCCCTTCCTGGATGGTGCGGGTGTCAATGTCGCCCATCGAGGCGGTCTGGCCGATGACGGTGGTGTCTTCCAGTTCGCGGTCCTGGTAGCGGGTGGAGCGCGAGGTCTGGGCCTGGGCGCCGACGGCCTGGCAGGCGGGGCAGCCGTCGGCCAGGGCGCGCATGTCCTCCAAGGTCAGGTACTTGTTGCGCAGGGCTTTGAGCAGCAGGTTGAAGTCGGTGACCGCGAAAGGCAGGCGGCTGATCTGGAAGACGTTGGTGCCCAGGTTGGCGATTTTCTCCTCGACGTAAAGGTTGGCGCCCTGGATCAGGGTCATGACGGTGATCAGGGTGGCCACGCCCATCATCAGGCCGAGGACGGTGAGCGACGCCCGCAGCCTGTGGGCGAGCAAGGCCCGCAGGCTTTGCGAGAAGTTGTCGCCGAGCGCGAGCAAAAGACCCTCGTCTCTATCTTCCCAAAGCCCGCCGGGGCGGGGCAGGGGCGGCAGGGGGGCCGTGGTCTGCCGGGACTCCGCTTGCGCGCGGCCGCGTGATAGGATACACGAAGGTGAGCCGAGGAAGGACGGCCGCGGCGGGCCCGAACGGGCGCCGACGTCCCTCGTCGGAGGAGCCAGATGGAGACGCTGGACACTTGGGGAATCTCCGACACCGGCTTGGTCCGCCAGAACAACGAGGACTGCTGGCTGATTGATCCCGCCCTGGGCCTGGCCATCGTGGCCGACGGCATGGGCGGGGCCTCCTGCGGCGAGGTGGCGGCGGCGCTGGCTATCGAGACGGTGGTCGAATACCTGCGGGCGCCGCGCATGCCCGGCGCGCCGGAAGAGTTGCTCGAACAGGCGGTGCACGAGGCCAATCGCCGGGTGCTCGAGCACGCCCGGAGCCAGGAAGGCTGCCAGGGCATGGGTTCGACCATCGTGGCCGCTCTGTGGCGGCTGCCGCGCGTCATCATCGCCAACGTGGGCGACAGCCGGGCCTACCTTTGCCGCGGGGGCCTGCTCACGCAACTCTCCTACGACCAGACGCTGGTGAACGAACTGCGCGTGAAGTTCGGCCTCAGCGCCGAGGAGGTCAGCCATTTCCCCCACAAGAACGTGCTGACTATGGCGGTCGGCACGACGCCCGAGATTACGGTGCGCACGCGGATCGAAAGCCTGCTGCCGGGCGATCAGATCCTGCTCTGCTCCGACGGGCTGTCCGGCCCGGTGCCCGAGGAGGAAATCACCGCCATCCTGTCCGGGGCCGATCCCCTGCCCATCAAGGCCGAGCGGCTGGTGGATGCCGCCAAGGCGCACGGCGCCCCGGACAACGTCACGGCCGTGCTGCTGCGCTACGAGTAGCCCTCAGCGCAAGACCACCTTGGCCAGGCCGGCGTTGTTGGCCGCATCGAAGACCCGCAGGACGATCAGGTGTTCGCCCGGCGCAAGGTTGTCGAGGGCGAGGCGAAACTTTTCCTGGCTGGAGTCCAGCACGCCGTCCAAGGGCTCGATGGGAATCCAGGGTCCGGCATCCAGCGAGTACTCGGCGCGGCGCAAGGAGGAAGCGGCGTCGGAGGCCTCGAACTCCAGCTCGAGCCCGGGGGCGCTGCGCCGGGGAGCGCCGGCGCGCACCAGCGGGGGGGTGTGGTCAATCAGGACAGGGGCGCTGATCAACTCGGCCTGCCGGGCCGCCGAGGGCGGATTGGCGGGAGCGTCGGAGGCCAGCACGCGGAACCAATACCGTCCGTCGGCGAGCACGTCGCCGTCCAGGGTGTAAGTGTTTTCGGCGAACTCTCTTTTGAGGACCTTCCACTCCCGCTCGTCCTCGCCGCGGAAGAACAGCGAGTAGGAAAGGCGGTCGCCGTCGGGATCCTCGGCCTGCCAGGTAAGCTGAAGCTGCTCGCCGCCGGCTCGGCCGACGGCCTGGGTGGGCGTGCCGGCGGAGGGCGGGGCGGGGCTTTCGCCCGTATCGGTGACCGTGATCGAGTAGGTGGCGGCGGGGGACTGGGCCGGGGAAGTCTTGGCCTGGGCGGCGCTGGTGAACTGGGCGGTGACGCTCAGGCTCTTGAGCACGGGCGCGCTGTTCTGCGGCAGGTAGGCCACCGTCACGCTGTCAATCACGGGGGACTGGGCGCCGGAAGCGTTCAGCTCGGCCTTCCACTGGATGTAGCGTGCGTTGGGGCTGGGGATGGGGTCGCCGCTGGAGAGCGGTTGGGACCACTCGCTCCAGGTGGGATCCGGCCGGGCCGAGTTGCCCGTGCGGGTGCGCAGCCTGACGCGGCCCTGATCCACCGCCTCTCCGCGCCAGCTCACGCGCCCCCAGCGGGCCACGGTGCCCGCGTCGTGCACCGGGGATTCGTAAACGCCGCTGAGACCGGCGGCCTCGGTGAGGCGGTAGATCTTGCCTGCGTCCCCGGTGGCCGCCAGCAGTCCGGCCTCGGCGGCCGCCAGGCGGATCGCCTCGCCCTCGTTGGTCTGCGCCAGCAGGGTGGTCTTGCGCTCGGGGCTGAGCCGGTAGATGCGGCCTTGGCCGTCGGTGCCGAAGATCACCTCGCCGCCCGCCAGCAACAGGTCGTAGACGTTCTCTTCCTTGGAAGACCACAAGGTCTCGACGGTGTGATCGGGGGCGATGCGCAAAATGGCGGACTTCTCGACCCCGGAGACGTCAATGACGGGAGAGGGGGTGGCCACAGCGGGCGTGGCGGGCGCGGGCTTGGGCTGGTCGGTCTTGGGCTTGAGCTCGACGCCCCCCTGGGCCTCTTCCGTCACGGTCACGGTAGTGCTGACGCTGCCGGCCGGGGCAGGAGCCGTAGCACCGCCGCCGGCAGGCGTGACGCCGAGGGGCCGTTTCACCAGAGAGCCGCCCATGGCAGCCACGTAAACGGCGCCGTCGGGGGCGACCGCCAGCCGGCGGATCTCGGGCAGGTTGGCGTCGTAAAGAGTGAAGGCTTTGTCCTTGGCGGTGATGCGGTAAATGATGCCGTTGGGCTCGGTGCCGGCCAGCAGTCGTCCCTCGCGATCGAAGGCCAGGCAGGTCACGTGCGTCTGGCCGGTCTGGTAGTAGACCTCGCCCCGGCCCGGTCCCTCGATGCGCCAGACTTTACCCTCGTCGCCCGTACCGGCGTAAAGCTTGCCGTCCGGACCGAAGGCCAGGGCCCAAACGTAGCGGGCCTTGGGCGCGAAGTACTCCTGGGCCTGGCCGTTTTCCAGGCGGTAGATCTTGCCTTCCGGCGAGCCGGCGGCGTAGAGGACGCCCTTGGAATCCACGGCCAGGGCGAAGACTTCCGGCTGCTCGGCGGTCCACAGCAGTTTCGAGCGCCCGTCCCGCTCGATGCGGAAAACGCGCCCGCGGTGGCCGGTGCCTGCGTACAGCGCGCCGTCCGGCCCCTGAGCCACCGTCCAGATGACGGGCTGGTCGGAAGCAAACAGCGTCTCCAGTTTGGGCGCCAGCATCAAGCGGCCGTCCCGGCTGAGCGAGACGCCCAGGAAGCGCCCGGGCAGGAAATCCCGCCAACTGCTCAACTCCCAGGTGACGGTGCCGGCCGCCGGCAACAGGCCGGCCGCCAGCAGTGAGGCGGCCGCCAGCCGGGCCGGCCCCCTGTGCGCTCTGCTCATTCCTTCAACTCCACCTGGATGGTTTTCGAGCCGGTGACCACGCGCCCTCCGACCTCGAGGACCAGCTCGGCCAGCTTGGAACTCTGGGCGACCAGGCCGGAGCCCAGTGCCGCTTCTCTGCGCCCCAGCACCAAGGCCAGCGAGGCGGGCGGGGAGGGCAGGATCTGGCCCAGCACCTCGAAGGCCGGCTCGGCGCGCGTCACCCGGACGTAGGCCCGGGTGTTCGGGCGGAGCGAATTGACGAAGCGAATCAACTGGGCGGGCGACTTGGGCGTCTGCCCCACCAGTTGCTGGTACTCGGCCAGGTTGGCGCTGCTGCCGTCGGAGACCGTGAACTGAAGCCAGCCCGGCAGAGCGCCGGGCGGGGCCTGGTAGACCGCCTTGCGCGTCAGCTCCAGGCCGTTGTCGCCGCTGAAAACCACCGTGAGCTCGAGGCTCTCGCCCGGGTGCAACTGGCGGCGCGAGCACCACACCTGCTCGATCTGCAACTGGCGCTTCTCGGGGAAGCACTCGATCTGGAGCGAAGCGTTCTTGAGCTGGAGGGCGTCAAAGCCGCTCTGGAGCACGTAGGCCAGCGGGACGGCGGCCGCGGCGGAGACCTGTAGCGGCAGGTTCATATCCCCGGCGAACATGTTGTCCAGCCGCAGGGGGCCGCTGCCGTCGCGAAACTCGAACTGGCCCCGCACCAGCAGGCTGGCCGAGCCCAGGGCTTGCTCGGTGGCGTCAATGGCCGAGAACACGGCCATTTGCAGCAGCAGCGGGGTGAGCAGCCGGTCGCGCACCATCTCCAGCCGGTAGGAGGCGCGGCTCAAGGGCGTTTCCCGCCGGCCGCGCCGGATCACCTCGATGGCCACCGGCACCAGGTCCGTGCGCCGGCCCAACTGGCCGGCCACCCCGGTGCTGCGGTCCTCGGTGACGGCGCCCATCCATTCCCGCGGGACGGAGATCTTCAAAGAGGCCGACAGCGTGGGCACCACGGTGAGCACCTCGGCGCGGGCAAAGGGCAGCTCGGTCCGGCCAATGGCCAGGAAGCGGTGACCGAAGGCGTACACGCGGTCGCCCTCGATGTAGGTCAGTGTGCCGTCGGCCCCGATGCTCATGTCGCCCGAGACCAACTGCACGCTGATCATCGAGCCGGGCTTCAAATCCGCCGGGTTGCCATAGCGCGCCGGAGGGCGGCCGCCGGCGGAGACCGCCTGAAGCGGCTCCAGGCCCAGGGCGCGCAACTGGGGCGCGAACCGTTCGATCGCGCCGCGCGTGAAGCCGCCGAAGACCAGCGGCGTGGCGATGTCCACCAGCCGGTCTGCTCCCGCGGGCCATTCCTGGCGAGGGGCGAAGGCGGCGGTCAACTGCTGATCGAGCAAGCCGATCCGCGCCCGCCGGGGGGCCGGCTCGTCCGGCCCGCCGACCGCGACCAGGTCCTGGATCGGCCGGATGGCCGCCACGGGCTCCTTGGCGAAGGCGAAGGCCATCGCCACCGCCCCCAGCAGCCGTCCCTCCAGATAAACCGGGCTGCCGCTCATGCCTTGCAGGATTCCGGTCTTCTCCAGGGGCCCTCCCGAGAGGCGAGCCAGCACCAGGGACTGCTTGGGACCGGCGTTCTCCAGAACCCCCAGAATCTCGACTCCGAATTCCTCGATGCGATCCCCGGCGAAGACCGTCTTGCCCACGCCCTTCATGCCCGCCCGCACCCGCTCCAGCGGGAAGAAGGGCCCCTGGCCGAGCAAAGCGCCCGCCAGCAGCAACGCGCAAGGCAATCGCGACCCCGCCACGCTTTCATTCTAAGCCCTCCGGAGACCGCTTGTAAGCGCGCCGCCGGATGTGCTTTAACGGTTCCATGAAGTCCGCTGGTTTGCCGACTCTCTTGCTGCTGGCCGGATTGGCGCTCAGGCTGCCCGCCCAGCCGCCGCCCGCGGGCGCGGGCGAGCAGGACCACCGCCACAGCGAGCTGCTCAAGGCGATTGACGACCTGATGTGGCACCTCAAGCTGGGCGACATCGCCGAGGTGGACAAGGTGCGCTACACCAGCCTGCCGCCCCGGCGCCAGCCCAATCCCACCGCCCAAGGCGCGGGCAATCCCCTGATCATCCCGGCCTACACCTTCCTACCCAAGAAGCTGGACCGCAGCCGCAAGCATCCGCTGATCGTGCTGGTGCACGGCGGGGTGCACGCCAACTTCTCCACCGGCTCGGCCCACATCGTGCGGGAGCTGGTCGAACAGGGCTACGCGATCATCGCCCCGGAGTACCGCGGCTCGACCGGCTACGGGGGCGCCTTCTACCGCCAGATTGACTACGGAGGCCGGGAAAACGACGACGTCTTCGCGGCCCGGGCCTGGATGCTGGAAACCTACGATTTCCTGGACCCCAAGCGGGTGGGGATCGTGGGCTGGAGCCACGGCGGCATGATCGCCCTGATGAACATCTTCGAGCACCCGGAGGCCTACGCTTGCGCCTACGCCGGGGTGCCGGTCAGCGACCTGGTGGCGCGGATGGGCTACAAGTCGGAAAGCTACCGGGCGCAGTTCTCGGCGCCGTACCATTTGGGCAAGACGGCGCAGGAGGACGTCGGGGAGTACCTGCGGCGCTCGCCGATCAGCCACGTAGAAAAGCTGGCCACGCCGCTGCTGATCCACACCAACAGCAATGACGAAGACGTGAACGTGCTGGAGGTGGAGCGGCTGATCGCGGCCTTGAAGGCGGCAGGCAAGAAGTTCGAGTACAAGATATACCGGGAGGCGCCGGGCGGGCACGCTTTCAACCGGATAGACACGCGGCTGGCGAGGGAGTCGCGGGCGGAGATATACGAATTTCTGGCGCGGTATTTGAAGCCTGGGCGATGAGAGGGGCTTGACTTTCCCCTTTTCTTCGCCCAGAATGGGAGCAGGAGGAGCGGCTTGTGGCACTGACGCGCCGGCAGAAGCAGGTCCTGGATTTTATCGCCCGCTACCAGGGTGAAAAGGGCTATTGCCCCAGCTACATGGAGATCGCCACGGGGCTGGGCCTGGCGTCGCTGGCCACGGTGCACAAGCACATCTCGGCCCTGGAAGCCAAGCAGTACCTGCGGCGGGGGTTCAATCAAAGCCGGTCGCTGGAGTTGACCCCGCGCTTCTTCCAGGAGCAGCGGCGGCTGCGGCGGCAGGCGGGAGCGGCCGAGATCCCGCTACTGGGCAGGATCGCGGCGGGCGCGCCGCTGGAGGCGGTCGAGGTGCGCGAGAGCCTGGAGCTGGGGGAGTTCCTCAACCGGGAGGACCTTTACGCCCTGGAGGTCCGGGGCGATTCGATGATCGAGGACCACATCTGTGCGGGCGATCTGGTGCTGGTCGAGCGGACGGCGGAGCCGCGCGACGGCGACATCGTGGTGGCGCTGGTGGGCGGAGCGGAGGCCACCCTCAAGCGCTTTTACCGCGAGCCGGACGGCATGGCGCGCCTTCAGCCGGCCAACGCGCAGATGGCGCCCCTGCGGGTTCCTCTGGCCGATCTGGAAATCCAGGGCCGCGTGCTGGCGGTGCTGCGAAAATACAAGTGAATTTCGCCGCCCGGGGAGGAATTCCCCCGCGATTTACGCGGCCGGATCGCCGGCCGCGCTCGCCAGTGCGCGCCGCCGGCGAAGTTCCTGCTCGGCGCGGAACCAGTCGTCCTCCGGAGAGCCGCCCTGGCCGCCGCGTTCGAGCCAGTAGGAGTAGGCCAGCCGCTCGATCTCTTCGTGCGGAATGGCGGGTTGCGCCTGAGGCGGCGCGCCGTTCGTCCCGGCGGCCGCTTCGCTGCCGGCCGCCCGCTTGCGAGACCGCCGAGCGGGCTTCCCCTCTTCACCGCCGGCGGGCCTGGGAGTTGACTTCCTCGGCATAGTGTTTCGCGCTCCCCGTGTGAAGTGGAATTCACCTCATTTTAGCAGACCGGGAGCGCTCGAGGCCGAACGCGCCGGTCGAGTGCGGGGCGGGCGGCCGCCTTACTCTGCCAGCCGGAGGATTTCGGAGGCGACCCGCAGGAAGGCCTGGTCGAGCTGGGCGGCCGTGGGCGAGTAGACGTACAGGCCCGCCGGCTTCGTGGGATCGAAGATCGGGCTGTCGCGATCGTTGGCGACCCGGCGCAGGAACGTGTGGTCCACGTCCTCGGCGCCCATTCCCCCGAGGCCGATGGTGAAAATGACGGGCACCAGCGCAACGTCGTTGCGGATGCGTTGGGCGATGTTGTCGGCCAGGTTGTAGGCGGCGTAGCGAACCCCGCGCCAGGAATCCACGCGCAGCTTTCCGGCATAAGGGTGACCGCTCCCGAAGGTCACGTTGCCCATGTAACCCCAAAGCGAGTTGCCGTCGGGATCGGTGTCCGGAAGGTAGGCGATGTCGCGGCGCACCCGCTGGCGGTAGGTGGTTCCGGAACCGGCGGCGAAAGCGCAGCCGGAGCAATTGGAGGTGGAGAGGGTCCATTCATCCATGGAGGGCGAAGTGGAGTCGGCCCGCATGACGCCCCAGGTAGTGCCGGTGATGGGGGGAGGCCACGACCCGCTGGTCATGACGGGGGCCGAAATGAAGCCGACCTTGTTGGCGGGATTTGTGCAAGGGCTGGCCGGCATGTTGCACTCCGTGGAAGTGCTGGTGCAGCCGCTGGGGCCGCCGGGATAGCCGTACCGGCGGTCCACGCTGGTTCGGACCGGGAAGCTGGCGCTGAGGGCGGTCGGGCGGCCATCGGTGAAGAAGACGATGACGTTCAGCGCACCCGGTTCATTGATGTTGCGCAGCAGTTGGTAGGCCTGCCAGAGGCCGGCGGCCGAGTTGGTGTTGCCGCTCATCACCAGGGCGTTGATCTTATCGGTGATACTGGGGCTGGCGGTCTTGAAGGTCATCGAAGGGGAGAAATCTATCCGGTAGTTGCCGCTGAAGCTGACCAGGGCGACGCGGTCGCGCCCCTCGGAGAACTTGTTGACGAAGGAGATAGCCGAGTTCTTCACGGCCGTAGTGGCGCCGCCGGCCTCGATCGAACCGGAGCGGTCCAGCACCAGGATGAGATTGACGTCGCGGCGGGAGGCGGTGGCGCGCACGCCCATGGTCGCCGTATTCTGCCCGAGCAGGCGGAGGAAATATAGGGGGGCGGTGACGGTGGCCACCCCGCTGACGGTGCGCGTGCGGTAGCCGGTCTCGGCCACCGTGGGGGTGAAAGTGCGCCCGGTGGTGCCGTAAAGGCCGTCGGGAAAGTTGGCGTTGAAGTACTGGATGGCGGTGCTCTCCGCGCTTTCGATCTGGGAGGAAAGGTCCAGGCCGCGGCTCAACGAACGAGCCCCGGCGAGCACCGCGGCGTCCACGGCCGCCGACAGTTTGGTGCGGATCAGGTAGAGCAGGCCGACGTCGAAGGCCAGGCCGGCCATAGGAACGATCACCATCAGGGTGAGGGTGAGCATGATGAGGATGACGCCCCGCTGGCGCTTCCTCGAGAGTTTCTTCACCGCCGTCATCTTCTCCTCCTCGCCATCAGAAAATGGAACGCGAATAGACCCCGCCGCCGAAGCTCATGCCGGCCAGCGACAGCTCGGGGGAATAAAAATAGGACTCGACCATATAGGCGATCTGGCCGGGCGCCATGTCGGGGATGACGCTGGTGAAGCCGACCGCCCGCGTGCTGGAGTCGGTGAGGTAATTCGAGACCCAGCCCTCGCTGCCGATCAGCCCGGGGTTGGGAGTGCCGAAGTTGCTCTGGCGCAGCGAGGCGTTGCCGATCACGATGCGGCGGATGATCACCGGCCAGTAACGGTTCGTACAGCGGGTGTCCCCCTCGTCGTAGCCGCCCGCGGCGCACTGGTCGTCGCCGATGAACATCACCTGGGAGAGAATCACCGTGCCGTTGCCGCCGTCGCGAGTCATGCCCATGCCGGCGGCCAGCCGCACCACGACGTCCTTGTTGGGATCGAGCGCGAAGTTCAGCCCGCGGGCGAACATCTGGCCGGTGTCGCGCGTCACCTGAACGACCGAGATGCCCCGGATCACCGTCAGGCCGATCATGAAAATGCCCAGCACCAGCGAGACCAGGATGGGCAAGGTGAGGGCGAACTCGATCACCGCGCCTCCCCGGCCCGCCGGTCTTTCCCTTTTGCTCATGCCTGATCCTCCTGTTCCTCAGCGCTGCGGCGGAATGCCCCCCGGCGAAGGCTCCATGATCCCGGTCGAGCGGGCCGAGATGTTCACCGGATCGCCGCTCTTGAGCAGCGGCACCAAGGGCCGCCAGGAAAAGCCCTCGATGGAGATCTCGACAATGTTGCCCCCGGCGTTGCTGGCGGTCTCGGCCAGGGTGCCGGGCACGTAGTAGCGAATCTTGATTTTCTCGGCGCCCGAATCGCCCGCCAGGAAACCGATGGCGTACTGCTGGACCACCCGCTTGATCGAGGCGTCGTGCCCGAGTCCCTCCATGGTCCGCCCGGTCATGGCGTAGCGCACGCCTTCGCGCACCGCGTGCTGGAAGGTGCCCTTCAAGAAAATCACCAGCGAGAGGTCAATCAGCAGGAAGATGATGGCCAGAAAGGGCAGCAGGCACAAGCCGACTTCGACGACCTGGGAGCCGGCCTCGCGCCGGCGGCGCGCCGCGGCGGGGGAAGGAGCGAGTAGGGCGGGAAGACGGGCAGTACTAACCCTGCCAGGGGTTAGCATTACGTCCGCGCCTTTCGTACTGGTACTTAGAATTTTCCTTTCCAACCGGCACCTCATCCTCTAAACTAGTAGGAGGCGCCGCGCAGCACATTTCTTTACAGGCGGAGGGAATTTCTCGGGATCAAATTCCGCTCGCGCCGTCCGATGAGTCAAGGCGCGGGCCGACAGAGGCCATGGGCGGCTTATCCCGGAGCGAAGCCGAAAGCGCGCCGAGCCGTTCGGCGGCCGAAGAGCTCGACTGCCGGCCGGCGGCCGAGGTCTGGCCGCAGGCGGCGCCCGCCGGCGCGGCCGAGCAACAGGTAGTGGGCTGCTACCAGGCCGAAGTGGACGGCCTGTATCGCTACGCTTCGCTGCTGCTGGGGAGCGCGCAAGCCGCCGAGGACGTCTTGCAGGAGGTCTTCCTGCGCCTGTTCGTTGCGCTGCGAAACGGGGCCCGGATTCACAACCACCGAGCCTGGCTGTATCGGGTGACGCGCAACGCCTGCCTGGCGCGGCGCCGGCAACGGCGCACACAGGCCGAGGTGGAAATGCCCTCCGACGCCGGGGCGCGCGCGATGGGAGACAACCCGGAAGCGGACTACCAGCGGCGCCATCTGGCCCGGCAGATCGTGAGGCGGCTGACGCGGCGCGAGCTGGAGTGCGTGCGGCTGCGGGCGGAAGGCCTGAGCTATGCTGAGATCGGCGAAGTGCTCAACATCCGGTGCGGTACGGTGGGCGCCTTATTGAACCGGGCGCTGGCCCGCTGTCGGGCGGCGCTGGGGAAGGCGGTGTGAGAGCGCTCCGCGCGAGGGCGGGTATCGGCGCATGTGGCGATCTTGGATGAAGGCGTGGCGGCGGCCGCCGGCGCATCCTGACTTCGACGATCTGGTGGCGCTGGCCACGGGCCTGAGCGCATCCTCCGAGGAGGCCCTCCGGCACGCGGCCCGGTGTCCTGCCTGCCGGGAGCGGATCGCCCGGATGGGTTCCGAGTGGCGCGATCTGGTCCGGCTGACCGAGAACGCACCGGGCGGGCTGCCATCGCGGGAGGCGCTGCTGGAGGAA
>JBBIMA010000002.1:0-44148 GCA_037444625.1 Solibacteraceae bacterium
CTGCGGGGTTCGCTATTCTTTTCGCTGAACAATTCGGCCCTCGACGCGCGCCCCTTCTCGCTGACCGGTCAGAAGGTGGAAAAACCCTCCTACGCGCAAAGCCGCTTCGGCCTGGTGCTGGGCGGCCCGCTGGCCATCCCCAGGCTGGTCCGCAGCGAGCGCACGTTTTTCTTCTTCAACTATTCGGGGACCCGGGCGCGCAACCCCTATCACGCAATCTCCACCCTGCCTACCCCGGCCGAGCGCCAGGGCGATTTCTCGCAATCGGCCGCCCCCACGCCCGTGCTGGTCTACGATCCCGCCGGCCGCCTGCCCTTCCCCGGCAACCGCATTCCCGCCTCCCGGTTGGACACGATCGCCCTGGGCTTGCTGCCCCTGTTCCCCTTGCCCAATCAGCCGGGCCAAGTGCAGAATTACCAGTACGTCACCTCTAACGGCAACGACAGCGATCAGCTCGGCGGGCGCTTCAACCGCAGCCTCAGCCAGAAGGACCGCCTCGACGTCAACGCCAACGGGCAGTGGCGCAGCGGCACCTCCAGTCAGCTTTACGGCTTCCGCGACGCCGGGCGCGGCCGCGGCTGGAGCCTCTCGGCCGGCTGGACCCATAACTTCACGCGCACCAGCATTTACACGTTGCGCTGGAACATCTCGCGCAACCGCAACCAGACCCTGCCCTATTTCGCTTACGGGCGCGATTTGGCGGGCGAATTGGGCATTCTGGGCGTCTCGCGCGACCCCATCAATTACGGCCCGCCCAACCTGAACTTCACCAACTTCGGGGCGCTCAGCGACGCCAGCGCCCTGCTGCGGCGCGACCAGACCTCGGCGCTGCTGCCTTCGCTGCTGCTGGTCCGCGGGCGGCACAGCATCACGCTGGGCGGCGAGTACCGGCGCGTGCAGCTCAACACCCGCACCGATCAGAATGCCCGCGGAACCTTCACCTTCACCGGTCTGGCCACCAGCGCCTTCAACCCCCAGGGCCAGCCGCTGCCCGGCACGGGCTTCGATTTCGCCGATTTCCTGCTGGGCCTGCCGCAGTCCAGCTCGATCCGCTTCGGCGGTTCGAACACCTATTTCCGCTCCCGCGTGTGGAGCGCCTTCCTGATGGAAGACTGGCGGCTGCGCTCGAACCTGACCTTGAACGCCGGCTTGCGCTACGAGTATTTCCAGCCGTTCTACGAGAAGTTCGATCACATGGCGAACCTGGACGTCTCGCCGCGGCTGGACGGAGTGGCGGTGGTGACCCCCGGACAGGTCGGCCCTTATTCCGGCCGCTTCCCGCGCGGCTTGGTGGATCCGGACCCCAACAACCTGGCGCCCCGCGTCGGGTTGGCCTGGCGGCCCTCCGGCCGGCGCGGCTTTCTGGTGCGCGCCAGCTACGGGGTGTTCTACAACGGGGCGATCTACAGCCAGTTCCCCTCGCGGCTGGCCTCCCAGCCCCCCTTCGCCAACACCGCCACGCTGAACACCAGCGAGGCACGCGTGCTCACCCTGCGCAACGGCTTCGCGACCGCGCCCTCACAGACCATCACCAACACCTACGCGGTGGACCGGCGCTACCGCGTCGGCTACGCCCAGACCTGGAGCTTCTCGATCCAGCATTCCCTCACTCGGGCGCTGCTGATGGAGCTGTCCTACCTGGGCACCAAGGGCACCCGGCTGGACATCCAGCGCCAGCCCAACCGCGCCGCGCCGGGCTCGCCCCTGACGGCGGAGCAGCGCCGCCAGATCGGCAACGCGGTGGGTTTCACCTGGGACACCTCGGAGGGCAACTCGATCTATCACGGCGGGCAGGTTCGCCTCATGCGCCGCCTCAGCCGCGGGATCTCGGCCAATTTGCTCTACGTCTACTCCAAGTCGCTGGACAACGCCTCGACCCTGGGCGGCGGCGCAGCCGTGGTGGCCCAGAACGACAAGGACCTGCGGGCCGAGCGCGGGCGCTCCAGTTTCGACCAGCGCCACAGCCTCAGCCTGTTTTACGTGTTGCATTCGCCGGTGCGGGAAACCGGCCGGCTCAGGCTGGGCTCGGGGTGGGCGGCCCGGATCCTGAGGGACTGGGATCTGAGCGGCGGCCTCACCGCCGGCTCGGGCACGCCGCTCACCGCGCGCGTGCTGGGCAACCAGGCGGACACCGGCGGCACCGGGGCCGTCGGCAGCGGCCGGGCCGACGCCACCGGCCTGCCCATCCATAGCGCGACCGGCTTCTTCAACCTGGCCGCCTTCGCCGTCCCCCGGCCGGGAACCTTCGGCAACGCGGGGCGCAACACCATTGACGGGCCGACGCGACTCTCGCTGAACCTCTCGCTCGGCCGCTCGTTCCCCCTGGGCGAGCGCCGCGCCGTCGAGTTCCGCCTCGACAGCCAGAACTTCACCAACCATGTCAGCTACACCAATTTGGGCACGGTGGTCAACGCCTCCGACTACGGCCTGCCCACCGCCACCGCCCCCATGCGGCGCGTGACCGCCCAGCTTCGCTTGAGGTTCTAGGCGATGAGATCGCGACGCTTCGGACGACTCCTCGCGGTTGCGGCCCTGGCCGGTTTGGCCCAGCAGACCGGCCCGATCTTTCGCACGACGACCAATCTGGTGGTGGTGGATGTGTTCGTGCGCGACCGCTCGGGCCGGGAGATCACCGGCCTGACCAAGGAGGACTTCACCCTGCTCGAGGACGGCAAGCCGCAGCAGATCGCCATCTTCGAGTTCCAGCGGCTGGAAGCGACCGAGGCGCCCCCCGGGCCCGCCGCGCCCGCCCGCGCCGTCCCGGCGCGGCCCGAGACCATCACCGTCGCCGCACCCGGCAAGATCCAGTACCAGGACCGCCGGCTGCTGGTGTTGTTCTTCGACCACTCCTCGATGCCGCCCGCTGATCAGGTCCGGGCCCACGAGGCGGCCCTGAAGTTCATCCGGGAGCAGATGCAGCCGGCCGACCTGGTGGCCGTCATGAGCTTCTCCTCCCGCCTGAAGGTCGAGCAGGATTTCACCGACGACCGCGACTTGCTGGCCCGCGTCATCCGCTCCTTGCAGACCGGGGAGTCCAGCGAACTGGCGGCCGAGGCCGAGACCGACGAGGAGAGCGCGGAGGATACCGGCGCGGCCTTCACGGCCGACGAGAGCGAATTCAATATTTTCAACACCGACCGCAAGCTGAGCGCTCTGGAATCGGCCGCCCGCATGCTCGCCCCCCTGCCCGAGAAGAAAGCCCTGGTCTATTTCTCCAGCGGCGTGGGCCGGACCGGCGTTGAGAACGATTCGCAACTGCGATCCACTATCAACGCAGCCGTCCGGGCCAACGTCTCCTTTTATCCGGTGGACGCGCGGGGACTGGTGGCGACCATCGCCGGCGGCGACGCCTCCCGCGCCTCGCCCCGCGGCACCGGCCTCTTCTCGGGCCAGGCCCAACGGCAGCAGATGGCCCGCTTCCAGAACCAGCAGGAGACCCTGGTGAGCCTGGCCGAGGACACCGGCGGCCGGGCCTTCCTGGACGCCAACGATCTGAGCCTGGGCATCCGACAGGCGCAACAGGACATCCGGAGCTACTACATCCTGGGCTACTACCCCGCCAACACCGCCCAGGACGGGCGCTTCCGCCGCATCCAGATCCGCCTGAACCGGCCGCTCCAGGCTCGCCTGGATTACCGCAGCGGCTACTTCGCGCCCAAGGAGTTCGCCAAGTTCAGCGAAACCGACAAGGAGCAGCAACTCCAGGAGGCGCTGGCCCTGGGCGACCCCATCACCGACCTGCCTCTGGCCCTGGAGGTCAATTACTTCCGGCTGGCCCGGGAGCGCTACTTCGTCCCCGTGGCGGTCAAGATTCCGGGCTCGGAGATCGTGCCGGCCCGCCGGGGCTCGAGCGAGTCCACCGAGCTGGATTTCATCGGGCAGGTGCGCGACGAGCGGGGCCGCTTGGCGGCCACCGTGCGGGACGCCATCCGCGTGCGCCTGCGCGCTGAGGACGTGGCCCGGCTCACCCGCCGCAACCTCCAGTACGACACGGGATTCACCTTGCCGCCGGGCAGCTACCGGCTGAAATTCCTGGTCCGGGAAAATCAGACCGGCCGCATCGGGACCTTCGAGACGCCTTTCCGGATTCCCGATCTGAGCGCCGCCGCCGACCGCCTGCGGGTCAGCTCGCTGGTGCTGGCCAACCAGCGCGAGCCGATCCAGGCCGCCGTGGGCGCCGCGACGCGGAACCGCAAGCTGTTGCGCGCCAACCCGCTGGTGGAGAACGATCAAAAGCTGGCGCCCAGCGTGACCCGGGTGTTTCGCAAGGACCAGAACCTTTACGTGTACGTGGAAGTGTACGATCCGGCCGTGGACCCGTCCGATCGCCAAGTGAGCGTGATCGGCGAGCTGGCCTTCTTCCGCGGGAAGGTCAAGGCCTTTCAGTCGCCCGCCGTCCGGCTGAGCGAGACCGCGCCCGGCCGGCCGGGCGTGCTGCCGGTGCGCTTCCAGGCGCCGCTGGAGAAGCTGACGCCCGGGCGCTACGTCTGCCAGGTAAGCTTGGTGGACGAGGTGGGCAGGCGCTTCGCCTTCCCGCGGGCGCCCCTGGTGGTGCTGCCCTGATCGTGAGAATGCTTTCCGGAGGGGATCCTCAATGCGAAGATTGCTTTGGTTGACTGCTTTGGCCGCCCTGTGCGCCTCCCTGGGCTGGAGCCAGCGCCGGGGACCCTGGCGGCGCTCGCCGGCCGAGATGGGAAGTCCTCCCCAGGGCAAGGACGAGGCCGAAAAGCGCGTCCTGTCCGTGATCGAGGAGGCGGAGCGCTCGGGCCGGGTCTTTTCCAGCGTGCCCGCCAACGACGGCCGCGTGCTGCGCCTGCTCACCGAAGCCGCCGGCGCCCGCCACGTGGTGGAAATCGGCACCTCGACCGGCTACTCGGGTTTGTGGTTCTGCCTGGCCCTACAGAAGACTCAGGGCAAACTCACCACCTTCGAGATAGACGCCCGCCGGGCGGCCATGGCGCGCGAACATTTCAAGCAGGCGGGGGTGGACCGGCTGGTCCAGTTGATCGAGGGCGACGCCCACCAGAACGTAGCCCGGATCAAGGAGCCGATTGACGTGCTCTTTCTGGACGCCGACAAGGAGGGCTACCTGGACTACCTGGAGAAGCTGCTGCCGCTGGTGCGCCCGGGCGGGCTGATCCTGGCCCACAACGTGGAGATGGCGGCCGACTACGTGCGCCGGGTCACAACCAGTCCGGAGCTGGAGACGATCTTTTACATGCAGGGAGGCGGGCTGAGCGTGACGTTGAAGAAGCGGTGAGGGGGCTCAGGGGGACTTCACTTCCACCTGGTCCACCACGCCGATGACGGCCGCCTCGATCGGAGTCATCAGGCGCCCCACGCTGCTGAAGGCGCTGTAGCCCTCGGTGGTGAGCAGCACGCGGTCGCCCACGCCGGCGTCCACCGAGTCCACCGCCACCACCGCGTCGCCGCGCGGAGCGCCCTCCAGATCGAGCGGCTGGACCAGCAGCAGCTTCAGTCCTTCATGGCTGGGGTGCTTGCGGGTGGCGGTCAGCTCGCCGATGACGCGCGCGATCAGCACGGCACGCCTCCCGCCGGCCGCTCCCGCCGCGCGGCCTCGCGATCCAGGTGCACCTCGTCCACGATGCCTACGATGGTGGCGTCGGTGACCACTTCCTCGGGCAGGAAGGCGAAGCTGGCCTCGCGGGCCCGCGTCCAGTAGACCAGCTCGCCCGCCCCGGCGCCCGTCCAGTCCGTACAGACGATGCGCCGGCCGCTATCGGTCAGCTCGGGCGTGACCGGCTGCACGATCAGCAGGCGATGTCCCGTGAGGTTGCGGTTCTTGACGGTGGCCCAGACGCAGCCCACCACGCGCCCCAGGTACATGCCCGCCTACCTCTTCGCGTCCAGGCTCACGGTGTCCACGATGCCGACGATGGCGGTGTCCACCGGACGGTCCTTGCAGCCCTCGGCCATCCGGGCGGAACTGCCCGAGACGGCGATCACGGTCTCGCGGAAGCCCGCGCCCACCGTGTCCACCGCCACCACGTAGCCGGACTCCTCCTTGCCCTCGGGCGAGACCGGCTTGAGCACCAGCAACTTCTTGCCCTCCAGCCGAGGGTCCTTGCGCGTGGCCACCACCGTGCCCACCACGCGAGCCAGAATCATGACAACCTTCTTCCGCCGGGTCCTACTTGCCGGCGTTGCTCTTGCCGATGGGCAGGACGTCCTCCAGGCTCGGGTGCGGCCGCGGAATGACGTGCACCGCGATCAGCTCCCCGACCCGGCGGGCCGCGGCCGCTCCCGCGTCGGTGGCGGCGCGCACCGCGGCCACGTCGCCCCGCACCAGCGCGGTGACGTAGCCCGAGCCGATTTTCTCCCAGCCCACCAAGGTCACCTTGGCGGCTTTCACCATCGCGTCGGCGGCCTCGATCATGGCCACCAAGCCCCGCGTTTCGATCATTCCCAATGCTTCGCCCATATTGCTCCGTCATGCCGCCCCTCCGGCCGGGCCGGAGGGGCGCTTGCCAACCGCTATGATCTTCCGCCGGCGCGCAGAGCCTCGCTGACCAGGGCGATCAGCTCCTCGCGCGTGAAAACAAACCGTTCGGCGCCCGCCTCCTCGGCCGCCAGAGGGCAGCCGGGCTCGCCCGCCACCTTGGCCTGAATGCCGTAGCGCTGCCGCGCCTCAAGCAGCTTGGCGACCTCCTCGCGGGGAAGCACTCGCGGCCCTCCCAGCAGCTCCGCCACCAGAGAGATGCGCGCGAAGTGCTCCACCGTCTCCATGCGAAAAAAAGCCTTCCAGACGTCCGGCCCGTAACAGACCGCGCCGTGATTGCCCAGCAGGATGGCGTCGTACTTGGGAATGTAAGGCAGCATCGGCTCGGTCAGCTCGGGGGTGCCGGGCAGTCCGTACTCGGCCAGCGGCACGCAGCCCAGCCCGATGATCACCTCGGGCAGCAAGGCCAGGTTCAGCGGCTTGCCCGCCGAAGCATAGCCGGTGGCCACCGGCGGGTGCGCGTGCAGCACCGCCCGCACGTCCGGACGCATCCGGTAAATCGTCAGGTGCATGGCCAGCTCCGAGGTCTGATCCAGCCGGCCGAGCAACTTGCGGCCGCTCATGTCGCAGAGGATCAGATCGTCGGGATGCATCATGCCCTTGGAAACACCGGTGGGCGTGGCCAGCAAGCGCTCCTCGTCCACCCGCACCGTGATGTTGCCGTCGTTGGCCGCCACCCAGCCCTTCTGCCAGACCAGACGCCCGACCTCGACGATGTCCTGCCGGTGCTCGCGTTCGGTCTTGGGCATCGAACCCACGATTGTAGCAAAGGCACTCCGGCAGGGCCCGCCCCGGGCGCTCAGGCGCGCAGGTAGGCGTCGTCGCCCCGCATCCAGTCCTGACGCGGGGGCGCGAACAGGTCCACCGCCACGCTGTCCTCCAGAGCTTCCACTTGATGCAGAGCGTTCGAAGGAATGTGCAGCAGCGCGCCCGGCTCCAACACGACCGTTTCGCCCTCGATGGTGAAGCGCAACCGGCCTCGTTCGAGCATCGTCATCTGCTCGTTGGCATGGCGGTGGGCCGCCACCGTGCCTCCCCGGCTCAGATGCACCTTGGCCACCGTCATGCGCTCGCCGTGCACGACCTGGCGCGCCACGGCCGGATTCATCGGCTCCTTGAGGACCTCGCTCCAGCGGTACAGCGTCATGGGCCGGATTGTAGCACGCCCCCGGGCGAGGCCAGCACCGCCCCGGAAAGCGGATCGCGATAGAGCACCCTCAGGCCGCGCCCCTCGACCAGCCGCAGATCCTCGCCCACGAGCACGTAATAATCGGCGTCGCCCTCCGGTCCCTCCCGGGTCACCCGCTCCAGCCACGCCGGCCGGTAGCGCTGGCGGTAGAAATTCAGGCTGGGCTCGAACAGCCAGGTGGCCCGTACCCGTACCCTGGGCTTCGGCCGCCGGGCCTGCCGCGCGCGTATCAGGTTGACGATCTGTTTGGTCCCCGCGTCGTAACGCCACTGGGCGTAATAACGCAAGTTGAACTGGAGCGCGTACTGAAGGCAGGCGGCCGCCAGAAACAAGGCGGGCGCCAGGCCGAGCAACCCCGGCAGAAGGCCGCGGCCGCGCGTGGCCCCGATCAGGCCCAGGCAAACCAGGGTGAACAGCGGAATCCAGTACAGAGCGGTGCGATCCACCGGGTACTTCAAACCCAGGCTGTGTTTGGCCAGAACCAGCAACGCCAGCGCGCCCAGCGACGTCCCGCCAGCCAGCAGCAGCAAGATTTCCGGTCCCTTCAGCCGCCGGCCTCCGCGGCGCGCCGCACCTGCGATCAACCCCGCGCACCAGGCGGCGCCCAGCCCCAGCGCCGTGGGTACGAACCAGTGGGAGACGTCCCAAAGCAGGTTTTGCAAGGCGGAGGGGGCCTGCGGGGCGGCGTGGCAAAACGAGTAAAAGATCGCGCCCTGCATGGTCTGGCGCAGGGTTTCCACGCCTACGTAGAAACTCGAGCGGCTCGCGGTGCGCAACGGCCAGGCCAGGATGGCCGCGGCCGGCAGCAGGCCCAAGGTGAGGAACCTCCCGGCCAGCCGCAGTAGCCGTGGCCGGAAGGGCGGCCGATGCCAGGCGGCCGCCAGGGAGAACACGGCGGCCAAGGCCGCAGCCGGGACGGCAAAGTTCAGATTGGCCGCCGCCGCCAGAGCCAGGCAGAGGGCGGCCAGGCGCGTGCGAGCAGGGGCGGCCTCCGATCCGGTCTCCAGGTCGCCGGCCAGCAGGTAAAACGCCCAGAAAAACAAGGCCAGCGCCGGGCCGTAGCCGCGGGCGGCCGAGAGGAAGTCCAGCACGAACGGGTTCAGGCTCAACGAGGCCGCCGAAAGCAGGAACAGCCCGGGGGAGGAAGACAGGCGACGCGAAAGCAGAAAGACACTTGCCAGGTAGAAAAGGCCGGCCAGCACGGCGGGCAGCCGGAGCGTGAATTCGGACAGGCCGAAGGCGGCCACCGAGGCGCGAGCCAGCCAGGTGAACAGCACGTGATGGTTGGCGTCGTAGAGTTTGACCGGCTCGTCGCCGCCTGCAAAGTGACTGTAAGTGAATGCCTCGTCGGCCGTGATGGACTGGGTGGCCGCGCGATAGACGTTGGCGCCGGCCAGCCCCGCCAGAAAAACTCCGGCCGCGACCTGCGCCCAGAGCCGGGGTGTGGCGCCGCCGATCCTCTCCAACCTGCCGAGCATAACATCCGGCGGCGGGCGAGCGCCGAGCCCTTTCGATCGGGTGCGGGTTATGATAAAGAGTCTTCCGCGGAGCGGCCCATGAAAGGCGTCGTGCTGGCCGGCGGCACAGGCAGCCGGCTGTATCCCTTGACCAAGATCACCAACAAGCACCTGCTGCCCGTCTACGACCGGCCCATGATTTTCTACCCCATCGAGATGCTGGTCGAGGCCGGCATCCGTGACATCCTGATCGTGACCGGGGGGCGCAACGCGGGCGACTTCCTGCGCCTGCTGGGCAACGGCAAGCAGTTCGGCCTCTCCCACCTGAATTACACCTACCAGGAGGGCGAGGGCGGCATCGCCGACGCTCTGGCGTTGGCCGAGCACTTCGCCGACGGGGGCAGAATCTGCGTGGTGCTGGGCGACAACCTGATCGAAGGCTCGATCCGAGGGGCGGTGGAGGCCTTCCGGCACCAGCCGCGCGGGGCGCGCATCCTGCTCAAGGAAGTGCCTGACGCGGAACGCTTCGGGGTGGCCGAGATCCAGGGTGATCGCATTGTGGGGATCGAGGAGAAGCCCAAGCATCCCAAGTCGCGCTACGCGGTCACCGGCATCTACATGTACGACGGGACGGTCTTCGATAAGATTCGCCGCCTGACGCCCTCCGAGCGCGGGGAGCTGGAAATCACCGACGTCAACAACGCCTATATCCGGGAGGGGACCATGACCTTCTCGTTCCTGGAGGGCTGGTGGACCGACGCCGGCACGTTCGATTCCTTGCTGCGCGCGGCCAATCTGGTGGCCGAGCAGCGGCGCAGCGAACGGGCGGAGGAGCCCCTCTCCGCCCCGGCCTCCGGGAGTGGGCGAGAATGAGCAGCCCCGCCCCGCGCGCCGACCTGATCGCGGCCGCCGGCGAACTGGAACTGTGCTGGCCGGAGTGCCCGCGGGGCATCGGCAGGGTGATCCAGCGGCCCGATTCGGACGATCTGATCGAGGGCGTGCGCCTCCAGCCCTGTGCGCTCTGGCCGGATGATCGGGGCTATTTCCTCGAAGTGGGCCGCAGCGGGCAGGAACTGCTGGCCGGGTTCGCGAGCGACCGTCTCCAGGTCTCGGCCTCCCTGAGCTACCCGGGAACCATCAAGGCCTTCCACTATCATCTGCGACAGAGCGACTGCTGGACGGTGGCCGCGGGCATGCTGCAAGCCGTTCTGGTGGACCTGCGCCGGGGGACGCGCACCTTCGGCCTGCGCAATACGATTTATCTGGGCGTGCTGCGCCCCTGGCAGTTGCTGATCCCGCCCGGCGTGGCCCACGGCTACAAGGTGATCGGCGAGGGCCCCGCCGTGCTGGTCTACCTGACGGACCGTTTCTACGATCCGGCCGACGAGGGCCGCCTGGCTTACAACGACCCGCGCATCAACTACGATTGGGAGTTGCAGCACAAGTAAGTCGGCCGAGGAGGGAGGCGACGTGAAACTGCTGGTGACGGGAGGCGCCGGATTCATCGGCTCGGCCTTCGTGCGCCGGATGCTGGCCGGCGGGAAGGTGCGCGAACTGGTGAACCTGGACAAGCTCACCTACGCCGGCAATCTGGAGAATCTGGGGCCGGTGGCGGGCGACCCGCGCCATCGCTTCGTGCGGGGCGACGTCTGCGACGCAGGCCTCCTGGAGGCGCTGCTGGAGGAAACCCGCCCGGACGCGATCGTGCACTTCGCGGCCGAATCCCATGTGGACCGCAGCATCTTCTCGCCCGAGCCGGTGTTCGAGACCAATCTGCGCGGCACCTTCACGCTGCTCGAGGCCGTGCGGCGGAGGCGCCTGGAGCGCTTCCTGCACATCTCGACCGACGAGGTCTACGGCAGCCTGCCCGAGCCCGCCGAGGCGGACGAGAATTTCCCGCTCCGGCCGAGCAGCCCGTACTCGGCCTCCAAAGCGGGGGCCGACTTACTCGCTTTGTCTTACTTCGCCACCTATCGCGTGCCGGTCATCGTGACGCGGGCCTCGAATAACTACGGCCCCTACCAGTTCCCCGAGAAACTCATCCCCCTGATGATCTGCCACGCCCTGGAGGGCCGGCCCCTGCCGGTCTACGGCGACGGGGGGAACGTGCGCGACTGGCTGTACGTCGAGGACCATTGCCGGGCGCTGGAGATGGTGCTGGAGGCCGGCCGGGAAGGGGAGATCTACAACATCGGCGGCCAGTGCGCGCTGTCTAACCTGGAGGTGGTGCGCAGGATTCTGCGCATCACGGGACGGCCGGAAAGTCTCATCCGCTTCGTGGCGGACCGCCCCGGTCACGACCGCCGCTACGCGCTCTCCAGCCGCAAGCTGCGCGAGCAGATCGGCTGGTCGCCCGCCGTGGATTTCGACGACGGTCTGGCCCGAACCGTCACTTGGTATCAAGCCAACGCCGGCTGGGCGGCCCGCATCCGGTCGGGCGAGTATCAGCGCTATTACGAGCAGAACTATTTGAACCGGGCGGCGGAGTTGGAACGCTTGACGGGCCGCTGAAAAAACCGATGCGCGTGGCCCTGGACGCCACTCCCTTGACGCTCTCCAGCGGCGGCCTGCGCCGCTACGTCGAGCAGTTGAGCCTGGCGCTGGCGCGGGAGTTCCCCGAGGACGACTACCTGCTGGTCTCCGACCAGCCTTTTGCCGCGCCGGCCGGCTCGCCGCCCAACCTGCGCGCGGCGGCCGGTCCCGCCCGCCCTCTCGAGCGCCGCTGGTGGCTGTGGGGCGTCCGCCGGGCGATCGAGCGCAGCGGCGCCCAACTGTTTCACGGAACCAACTTCGAAACGCCCTACTTGCCCGGGGCGCCCAGCGTGCTCAGCCTGCACGACCTGTCGCCCTGGATGGACCCGGCCTGGCACTGCGACGCGCGGCGCGTCCGGCGGCGCACGCCCTGGCTGATCGGCCTCGGCCTGGCGACCATGATTCTGACCGACAGCCAGGCCGTCCGCCGCCAGGCCATCGAGCGCTTTCGCATCCACCCGGCGCGTATCGCCGCGGTGCCGCTGGCCGCACCGAGCCACTTCCGGCCGGTGGAAGCCCCGCCGCCCGAGAAGCCCTACCTGCTGTTCGTCGGCGCGCTCGAGCCGCGCAAGAACCTCAGCCCGTTGCTGGAAGCCTGGCGCGAGGTGCGCAAGCGGCACGAGGTGGAGTTGGTGCTGGCCGGGCGGCGCCGGCGCGATTTCCCCGCCCTCGCCCCGGAGCCCGGCCTGCGCCTGCTCGAGGAGGTCCCCGACGAGCGCCTGCCCGCGCTGTATTCGGCCGCGCTGGCCTTCGTCTATCCGTCCCTGTACGAAGGTTTCGGCTTGCCGGTCCTGGAGGCGATGCAGTGCGGCGCGGCCGTGATCGTTTCCCGCGACCCCGCCCTCAGCGAAACGGCGGGCGGAGCGGCGGTGCAGGTGGAGGCGGGGGACGTCCGGGCCTGGATCGAAGCGCTGACACGGGCGGTGACGCAGCCGGAATGGCGGGCCGAGTGGCGCCGGCGGGCCCTGCGGCGCGCGGCCGAATTCAGTTGGGAGCGCACCGCCCGGCTTACCAGGGAGGTCTATGCCGAGGCCCTGCGACGCTCCGGCTGAAGCCGCCGCCCTGGCGCTCTGTCCGGAGGCTCCTTACCCGATGATCGGCGGCGGGGCGCTGCGCACGGCCTCGCTGCTGGAGTATCTGCTCGGGCGTTACGCGGTGGACCTGATCGTTTTTCGCGAGCCGGGCGCCCCCGACCCCCGGGCCGCGCTGCCGGCAGGGCGCTTCCGCCAGGTCTGGGTGCTCGATCTTCCGCCGCACGCCCGCGCGCCCGCGGCCCGCGCCCTGCGCAACCTGCGCCGCCTGATCTGGGGAAGGCCCCCTCTGAACGACCGCTTCGCCGGCTTCGGCAGAGCGATCGCGGAACGGCTCGATCAACGCCGCTACCGGCTGGCTTTGATCGAGCACTTCTGGTGCGCGCCTTACGCCCGCGTTCTGGCCCCTCACGCCCAACGTCTCCTGCTGGATCTGCACAACGTCGAATCCGAGCTGCACCGGCGGCTGGCGGCCGCCGAGCGCTTCCCGCTCAAGCTGGCCTTTGCACGGTTCGGGCGTTGCTGCCGCCGTCTGGAGCGGCGCTGGCTGCCCCGGTTCTCCCTGTTGCTGGCCGCTTCCGAAGAAGATGCGCTGCGCCTGGCCGCCCTGGCGCCCGGAACGCCCGCCGCGGTCTATCCCAACGCCATTCCGGCGGCGCCGCAACCGCTGCGGCCCGAACAGGAGGCGATCGCCTTCTCGGGCAATCTCCAGTACCAGCCCAACCTGGCGGCGGTGCGATTCTTTCGCTCGCGTATCTGGCCGCGGCTGCGGGAGCAGTGGCCCGAGCTGATCTGGATGGTGGTGGGCAAGAATCCGCAAGCGGTCACTCCCTACCTGCGAGGCGACGACCGCATCCGGCTGATAGGGCCGGTGCCCGACGCCTTGGAGACGCTGGCCGCGGCCAAGGTGGTGGTGGTGCCGCTGCTGGCCGCCAGCGGAACGCGCTTCAAGATCCTGGAAGCCTGGGCCGCCGGGCGGGCGGTGGTTTCGACGCGTCTCGGGGCCGAGGGCTTGCACGCCCGCGACGGCGAACACCTGATTCTGGCCGACGAGCCCGAGGCCTTCGCCCAGGCGGTCTCGGCGCTGCTGGCTTCGCCCGAGCGGCGGGCGGCGCTGGGCCGCGCCGGCCGAGCCCTTTACGAGGAGCGGTTCACCTGGGAAGCGGCCTGGCGGAGCCTGGGGGCGGCCGGCATTTGACACCCGAGGCTTAGGACCTCAGCAATTCGCCCACCGTCACCAGGCGGAACCCCTTGTCGTGCAGCAGGGGAATCAGCCGCTCGACGGCGCGGAGCGTCTCGCCGATCTCGGGTCGCATTTCCAGTTCGCGCCCGTCGTGCAGGCAGAAGATAGCCCCGTTGCGCGCGCCGGCGACCAGGCGGGCCAGGATGCGATCGGCCGGCAGCGTCCAGTCCCGCCCCAGCACGGTCCACATCACGCCCAGAAGGTTCAGGCGGCGCTGCGCCCGGGCCAGCCCCGGCCAGCGCACGCCGTAAGGCGCGCGGAACAAAGTGGGAACCACCCCCGTGACGGCGACGATGGCGCGTTGGGCGCGCTCCAGCTCGCCGTAGATGAACTTAGGCGAGCGGAACCACAGGCGCGTGTGGGAGTAACCGTGGTTGCCGATCTGGTGGCCGGCGGCGGCCACGGCGCAGGCCAGGCCGGGATGCCGCTCGACGTTCAGGCCGCATGGGAAGAAGGTGGCGCGTGCGCCGTGGCGGGCCAGGACCTCGAGCAGGCGGGCGGTGGCCGGACTGGGGCCGTCGTCGAAGGTCAGCGCGATCTCGGGCCGGTGGCGCGGCCCGCGCCAGACCGAAGGGCCCAACCATTGCGAGGAACGGCCGCGCACGGCGTAGGTCGCCAGACCGGTCGCCAGCGCCGCAGCGCCCAAGGCTGCCCACATAGGGCGTGCGCGCCGGCCCTAGGCCGCGCCCTCCCACTTCACGCTGTGGTCCGCGCCGATGTAGAGCGTCTGCGGCGGCGACTCCAGCCGGAACCAGGTCCACGGCCCGGGCTGCCAGGGATAGCGTTCGATCACCGATTCGTCCACTTCCACGCCCAGCCCCGGACCGGCCGGCACGATCAGATCGCCGTGGCGGATCTCCAGCGGCTCGCGCAGGATTTCCTCAGCGAGCGGGAACGGGTACATGCCGGGGCGGGTCGGAGTGGAATAGCAAGGATATTCCAGCCACTCCACCACCAGCTCCGGCCAGCAGACGCCGATCTGCGCTGCGGCCACCAGCTCCAGCGCGGTTCCCCAACTGTGAAAGGCGAAGCGCAAACCCTCGCGGGCGATTTCCCCGAGCAGCAGCCGCGCCGTGGGATAGCCGCCCTGGCAGCAAATGTCCATTTGCACGTAATGGACGCAGGCGTTGTGGATCAAATCCAGGAAGCGCTCCTCGTCGGGCTCGTGTTCGCCCGAGGCCAGAGGCACGTAGCCCTTCTCTTTGAGCTGCCTGTAGGTCTGGTGGTCCTCCGGCGGCCAGGGCTCCTCCAGCCAGGCGATCCGATAGTCCGCCATGGCCCGGGCCAGCCGCTCGACGGTCGCCAGGTCGTAGCTGCGGTCGCCCATGCGCCACCAGGCGTGGGCGTCCACCATCAGCTCGATGTCCGGGCCGACCGCCTCGCGCATCAGCCGCACGGCCTCCAGGTCTCCTTCCGGACCCAGCGCCGGCCGCATCTTATAGGCCGGGAAACCCAGGGCCGCGATCCCCGCCGCCTCCCGGGCGTAGCCTTCGGCCGACTGATACATGCCCGCGCTGCCGTAAAGCCGGATGCGATCGCGCACCCGCCCTCCCAGCAGCTCGGAGACCGGCACGCCCAGGGCCTTGCCCAAAAGGTCGTAGAGAGCGATCTCGACGGCGCAATAGGGCTTGATCGCCTCGGGCCGCTCGCGCCCCGGCCCTTGCAGGAACAGCACGCGCAAGGCGTCCGGTTCGGCCGGCGTCTTGCCTTCCAGAAACGGCGCGACCACCGATTCGATCGCCTGCTGCGCCGCCGGGCTGGCGGGTCCGGGGCCGTAGCCGATCAGCCCGTTATCGGCCTCCACCCTGATCAGCATGGCGTCCCGCTTGACGATGGTCCGCTCGCCGCCCCAGAACGGCAGCCGGAGGGGTTCCGGGAACGGGTAGGAGAGCAGAAAGCAGCGCACGCCCGCGATCTTCATGGCAGATTCCAGCTTTGAACCGGATGGCCCCGGTTGTCAAATCCCCCCGCGCGCCGCGCGTCTCAGTTCACTACGTTGCGCAGGGGCAGACCCAGCAAGGCGCAACGGCAGGCCTCGGCCGCCTTGCGGCGCAACTCCTGCAGGCTTTCCTCCGAGTAGAAGGCGGCGTGGGGCGTGATGATCACCCGGTAGTGCGCCGGGTGGGTCGGATCCCGCCAGGCGGCCACTAGCGGATCGTCGGCCGGAGGAGGCTCCTGTTCGAGCACGTCTATGCCCGCGCCGGCCAGCCGGCGCGAGGCGATCGCGGGCGGAACGGCGGCCGTCTCGACGATCGCTCCCCGCGCGGTGTTGATCAGATAAGCGCCGCGAGGCAGCCGGGCCAGGGCGGCGGCGTCAATCATGCGCCGTGTCTCTTCGGTCAGCGGGCAGTGCAGGCTCAGCACGAAGCATTCATCCAGCAGCTCGGGCAGGGTCGCGGCGCGCCGCAGTCCCAGGGCCTTGTCGTAGCCGTCGGGTTTGTAAGGGTCGTAGAAGACCACCTCCATGCCCAGGCTGCGAGCCCGCAGGGCGGCGGCCGTTCCGATGCGCCCCAGGCCCACCACGCCGAAGACTCGCCCGCGCAGGCGGTGAAGCGGCGCGGCCGGGCAGTGCGTCCACTCAGGGTACCCGGCGCGTAGGCGCGAATTCAGTTCGGCGATGCCGCGCGTCAACGCCAGGGTCAACCCGAGGGCCGTGTCGGCCACCTCTTCGGCGCCGTAATCGGGAACGTGGACCACCGGGATGCCCCGCCGCCGCGCCGCCTCCAGGTCAATGTTGTCGTAACCCACGCCGCCCCGGGCGATCACCCGGCAGCGCTCGAGCCGGGCCAGGGTGTGCGCCGAGAGCGTGACCAGGTTGTAAACGATCAGGGCGTCGGCCTGCTCCAGGCGCCCTTGCAGCTCGGCTTCCGAACGCGCACCGAGCGCCTCGACCTCGGCCAGCCCGCGCAGGACCTCGCGTTCGGGGACCAGCGCGTCGGCGATCACGTCCGTGATGACGACCCTGTAAGTTGTCGAGCGGCTCACTTAGCCCCTGCCTGCCCTGGGACGGCTCCTCGGCCGAGCCGGCCTTCAGACCCAGACTGCCTCGATCGGTTCGCCGCGCCGGCACAGCTCGCAGGACTGGGCGTCCGCGTAGTAACTGGCTTGCAGCTTGGCCAGGTAGTACAACGGCAGGGGCGCGAAGTCCGGCGTTCTGGGCGTGGGCTGGTAGATCACCACCGCCAGGGCCAGCACCTCCGCCCCGGCGTTTTCCAGCAAGGCCTTCAGCTCGCCCAGTTTCTTGCCGGTTCGCAGGATGTCGTCCACCAGCACCACTTTCTCGCCCGGCTGAGGGTTCAGGTACTGGCGGAAGCGCAGCGGGCCGCCCGTCTCGTCTTGCTCGGCCCAATAGACCTGGTGAGCGCGCAAGGCCTCGCACACGCTGTAAGCCACCGGCAGGCCGCCCGTGGCGGGAGCCACGATCGAGAGCTCCGGGATGAGGGCCCGGATCTCGGGGTTGGCCCGCAGCAGGCGGCTCAAGCCGACGCCCAGCGTCTTGGCGTGCTGGTAATAGCGCATGGCCAGCGCCACTTGCAAGTACTCGTCCGAATGCAGGCCGTTGGGATACTGGAAGTGACCGTGGCGCAGCGCGCCGGTCTGGCGCAGTAACTCCACCACCTCGTCTTGTTTGGGCACCAGATGCATACTCAGTAGGCTCCCTTCCCGGAAAGAACCCGGGGAATCGTCAGCAGCAAAATCTTGCCGTCCAGGGCCAGCGACCAGCGGTCAATGTACTCCAGATCCCGGCGCATCCAGCTCTCGAAGTCCAGATGATCGCGGCCCTCCAGCGCCCAAAGGCAAGTCAAGCCCGGGCGCATGCGCAGCCGGCGGCGTTGCCAGCCGGTGTATTTCTCGACTTCCTCCGGCACCGCCGGGCGCGGCCCCACCAGCGACATGTCGCCGCGCAGCACGTTCCAGAGCTGCGGCCACTCGTCAATGGAAAACTTGCGCAGCCAACGCCCGAGCGGCGTCACCCGGGGATCGTTGGGAATCTTGAAGGCCACGCTCTTGCGGCTCAGGTGCTCCAGTTGCGGCTTGAGCCGCTCGGCGTCGGCGCACATCGAGCGGAACTTGTAGAGCACGAACCGCCGCCCGTTCAGCCCGCAGCGCACCTGGCGGAAGATGGCGGGGCCGGGCGAGGTCAGCCGGATCAGCAGGGCCACCAGGAGCATGAAGGGGGCCAGCAGCACCAGTCCGACGGCGGCCACGCTCACATCCAGGGCGCGCTTGAGCATCAGGCGGATCTCGTCGTCGGGCGCGGCCGAGAAGGTCAGCAAGGGCAGCGGTCCCAGCCGCTCCAGGTACATCCGGCTGTTCACGTGGGGAAAGAAATCAGCCAGCACGCGGGTGCGCACGCCCTGCTCGTCGCACTCCAGCAGCCACTCCTCCATGTCCCCCAGCCGCTCCGGACCCAGTGCGAAGAGAACTTCGTCAATCACCTGGCGGCGCAGCAGCCCGGGCAGCTCCGCCAGCGGGTAGACCGGATATTCACGTTGCAGGCGCACCGCGGCCGGGGCCCGTTCGTCTTCCGCCAGGAAGCCCAGCAATCGAACGCCGTAGCGCGCCGAAGCCTCCAGCGCTTCGCCCAACCGCCGGGCGCCCGGCCCCAGGCCCACCACCATCACGTAGTGCGGCGCGCCGAATTCCCGGCGCAACACGCCCGCCAGCCTGCCCGCCGAGAGCCGGAACAGGGAAAGGAAAATCCAGCCGTAGGCCCCCAACAGCGCCAGGAACGGGCGGCTGACGTCCAGGCGCAGCAGGTACTGGAACAGGATCACCGCCGCGGCGCCCAGCGCACTCTGCCTGAAGGCGTCGCGCAGGATCACTCGCGGATGGCCGGACTCCAGCTTGTCGTAGACTCCCAGCCACAAGCCGGTCAGCAGCCAGACCAGCGCCGCGAAGCCCAGCAGCAGAACCTTCACCGGCAGGGTGAAATAAAAGACCCGCTCCAGGGGAAGCCAAAGCCGCGTCTGGTAGGCCGCTTCGAAGGCCAGCGCCGTCAGCACAACGTCCGACAGCCCGAACAGGAATCGGGCCTTGCGGTGATGCCGGCTGAACACCAGCCAAAAGCATAGCAAAGCGCCGGGCGGGCGCGGTCAGGGCGTGCGCCGCGCGGCCGCCTCCACCGCCCGCATCAGCCGCAACAGGTTGCCCCCGTAAATCTGGCCGATCTGGGCCGCCGAGAAGCCGCGCGCCAGCAAGGCCCGCGTGAGGTTGGGAAACTGCGAGACGTCCTCCAAGCCCTGCGGCGTGCTGTCAATGCCGTCGAAATCGCTGCCGATGCCCACCGCCTCCACGCCCCCCACGCGCACGGCGTGCTCGATGTGCGCCGCTACGTCCTCGACTCCGGCCGGCGGCGTCTTGCGGCGGGTCAGGAATTCCGGCGCGAAGTTGATCTGAATCACGCCGCCCTTGGCCGCCAGGGCGCGGATCATCTCGTCGGTCAGGTTGCGGGGATGGTCGCACAGGGCCCGGCAGGAGGAGTGCGAAGCCATGACCGGCGCCCGGCTCGCGCTCAGCACCTCCCAGAACGTCTTGTCGGAAACGTGCGAGACGTCCACGATCATGCCCAGGCGATTCATCTCGGCGATCACCTGCCGCCCGAAATCGGTCAGGCCCTGGTGGTGCTTGACGTTGGGGTTGGCCAGATCGCCCGAGGAGTCCGCCCAATTGTTGGTGTTGACGTGGGTGAGCGTCATGTAGCGCGCCCCGAGCTGGAAGAACATGCGCAGCAGCGGAAGGCTGTCCTCGATGGCGTGTCCGCCCTCGATGCCGATCAGGGCCGCGATCTTCCCCTCCCGGCGGGCGGCCTGAATGTCCTCGGCGGTCAGCGCCAGGCGGAAATCCTGCGGGTAGCGGGCCACGATGCCGTTGCGGATGGCGTCCATCATTTCCAGAGCGCGATGGGCGGCCTGATTTTCCCGGGCATAGCGGGCCGCCACGTAGGCGGAGAAAAAGACCGCGCCCACGCCGCCCTCGCGCAGGCGGGGCAGATCGGTGTGCCCCTTCGCGGAGCGCCGCCCGATGTCGAAGCCCGCCAGCACGCGCATGGGGACGTCGTTGTGCGTATCCACCAGCAGCAGGCTGCGATGGATCCGGCGGACCTGGGCCTCGTCGGGAGCGCCCGTCCCCGCGCCGGCCGCCGCCAGCCACAGTCCTAGAATCCAGACGCGCATGGCCGAACCGTTCACTCTACCGCACCGGCACGGGCGCGCGCCTCAGGGTCGGCTCTCCACCAGCAGCCAGTCCTCCAACAGGCCGTAGTCCTCCTGGTCGTAGGCGGCGCCCGGAGGCATCTTCTCCGGCGCGTTGCGGAAGCTCCAGGGACTGGTCAGGCCGCGCTCGATCTTGCCGTGGTGCGGCCCGAGCAGATTCTTGAGCGAGCCGTAAACCACCACTTCGATCCGATTCTCTCCCGCCTTCACCGCCCGGCTGATCTCCAACTCGTAGGGCTGCCAGCCGATCACTCCCACGGGATTGCCGTTGGCCCGCACCTCGGCCAGGGTTCCCCGCCAGCGCCCCAGCCGCACCTTGTAACTGGCCCGCCCTGCCTCCAGCCGGTAGGTCTTGGCGTACGTCACCGCATCGGCGTAAAACGGCAGGTTCTGCGCTTTCCAGGAGCCCAGCCCCAGCGGGCCGGCGGGCACCAGTTTGAAGCCGTGCTCCTCGGGCGCCACGCCGAACTCGCCCACTAGATACACCGGCTCGAGCTCGTGATGGACCGACATGGGGCGCGCCGCCAGCGCCAGCTCGTTGCCGCCCTCGACGACCAGGGCGCCGATGTCGTAGACGCCGAAGGCGCGATCCAACCACCAGGCGCCGGGGAGCGGCGACGCCGGGCGGCCGTTCACCGTCACCTGCCACAAAGCCGGACGCTCGACGACCGCCCGCAGCCCGGTTCGCTCGACGGGGCCCTCCAACCGGAAGCGGAACGTCGCCTGGAATCCCGAATCGGCCGGGAAGCGATTGCGGTCCAAGATGGCCCTCCTGTACTGCACGCTGTGGTCCCAGGGGTTGGCCTCGAAGCCGTAATGTTTGAAGATCATTCCGGCGGCGCGATGGAAATACAGCTCGGGATGCAGCCGGCCCCCCAGGTTCAGGTCGCAGTAGTCCAGCCGGATCATGTTAGGCTGCAAGCGGCGCACCTCGAGCGGTCCCGAAGCGGCCACGACGCGCTCGGCACGGGCCGGCTCGGCCTGGCCGGGCGAGCCCGTCTGGGAGACGAACAGCAGCAGGCTGCCGGCCGGCGGCAGCTCGACCGAAACCGCCAGTCGCCCGCCCTCCAGGCGCGCCGGATGAGGCGTCACCGCGCCGCTCACCGGATCCAGGCGCCGGATCGAGCGGCCCTTCAGCCGCAACCGGGCCCGTGCGCTCTGGCTCAGGCCGGCGTTGGCCAAAAACAGCAGTTGCCCGTCGCGCAGCAGGCGGCGGTGGTGGAACAGCTCGCCGCGGACTTCCGCGAAGTCCTCCGGAATCAGCCGGCGCACCTCCGCATCCTCGGGCGAAGCGGCGCGCCTCCATTGGGCGGCGTACTCGGCGGCCCAGCGCGCCGGCCGGTCGCTGGCCGCGCCGTCCACCCGGGCGGGCGGATCCGTCAGGGCCAGCACCCGGCCGCCCGCCTTCAGGTACCGCTCCAGCAGCTCCGCGGTGGCCGAATCCAGGTTCTCGGTTCCCGGCGGCAACACCACCAGCTCGTAGCTGCGCCGCGCGACCGCCAGCCGCCCCTTCTCGATGCGCCCGTGGGCGCGCAGGATGTTCTCCGAGCCCAGGTCGTACTCGACCTGCATCTTCTCCAGCCGGGTGATGAAGGCCTGGAATTCGCGCCCGATCTGCATCATGCGCCCGGCCGGCTGCGCCCCCGCGTACATCCAGGCCGAAGTGGTCGGCTCGAGGACCAGGATGCGGTTCACCTGCTCGCCGGAAGCCAGCGCCAGCGAAAGCCGGCCGAAATAGTCCGCCAGCACGCGGTAACGGCTCCACCACGGCGTGTGATAGCTGAAGGACTGCGGGTGATCGTACTTGCGCGCCCCCATCAGGGTCTGAAAGCTGAGATGCTGGTTCATCAGGTTGACGCCCAGAGCGTACTCCCAGTCCCCCAGCCGCTTCATGTCCTCGAAGCGCAGCTCCCAGCCCGCTCCGCCGTAGGTTTCGCTCAGCGTGCGGCGCCGCCCGAGCTGGTTGGCCACACCGGCCAGCTCCTTGACCGAACGCACATTGCCGAACTGGGCGTTGACCTCCTCCCGGAACTGGTTGAACAGCATGTCAATGCCCGGAACCTGGTGCCAGGCGTACATCGCCATGTTGTCCGGGCCCTGCCGCGGGTTGGGCCATTCGTGCTCCCAGTAGTGCCCCGTCCAGAGTAAGTTCTTCGATCGGGCGTACTCGGACCAGGGCCTGGCCCAGCGCTCGATGAATAACTCCAATAACAAGCCGTAGTAATTGTGGCGTATCTTCCGCCAGTCCCCCGTCTCTTCGAAAAGCGAAGGCAGATTGGGTTCGAGCGAATAGCCCCAGCGTCTCCGGAACTGCTCGAACAGGTCGGGCGTCCAGCGGATCGAATTGCGCGCCGGAGGATTGATATGGGGCTCGTCGGTGAAAACGCCGGGGACCGTCCGACCGAACTCCGCCCCGATGGTCCGCTCATAGCCCCGCATGGTGAGTTCGATGAATTTTTCGGTCACCCCGGGCTTGAGCAGGTCCACGTAAGAGAAGCCCGCATACCAGGGGCTGCGAGAATACCAGACTCTCTCGAAGCAATAAGCCTCGCCCGCACCGGCCGCTTCGGCGGGCGAGACCGCACGGAAACCGCCGGCCTCCCGGCGCAGCAACACCGTGCACGAGCCCGCCGCGGCGGGCGTGACTTCCGAGAGTCTCTTGAGCGCCAGGCCCTGGCCGTCCTGAAAGGATTCGGGCATCTGCGCCGGCACGTGGCCCCCGGCGAAGCCGCTCGGGTAGGAGTTCTCGTCGTAGAGCCAGACTTGCATGCCCAGCTTGCGCGCCCGCTCGACGGTGTGGCGGACCAGGGCGAACCAGCGCTCCGAGAGATACTCGGTGATCAGGCCGGGGCGGGGGTGCACGAAGACCGCCCCGATGCCCTGGGCCCGGTAGTCCTCCAGGAAGCGGTCAATTTCGGCCTCGCTGACCTCCCCGTTCCAGACGAAGAACGGGGCGGTGCGAAAGCCGGCCGGGGGATCGCGGAACTGGGCGCGCAGTTCGGCCCAGGCTTCGGGGGCGGCCTGCGCCCAGGCCAGCACAGCGAAGGCGGCCCCGCAAGACAGGCAGCGGCGGAGGGTCCTCATCGGGAACGAAGATAGCAAAGGGGGACGGGCGGGTGGGGTTAGCATCTGCTAAGCTAGTAGACGCTAGGAGCAACCCGTGCCCGCACCTCACCGCCTCCCGGCCGAGCAGCGCCGCCGGGCCATCCTCCAGGCCGCCCTCCGCCTGTTTTCCCAACGCGGCTTCCGCGGCGCCACCACCCGCGCCCTGGCCGACGCCGTCGGCGTCACCGAACCGGTCCTCTACGAGCATTTCCGCTCCAAGCGGGAGCTGTTCGCCGCCCTGGTGGAAGCCAAATCGCGCGAGGGCCTCGAGCAAGCCGCCGCGCTGCTCGAACCCTACGTGAAGGCCCGCGACGACCGCGGCTTCTTCCTGCGCCTGGGCGAGTTCATCCTGGAGCGGTATCAGGCCGATCCGGCCTACCCGCGCCTGGTGCTGTTCGCCGCCCTGGAGGATCCCGAGCTGGGCGCCCTGTTTTACGAGCGCCAGCGGGAGGCGCGGAAGTATCTGGCCGACTACATCCGGCAGCGCATTCGAGAAGGCGCCTTTCGCCCGGTGGATCCTCCCCTGGCGGCGCGGGCTTTTCTGGGCATGCTGTTTCATCACGGGCAGGTGGGAGTTCTTTACCGGGACGGCTATCTGAAAGGAAGTTTGAAGGAGATCGTCGAGGGTATGGTGGACATTTTCTTGAACGGGATCACCCAGCAACCTGCGGAGGCCGCCCGCGCGGGCCGGACCGTCCAGGAGGCGCTGCGATGAGAGCCGGTTGGACCCTGCCGGCGGCCCTGCTTCTGGCCGCTGCCGGTTGCACTCGCAAGCCGGCCGAAAACCGCGCCGAAGCCGCTTCTCATGAGCCCCCGCCTTTGGAGGTGCGCGTGGCGGCGGCGGAAACCCGGCGCATTCCCAAGACCCTTTCCCTCACCGGCTCCCTGCTGCCGGACGAGACCGTGCAGGTGAGCGCGGAAGTAGCCGGGCGGGTCGCCGAGATCCGCGCCGACTTCGGGCAGCGGGTCCGCAAGGGCGACATCCTGGCCGAACTCGACAAGCGCGAGTTCGTGCTGCAACTGGAGCGGGCGCGGGCGGCGCTGGCTCAGGCGCTGGCCCGCATCGGCCTGGATCCCAGCCGCGAAGAAGTGATTCCCCAGACCACGCCGGCCATCCGCCAGGCGCAGGCCGCCCTGGAGGACGCGCGCGCTAAGTATGAAAGCGCCCGGAAGCTGGTCCACACGGGCGACATTCCCGAACAGCGCTTCATCGAGATCGAGAAGGCCTATCAGGCGCGCGAGGCCGCCCTGGAGGCGGCGCGCCACGAACTGCGCATGCAGTTGGCCGCCGTCCAGGCCCTGCGCGCCGAGGTGCGCCTGGCCGAAAAGCGCCTGGCGGACGCCACGGTGCGCGCGCCCTTCGACGGCGCGGTGACCGCCCGCCTGGTTTCCCCCGGCCAGTACCTGCGGGAAAACGCGCCCATCCTGACCCTGGTGAAGGCGCATCCCCTGCGCCTGCGGGTGGAGATCCCCGAGACGGCCGCGGCTGAGGTGCGGGTCGGCAGCACCCTGCGCTTCACCACCGACGCCGCCCCCGGCGCCGAGTTTCAAGCCGTGGTGAGGGAGCTGAACCCGGCCCTGGATGCGCGCTCGCGCTCGCTCAGCGCGGAAGCCCGACTGGCGGCTCCCGACCCGCGCCTGAAACCGGGCATGTTCGTCCAGGTTCGGCTGACGGTCTCCCAGGATTCCAGCGTGGTGATGGCGCCCAAGGAGGCGCTCTATCAGGTGGCGGGTCTGACCAAGGTCTTCACCCTGCGCGAGGGCCGCGCCGTCGAGCACAAAATCACCCCCGGGGTGGAGATCGGCGGCTGGGTCGAGTTGCCGGGCGGCGAGATCCGGCCGGGCGACTGGGTGATTCTGACGCGCCAGGCGACGCTGGTCAACGGCGCGCCGGTCCGCCCCGTGGGCGGCGGGAGGTAAGCCATGCACCGACTGGCGGAAATTTGCGTGCGGCGGCCGGTCTTCGCCACCATGCTCATCCTGGCCCTGGTGGTGCTGGGCCTGAACGCCTACCGCAAGCTGGGCGTGGATCTGACGCCCAAGATCGAGTTTCCCACCGTCACCGTGACCACCACGCTGCGCGGCGCCTCGCCCGAAGAGGTCGAGACCCAGGTGACCCGCCGCATCGAGGAGGCGGTCAACACGGTCAGCGGCATTGACGAACTGCGCTCCATTTCCTCCGAGGGCGTCTCCCAGGTCTTCGTGACCTTCGTGCTGGAGAAGGATCCCGACGTGGCGGCCCAGGAGGTGCGCGACCGGGTGGCCGGGGTGATGCGCCAGCTTCCCCGCGACGTGGACCCGCCCGTCATCGAGAAGATCGCCACCGACGCCTCGCCGGTCATCTCGATCGCCGTCTCCTCCGGGCGCGATCTGCGCGAGACCACCAAGCTGGTGGACGACCGGATCAAGAAGAACATCGAGTCCATCGCCGGGGTGGGCCAGGTGCGCTTCATCGGCGAGCGGCAGCGGCAGATCCAGATCTGGCTGGACGGGGAGAAACTCTACGCCTACAACCTGAACATTGACCAGGTGCGGGCGGCGCTGGCCGCGCAGAACGTCGAGATCCCGGGCGGGCGCCTGGACCAGGGGCCGCGCGAGGTTTCGCTGCGCACCCTGGGCCGCATCGAGCGCCCGGGGGACTTCGCCGATCTGGTGGTCGCCACCCTGGGCGGCGCGCCCGTGCGCCTGCGCGATATCGGCCGGGTCGAGGACGGCGTCGAGGAACCTCGCTCGCTGGCCCGCCTGGACGGCCAACCGGCCGTGGTGCTGGAAGTGCGCAAGCAGGCCGGCACCAACACGCTCGAGGTCATCCACGCCGTCAAGGCGCGCATCGAGCAGCTCAAGCAGGCGCTGCCGCCGGACTTCCGCATCACGTACGCCGGCGATCAGTCGCAGTTCATCGAGGCTTCCTTCCGCGCCGTGCAGGAGCACCTGATCCTGGGCGGGCTGTTCGCCGGCCTGGTGGTGCTGCTGTTCATCCGGAGCTGGCGCTCGACGCTGATCGCGGCCGTCGCCATCCCCACCTCGATCATCTCCACCTACACCCTGATGAACTGGATGGGCTTCACGCTCAACCAGATCACCATGCTGGCCCTGGTGCTGGTGGTGGGCGTGGTGATTGACGACGCCATCGTGGTGCTGGAAAACATCTTCCGCAACGCGGAGGAAAAGAGGCTGGCCCCGGCCGAGGCGGCCATCCAGGGCACGCGCGAGATCGCCCTGGCGGTGATGGCCACCACCCTCAGCCTGGTCATCATCTTCCTGCCCGTGGCCATGATGGGCGGCATCGTGGGCAAGTTCATGTCCAGTTTCGGCTGGACCGCCGCCTTCGCCATCATGGTCTCCCTGCTGGTCAGTTTCACGCTCACTCCCATGCTCAGCTCGCGCTTCCTGCGCCTGGAGGAGGGTGCCTCGGCCACCAAGGACACGGCGCTGTTCCGCGGGCTGGCCGGTCCCTACCGGCGCATGCTCCGCTGGGCCATGAGCCACCGCTGGACGGTGGCGGCCGGCGCGCTGCTGGTGGCGCTCTCCGCCGTCCCGCTGTTCGCGGCCATCGGCAAGGACTTCCTGCCGGTGGACGACCGCAGCGAGTTCGAGGTCAGCGTGCGCATGCCGGTGGGATCCTCGCTGGAAGGCAGCGATCAGATGATGCGCGAGCTGGAGGCCGAGCTCCGCCGGTTGCCCGGCGTCAGCCACTTGCTGACCCTGATCGGTTCCGACGCCCGCCGCCAGGTGGACCGCGGCTCGATCCTGGTCGAGCTGGTTCCCATGGAGCAGCGCAAGCAGACCCAGCAGGAGCTGATGCTGCTGGCCCGCCGGCGCCTGGAGCGCTTTCGCGACCTGACCGTAGGCGTACAGTTGCCCGCCTTCCTTCAAGGCAGCGGCGCCAACAAGGACCTGATGTTCTTCATTCAGGGGCCCGACTTCAGCCGCTTGGAACGCTACACGGAGGCGGTCCGGAAGCGGCTGGCCGCCCTGCCCGGCGTCAAGGACATTGACTCCAGCTACGAGCCCGGCAAGCCCGAGCTGCGCGTGCGGATCAACCGCGAGAAGGCGGCCGATCTGAACGTCAGCGTGGCCTCCGTCGCCACCGCCCTGCGCACCCTGGTGGGCGGCGACGAGCAGGTGACCACCTACCGCGAGGGCGACGACCGCTACGACGTCGCCCTGCGCGTGGAGAAGCGCTTCCGCGACTCGGCCGGCGCTCTCGAGCGGCTCTATGTGCCCTCGGCCACGCTGGGCAACGTGCCGGTGGCCAACGTGGTCCGCTTCGAGCCGGGCGGCGGCCCCACCCAGATTGATCGCGTCAACCGCCAGCGGCAAATCATGCTCACCGCCAACCTGGTCGAGGGCCAGGCGCTTTCCAACGTCATCCCGGCGCTCGAGCAGACGGTGGCCGAGCTGAACATGGGGCCGGAATACCGCTCGGGCCTGCTGGGCCGCAGCCGGGAGTTCGGCCGCGCTTCGCTGGAGTTCGTCCTGGCCTTCGTGCTTTCGATCGTTTTCATGTACATGGTGCTGGCGGCTCAATTCGAGAGCTTCATTGATCCGGTGACCATCCTGGTCAGCCTGCCTCTGGCCGCCCCCTTCGCCTTGCTGTCGCTGATCGTGATGGGGGAGAACTTCTCGATCGTCTACAGCTCGCTGGGCATTCTCATGCTGTTCGGGATCGTCAAGAAGAACGCCATTCTGCAAATTGACCGGATCAAGCGCCTGCGGCGCGAGCGCGGTCTGCCCCGCCTGGAGGCCGTCCTGCGCGGCTGCGAGGACCGGCTGCGGCCCATCCTGATGACCACCGCCTCGCTGGTGGCGGGCATGATTCCCATGGCGGTGGGCAGCGGGGCGGGTTCCGGCTCCCGGCGCACGGTGGCCATCGTGGTCATCGGCGGGCAGTCGCTCTGCCTGCTGCTGACCCTGCTGGTGACGCCGGTGGTCTATTCGCTGTTGGACGACCTGGCCCACTCGCCGTTGTGGGGCCGCCTGGCCGCCTTCGCCCGACTGCTGAGCTGGCGGCGGGCCTGGACGGCCCTTTCGGGCCTGTTCGCACTGGCGCTGGTGCTGGCCGTCCCGCTCCAGGCGCAGGCCCCCGTGCCGGAGGCGCCTCGCCGCGTGGGCGTGGGAATGATCCGCCGGCCGCTGCGGCTTTCCGAGGCGGTCCAGCTCGCCCTGCGCGCCAATCTGGACATCCAGATCGAAAAGCTGAACACGGCCGCAGCCCGGGAGGGCGTCAAGGCGGCCCAGGGCTTTCTGGATCCTACGTTCCGCTGGACGCCCCTGCTGGAGTCCCGCAACACGCCCACCAGCTCGGTTCTGGTCGGCGCGGGCGGGCGATTGAGCGAGCACTCGCTGGCCCAGAACTTCTACTTCCGGCAGCGGCTGCCCTGGCAGGGCGCGGCCCTGAATCTGGATTTCGAGAACGCCCGCCAATCCACTTCCAACCCGTTCGTCTCCCTGAACCCCTTCATTAACTCGCGCCTGCTGCTGGGCGTCACCTTCCCCTTGTTGCGCAACCGGGTGATTGACCGCGAACGGGGCGAGCTGCGCATCCGGCGCAAGCAACTGGAGCTCTCCGAGGCCGACTTCCGGCAGCGCGTCATCGAGGTCGTCGGGCGCGTCGAGCAGGGTTACTGGGATCTGGTGGCCGCGCGCGAGGCGGTCGAGGTCGCGCGCGAGGCGGTCGAGCTGGCCCGGGAGCAGTTGGCTCGCACCCGGCGCATGGTCGAGAGCCAGACCCTGGCCCCGATCGAGATTTCCGCGGCCGAAGCCGAGCTGGAGCGCCGCGTGGACGCCTACTACACCAGCCTCAACGCCCTGACGGAAGCCGAAAACGCGCTCAAAGCCCTGCTGGCGGCCGCTCGCAGCGAGCCGATCTGGAACGAGGAGATCGTTCCGGTCGAGCTGGAGGACCTGGCCCCGCCGGAGGCCGGCGACCTGCGCGAGGCGGTGGCGGCCGCCCTCGCACGCCGCCCGGAGGTCGAATCCCTGAAAGCGCGGCGGCAGGCCAGCCAGGTGCAGCGCGAGGTCAGCGCCGATCAGCTCAAGCCGCAGTTGAACCTGGTGGCCGGCTACGCTAACGCCGGACTGGCCGGGACCGTCAGCCAGCGGGAGAATCCCTTCAGCGAGGCCAATCGCGCCTCAGCCGCGCGGCTCAACGAGCTCTCGGCCCTGGCCGGTCTGCCGCCCGTCCCGGCGGCAGGCTTCGGATCGCTGCCCGACATCCTGGTGGGCGGCTACGGCACGGCCCTCTCGAACCTCTTCGCCCGTCGCTATCAGACCTTCCAGGCCGGCCTGACCCTGGATTGGAACGTACGCAACCGCACGGCGGAGGCCACCCTGGCCCAAGCCGCCCTCGCCGAGCGCCGCCTGGAGCTCGAGCAGGCCCGACTCGAGCAACTCATCGAGGCCCAGGTGCGCAACGCGCTTCAGGCGCTGGAGACGGCCCGCCAGCGCATTCGCGCCGCTCAGGCGGGCGAGCGCGCCGCCAGGGACAAGCTGGCCAGCGAAGTGCGCCTGTTCCAGGCGGGCGAATCCACCAACTTCATGGTCCTGACCCGGCAGAACGAATACTCCGACGCCCGCCGCCGCCAGGTAGTCGCCCGCCTGGAGGCCAACCGGGCGGTGTCGCGCCTCCGCCAGGCCCTGGGCCTGACCCTGGAAGCCCACGGCCTGCGCCTATAATGGCCCACGGCCAGGAGGAGCAACCCATGCGCAGACGCCAGTTCCTAAGCGCCGCCGGATGGACCGCGGCCTTCCAGTGGCCGCCGGCCGGCGAGGTCTTCATCGAACGGCCCCAGGCCGGCAAGCCGCACGCCGGCAAGGTGCTGGCCGCCATCCAGCCCCACGCCGACGATATCCCCCTGTTCGCCGCCGGCCTGGTCCTCAAGCTGATCGAGGAAGGCTACACCGGCTATCTGATCCGCACCACCAACGACGACATGACCGGGCCGGGCGGCATCGGCGAGGGCGTGCTGGCCAACGAGCGCGACAACCTGGAGGTCGCGCGCCTGCTCGGCCTCAAACAAGTCTTCGATCTGAACTACGGCAACCACCAGATGGACCGCATCTCGAAACCCGAACTGCGCTGCCGCCTGATCTTCCTGTTCCGCCTGCTCCGGGTGGATACCGTCATCAGCTACGACCCCTGGGGACCCTACGAGGAGAACCCCGACCACTACGTCACCGCGCAATGCGTCGAGGCCGCCTGCTGGATGGCCGGCATGCGCAAGGACTACCCCGAGCAGTTCGCCGCCGGCCTCCAGCCCCAGGCGGTCCGCGAAAGGTATTACTTCGCGCGCGGCCCGCAGTTGGTGAACCGCGTGGTGGACATCAGCGCCGTGATGGACCGCAAGGTCGAGGTCAACCTGGCCAACCGGGCCCAAGGACCGGCGGGCGAAACCGGCGCGCGCCTCCGCCGCAGCCTCCGGGAGAAGGGCCTGCGGCTGCCCTTGCTGGGCGAGGACGACGCCACCGCCAACCGGCGCTACATCAAGGAATTCGTCCTGGCGATGAATCGCGAGCTGGGACGCCGCTACGGCCTGGATTACGCCGAAGCCTACCATTACATCGGGCCGGCGGCTTCGCCCGTCGAGGACTACATTCGCCGCCAGGCCGTCCCGCTGGAGCCTTGAATCAGGCCTCCAGGCGCCAGCCGTGGCGCGACGGGGCGACCGCCCGGTAGCCCGCCGGCAGCGGCCGCAAACGCGCCAGGCGGCCGGCATCCTGCGCCCGCGCCGCCAGCGTGACCTTGCGCGCCCATGCCAGCGCCTCCAGCGCCCGGCGCGCCAGGACTGCTCGCTCCGCCCTGTCCTGCGCGCTTTCGAGCGCCCGGCGCAACTGGTCCAAGCCGGCCTGCGCCTCGGCGTAGGCTCCGGCCGCCACCGCCCTGCGCAGGCGGGCCGCGGCCGCCTCGAACGCCTCCCTCGCGCTCATAGCGAGTACATCTGGGCCGCGATCCGCATGGACTCGAACAGGTCGGTGATGTAGCGGGCCTGCTGTTCGAGCGAGGCGATCAAGGCGTCGGCCGCCGCCATCTGCGCCACCAGGTTCTGCCGGATCTGATCCACCCGGTCCTCTTCGGCCGCGATGCGGTCGTCCTGAGCGCTGATCTGATCCTCCAGGCTGCTGATGGACAGGCTCAGCGTACCGTCGGTGGAGTCCAGCAGACCGTCGAGCACCTCGGCCGCCCATTGCAGGAAGCCGCTCTCGGCGCTGTCGCCCAGGAACTCCAGCAAGCCGGCCGGGTCGTCGCCCACCGCGTCCTGCAAAGCGGTCGCATCCAGGGAAAGCTTGCCTTGGTCGTCAAAGCTCAGGCCCAGATCGGTCAGGGTCCGGATGTCGCCCGAGCCCGCCTCATAGCGGGTCAATTGGCGCAAGGCGTCGGTGAGAGCCAGAACGATGCTCTGGCCGGCCAGCGCGCCGCCCTCCTGGCCGCGATGGGCGTCCAGGGCGTCCACGGCGGCGTTGTAAGCGGTCACCAGCGAGGACAACGCGTTGCTGAAAGCGGTGGCCGAGCGGGAAACGGTGACGGTGGTGGCCACGTTGGTTTCGCTCACGCTCAGCAGCGTGACGGTCAAGCCGGGCGCCAGGGTCACCGTGCGCGAGTCGCTCTGGATCGCGCTAGCCATGCCGTTGACTTTGTAGGCGGCCGGCTCACCGGTGGCCAGCGTGTCCATCAAGTCCTGACTGCCGTCGTTGAGCTGGATGCTGACGGCGGCCAGCTTCGTGCTGCGGATGGCCAGCCGGTAGTCGAGCGAAGTCCCCGATCCGACGTTGACGACGGAGGCCTCCACGTCCAAGCCGGCTTGGTTGATCGCTTCGACCAGCGCTTCGAGGGTTCCCGCCTCGGGGGTGATCAGGGTGGGCGAGCCGTCCACCGTCAGGGTGAAACTCGAGGCCGCGCTGATGTTCTGGGTGGAGGGATCGGTGACCGTAAGGAGGCCGTCCTTGCTCAGCGTGCTGGTCCAAGCGCCCAGGCTGGTCACCTCGACCGTCCAGACCCCTGTCATCGCCCCGCTGCTGACCGCCGCACTGAGCACGGCCCCGTTGGAAACCGCCGTCGAGTAACCGCTCACCCCGGTGGCGCTCTCCAGGCTGGTGAGAGCGGTTTGCAAGGATTCGAAAGCGTCTTGGAGCGCGCTCAGGGCGGAAGATTGGGCCTGGAGGGTGCTCCGCACGGACTGAAGCTGCGCCAGGGGCAGCGAGGCGATGTTCACCGCCCGGTCAATCAGGCTCTGGAAATCGGAAGCGTAGCGGCTGGCGCCGGTGAACAGCGTGCTGCTATCTGCCATGGGTGCTCACCCCATCAGAAAGAGAGCCGGGCGGGCGTCCTCCCTCACCCGGCCCGGCTCCCGGACGCGCGCTAGCCGCGCAACAGCGCCAGGACCGCCTGCGGGGCCGCGTTGGCCTGGGCCATGGCGGCCAGCGAGGCCTGTTGCATGACCTGGGCCTTGGTCAGGTTGGCCGCCTCGGCCGCCATGTCGGCGTCCCTCAGGCGGGACTCGGCTGCCGAGTAGCTGGCGATCTGGGATTGAGCAAGCTGAATGGCGTATTGCAGCTTGTTCTGCCCGGTGCCCACGCGCCCTTGCACCAGGCCGAGGTTGGCGATGGCGGTCTGGATGGCCGACAGCGCCGCCAGCGCGTTGGCCGTGGTGGTCGCGGAGGTGGAGGGATCGGAGACCGTCAGCGAACCGGTGCTCGACGCCAGTCCGGTCGCGGTGCCGCCGTCCTGGGTCACGACGATGCTGAAGTCGCCCGAGCTCTGGATGGTGATCTGGCTGGTGCTCTCGCCCACCAAGGCGTAGATGCCCAGCGAAGCGGTCTGGGCGTTGATGGCGCTGACGGCCGTCGCCACGCTGGCGCCGGTCGTGTTGTTCAGCGTAACCGTCGCCGAGCCGCTGGCGTTCTGGAACACCAGCACCTCGGTCTCCGCCGAGCTGGCCACGGCCGTGAAGCTGGTCGAAGCCAGCCGGTAGACGCCCTCGTTGTCGGTGGCGGACCCTGACGCGGCCAGGGCGGTACCTGAGGAGGCGGCGCCTGCGGCGGCCACAAAGGCGCGCGTGCCGCCGAAGGCCAGGTAGCCGTTGGCGTCAGTGGTGGCCGAAATGCCGTAGGTGTTCAGGGCGTTGTTCAACTGCGTGAGGGCGGCCGAGCCCGTGATGCCGCTGGTCCCGCCGGTCACCGTCACCGTGATGGTGCCGTGGGTGGAGAGCGTCGTGTCGTAGATGTTGAAGGTGAAGGTCTGCGAACCACCCGCCAGGAAGGTGGTGGTCCCGGTCAGGTCGGTGGCGCCCAGGGTCGCGCCGCCCGCTGCCACGCTGGTCGAGCCGATGCCCAGGCTGGAGGCGTCCACCCGGTTGGTGCTGCCGCTCAGGTCCACCGTCGCCTTGGCGTTGGTCTGGTTGGAGCCGCCGCCGATGTAGACCTCGAGCGTGCTGTTGTACGTGCCGCCGCTGACCAGCCCGATGTTGGCGGCCTGGCGGTTGATTTCCGCCAGCAGCGCCTGGTACTCGGTGTTCAGCGTGGTCCGGCTGCCCGTGAAGGTGGTCGAGGCCGACTGGGTGGCCAGCGTCTTCAGCCGGTCCAGGATCTTGGCGATGTTGTTCAAGCCGCCGTCAATGATCTGAAGCGCGCTGATGCCGTCATTGGCGTTGCGCACGCCTTGCACCAGCTCGGCCACGTCGCTGCGGTACTTGTTGGCCACCGCCAGTCCCGCCGCGTCATCGCCGGAGGCGTTGATGCGATAGCCGGAGGTCAAGCGCTGAATGGTCCGGCTTTGGAATTCGTTGTTCACCCGGAGGTTTTCCTGGGCGATGAGGGAATTGACGTTGGTGACGACCGAAAACATTTTTCGACATCCTGTAGCGCGGCGCTTCCCGGCCTCCTGCCGGGCCCGGGTTCTCCTTGGGTTCGGATGCCCGAGGCGCCGCCTCGTTCCCTCTTATCGGCCCGCCCCGGCCGGCCTTGAACCTTTACACCGGCGGCGGCGCCTCGAGCAGCTCCCGATCGGCCTCCTCCAGCCGCCGTCCCGCCAGCCGCCGGTAGTGGGCCCGAAACAGCCGCGCCGTGCGCTCCCAACTGAAAGCCGCCACCCGCCGCCGCCCGCGCTCCGCCAGCGTTCGGCGCAGATCCTCCTCTCGCCAGAGCCGCCCGATCGCCTCCGCCATCTCCTCGGGGTCCTCGGCCTCGAACAGCAGCGCCGCATCCCCGGCTTGCTCGGGCAGCGAGGTGGCCCGCGAGCAGGCCGCCGGCGCCCCCGCCAGAAAGGCCTCCCACAAAGGAAAACTCACGGCCTCGAATTTCGTCGGAATCACCACCGCCCGGCAGAGCCGGTACAAGCAGGAAAGCTCCTCCGGGCTGACGACGCCCAAAAACCGCACCTGCCCCTCCAGCTTCAATTCTCGCGCCCGCTCCAGGATTTGGCCGAAAAACGCGTTCTGGTAGCCGGTGGCCGCCAGCGGCGCCGCCAGGCCCCGGCGGTCGCGCAGGATCGCCAGCGCCTCCAGCAGGCCCAGATGATTCTTGTGCGGCCAGGTTTGCGCCGGATACAAGAGGAACTCCTCCGGCAGAGCGAACCTCTCTCGCACTGCGCGCAATTGCTCGGGCGAGGGCGCGACCCCGGCCGCCGTCATGGGCGCCGGCGGCACCACCTGCACCTTGTCCTCGGCCAGCCCGTACTGGCGGATCACGTCCTGGCGCGTCCAGCGCGAGGCCACCGCCACCATGCGCGCCTGATAGCACAGCGCGCGGTAGAGAACCTCGCGGTACAGCACCATGGCCGCGTCGAAATACTCCGGCAGGTGCAGATGCTGCAAGTCGTGCGGCTGATAGACCGTGGGCGTCTCGGTCAGAAAGCCGTCCTGAAAGGTGAAGTGCATCAGATCCAGCCCCGCCCGCTCGATGGTCCCTTCCGAGAGGCACAAGGGCACTTTCACGCGCTCCGGCAGGCTGCGGACTTTCTCCCAGGCCGCTCCGCCCGCTTGCGGCCCGACCCCCCGCTCGATGCGAATCTCGATCCACTGAACCGCCGGCCAGGGCAACCCCGGGCCTTCCAGCACCCGGCACGGCCCGCTCAGGTAGGGCCGGATCCATTGGTCCGCCCCGCGGCAGGTCAAAAAGTGATACTCCTCGTCCCCGTCGCTCAGCTTCGAGAAGCCGGCCGCCAGTCCCCGCACAACCGTTTCCGTGCCGCCCGTGCGGGCCCCGCCCGGCAAGCGCGCATCAATGCCGATCCGCAGCGGCCGCATCTCAACCTCCCGTCTCCGCCGGACACAATCGCCCTTTGGCTCGGCAGCCCCCGCGCACCACCTCGGCGATCCGCTCCAGCTCCCGCTCGCCCAAGCCGGCGTGAACCGGCAGGCTCAGCCCGGCCTCGGCCAGCCGCTCGGTCACCGGCAGGAAATCCCCCCGCCGCCGCGATTCTTCGCGGAAGGGCGGCATGCGATGCAGGGGAATGAAAAAGGGACGCGTCTCGATGCCGGCTGCCGCCAGCCGCGCCGCCAGTTCGTCCCGCGAGCGCCCGTAGATCTCCTCGTCCACCGTGATCGAAAACACCCAGGGGGCCGGCTCGGCCCACTCGGCCCGGGGCGGCAGTCCGATGCCCGGCGTCTCCCCCAGCAGCGTCCGATACAGCTCGAACAGCCGCCGCCGCCGGCTCAGGATCTCCTGGCGCCGCTCCAGTTGAGCGCACAGCAGGGCGCAAGCAAGGTTGGTCAGCCGGAAGTTGTAGCCCGTCACCGGGAACCAGTAGCGCCGCGCCGCATCCATGCCCTGGCCGCGCAGCGTCCGCAGGCGGATCTCCAGTTGCGCGTCATCCAAGGTGACCGCTCCCCCCTCGCCGCATGTGAAGATCTTGTTGCCGTAAAAGGAAAACGTCGCCGCGCGCGCCAACCCGCCCACCGGCCGCCCCTTGTAGCGCGCCGTGTGCGCCTCGGCGGCATCCTCGATCACCCACAGCCCGTGCACCCCGGCCAGTCGGTTGACGGCGTCCATATCGGCCGGGTGGCCGTAGAGATGCACCGCGATGATGCCCCGCGTGCGGCGGCTGATCGCCTCTTCCAGCCGGCGTGGGTCCAGGCACCAGGTCTGCGGATCCACATCCACAAACACCGGCTCGGCGCCCACGTAGCGCACCGCGTTAGCCGTGGCCACGTAGGTCAGCGACGGAACCAGAACCTCGTCCCCGGGGCGAACGTCCAAGGCCAGCAGAGCCAGATGCAGCGCTACGGTCCCGTTGGCTACGCTGACGGCCGCCCGCGTCCCGCACAGGGCGGCGAACTCGCGCTCGAAGCGCTCGATGAAAGGACCGCTCGAAGAAATCCAACTGCTGCGGAAAGCCTCCAGCAGATAGCGCTCCTCCAACCCGCTCAGGTCCGGCCGTGCGAAAGGGATCATCGGGCCCATGCCCCGGCCGCCTCCGCCCACTGGCGCAGCCCCAGCTCGGGCGCCAGGGTGAAGCGCCTCCCGCCTAACTCCAGGTAGGCGCCCGAGTGAGGCGGAAACCAAAAGGCCCGCGCCTTGCGATCCACCAGCTCCGGCGGATCCTCAGGCGCGATCCGCATCGCCGCCAGCATTTCGGCCCGCGAAATGTAACGCCCCGCGCCTTGCGGCCGCCGCGGCAGCGGCTCGCCCCGTTCGACCCGCTCGATGAACCGGCCAAACAGCGCGAACAATTCCGCCTGAGTCTTGCGCTCCAGCGACCAGGCGGTCTCCTCGGCCGGCCGGATCGGAAAGCGGCGCACCTCGACCAGATCGCCGGCGTCAATCTCCGGCGCAACCCAATGGGCCGAAACCCCGTACTCGGCCCGGTTCTCCAGGATGGCGAAGTTGTAGCCCCCCACCCCACGCAGCTCGGGCAGCGGCGCGGGATGGAAATTGAAGCAGCCTATGCGCGGCAGCGCGATCAGCTCCGGGCGGATCCTGCGCCGGTGCAAGTAAGAAAGCGCCAGATCCACGCCCGCCGGCTCGGGGGCACCCTCCCCCAGCCGGGCGTAGAGTTCTTCGTCGCGCCAAACCGGAATGCCGCGCCGGCCGGCGGCCGCCTCCAGGGGGCGGCCCTCGCTATCGGCCTCGTCCTCGGAGCTGACCACCAGCGGGACTTGATGCCCGCGTTCCAGCAGGTATTCCAGCGCGGCCGCAGCCGCCGCCTTGCGGCCCATCAGCACCACGCGCAGCTTCACCGCCCGCCCCACCCTGCTTCATCGGCGGTTCCGGCCCCCGGCTTCACAGCACCAGCGCCGCCACATCGCCCGGTAGGCCTCCTCCAAGCCGCATGTGAACGAGTGCCCATCCGTCAGCGGCGAGCGAGCCACGCGCTCGCGCAACCCCGCCCGCAGGCGCGCCAGCCGCCCGCGGTCTCCGGCCAGCTCCACGGCCAGCTCGATGTAGCGCGCCGGGGAGTCGGCCGCCAGCTCCGGCAGGCCGATCTGATTGAGCAGGCTCACGCCCACCCGGCCCGCATGGGTCCTCCCCGCCAGGGTCAGCACCGGCACGCCCATCCAAAGGGCGTCGCAGGTGGTCGTGGTCCCGTTGTAAGGGAAGGGATCCAGCGCGATATCCACCTCGCCGTACGCGCTCAGATGCTCGCGCCAGCCGTGCGTCAATCCCTGCAACACGAGTCGCTCCGCGCCGACGCCCAGCCGGGCGAACTCGCCCTCGATCCGCCCCCGCACCCCCGGGTCGTTCCCCCCGGCGTACTTCAACACCAGCCGAGAGCCGGGGGTCCGCCGCAGGATCTCCCCCCAGACCTCGACCACCCGGGAATTGACTTTGGGCAGGTAATTGAACGAGCCGAAGCTGATCCCGTCCCGGCTCAAACAGGGCGGGGGGCCCTCCTCCGGCGCCCCCGCGGGCGGCCTCCAGCAACTGAAGCCGCCGGGCAGCCGCACGAGCTGCTCGCTATGCAGATGCTCGCTCCAGCCGGGCGGATCGGCCCAGGCGTCCGTGATCCGGTAGTCCATCGTCTTCAGGCCGGTGGTGTTGGGATAGCCAAGCCAGGTAACTTGCACCGGCGCGGGCTTGCGGGCAAACACCAACAGGCGCGTGTTGCCGGCGTGGCCCGCCAGGTCCACCAGAACGTCAATGCCGTCGGCTCGAATCTGCTCCGCCAGTTGCTCGTCGCTCAGGCTGGTGACCTCACGCCAGCGCTCGACCAGCCCCTTCAGCCGCCCGGTCATCTGATCGGGCGCGGCCACGTCGGAGTAGCAGGTGACCGGGAAGCGCTCCCGATCGTGCGCCTCCAGCACCGGATCCAGGAAGAACGCCACCGGATGTCGGCGCAAATCACGCGAGAGGTAGCCGATGCGCAAAGGCCGCTCCGGGGAGGGATCGTTCCTGTGGGGCCGGATGGCGGCCGCCAGCGGCTCGGCGTAGCGCCGCGCCCACCCCCGGTGTTCGGCGTAGACCTCCAGGGGGTCAGCTTCCGGCAGGTAGTTCAAAGCCAGCAGCAGGGCCGAGGCGGCCAGCGGACATTCCGGGCGCAGTTCGGCGGCCCGCCGGTAATAGGCCACCGCCTCCTCGATCCGCCCTTCGTCCCGGCGCAGCGTCGCCAGATGTCTCCACACGTCCGCCGAATCCGGCCGCAGGCGCAGGGCCTGTTCGAGGTGCCGCTCGGCCTCCGTGAAGCGCCCTGCACGGCGCAGCAGGGTAGCCAGGTTGTTGTGAGCCTCGGCGGAGGAGGAATCCCGCTCCAGAACCCGGATCAACAGCTCGAAGGCCTCCTCCAGGCGCTGTAGCTTGACAAATACCGCCGCCAGGTTGTTGGCCGGAGCCGTGAACCCCGGCTGGAGCCGCAGGGCGCGCCGGAACCGGCCCGCCGCCTCCTCAAGCCGCCCCATCCCGGCCAGCGCCACGCCCAGGTTGTTGAGCAGCTCGGGGCACTCCGGACGGCCCTTCAAAGCCCGCCGGCACAGTGCGGCGGATTCCTCGTACCGGCCCTGCCGGTTCAGTTCCGCGCTCTGGGCGACCTCGGGCGGAACCGGGCCCGATTCCATCCGGCGTCTCACCGGCCCCTCTCCTCGCACCAGCGCCGCCACATTGCCCGATAGGCCTCCTCCAACCGCCGGACGAAGCGGCGCCCGTCGGTCAGCGGCGAGGCCCCCATGCGCTCGCGTAAACCGGCACGCAGCTCCCCCAGCCGGTCCGGCTCGCCCGCCAGGCTCACCGCCGCCGCGACGTACTCCGGCAGCGACGCCTTGGCCAGCTCAGCCAATCCGACCGCCGAAAGCAGACTCAATCCGACCCGCGAAGCATGCGTGCGGCCAACGAGCGTGATCACGGGTACCCCCATCCAGAGCGCCTCGCAGGTCGTCGTCGTGCCCGCATACGGGAAGGCGTCCAGCGCGATGTCTACTTCGCCGTAAACCGCCAGATGTCCGGACAGCTCGGGCACCCGCCCGCGCAGCTCGAGCCGCGAGCCCTCCAAGCCGCAGCTTGCGAACAGCTTGCGGATGCGCTCGCGCACCCGGGCTTCACCCAGCGCCGCCGCCTTCATGAGCAGGCGCGATCCGGGGACAGCCCGCAGGATCTGAGCCCAGACCTGCGCTACTTCCGGATGAATCTTGGCCAGATTGTGAAAGGCGCCGAAGGTAATCCGGCCCTGCCGGCGGACGGGCGGCGGCCCCGGGGCGGGCGCCTCCGCGGGCGGCCGGTAGCAAAGGAACGGCGCGGGCAGGCGCACCAGCCGCTCCGTGTAAAAGCCGTCGGTGAGACCGGGCGGGTCGGCCAGCTCGTCGCTCAGCCGGTAGTCCACTTCTTCCAGCCCGGTGGTGTCCGGATATCCCAGCCAGCTCACTTGGAGGGGGGCGGGCTTCAGAGCCAGCAGTCTCGGACGCCCGCCCGCGGTATGCCCGCCCAGGTCCACTAGAATGTCCACACGGTCCCGCCGGATCAGCTCCGCCGCCCCCTCGTCGTCCAGCTCGTGGACCGAGCGCCACTCAGGGACCAGCGCCCGGAGCCTGGCGGTGGTGGCGTCCTCGACGGGCGAGTTCGAATAGCAGATCAGCTCGAAGCCCTCCCGGTCGTACCATTCGAGCGCCGCCTCAAGGAAGTAGGCCACCGAGTGGGTGCGAAAGTCGGCCGAGAGATACCCCAAGCGCAACCGCCGCTCCGGCTCGGGATGGTTCCGGTGCCCCGGCCGGCGGCCCGCCCCGGCCTTGGCGTGGCGCTCCGCCCAGCGCCGGTGCTCGGCAAACAGGGTCGCCGGATCCACCCCCGGCAGGTAGTGCAAGGCCAGCAGGAGGTTCGAGTGAGCCAGGGCGAATTCCGGCGCCCATTCCAGCGCCCGCCGGTAGCAGGCCACGGCTTCCGCCGCCTCCCCTTGCACCTCCAGCACATGTCCCAGGTTGTTCCAGGCCGTGGCGTAACCCGGCCGGATGGCCAGCGCAGCCCGGTAACCGGCCTCGGCCTCCGCCGGCCGCCCCAGACGGGCCAACGCATTGCCCTGGTTGTTGAGCGCCTCGGGGAACTCCGGGCGCAGCCGCAGCGCCCGGGCATAGCACTCCAAGGCGGCTTCGGCCCGGCCCTGGGCCTCCAGCGTGACGCCGAGCACGTTGTGCGCCTCGGCCAGATCGTCGCGGATGTCCAGCGCCCGGCGGCAGTGTTCCCCGGCCTCCCGGTAACGACGCAAGGCCGCCAACGCGGAAGCCAGGCGGACGTGGGCCTCCGCCCACCCCGGCCGGAACCGCAGCGCCTCGCCGTAGGCGGCCGCCGCTTCCTCGCGCCGGCCCAGCTCGCTCCAGGCGTTGCCCAAGTTCAAGTGGGCCTCGGCAAAATCGGGCTTCCGCCGCACCGCCTCGCCGAAGGCGGCCACCGCCTCCTCGGGCCTCCCCAGCGCATCCAGGGCGCAGCCCAGGTCGTTGTAAGCCTCGGCGAAATCGGGACGCAGCCGGAGCGCTCGCCGCAACTGCCCTACCGCGTCCGCCGCCCTCCCCTGCCGCAGCCTGACCGCACCCAGGTTGCGCCACCCCTCGGCCAGGCGCGGGTTCAGTTCAACCGCCCGGGCGAAGTGGGCGGCCGCTTCCTCGATGCGGCCCAGCTCAAAACAAACCAGGCCCAGATTGAAGGCCGCCTCCCCATGCTGCGGATCCAGCGCAAGCGCGGCCCGGAAACACTCGGCCGCCTCCGCCGGCCGCCCCAGCGAACGGAGCACGTTGCCCAGGCTGTTGCGGAACATCGCCACCCGCGGCGCCCGCCGGACCGCCTCCCGGATTCGAAGGCAGGCCGCCTCGCAGTCACCCCGCTGCCAGGCGAGCACTCCCGCCAGATGCAGGGCGTCCACGTTGCCCGGGTCGGCTTCCAGCACCTCGCCGTACAGGCGGCCCGCCTGCTCGAACCGGCCCGCCTTGTGGTGTTCGAGCGCCTCGCCCAGCGCTTCAACGCACTTCACGCGCCAGCGCCTCCGCCACCCGGGCGATCACTTCCCGCCACTCGCCCGGTCTTCTCTGTCGGAACAGCCGCATGGTCGGATACCACGGGCTGTCCTCCCGGTCCAGCATCCAGCGCCAGTCGGCGGCGAAAGCCAGCAGCACCCACACCGGCCGCCCCAAGGCCCCGGCCAGGTGCGCCACCATGGTGTCCACCGAAATCACCAGATCCAGGTTCAGGATCGCGGCCGCGGTGTCCGTGATCAGACCTTCCTCTTCTTCGAGCGGATGGATTTCGAGGCCCGCGGCCGGCGGCCGCCAGCCCCTCTGAAGGCTGAAAAACGTCACTCCCTGGACGGCGCCCAAACCCGCCAGCAGTTCGGGCGGAATCGAGCGCTTGCGGTCCTGCGAGTGATCCGGATTGCCGGCCCACACCAGGCCTACCTTCCGTCCGGCCGCTCCCGCCAGCTTCCGCCTCCAACGCTCGAGAAGTCCGGCATCCACCGCCAGATAGGGAACCTCAGCCGGGATCGTCTCCAGGGTCGTGCCCAACAGCCGCGGCAGACTCATCAGGGGCGCATGCAGATCGAACGACTCTCCAGGCTGCGCCAGCCAGCGCTCGGGCACCAGCGGCCGCAGGCGCGGACGGCACTCGAACAGCACCCGCCCGCCCAGTCGCTCGGCCAGCGGCAGGTAGCGCAGGAACTGGATGGCGTCTCCCAGCCCCTGCTCGGCGTGCACCAGCAGCGTCCGGCCCTCGAACGAGCCGCCCTCCCAGGGCGGAGCCGAAAAGCGGCGCGGCGGGCAATCCCGGCGGCGGAATCGCCATTCGTACTCCTGAAAGCCGCGGGCCAGATCTCCCTTGCGCAGCCAGGCCATGGCCCGGTTGGTGCGCGCCTCGGCGAAGTCCGGCTTCAGGCGGATCGCTTCCTCGTAGCAGGTCAGAGCCTCGTCCCAGCGGCCCAACTGTTCCAGCGCGAAGCCGCGCTTGTTGAGCAGCTCTGCCGAGGCGGGACGCAGCGCCAGCCCCAGTTCGTACTCCCTGAGCGCCTCCTGATCCTGGCCGAACCAGGCGCAAATGTCGCCCCGATTGGCGTGCGCCTCCGGCAGGCGCGGATTCAGCCGCAACGCCTCGCCGCAAGGGGCGGCCGCCTCGGCGAAACGCTTCTGTTCGATCAAGGCGGCCGCCAGGTTCGAGTGCCCTTCGGCCAGCTCGGGCTTGAGTCGTACGGCCTGCCGCGCCGCCTGTTCGGCTTCCGCCGGCCGGTGTTGCTTGAGCAGGACGGCGCTCAGGTTGGCGAAAGCCTCCCCCAGCGCAGGATTCAGCCTCAGTGCCTTCCGGCAGGCCGCTTCCGCCTCCTCCAGACGCTCCATCTCGCGCAGTGCGCCGGAGAGATTCAGCCAGGCTTCGGCGTAATCCGGGCGGAGTTGCAGAGCCCGCTCGAAGGCCTCGCCAGCCTCCCGATAGCGCCCGCTCTGACGCAGGGCGTTACCCCGGTTGTTATGAGCCTCGGCGCAGCCGGGGGCCAGCCGGAGGGCCTGCTCGTAATGGGCCAGGGCTTCTTCCAGCCGCCCCAATTGCTGGAGCGCGTTGCCCGCGTTGCTGTAGGCCTCCGGGTAATCGGGCTGCAAGCCCAGGGCCTTCCGGAAGCACTCCAGCGCCTCCGCCGGCCGCCCCAGCGCCTGGAGGACCGTGCCCAGATTGTTATGAAACATCGCCGCCTCGTCCCGCAGGGCGATGGCGCGCTCGATCCAGGCGGCGGCGGCCTCAAGCCGTCCCTCCTGGTAGGCCAACATGCCCGTCAGGTGCAGGGCGTCGGCGTTTTGCGGGTCGGCCTCCAGCGCCTGGCGGTATAGCTGCGCCGCTTCCTCCAGGCGGCCCGCCCGGTGATGCTCCAGTCCCTCCCGCAGCAGATCAAGCGCCCAGGGCATCGCCCGCCCGTCCCCGCACCGCCAGTTTCGCCAGTTCCTCGCGCACCTGGTCGAGCACCGCGGCCCAGTCGCCCCGCTTCGGCTGGCGAAACAAACGCATGGTAGGATACCACGGGCTGTCGCTACGCCCGCGCATCCACCGCCAGTCCGGGGCGAAGCAGAGCAGGACCCACACGGGCCTTCCCAGCGCGCCGGCCAGGTGGGCGTGCAGCGTGTCGGCCGTGATCACCAGGTCCAAGCGCTCGATCGCCGCCGCCAGCCAGGGCAGATCTCCCCAGCAGCCCGGCAGCGGCGCCAGATTCAGCCCGGGCGGCGGCTGGAGGGCCTGCTCGGCCCGCGGCCCTTTCTGAAGGCTCAGGAAGGTGACGCCCGGCAGCCCCGCCAGGGGAGCAAACTGCTCGAGCTCAAGCGACCGCCGCCGGTCGTTCTTATGCCTGGGGTTGCCCGCCCAAGCCAGGCCGACCCGCAGCGTGCCTTGGCCCGGCAGCGGCGGCCCCTCGGGCGGCGGCCCCGGGGCGCGGGGCGGAGCGGGGAGGCTGGTCGGAAGTTGCCGAGTTCGTCGAGAAGC
>JBBIMA010000002.1:44158-111057 GCA_037444625.1 Solibacteraceae bacterium
CGCGCAGGTAAGGCGTGCGGTTGGGGATCGTCTCCAGCGTCAGCCCCAGGATCAGCGGCAGGCTCAACAGGGGCGCGTGAACATCATGGGGCGGCAGCGGCTCTCCGGCAGGGATCACCTCGTCCACCCCGGCCGCGGTGCGAGCCAGCTCGACCAGCGGCGGCGGGCACTCCAGCACAACACGACCCCCAGCCTGTTTCACCGCCTCGGCCAGGCGCAAGAACTGGATCGTGTCGCCCAGGCCTTGCTCAGCCTCCAGCAGGATAGTCCTGCCTCCCAGGGGAGAGCCGTCCCAGAGCGGCCTCTCCAGGCGGCGGCGCGTGCCTGCTTCCAGCTCCCAGCGCCATTCGTATTCCGGCAGGCCCCGCTGGAAATCCCCCTCCAGCAGCCGGATCAGCGCTCGCGCGCAATGCGCCTGGGCGTTGTCCGGCTCGAGCCTGAGGGCTTCCTCGACGCAGCCTGAGGCCTCCTCGAGCAACCCTTCGTCAATCAAGGCGTGCGCCAGATTGACGTACACGCCGGGGTAGGCGGGCCGCAGCCGTTGCGCCTCCAGGTAGCATTCCAGGGCTTCCGGAAAGCGATCCAGCTTGTTCAGGGCGTTGCCCAGGTTGACCAGCGCCTCGACGTAGGCCGGCTCCAACCGCAAGGCCTCCCGGTAGCAGAGCACGCTCTCGGCGAAGCGCCCCAGATCCTGGAGCACGTTGCCCAGGTTGTTGTGGTAGAAGGCAGCGGCGGGATTCTGCGCGATGGCTCGCGCGATCAAGGCCGCCGCCCGCTCGGGCCGCCCGGTCTGCGCGGCCACCACCCCAAGCAGGTGCAAGGCGTCGGGATGGTCGGGCTGGCGGGCCAGTACCTCCGCGTAGATCCGCTCGGCCTCCGCCCAGCGGCCGCTCTGCTGGTGTTCCAAGGCGAGCTGGAGACATTCAACCGTGTTCAGCATGGCATCCTACCTCCCGGGCGGCCCGCCAGGCGGCCAATTCCCGGGCCAACTCGGCTGCCACGGCAGGCCAGTCGCCGGGGGCCGGCTGCCGCAACAGGCGCATTGTGGGATACCAGGGCGAGTCGCTGCGCCCGAGCATCCAGCGAAAATCCGGGGCGAACGGCAACAGGGTCCACACCGGGCGGGCCAGCGCGCCCGCCAGATGCGCCACCATGGTGTCCACCGAAATCACCAGGTCCAGGTTGACGATGGCCGCCGCGGTATCCAGGATTCCCTCCGCCTCGGCCTCCAAGTCCACCAGCGGCATGCCGGCGGGCGGCCGTTCGATCTCGGCCGCCTGCGGCCCACGCTGGAGGCTGAAGAACGTCAGGCCGGCAGTCCCGGCCAGGGGCGCCAACTCCTCCAACCTCATCGAGCGCGAGGCCGCGTTCTTGCCTTGCGCGTTGCTGGCCCAGCACAGCCCGACGCTCAGCCCCCTGCTGCGCTCCCGGATCCAAGCCCGCCAGCGCTCGATGCTTTCCGCGGGCACCTCCAGGTAAGGGACCTGGGCCGGAATGTCCCCCAGATCCGTGCCGAAGACCCTGGGCAGACTCAGCAAAGGCAGATGGACGTCGAACTCCGGCGGGACCGAGCCGGCCGGCACCACGCCGGCCAGCCCGCGCACGCTCCGCACCAGCGGCGCCAGTCGCCAGGGACACTCCAGATACACCGCGGCTCCCCGCTCGGCCAACAGCGGCACGTAGCGGACGAACTGAATGGCGTCTCCCAAGCCCTGTTCGGCGGTCAACAAGATGCGGAGACCCTCCGGGCGGCTGCCATCCCAAACCGGCTGCCGGAAACGGCCCTCGGGCGCTCCCGGCACTTTCAAGCGCCACTCGTATTCGAGCCAGCCTTCTTGAAAGCGCCCCGTCAGCAGGCAGGCCATGCCCAGGTTCAGATGCGCCTCGGCGAAATCCGGCCCGCGCCGCACAGCCTCGCGGTAGCAGGAAATGGCCTGTTGGTGCCGCCCCAGGCGTTCGTAAATCGCGCCCAGGTTGTTCCAGGCCGCCGCCAGTTCGGGCTTATGCCGGACCGCCTGCTCGAGCTGTTCGGCCGCCTCACTCAGGCGTCCTTGCTTGCCCAGGATGTTGGCCAGGTTGACGCGGGCTTCGGTAAAGCCCGGCCGCCGCTCCAGCTCCGCCTCCAGCAGCCGGGCGGCCTCCTCCGGGCGCTCCGCTTGCTCCAGGGCGGCGGCGAGGTTCAAGGCCGCCTCGGGAAAGTCCGGGCGCAGCCGGAGGGCGCGCCGCAGCGGCTCGATCGCCTGCTGTGGACGGCCCAGCTCCCGCAGGGCGTTGCCCAGGTTGTTATGGGCTTCCGCCGAACCGGGATCCAGCGCTGCCGCCTGCTCGAAGCACCGGGCGGCTTCCGGAAGCCGGCCGGCGGCCCGCAGCACGCATCCCAGGCTGATCCACAGCGAGGCCTCCCCAGGGGCAGCCGCCGCCGCCCGGCTGATCAGTTCCAGGGCGGCCTCGGCGGCGCCCGCCTGAAAAGCCATCAGGCCCAGCAAGTGCAAGGCGCCGGCATCCTCCGGGCGGCGTTCGAGAATCTGCGCGCAGAGCGCGGCGGCGCGGGTCCAGTCGCCCGCCTGGCGGCAGCGAACAGCCTCTTCGAGCCTGACGTCAAGGGCCCGCATGTTCTCTCAAGGCTGCTCGGAAGGTTCCCCTGCGGCTCCCGGCGCAGCCGCCCGGCGCCGGGGCGCCTCCCCGCGCAAGCGCCGGACCAATTCGGCCAGCTTTTCGGCGGGCACTCCTTGCGCCGCCGCCAGATTGGTCTCCCGCGTCAGCTTGACCTCGGCGCGCAGCACGGGGATTTCGCGCGGCGCTACGACGCCCAGCTTGACCCGCCCCGGCGCGATCTCCAGGACGTGGATCTCCACCAGGTCTCCGATCAAGACCGCCTGGCCGGCCCGGCGCCGCACGATGAGCATACGGTGTCCTCCTCGCCGCCCCCCGGCAAGGGATGCCGGTGCGAGTAAGGCGAATCGCTGAGGATGGCCTGCACAGCCCGCCGGTTCTCCAGGTTCAGCACCACCGGCGCCAGCAGATTGGCTGTGGGAGGCCGGCCCTCGGCGACCGCCACGATCGCCAGGCACAGCACCTGCCGGCCCATCTCCGGCTGGCGATCCTCGGGCAAACCCAACAGGCGCAGATCCTCGGCGGAAATCGCCAGGCGATAACCCGGCTCGATGGTCTGAACGGGCAAGGTGATGAAACACAAATCGGGCCGGTCCAGGCTCTGCAAGAAGACGATCGGCTCGATGTTCGGCTGGCGGAGCGCCAGGAATCGGTGCTGATCCTCGAAGCCGGGCAGGCCGGCGGGAAACTCGAAGACCGCCTCGGGATCGTACTCAATCGTACCAAAGTGACGGGTGCAGAACTGCATCGTGGCTGGCTCCTGGGCCGGCGTCGGCGCGCCGGAGAGCGAGATCCAAGGCTTGGAAGTTGCCGCTGAGCGCCGCTTCCACCTGGCGCAGATCGGCCGCCACCATCGAGGCCACCAGCTCGCGGAAGCTGAGCGTGGGTTCCCAGCCGAGCACCCGGCGAGCCTTGGCGGCGTCGGCGCGCAGGCTCTCGACTTCCGCCGGCCGGAAGTAGCGCGGGTCCACCTCGACGAACTGGCGGTAGTCCAGGCCGACCTCAGCGAAAGCCAGCTCGGCGAACTCCCGGACGCTGTGGCTTTCCCCGGTGCCGATGACGTAGTCGTCGGGCTGATCCTGCTGAAGCATGAGCCACATGGCGCGGACGTAATCCGGCGCCCAGCCCCAGTCCCGGCGGGCCTCCAGGTTGCCCAGGTAAAGTTTGCTCTGGAGGCCGTGGCGGATGCGGGCTGCGGCCCGGGTGATCTTGCGGGTGACGAAAGTCTCGCCCCGGCGGGGGGATTCGTGGTTGAAGAGGATGCCGCAGGAAGCGTGCAGGCCGTAGCTTTCCCGGTAGTTGACCACCGCCAGATGGGCGAAGACCTTGGCGCAGCCGTAAGGGCTGCGCGGCCGGAAGGGCGTGCTCTCGTTCTGGGGCGGAGGCGAGGCGCCGAACATTTCGCTCGAGGAGGCCTGGTAAAAGCGGCAGCGAAGATTGGTGCGGCGGATGGCCTCCAACAGGCGCAGGGCGCCGCAGGCGACCACCTCGGCGGTGTACTCGGGGATGTCGAAGCTGACGCGGACGTGGCTCTGGGCGGCGAGGTTGTAGATCTCCTCGGGGCGTATCTCCTCCAGCAGCCTGGCCAGCGAGCTGCCGTCGGTGAGGTCGCCGTAATGGAGGAACAAGCGGGGCCTGGCCTCGTGGAAATCCTGGTAGAGGTGGTCCACGCGGCCGGTGTTGAAGCTCGAGCTGCGGCGCTTCAGGCCGTGGACCTCGTAGCCCTTGGCCAGCAGGAACTCGGCCAGGTAGGCGCCGTCCTGGCCGGTGATGCCGGTAATCAGCGCGCGCCGCGGCACAATCCCTTTATCGGCCGGGCCGCCCTCCTGGTTTACGGGCCGCCGGTACGGTAGAATTTCAACTTCATGCCCGCGCGCGTGTCGCTGTTCGTCACCTGCCTGGTGGACCAGTTCTTCCCCAAGGTCGGCCTGGCGATGGCCGAAGTGCTGGAACGCATCGGCTACCGGGTGGAGTTCCCCGAGGCCCAGACCTGCTGCGGCCAGCCGGCCTTCAACACCGGCTACCGCGAGGAGGCCCGGCAAGTGGCGCGGCACTTCCTGGAAGTCTTCGGTCAGGCCGACTATGTGGTCGTCCCCTCGGGATCCTGCACCGCGATGATCACCCGGCATTACCAGGAGCTGTTCGCCAAGCAGCCCGAGTGGCTGGAGCGGGCCCGCCGGCTGGCGCCCCGGGTCTGGGAGTTCTCCCGCTTCCTGCTGGAGGTGGCGGGGGTGGAGGACGTGGGGGCGCGCCTGGAGGCGGTCGTCACCTATCACGACGGCTGCCACGCCCTGCGGGAGCTAGGCATCCGCGAAGGACCGCGGCGCTTGCTGGCTCGCGTGCGGGGTCTGGAGTTGCGCGAGATGGAGTCGTCAGAAGAATGCTGCGGCTTCGGGGGCACCTTCGCGGTGAAGTTCCCCGAGCTGTCCGGGGCCATGGCGCGCACCAAGCTGGAGGCCATCCGGCGCACGGGCGCGCGCTACGTGGTTTCGATTGACTCCAGTTGCCTGATGCAGATCGGCGGGGCGCTGAGCCGGGCCGGGCTGCCGGTCGAGACCCTGCACCTGGCGGAAGTGCTGGCCCGGCGATGAGTGCGCCATGACGCCCCTTTATCAAATCAACATCCGCAAGACGCTGGCCGACGCCCACCTGGAGGAGGCCATTTACGCGGCCACCGCCCGGCTGATGGATCACCGGCGGCAGGTGGTGGCGCCGGAGGTCCTGCCCGACTACGAGGAGCTGCGCGAGCAGGCCCGGCGGATCAAGCAGCACACGCTGGAGAACCTGGACGCCTATCTGGAGCAGTTCGAGGCGCAGGTCCAGGGACGCGGCGGGGTGGTGGTCTGGGCCCGGGACGGCGGGGAGGCGGCGGACTTCCTCCTCGAGCTGGCGCGGCGCAAGCAGGCGCGGCTGATCGTCAAGAGCAAGTCCATGACCAGCGAGGAGATCGGCCTGCGCGAGCGCCTCGAACAGCACCATCTGGAAACCGTCGAGACCGACCTGGGCGAATACATCATCCAGCTCGCCCAGGAGCGCCCCTATCACATCGTGGCCCCCGCGCTGCACAAGACCCGCTACCAGGTGGGCGAGATCTTCAGCCGGCGGCTGGGCGTGCCCGAAGAGACCGTTCCCGAAAAGCAGACCAAGATCGCCCGCGCCGTGCTGCGGCAGAAGTTCCTGGCGGCCGACATCGGGGTGACGGGGGCCAATTTCCTGGTGGCCGACTCGGGCGCCGTGGTCCTGGTGGAGAACGAAGGCAACGCGCGGCTGACCACCAGCGCGCCCCGCATTCACGTCGCCGTGGCGGGGATCGAGAAGCTGATCCCGCGGGCCCAGGATCTGGCGGTGTTCCTGAAGTTGCTGGGGCGCAGCGCCACCGGGCAGCCGCTGACGGTCTACACCTCGCTGCTGGCGGGCCCGCGGCGAGAGGGCGAGCTGGACGGGCCGGAAGAGTTTTACGTGGTGCTGCTGGACAACGGGCGCACGCGGGTGCTGGCGGACCGGGACAAGCGCCAGTCGCTGTACTGCATACGCTGCGGCGCCTGCCTGAACCACTGCCCGGTCTACCGGCGGATCGGGGGGCACAACTATCCTTGGGTGTACTCGGGGCCGATCGGCAAGGTCATCTCACCCCAGTTCCAGGGCCTCATGCAGGATCCCTGGCTGCCGTTCGCCTCCAGTTTGTGCGCCGCCTGCGCCGAGGTTTGTCCGGTCAAGATCGAGATCCCGCGCCTGCTTCTGGAGCTGCGGGCCGAGATCGTCAAGACCTGGCGGCGTGAAGGGCGGAAGCGGCTGGAGCGCTGGGCCTTCCGCCTGTGGGCCTGGGTGATGCGGCGCCCGCGGATTTACGAGATGCTCGGCCTGGCGGCCGGGGCGCTGATGGGCGAGGAAGGCGGCCGGAGCTGGTTGGCGAAAGCGCCCGCCCTGCTGAATGCCGGGCCGTTGCGGGCCTGGTTCAGCCAGCGCGACCTGCCGCCGCCGGGCCGGACATTCCGCCAACTTTGGAGAACGCGCACGGCGAGGGTTCGTTGACCATGCCCCGGGAATCGGTTTTGCACAAGGTGCGCACGGCGCTGGCCCGCAAGGCGGGCCAACCGGCGGCGCCCGCCCCGCCGCCCCGGCTGAGAATTCCGGCGCTGGATCCCGAGGCGCGCTGGGAGCAGTTTGCCCGGGCGCTGGAGAAGCTGGGCGGCAAGGCGCAGCGAGTCGCCGACCCTGCCGAGGCGGGCCGCTCGGTGGCGGCCCTCATCGGCGACCGCCCGGCGGTGGCCTCACAAGCGCCCTATCTGGCCGAATGCGGGATCACCCGGCTGCCTTCGGTGCAGAGCGGCTTCCGCGACCCGGCGGCCCTGCGCGCCGCCTGCGCCGCGGCCGAGTTCGGCATCACCAGCGCCCAGTACGCCCTGGCCGACACCGGCACGCTGGTGATCGCGGCCTCCGGCCAGGAACCCCGCTTGATTTCGCTGCTGCCCCCGGTGCACATAGCCGTGCTGCCCGCGGGCCGGTTGCTGAGCGGGTTGGACGAGCTGTTCGCCGTGCTGCCCGCGCCCGCCGAGTGCGCCAGCGCCCTGGTGCTGATCACCGGCCCCAGCCGCACGGCGGATATCGAACAGATTCTGGTCCGCGGGGTGCACGGACCGGGCGAGATTCATGTCATTGTGGTGGATGGAAGGGAGACGACAGGATGAAACGCTGGATGCATGTTCCGCTGTTGCTGGCCTGGGCCGGCGGGGCCGCGGCGCAAGTGGGCGAGATCTCCATCAGCGCGGGGCGGGCCGCCTCCCGCAACAATGTGCTGGGCACCGAGCGAGACCTGAGCGGCCAGACCCTGGAGTACAAGACGGAGACCGACTTTCGCCTGGGTTTCCGCTTCACCTTCAACTCCTACCGGTTCTTCGGGCACGAGATCGGCTACGCTTACAACCACGGCAAGTTCAAGCTCAGCTCGACGCCCCCCGCCGAGGTGGGCATGCCCGTGCATCAGGGCATGTACAATTTTCTGGGCTACGCCACGCCGGAAGGTTCCTCGATGCGGCCCTTCCTGACCGGCGGCGTGCACTTCAGCACCTTTTATCCGCCCGGAACGGGGGTCTTTTCGGGCAACGGGGTGACGAAGTTCGGCTTCAATTACGGCGCGGGGTTGAAGTTTCGCCTCAGCGAGATGCTGATCATGCGCCTGGATCTGCGCGACTACGTCACCGGCAAGCCCTTCGGGGACGCCTTCCCGGATCAGAAGGGGATGCTGCACCAACTGGAAGTCTCCGCCGGGCTGGGGTTCGCTTTCTAAGCAGGAGGGCCGGCCGGACCGCTCCCTGCGGGAGGCGGGCGGGCTGTTCTCGGAGAGCGGCGGGGCCGGAGAGCGGCCCGCGCGGGCCGTATAATTGAGGTTTCCCCATGCTGGCCGAGAAGCTGAAAGAATGCGGCGTAGTGGGGGCGGGAGGGGCCGGCTTCCCCACCTGCGTGAAGGCCCAGGCGCGGGTGGAATTCATGATCGCCAACGGGGCCGAGTGCGAGCCGCTGATCCACAAGGACGTCGAGCTGATGCAGGCCTTCCCGGGGGAGATTCTCTCCGGGCTGCTGCTGATGAGCCGGGCGGTGCAGGCGCGCCAGGTCAAGTTCGGGATCAAGGAAAAGAACGCGCCGGCCGTGGAGGCGATCCGCTCCCAGGCGAAGGCCGGCAGCGTCGAGCTGGTGCTGCTGGGGGACTTCTATCCTTCGGGGGACGAGTACGAGCTGGTCTACCTGGCGACCGGGCGCCTGATCCCTCCGGGGGGCATTCCGCTCCAAGTGGGCTGCGTGGTCAACAACGTGGAGACGCTTTACAACGTGCATCGCGCGGCCCAGGGGCTGCCGGTGACCGAGAAATTCCTTTCGGTGAGCGGGGCGGTGCGCACGCCCAAGTCGTTCTGGGTTCCCGTAGGCACTCCCTTCCGGCAGGTGCTGGAGCTGGCGGGCGGCGCCACGGTGGAGGAATTCGCGCTGCTGGTCAGCGGGGTGATGATGGGGACCTTGACGTTCGACCTGGAGGAAGTGGTGACCAAGACCACGGCCGGGCTGATCGTGCTTCCCCGGCGGCATCCGCTGGTGGAGCGCAAGAGCCGGCCGGCGGAGGCGCAGAACCGGATCGGCAAGTCGGCCTGCGATCAGTGCAGTTACTGCACGGAACTGTGCCCGCGCTACCTGCTGGGCTACGAGGTGATGCCGCACAAGGTCATGCGCAGCCTGGGCTTCACGCTCACCGGCGCGCGCAACTGGAACCAGTGGGGCGCGCTGTGCTGCGCCTGCGGCCTGTGCACGCTCTACGCCTGCCCGGAGGACCTCTACCCGAAGGAGGCCTGCGACCAGGCCAAGCAGGATCTGAGCGAGGCGGGCATTCGTTTCGAGCAGCGCGCCCCGGTGCGGGTGCATCCCATGAAGCAGGCGCGGCGGGTGCCGCTCAGCCAGCTCCGGCGGCGGTTGAAGATCGAGGAGTACGAACGCCCCACGCCTTACGAAGCGCTGAGCTGGCAGCCCGAGCGCGTGCGCATCCTACTCAAGCAGCACGCCGGCCGGCCGGCGGAGCCGGCCGTGCGGGAGGGCGAGCGGGTGCCCAAAGGCGCCGTGCTGGGCCGGGTGGGGCCGCAGGATCTGGGGGCCGACGTGCACGCCAGCATCGCCGGCACCATCAGTCGGGTGACGGGAACTTACATCGAGATACGTGCGTAACCATGGCTAGAAACTCCATCGGAGGGATTGAACTGTCGAGCGTCGCCGCCGGCTTCCAGGTCACGGACGCCATGCTCAAGGCGGCCGAGGTCGAGCTGTTGCTGGCGCGCTCGATCTGCTCGGGCAAGTACCTGACGCTGGTGCGGGGAGACGTGGCGGCGGTGGAGGCCAGCGTGCGGGCGGGAGCCCAGGCGGGGGAGTTTTCCGTCATAGACAGCTTCGTGATTCCCAACCTGGACGAGCAAGTGTTCCCGGCCATCGCGGGCACCAATAAAGTGGAAGCGCTGGAGGCGCTGGGGGCGATCGAATCCTTTTCGGTGGCCTCGCTGATCGAGGCGGCCGATGCGGCCGTGAAGGCGGCCAACGTGAAGCTGATCGAGGTGCGCCTGGCGATGGCGCTGGGCGGCAAGGCCTTCGCCACCCTCACCGGGGAGGTGGCGGCGGTGGAGGCGGCGGTAAGCGCAGGGGCGGCGGTGGCGGCGCAGAAGGGGCTGTTAGTGAACCGGGTCGTCATCCCTTCGCCGCGCCCCGAACTGTTGAAGGAAATGATCTGAAGGAGGCGCATGCGAACTCTCTGGCGAAGCTGGATCCTGGCCGCGGGCCTGGCGGCGGCTTGCGGCGGGCAGGAGGAATTTCGCGAGATCCAGGGGCGGGTGACCGAGTTCACCCTGAACAACGGCATGAAGTTCATCGTGCTGGAACGGCACAAGGCGCCTGTGGCCTCTTTTCTGACTTACGCCGACGTGGGCTCGGCCCAGGAGACCAAGGGCATCACGGGCCTGGCGCACCTGTTCGAGCACATGGCCTTCAAGGGGACCGACAAGATCGGCACCAAGGACTACGCCAAGGAGCGTCCGGCCCTGGAGAAGGTCGAGCAGGCCTACGCTGCCTGGCAGCAGGAAAAGCGCAAAGGCGGCAAGGCCGACCCCGAGAAGCTCAAGAAGCTGGAGGCGGCCTTCAAGCAGGCCCAGGAGGAGGCCGGCAAGTACGTGGCGGCCAACGAATTCGGGGAAATCATCGAGCGGGCCGGCGGGCGCCAGTTGAACGCCACCACGGGCTCGGACCGGACCAATTACTTCTTCAGCCTGCCGTCCAATGAATTGGAGCTGTGGTTCTGGCTGGAGTCGGAGCGCTTCCTGCATCCGGTCTTCCGCGAGTTTTACAAAGAGCGGGACGTCGTAATGGAGGAGCGGCGGCTGATGGAAAGCCAGCCGGTGGGGCGGCTGCTCGAGGAGTTTCTGGCGGCGGCCTATAAGGCCCACCCCTACGGGGAGCCGGTGGTCGGGCACATGAGCGACCTGGAGAACCTGACGCGGGCGGACGCCGAAGCCTTCTTCCGGAAGTATTACATCCCGAGCAACCTGATCGCGGCCGTGGTGGGCGACGTCAATCCCCAGCGAGTGAGGGAGCTGGCGGAGCGCTATTTCGGCCGCATCCCGAGCGGGCCCAAGCCGGAGCCGCTGCGCACGCTCGAGCCGCCCCAGCAGGCCGAGCGCCGGGTGACGCTCTGGTTGCAGGCCCAGCGCACCGTGATGGTGGGCTACCACAAGCCGGACATCAACCATCCCGACGACGCGGTCTACAGCGCCATCGGCAGCCTGCTGAGCGAAGGGCGATCCTCCCGGCTGTATCGCGGCCTGGTGCGCGATCGCAAGGTGGCCACCCAGGTGGTGGGCGCGCCCGGCTTCCCCGGGCAGAAGTACCCGGGCCTGTTCATCTTCTTCGCCTTCACCGCGCCCGGCCGCACCAACCAGGAAGTCGAGAAAGCTATCGAGGAGGAGATCGAGCGGCTCGTCAAGGAGCCGGTCGGCAACGAAGAGCTGGAGGGCGTCAAGCGCCGGGCCCGCGCCGGCCTGCTCCGCCAGCTCGACGACAACATGAGCCTGGCCATGGAGCTCAGCAGCATGCAGGCCTTGACCGGGGACTGGCGCAATCTGTTCCGGGAGCTGGACAAGATCAACGCCGTCACGCCGGCCGACATCCAGCGGGTGGCCAAGCAGACCTTCACCCGCGCCAACAAGACGGTGGGCCTGATCGAGCCGCTCGAGGCGGCCCAGGCACGCTAGAAAGGGGGGCAGCCATGCGCAGAAGAACTTTGCTGGGATTTGCGGTCCTGGGCGTGCTCTTGGCGGCGCCCGCCGCGAGCCAGATCCCGAAGACTTACAAGGAGCTGAAATACCCGCCGCTCAACAGAATCGAAGTGCCCGAGCCGGTGCGGTTTCAGTTGTCCAACGGCCTGGTGGTCTATCTGGTCGAGGACCACGAGCTGCCGCTGATCCGGGCCTCGGCTCTGATCCGCACCGGCTCGCGCTGGGAACCGGCCGCCAAGGCGGGGCTGGCCTCGATCGTGGGCACGGTCATGCGCACCGGGGGCTCGGAGCGCTTTCCGGGCGACCAGCTCGACGAGGAGCTGGACCGGCTGGGCGCCTCGGTGGAGACCTCGATCGGCGAGGATTCCGGGCGGGCCCAGGTCTCCGTGCTCAAGCAGGACATAGACCGCGGCCTGGAAATCCTGGCCGACATCCTGCGCCATCCGGCCTTCCCCCAGGATAAGATCGAGCTGGCCAAGATCCAGCAGCGCGACCGCATCGCGCGCCGCAACGACAACCCCAACGCCATCGCCTTCCGGGAATTCCGCCGGATCATTTACGGCCCCGACAGCCCCTACGCCCGGCAACCGGAATACGACACCATCAACTCGATCACGCGCCAGGACCTGGCGGCCTTCCACCGGGAGTTTTTCCAGCCCGAGAACGTGATCCTGGCGGCCTGGGGAGATTTCTCGGCGGCCGAGATGCGGGCCAAGATCGAGAAGGTCTTCGGATCCTGGCCGCCGGGCGGGCGGCCGAAGCCCCCGGCGCCGGCGGTGGATCCGGCCGCGCGCAACCGGGCGGGCCTTTACCAGATCGTCAAGGATGATATCCCGAACGCCTGGGTGGTGATGGGCTTTCTGGCCGGACAGCGGAACGATCCGGACTTCTACGCGCTGGAGGTCATGAACAGCATCCTGGGCGGCGGCTTCTCCTCCCGCCTGTTCAACAAAGTGCGCAGCGAGCAGGGCCTGGCCTACACGGTCGGCTCGACGTGGAACGCCGGCTGGGACTATCCCGGGCTGTTCCTGGCCCTGGGCTCGACCAAGACCGAAAGCACGGTTCAGATCCTGGAAGCCATCCGGCGGGAGATCGCCGGGCTGGCCCAGGGCGGGGCCGGCGAGGAGGAGCTGGCCCGAGCCAAGGACGGCATCCTGAAAGGATTCGCTTTCGAGTTCGACTCGACCGGCAAGATCGTGCAGCGGCTGGTCAGTTACGAGTACTACGGCTACCCGCGCGACTATCTCCAGCGGTATCGGGATAACATCGAGAAAGTAACTCGCGAGGACGTGGCCCGCGTGGCCCGGCAGTATTTGAAGACCGACCAGCTCGCCATTCTGGTCCTGGGCAAGGAGAAGGGCTTTGAACCGCCGCTCAGCGCCCTGGGCAAGGTGACCCGGCTGGACATCACGATTCCCCCGCCCAAGCAGGAGGCCCTGGCGGCGGCCACGCCCGAGGCGGCGGCCCGGGGCAAGGAGCTGCTGGCCCGGGTGCGCGAAGCCCTGGGCGGGACGGCCCGGCTGAGCGCGGTCCGAGAGTACACGGTGGCCTCCACGCTGAACCTCAGCACGCCGCAGGGCGAGTTCGCCCTGAAGATGGAGTCCACCGTGAACCTGGCGGGCCGGATGCTCAACAAGATGACCACGCCCATGGGCGAGATGGTCCAGGGCTACGACGGGCAGACCGTGTGGATGAGGACGCCCCAGGGAGTGCGGGAGGCGCCCGCCTCGCAAAGAGCCGAAGCCGAGGGCTCGCTGTTCCGGGAGACCCTGCGGCTGCTGGCCGGCCTGGATTCGCCCGGCCTGACGGTGCAGGCCCTGGGCCCGGCGGAACTGGAGGGCCGCAAGGTGGAGGCGGTGGCGGTGCGCGACGAGGCGCGCAACTTACAAGTCAAACTCTACGTGGATCCGGCCACTTACTTGCCCGCAGGGAAGACTTACACCGCGGCCCTGATGGGCGCGCCGGGCGAGATTCTGGAGATTTACTCGGACTGGAAGGAAGCCGGCGGCGTGAAGTGGCCTTACAAGACGGTGCTCAACCGGGACGGCAAGAAGCTCGGGGAGAACACGGTGTCGGAAATCAAGGTCAATCCCGGCTTGGAGGAGAGCGCCTACCGCAAGCCCCAGTAACCCGCGAGGGAGTGTGAGGGGACCGGCCGTGATGCCGATGCCCAGGTGGCTGCTGGAGGAAAAGGCTTTCTGGCGGGTGGCCGAACCGACCTTGACGTTCCTGGGGGCGCTGGCGGCCACCCTCCTGGTCCGGCATCTGCTGCTCGGTTGGGTTCGGCCGAGGGCGCAGGCGCGAACCTTCGCCCGGGCGGTGCTGGAGACGGTCCGGTTCCCCTCGCTTTTGTGGTGTCTGGCCGCGGCGGTGGCGCTTTCGCTGCACTTCGTCGAGCTGAGCGCAAGGCAGTTGCGCTGGGCCTCGGACGCGATCGTCATTTTCCTGATCGTCAGCTTCAGCCTGGCCGCGGCCTCGATCGCCGCACGGACGATCGCGGCCTACGGCGAACGGCAGGGGATGCCCTTTGCGTTGGCGGGCCTGACGCGGACGCTCACCCGGGTGCTGGTGCTGGCCCTGGGGCTGATGACCCTGCTGGCCTACCTGAGAGTCTCGATCACGCCCATGCTGACGGCCCTGGGGGTGGGCGGCATCGCGGTGGCCCTGGCGCTGCAAGACACGCTGGCCAACTTTTTCGCCGGCCTGCACATCCTGGTCGAGCGGCCCATCTTCGTGGGCGATTTCATCCGCCTGGAGAGCGGTCAGGAAGGGGTGGTCACCGACATCGGCTGGCGCACCACACGCGTGCGCACCCTGAGCGGCAACATGGTGGTGGCGCCCAACACCAAGATCACCTCGGGCACGCTGGTCAACTACAGCCTGCCGGACGCCGGCGGCATGGTGGAGCTGCCGATCCTGGTGGGCCACGAGGCGGACCCGGACCAGGTAGTCCGGCTGGCGCAGCAGGAAGCCTCGGGGGTCGAAGGCGTCTCGCCTGCTTTCGCGCCTGTGGTGCTTTGTGATCCGGGTCTGCTGCCGACCCACCTCCAGTTCAAGCTGGTGCTTCGAGTGGAGGATCAAACGCAGAGGGGCCGGGTGCTCTCGGAGATCCGCCTGCGGCTGCTGCGCCGCTTTAGGCAGGAGGGGGTGCCCTTGCCCACCCCGGAGCCGGCCAGGTACTTCACGGACGCACCTCGGGGTTGACGCCGGCGATCCCTCAGGTCTCCAGCCGCGCCAGGGCGCGATCCAAAGCGGTTAGAGTCTCACCGACCTCCTCCGGTCCGTGGACCGCCGAGACGTAGAAGCGGCCGTCCGGCAGCAGATATACGCCCTCCTCCAGCGCGTGCAGGAGAAAGGCGGCCAGCCGGCGGCCGTCGTCGGCCAGGGTGTCGCGGTAATCGCGCAGCTCGGGCTTCAGGGTGAAATGCAGGGCGAAGGCGGCGCCGAAACCGCACACGCAGAGCGGGACGCCGCGCCGGACCGCGATCCGGCGGATCCCCTCCATCAGCTCGAGGCCGGTCCGGTTGGCGCGCGCCAGCGCCGCACCCTCCTTGCGCTCCAGCTCGGTCAGGGTAGCCCGGGCGCAAGCCAGCGAGATGGGATTGCCGTTGAAGGTGCCGCCGAAGGCCGTCCCCCCGCCCGCGATCAGTTCCACGATGTCGGCCCGGCCGGCGACGGCGCTCAGGGGGGCGCCGCCGGCCAGCGCCTTGCCGAAGGTCGCCAGGTCGGGGCGCACGCCGTAGTGAGCCTGCGCCCCGCCCAATCCCATGCGGAATCCGGTGATGATCTCATCGAAAATAAGCAGGGCTCCCCAGCGCTCGGTCAGGCGGCGCAGGCCCTCCAGGTAGCCGGGCGCGGGCAGCAGGCAGCCGCTATTGCAGAGCACCGGCTCGAGGATGACGGCCGCGATCTCGCTGCCGCGTTGCCGGAAGAGCTCTTCCAGCACGTCCAGCCGGTTCCAAGCAGCCACCAGCAGGTTTTCGCGCGCATTGGCCACCTGCCCGCGCGACTCCAATACGGCTTGGGGCGACTCGGCCGGGCCCATCTGATCGGCCGGCGGATGGTGGCTGACGAGCACCGAATCCATCCAGCCGTGGTAATGGCCTTCGAACTTGACGATGAGATTGCGCCCGGTGGCCGCCCGGGCCAGACGGAGGGCGAGCTGGACCGCTTCGCTGCCGCTTGAGGTGAAGGCCACCCGCTGCGCGCAGGGCACCAGCCGCTGGATCTGTTCGGCCACCAGGTACTCCAGTTCGTGCTGGGCGCCCAGGATATGGGGGCGTTCGGCGGCCTGCCGCAGCGCCTCGACCAGAGCCGGATGCCGGTGCCCCAGGATCAGCGGGCCCCAGGCCAGCGCATAGTCAATGTAGCGGTTGCCGTCCACGTCCCTCAGGCGGCTGCCTGAGGCGTCGGCGAAATACAGCGGGACGGGAAATCGGGCGCGGAAAGGGCTGGAGACCCCGCCCGCCAGGGAGCTACGGGCGCGCGCCAGCAGCGCGCGCGAGCCGCCCCAGCGATCGGGCCTGGCGGAAGGGCTCATGCCTCCAGCTTACGCCGGGTACTTGCCGGTGATGTAGTTCCTCAACTGATGGATGGTCTCGGCCTGGACGGAGATGATGGCGTTGACCAGATCGCCGATCGAGATCATGCCCGCCAGGCGCTCGCCCTCCATCACCGGCAGGTGGCGCACGCGGTGGGCGGTCACGATGCGCATGCACTCGTCCACGGTATGATCCGGTGTCACCGTGATCAGCGGGCTGGACATGATCTCCCGCACGCGCGTCTCCTTGGAGGAGCGGCCCATCAGGATGACCTTGCGGGCGTAATCGCGCTCGGAGACGATGCCCACCGGCCGGCCCTCCTCACAGATGAGCACCGCGCCGATGCGCTTTTCCGCCATCAGGGCGATGGCCTCGTAGACCGTGGCTTCGGGAGGCAGCCACCAGACCTGGGAGCCCTTAAGCTTCAGAATGCTGCCAATGGTTTCCGTCATGAGCATCCCCGCCGCTGAGCGGGCGTCTTACATACTTTTCCAGAGCCGGCGGCGGCTGTCAAGTCCGAGGATGGCGGCCGCCCGCCGCCTAGCGTGAGGCGGCCAGCATCCACCCGTAGAGCGCGGGAAGGTAGAGCACCGAAGCGCGCAGCAGGCCGCGGGCGCGGCCGGCGGTGCGATGCCGGGCGAGGCGCAGGGCGGCCCAAAGCATGATCGAGCCCAGGGCCAGGCAGCCGGCCCAGTAGGCGCCGGCCGTCATGCCCAGTCGGCCCGGCCAGAGGCTGGCCGCGATCAGCAGGATCGAGCCGAGGACCACCTGCCGCGCGGTCCGGGAGCCGTCGGGATCCGCCACGGGCAGCATGCGCATGCCGCCCCGCGCGTAATCCTCGCGGTAAATCCAGGCGATGGCCAGAAAGTGCGGGAACTGCCAGAAAAACAGGATGGCGAACAGCGCCCAGGCCTGGAGACTCAAGCCGCCGCTCGCCCCGGCGAACCCGATCAGCGGGGGCATGGCGCCCGCCAGCGCGCCCACCGTCGTGGCGTGCGGCGTCCGACTCTTCAGGGGCGTGTAGACGCCCAGATAGACCGCCAGGGTCGCCAACCCGCAGAGCGCCGCCGCCGGATTCACCCCTGCCAGTAACTCCAGAAACCCCGCCGCCGAGAGCGCCGCCCCGAAGATCAGGGAGCGCCCCGGGCCGATGCGCCCCGAGGGAATGGGCCGCCCGCGCGTACGCCGCATCCGCCCGTCGGCTTCCCGCTCCCACCACTGGTTCAGGACCGCCGTGCCGGAGGCCATCAGCGCCGTGCCCAACAGCGTATGCCACAACAGCAGGCCCTGCCCGCCGCCCGCTCGCCCGAAATAGTAGCCCACCGCCGTGCTCATCAGGATGAGCCAGGTGATGCGCGGCTTGGTCAGTTCCAGATACGCTTTCATCCGGCGGCTGCCCGCAGGAGGGGTTCCGCCCGGCGCACGCGGCGGCGCACTTCGATCGCCAGCACGATGCTCGCCGCCATCAACAAAGCCCCGACCGCCACGTGGGCCACCGTCAGAGCCACCGCCGCCGGGTGAGGACGAATCGCTCCTTCCCATAAGATGCGGCTCAGGTAGGCGGCGATGCCAAGCACGATTTGCAGGCCCGTCAGCCAGAGCAACCGGCGGGCCGCGCTCGCCAGCACGCCCTGGCCGGGACACTGGGTCAACAGGCTGATGGCGGCGAAGAACGCCGCCATCCCCACCACCAGCGCGCCGATCACATGCGGCATGATTCCCAGAACCTTGTGGCGCGTGGCCGCGCCCAGCGCAAGCTGGGCCAGCACGCAAATCGGAACCGCCAGGGCCAGCGCGCGCAGCGAGGGCCGGCCGGCATCCTCCACGGGCTCCAGACTCCGCGCCCAGCCCGGCCCGGTGGCCCGCGCGATGACCACCGTGGCCGAGAAAAACAACTGCGCCAGACAGGCGTGGCCGATCGAGATCGCCGCCGGCAGCCGCATCAGCACGGTCAGACCGCCCAGCAAGCCCTGCACCAGGACCGCCACCAGCGCCGCCCATCCGAGCCACCTCAGCCGGCCGCGCCGGTCGGCTCGCCACAACCATACGGCCAGGATCACGGTCAGCAAGCCCACCCCGGCGGCGATCAGCCGGTGGCTGTGTTCCCAGACGACTCCGCCCTGCATGGGCGGCATGAGTTGGCCGTAGGAGAGCGGCCAGTCCGGCACCGAGAGCCCAGCCTGGTGGGAGGTGACCAGGCCGCCCGCGACGACCAACAGGAACGTGGCCACAGAAGTCAGCACGGCGTAGCGATGCAGCCAGGGATGGTTCATGGGATTGCCCTTTGGGTCCGAGGTCCGCCTGGGTCCACTACATTGTAACAGCGGCTGGGAGGGGCGGCCCTGCTACCCGGTACGGATTAGGGTAGACACCCGCGCCGAACTCGGTGTACCCTCGCTCTTCATGCCCCGCTTCCACCCGCGCCCAACCCCCCTCCGATACCTAGTAGTCCTCGCCCTGCTCTCTGCTCAACTGCTCAGCGCCCAAACGCCACACTCCGGCCGGAAAACCCGCAAGCTCTGGTGGGTCGCTCTGGCGGCGCTGGCCGCCGCGTCGGCCGCCGATGCTCACTCCAGTTGGGGCCGTCCGGAGAAGAATGCGCTGCTGCGCGGTCCCGACGGCCGCTTCGGGGCGCGGGCCCTGGGCATCAAGCTGGGGGCGGTCGGCGCCGCCGGCCTGGCGCAATGGCTGGCGCTGCGGCATCGCCCGCGGTGGGAGGGCAGCCTGGCGGCGCTGAACTTCACGCTCGCCGCCTGGACGGGCGGAGTGGGCGCCTCCAATCATCTGCGCACGAGCAGCCCACGGGGCGACGGCGCCAGACCGTGTCCACCGCTTCAGCCTGCCGGCCCGCTACCGCTCCTCACCCAGGCGGACGATCAGGCCCAGTAGCAGCGTCTGCTGCCGCCGGGCCGCGGCCCCCTGGGAGCCGCGATCGAAAAACGGCCGGTCGGAGGTGTCGCACCGGTACTCCAGGCGCGCCAGCACTTGCTTGCCCGCCGGCCATTCGACCGTCAAGGTGGCCTCCTTCAAGCGCTGGGCGAGGCCGGTGGCGAAGCCGCTTTGGTCGCGGAACCACTCCAGGCGCGGCGCCACAGCCACCCCGCGGGGCAGGGTGACGCGCGCCGCCCCGGCCACGCCCGCCCAGCTATCGGCCGCCTGGCCCGCCGCACCGCTCCGGCGCCCGTAATCGCCGTTGCAATAGAAGTGCACTCGCGGCAGCCCGGTGACCAGCAAGGTCGCGTCGTAGAGATGCCGCCGGCCGCGCACGTCCCCCGCGGGATCGGGCCCGACGTAGTACGTTTGGGTCAGGCTCACGCCGTCCTTGCCGACGGTCGCCGTCAGACCTACCGTTTTGCCTCCCTGCCGGTCGCGGAGGTTATTCCATCCGCTCACTAACTGCACTCCCCCGGTAACGTACTTCGCCAGCTCGCCGGTGGCGCGCAGCCCGAAATGATAGTAGGGAACGGCGTAAGCGAACAGCAGCGAGCGCGAATAATTCCAGTTCCGATGAGTTTCTATAACTTCGGCGCCCGCCCAGGTCGGAAACTTTCCCGCTTCAAAGCGTATTTTGCGCGGATGGTCGGGCTGAAAGCTTACTACGGCCTGGCCGATATAGCGCCAGGCCGGAGGCTGATCGCCGGCGGAATGCATGACTTGGAGGGCGTCTCCATAGCCCGCCTCCAGGCGGAAGCCCAAGGGCGCCGGTTCGCGCTCGAGGCTGAGCCGGGCCAGGTTCAGGCTGAACTGGCGGCAGCGCAGATCGAAGTTGCGCAGTTGGTTGACCTGCGAGGTCGGACGGTTGAAGTTGAGGCTGTAGTAAGCGTCCAGAACCGCGCGGAGGCGCACGCCCCCGGGCAGCACAGGAAGGTGCGCCCAGCCGTCGGCCGGGGCGGCGGCCTGCCAGGCCGCGGCCGGCCCGGAAACAAGAGCAAGGACCAACCCGGACCAAAGATAGCGAAGATACATAGCTCCCTCCGGCGAATCGGACCAATTATAAGGCGGGAGTGCGCCGGGCGCCAATCGAATATTTCGATACGGCTCATAAAAAGAATTGGCTGGAAATTCGGGCGCTGCTAAGGCAGGATAGGAAGGACGGGGCGGGCGTTCCGGTTCATTTACTGAGGAGCAATCGCACGATGATAGCGGAGTTTGTCTTCTTGAGCGCGGGCGGCGCACCCGGCCTGGAGCTCAGGCTGGCGTCGCTCGAGACGGCCGCCCAAGCCGCGCAATCGGCGGCCGACAACGCCTGGATGCTGGCCAGCGCGGCGCTGGTGCTGATGATGACGGGACCCGGCCTGGCGTTGTTCTACGGCGGACTGGTGCGCAGGAAGAACGTACTGGGCACCATGATGCAGAGCTTCATGTTAATGGCCCTGGTGACGGTGATCTGGGCGGTGCTCGGTTACAGTCTGGCCTTCGCTCCGGGCAATGCGGTGCTGGGAGACCTGCGCCATGTGCTGCTCCGGGGGGTGGGGACGGAACCCAATGCGGATTATGCGCCCACGATTCCTCACCAGTCGTTCATGGTCTTCCAGTTGATGTTCGCCATCATCACGCCGGCCCTGATTTCGGGAGCGTTTGCCGAGCGGATGAAATTCAGCGCCCTGCTGCTGTTCGTGTCGCTGTGGATGCCGGGGGTCTACCTCCCCTTGGCGCACATGGTGTGGGGCAAGGGGGGCTGGTTGAACGCCTTTTCGGGAGGGACGATTCCCTGCCTGGACTTTGCGGGCGGCACGGTGGTGCACATCAGTTCGGGCGTCTCGGCGCTGCTGTGCGCGCTGGAGCTGGGCCGGCGGAGGGGCTACCCGCATGAGCCGATGAAGCCGCACAACCTGGTGCTGAGCTTCATCGGGGCCTGCCTGCTGTGGGTGGGCTGGTTCGGGTTCAACGCCGGCAGCGCGCTGGGCTCCTCGGGGCTGGCGACCAGCGCCTTCGTGGCCACGCATTTCGGGGCCGCGGCGGCCGCGCTGGGCTGGGTGGCGGCCGAGTGGCTGGTGAACGGCAAGCCGAGCGTGCTGGGCGCGATTTCGGGGTCGGTCTGCGGGCTGGTGGCGATCACGCCGGCCTCCGGCTTTGTCGCGCCCACGGCCGCATTGGTGATCGGCGTGGCGGCCGGAGTGGTCTGCTACCTCATGGTGGCGCACGTGAAACGGCGCTTCGGTTACGACGACTCGCTGGACGCCTTCGGAGTGCACGGCGTGGGCGGTACGCTGGGAGCGCTGCTGACCGGCGTCTTCGCCAGCCAGGCTGTGAACCCCGCTCTGAAAGACTCCGCCGGCCGCACCTTGCCGCTCGGGCTGGTGGACGGCAATCCGCGCCGGCTCCTCCACCAGGCAGCCGGCTGCCTGATCGCCTGGGCCCTGGCGGCGGCGGGCACCTGGGTCATCCTGAAACTGGTGGACCGGACCGTGGGCTTGCGCGTCAGCCCCGAGCAGGAGATTCAGGGCCTGGACCTGAGCCTGCACGGGGAGGAAGCCTACAGCCTGGAAGGCTAGGCTCGCCCGAGCGAGGAGGAAGCGCCGTGAAGAAGATCGAAGCCATCATCCAGCCTTTCAAACTGGAAGAGGTCAAGGAAGCGCTCAAGGGCATCGGCATAGACGGCATGACGGTGACCGAAGTGCGCGGCCACGGCCGGCAGAAAGGCCACCGCGAGATCTACCGCGGGCAGGAGTACCAGGTGGATCTGTTGCCCAAGGTGAAGATCGAGATGGTGGTGCCGGAGGCGCGGGCCGACGAGGTGGTGCGCGCCGTGCTGGCCTCGGCCCACACGGGCAAGATCGGCGACGGCAAGATCTTCGTTCTGGAGGTGGCCGAAGCCATCCGTATCCGCAACCAGGACCGTGGCGAAGCCGCCTTATGAGACCGAGCGCGAGCAGTTGCGCCGCCGGTTCCTCTCCGACGGCGACGCGGCCGGAGCCCTGGCCGAACGCAGCCGGCAAGCCGAGCGAATCGTCCGGGAGGCCTGGAGCGAACACCTGGCGCCGGCGTTTCCTTCCGGGCTATGCCTGGCGGCGGTGGGGGGGTTCGGGCGCCGCGAGTTGTTCCCCCATTCCGACGTGGACATCCTGCTGGTGAGCGCCCAGCCGCTGGAATCTTCCGGCGCGCTGGCCGCCTTCGTGGGCAGCCTGTGGGACCAGGGGCTGCGGGCCAGCCACGCCGTGCGAACTCCCGCCGAGTGCTGCCGGCTCGACCCGCAGCGGCCCGAGTCCGGCGTCAGCCTGCTGGACCGGCGGTATCTGGCCGGAGATCCGGAACTCTACGCCCGGCTGGAAGGCGCGCTGGCCCGCTGGTTGCGCGCCGAGCGCCTGGAACTGGCGCGCAGCCTCTGCCGCGGGGCCCGGGCGCGGCATGCGCGCTTCGGCAACGCCGTCCACCAGCTCGAGCCGGACGTCAAAGAATCGCCGGGTGGCCTGCGCGACCTGCATCTGGCCCGTTGGTTGGAGCGCCTGGAGGAGGCTCCCGCACGGGAGCCGGGCTCGCCGGACGATCCGGCGCCGGCCTGGAGTTTGCTCAGCCGGCTGCGCTGCTTCCTGCACTACCGGGCCGGGCGGGACGACAACCGGCTGAGCTTCGAAGCTCAGGAGGAACTTCTCGAACAAGACTTCGCGCCCTGGCGCGATGCGGGCGAGCTGATGCGGGACTACTACCGCTCGGCGCGGGAAGCCTGGCGGCGGGCCCTCGGCCGCCTGGAAGCCTGGGAAGGCCGAGGCAGCCCGCTTTGGATCCAGTTCCGCGCCTGGCGGGCACGGGTCTCCAACGCCGAGTTCAGCGCCGCGCGGGCCCTGGTATGGGTGAAGGCGCCCGCCCAGTTCGAGCGGGATCCCGAAGCCCTCTGGCGCCTGTTCGAATTCACCGGCCGGCACGGCTTACCCCTGGCGCGCGAGACCGAGCGGCGGGTGGAGGCGCTGCTGCCCGGGCTCCGCACCGCCTGGTCCCGGGGCGAGCCGCTCTGGCCGCCGCTGGCCCGCATCCTGGCGCTGCCCCGCGCCTCGCAGGCGCTGCGCGCCATGCATCAAACCGGCGTGCTGAAGGCTTTGCTGCCCGAATGGGGAGAAGCAGACTGCCTTCCGATCCGGGACTACCATCACCGCTACACGGTGGACGAGCACACCCTGCGCAGCCTGGAAGCCCTCGAAGAGCTGCCCTGCGCCGCCGATCCGCTGCGCCGGCGCCTGGCCGGGCTGCTGGAGGAGGCGGGCGACCCGACCGCCTTGCGGCTGGCCCTGTTGTTCCACGATCTGGGCAAGGCGCGGGCCCTCGAGGAGCACACGCCCCACTCGGTGAAGATGGCGGCGGCCGCGCTCGGACGCATTCAGGCGCCAGGCGAAGTGATCGAGCACGTCGGTCGGCTCATCGAGCGCCATCTGGATCTTTCCCGATTGATGCACACGCGCGATCCCGAGGATCCCGCCACCGCCCGGCGCCTGGCCGAGCGAGGCGAAACCCTCGAGAGACTGCGCGAATTGACGCTGCTGACTTACGCCGATTCGAGCGCCGTCCATCCCGGCGGCCTGTCGGCCTGGCGCGGGGAGCAGCTCTGGCGCCTTTATCTGGCGGGCGTTCGGCAACTGACCCGCGAGCTGGAGACCGAGCGGCTGCCTCGCCTGGCGGCGCACCCGCCGCCACTGGCCGCCTTCCTGGAAGGCTTGCCCGCACGGTATCTTCGGACGCACTCGGAAAAGGCCGCCGAGGCCGACCTTCGCCTGTGCCGGCGAGCCCTGGAGCGCGGCGTGGCGGTCGAGCTCGAGCCGCGCGAGAGCTATTGGAGCGTGCGGCTGGCCGCGCATGACCGGCCCGGTCTGGCGGCTGCGCTGGCCGGCGCGCTGACCGCCTTCGGCCTGAACATCCTTCGCGCCGAGGCCTACTCGAATCGCCAGGGCATGGCGCTGGAGAGCTTCGCCTTCGAGGATCCGCACCGAGCGCTGGAACTGAACCCAAGCGAGGTCGAGCGACTGAAGGCCCTGCTGGAGCGGGCGGCTCTGGGCCGGACCGATGTGGCGCGACTGCTCGCGAACCGGCCGCCCCCGGGCCGCCCGAGCCGCCGGGCGCGGGTCGAGCCGGCCGTGAGCTTCGATTCCGAGGCCTCGCCGGCGGCCACGTTGATCGAGATAGTGGCCGAGGACCGGCCGGGGTTGCTCTACGAGCTGGCGCAGACCCTGACCGCGGCCGGCTGCAACCTCGAGGTGCTGCTGGCGGACACTCGGGGTCACCGGGCGCTCGATGTGTTCTACGTCACCGCCGAGGGACGCAAGCTGACGCCCGCCCGCCAAGCGGCGTTGCGCGAGAAACTACTGGCCGCCTGCCGGCCTCCGACGGCGCCGTAAAGGAAGGCGCCGTCACGCCCGCGGCGTGCGCGGCAGCCGTCCCTTCCCGGTGCGCCTCTATTCGGGCAGGGAGGCGTAGAAGGCCTCGGCCGCCTCCCGCCCGCCGGCCTTGACCGGAAAGCCCTCGGCGCGCAAGGCCTGCTCGAGGGCCTCCAGCAGCAGGAGGACGTTCTGGCGGGTCGAGGAAGCTCCCATCAGGCCGACGCGCAAGACCCGGCCGGCGAGCGGTCCGAAGCCGCCGAGCACCTCGATGCCGTAGTCCTCCAGCAGGCGGCGGCGCAGGTTGGCGTCCGAAACGCCCTCGGGCACGCGCGGCGTGTTCAGGGTCCACAGGCGGAGGGCGGGATCCGCCACGTGCATCTCCAGGCCCATGGCTTCGATGCCCGCCACAAAGGCCAGGTGGTTCCGCCGGTGGCGCTCGAAGCGCTGCTCCAGGCCCTCTTCCAGCACGATGCGCAGGGCCTCCCGCAGGGCGTAGAACATCGAGATGGGCGCCGTGTGATGGTAGCGGTGGGCGTTCTCGTAGTACTCGTCAATCAATTTCAGATCGAAGTAGAAGGAGGGCACGGGCCGCCGCCGCTCGGCCAGCCGCTCCATGGCCCGGGGCGAGACGGTGATAGGCGCCAGACCCGGCGGGCAGCTCAAGCCTTTCTGCGTGCAACTGTAGGCGATGTCAATCCCGTTGTCGTCCACGTTGACCGGCATGCCGCCCAAAGAGGTGACGCAATCGCCGATCACCAGGGCGTCCGCCTCGCGGGCCGCCTGGGAAACGGCCTTGCCGGGCGTATACACGCCGGTGGAGGTCTCGGCTTGCACGAAGGCCACCAGGTGGGGCTTTTCGCGCCGGACGAATTCCTGCGCCTCCTCCAGGCTGAACGACTGGCCCCAGGCTTTCTCCAGGCGGACCACGCGCGCCCCCTGGCGCTGGGCGATGTTGCTGATGCGGTCGGCGAAATAGCCGGCCGCCAGGACGGCGAACGTCATGCCCGGCTCGGTGAAGTTCACCACCGCGGTTTCCATGCCCGAGGTGCCCGTGCCGGAGATCACCATGCGGAAGGGATTCTCGGTGCCGAAGACCGGGCCGAGCATCTGGCGAATGTCCTCGAACACCGTGAAGAAGAAGGGGTCCACATGGCTGACGATGGGCTGCCGCATGGCTTCGTAAACGCGCGGCTCGACCATCACCGGCCCCGGCCCCATCAACAGCCGGCGGGGAGGATTCAAGGGTCCGATGGGAGAGGGCATAAATCGCTAGTCTGAAAGAAGCGTGTCGGTCGAGTCAACCGCCGCCCCCCAGCCGTTGCCCATAGACCCGCTGATTCCGGGCATTCTGGCGCGGCTGAGGCGGAGTCCGAATCTGGTGATCGAGGCCCCTCCCGGCGCGGGCAAGACTACGCGCCTGCCGCCGGCGCTGCTCGAGCTGGGCGGGGACGTGCTGTGTCTGGAGCCGCGCCGGGTGGCCGCCCGCCTGGCGGCGCGGCGGGCGGCCTTCGAGCGGGGTGAGCGCGTCGGGGAGACCGTCGGCTATCAGGTGCGCTTCGAGCAAGCAGCCGGGCGGCGCACGCGCTTGCGCTACATGACCGAAGGCGTGCTGACGAGGCGCTTGCTGGGCGACCCGTTGCTGGAGGGCGTCGGCTGCGTGGTGCTGGACGAGTTTCACGAACGCCACCTGGAGGGCGATCTGGCCCTGGCCTTGCTTCGCCGGCTCCAGAAGACCCGCCGGCCGGAGCTGCGGCTGCTGGTGATGTCGGCCACGCTGGAGGCCGGCCCGGTGGCTGCCTTCCTCGGCGATTGCCCGGTGGTGCGTGCCGAGGGACGGCGGTTCGAGCTTGCCGTCCGCTACCGTCCGGTTTCCGCCCAGCCGCTCGAGCAGCAGGTGGCCGCGGCGCTGGAGTCCTTGCTGGCTGAAGGCCTGGACGGCGACGTGCTCGTGTTCCTGCCGGGAGCGGCCGAGATCCGCCGGGCCGAAAGCGCCTGCCGGCACCTGGCCCGGCGCGCGGACCTGCTGCTGGTTCCGCTGCACGGCGACTTGCCGGCCGAAGAGCAGGAGCGCGCCATCGTTCCGGCCGCGCGCCGCAAGGTGATTCTTTCGACCAACCTGGCCGAGAGCTCGATCACCGTCGAGGGCCTGACGGCGGTGATTGACAGCGGACTGGCGCGCGTGGCGTGGCACTCGCCCTGGTCGGGGCTGCCGCGGCTGGAGATCCGGCGCGTCAGCAAGGCTTCCGCCGATCAGCGCGCCGGGCGGGCGGGTCGCACCGCGCCGGGCCGCGTGATCCGCCTTTACCCGCTGGAGGATTACTTGCGTCGCCCCGAGCGGGACGCCCCCGAGATCCTGCGCGCGGACCTCGGCAGGACGCTGCTCGAGCTGCGGGCCATGGAGCTGGAGCCGGCGGAACTCGAGTGGCTCGATGCTCCGCCCGCGGCGGCCTGGGAGGCGGCGGCAGGGTTGCTCTCCAGGCTGAAGGCGCTCGACCAGGCCGGCCGGCTCACCGCCGACGGAGCGGCCATGGCGCAACTGCCGCTGGAGCCGCGATTGGCGCGCCTGGTCATCGAGGCCGAGCGCCGGGGCGCAGGCGAGCAGGGCTGCATCGTGGCGGCCGTGCTGGGAGCGGGCGAACGACTGCCGGAGGCCGCCGGCCGCAGCGGACCTTCCGACCTGCTCCGCGCCGCCGAGGCGCCCATGAGTCACGCCGCCCGCCGGCTGTTCCGACAGATTCGCCGCATCGCCGGCGTACGCAAGGAGAGCGGCCGGGACGAGCGCGCGCTGCTGATCTCGATCCTGGCGGCCTTCCCGGACCGCGTGGCGCGCCGCCGACAGGGCGACGAGCTGCTGCTGGCGGGCGGCGGATCGGCCCTGCTGGCGGCCGGCAGCGAAGTGCGCGCGGCGGAATTCCTGGTGGCGGTGGACATCGAGGAACGGCGTGAGCGCGGGCTGCCGCTGGTCCGCCTGGCCAGCGCGATCGAGCCCGAGTGGCTGCTGGATCTGTTCCCCGAGCGCCTGCGCGAGTGCACCCGGCTGGAGTGGAACCGCGCCGCCGAGCGGGTCGAGCGCAGCGATCGGCTGCTGTACGACGAGCTGATCCTCCAGGAGAGCCGGCAGCCGGGGGCCGGCGAGGAAGCCGAGAAACTGCTAGCCGAGCGGGCGCTTGAGGCGGGCCTGAAGCGGTTCGCGGACGCGGACCAGATCGAGTGGTTCCTGGCCCGCCTCGAGTTCGCCTCCGCCCACGCGCCGCTGCCCGCGCTGGAGGAAAAGGACCTGGCCGGCGCGCTGGCCGGCTTGTGCCGCGGCCTGACCAGCTTCGCGCAATTGGAGGCGGCGGCGCGCGAAGGGGGTCTGCTGCGGGCGCTGGAAGCGCGCCTGGGGGCGGGGGCGGCGGCCATGCTCGAACGGGTCGCCCCCGCGCGCGTGCGCTTGCCGAGCGGCCGCTGGGTGAGGGTCCACTACGCCAGAGGTCGAGCGCCCTGGATCGAAGGCCAGCTCCAGGAATTCTTCGGCGAACGCCGCACGCCGCGCGTGGCCGGCGGCAAGGCGCCTCTCCTGGTACGCCTGCTCGGACCCAACCGCCGCCCGGTGCAGACCACCACCGATCTGGAGGGATTCTGGCAGCGGCTCTACCCGGAAGTGCGCCGCCAATTGAGCCGCCGGTATCCGCGACACGACTGGCCGGAGGATCCGCTCTCAGCCCGCCCCTCGTTTCGCTAAGATCGTCTGGTGCGACCGGCCTTGTTCCTGCTATTACCCGCGCTGGTTGCAGCGCAGGTGCTGGAGAATCGCGCCCTCCGCCTCGAACTGCGTCCCGATGCGTCCCTGCGCCTGACCGACAAGGCGGGGGGCGTGGTCTGGAGGCTGCAACCGCCGGCCGTGGCGGACCGGACGGTCTCCGAGGTCCGTCTGCTCGCTGCCGGCCCGGAGACGTTGGGCTTCGCCGCCGAGGGTCTGGAGTTCCGCCTGCGGCTGACGGCCGCCGGCGTGGAGTACGAACTGGGGACCGAGCCCGGCGAACGCGAGGTCCGGCTGCTGGATCGCTCGCTGGAGATCGGTCCGGGCGAAAACAACTACTACGCCGTGCCGCGGCGGCTGGGGGTACTCCTGCGGGCTGAGGGCGATCAGCCCTGGAGGCGCCGCCTGTTAGCGTATGAAACGGGCAGCGGCTACTCGATGGCCATGCTGGGCGCGGTCCAACAGGGCGCGGCGCTGCTGGTGAGCTGGGAGGATCCTTACACCGAGATCCTGCTCGATTACACGCCCGACCCGCCGCGCCTGACCGCCGGGCTGGCGCTGCGCCGGACGGCGCGCCGGGTGCGCCTGAAGCCGCTCGGACGGGGCGGTTACGTGGAGATCGCCCGGGCCTACCGGGAGACCGCGCGGCAGCGAGGCTTTCTGAAGACCCTGGCCGAGAAGATGCGGGAGAATCCGGCGGTGGAGCGCTTCTTCGGCGCGGCGGACTTCAAGCCGTTCGCCTACATGCGCCGGGTGGCCGACACGCGCTGGAACAAGAGCGATCGCGACGTCTACGAGTTGAATTTCACTTTCGAGGAATGCGCCGCGCTGGCCGAGCACCTGCGGCGCGATCTGGGACTGGAGCGCGGGCTGCTGGTGTTGAACGGCTGGATCCGCGGGGGCTACGACAACCTGCACCCGGACATCCTGCCCGCGGCGGCCGCGATCGGAGGCGACGCCGGACTGGCCGAGTGCGCCCGGCGGGTCCGGGCGCTGGGCGGCTGGTTGTTCGGGCTGCACGACAACTACCAGGACATGTACCGGGACGCGCCTTCCTGGGATCCGGCCTGGCTGATGAAGAACGCCGACCGCTCGCCGCGACTGGGCGGGGTGTGGGCCGGGGGCCAGGCCTGGCTGATCTGCTCGCGCCGGGCGCTGGAGCTGGCCGCTCGCCCGCAGAACGTGCCCGGCGTGGTAAAACAATTCGCCCCCGACGTGTACTTCGCCGACACCGTCTTCGCCGCCCCCCTCTACGAGTGCCACGATCCCGCACACCCGCTCACCAAGAACGACGACCTGCATTACAAGCAGCAGCTCTGCCGTTACATCCGCCGCACCGTAGGGCTGTTCGGCTCCGAAGAGGGCCGCGAGTGGGGCGTGGCCGAGGCGGACTACTTCGAGGGGCTGATGTCGCACCGCACCGGCTTCCAGAATTTCAACCGCTCCCAAGTCGTGATCCCCCTGTTCCACCTGGTCTTTGCCGATTCGATCCCCATCTACGCCCATCAAAGCGACCGGGCGCGACCGCACAACCCGGCTTACATCCTGGATCACATCCTCTACGCCGAGATGCCGGTCTACTTCTTCGGACGCCACCGCTACTGGCTGGATCCCGAAGCGCAGTACAAGCCGCCCGAAGGCTCCGCTTCCCGCCTGGTCTTCGCGCGCGGCGGGCGCTTCAACCTGATAGACCAGTTCATCAAGAACACTTACGAGGTGCTCAGCCCGCTGAATCGGGAGACCGCGCTGCTTCCCATGACGGATCATCGTTTCCTGACGCCCGACCGCCGGGCCGAGCGCACCCGCTTCGGCACGGAGGTCGAAATCACGGTGAACTACGGGCCGGACGAGTACGACAGCGGGCGCGCCCTCCTGCCCGCCTACGGCTTCTTGGTGGAGAGTCCCCGCCTGATCGCCTTTCACGCCCGGCGCTACGGCGGCCTGAGTTACCAGGATCCGCCCCTGTTCGTGATTCGCAGCCTGGACGAGAAACCGCTGGCCGTCTCGCGGCGCGTGCGCATCTACCGCGGCTTCGGGGACCGCAAGGTCTCCTTCCGCGGCCGCCTCTGGGAAGTGGACGCCGAGCGCCTCCTGCCCTGAACCCGGGCGGCGGGGAGGCGGCCGCAGCGCCCCGTTCGAACCTGGGCCGAAGCGGGAGGCGCGCAAAGGACGATGTAAGGCTTGACGCGTGGAGGAGAACTGGTGTAAAGTACTCCTCCGGAACTCCAAAATGGAAATTGGAGCTGAAGTTAGAACTGCGGAGGTATGGCTGTGGCGAGCAATGAGATACTGGGAGTTATAGTACTGGCGGTCTCCTTGGCTCTCGTAGTACCGGCCCACGCCGACTTGATCACGAACGGGAGTTTCGAGGCGGGCTACCTCCCGAATGGACGGGACTTGACGGTATGGTCACCGGACAGTACGACCATTACGGGGTGGACGGTCAGCGCAGGCAGCGTGGATTATATCGGCACATATTGGCAGGCGGCGGACGGGAGCCGAAGCTTGGATCTGAGCGGTCTGAGCCCCGGCACCATCATCCAGACCTTTCCCACAATCCCGGGTACGGATTACATCGTACGGTTCTCCCTGGCGGGAAACCCCGACGTGCAGCCCCGCAGAACCGTGGTGCGCGTCTGGGTTGACGATCCCGACGCCACTTACGCGCATTTCTCTTACTGGGTCCACGGCCAGGACCACGAGAATATGGGATGGGTCCGTCGGGCCTGGACTTTCACGGCCGCTTCGACTTCGACGACGCTGGGCTTCACGAGCCTCGACCCATCCGGGTACTGGGGTCCGGCGCTGGATGATGTCAGTGTGGGCGCCGCTCCCGAGCCCGGCTCGCTTGCGCTGGCCGGGCTGGGACTGCTCGTGCTCGGTTGGCTGCGGCGCCGCCGCTGAATCGGCTTCTCGCGGCCCGGCTATCCCAAGATCCGGCGCTCAACGCCGGCCGGTGCCCGGCCGTCCCCCGGGGAGTGCGCGCGCCCTCTGCGGGCCGCGGCGCGCGACACAGGCGAAACCCCGCCGGCGCCGTCCGCTGCGGGGTACAATGGCTCAGGGAATGGCGGAGCGGGAATTGCTCAAGAAAATGCAGGAGGACTGGGACGCGCGGGCGCGCATCAACGCGCGCTACTTCGTCAACACCGCGCGCGCCGACTGGACCGACGAGGAGTTCTTCCAATCCGGCCGGCAGACGGTGGCCGAGGAAATCCTCACCGACATGATCAACATCTGCCAGGGTAAGGATCCCAAGCAGATGCGGGTGCTGGAGATCGGTTGCGGGGCCGGGCGGGTCACGCGCGCTCTGGCCGAGCTGTTCGGCGAGGTGCACGGCGTGGACGTCAGCGGCGAGATGGTGGCCCTGGCTCGCCAGGCTTTGCGGGATTTTCCCAACGCCTTCGTCTATCAAAACAACGGGATGGATCTCTCGGTGCTTCCGCCCGGACTGCTGTTTGATTTCGCCTTCTCTTGCATCGTCTTCCAGCACATCCCCAGCCGCGAGATCATCGAGAATTACGTACGCGAGGTCCACCGCGTGCTCCGCCCGGGGGCTTTATTCAAATTCCAAGTCCAGGGGGACACCCGCGTCGCCGGCGCGCCGGACGACACCTGGCTGGGCGCTCCCTTCTCCGACGAGCAGGCGGTCGCGATGGCCCGGCGCTGCGGCTTCGAGCCCCGCTACCGGCACGGCGCCGGCCAGCAGTATTTCTGGTTGTGGTACTTCAAAACCGGCGAGGCTCAACCCGTCGCCGCGTCCGCGCGAGGCAACGCCGCCGATCCCTCGGCGGCTTGAGCTTGTTGTTTGCGCTGCGACCAATAGCGCTTCATGCGCTCGGAAACCTGTCGGCGTTCTTCCGGGCTCATGCTCTTGCGGCCCCGGCGCTTCTTGCTGGTCCGGGTCTGGATATGATTGGCCGACTGCTCCAACTCTTCCAGCACCGCAATCAGGCGGTCCAGCCGTTTCTTTTCCTCATGCAACGCCCGGATGGCCTGGTATAGATCCATGGTGAACTTCGGCGTCTACTCTAACTTCGAGACAGTGTATCTATCCTACAATGGAAGCCGGCTCGATGCCAACAGTATTTTGCTCGCAGGCGCCCGGGCGGAGCGCAAAATGAGTAATACGAAGGTAATCGCGTGCGCGCTGGCAGGGTGCCTGGCGGCCGCAGCCGCCCAGTTGCGCCTCCAGGCCGGCCCGGGCGGTCCCCGCGTGCAAGTGCTGGCCCAAGGCCGACTTATCCTGGAATCCCCGGCCGAAGGGCTGTGGTCGCTGGCTTGCGACTGGCGGGAGCGCTGGCCGGCCGAGTGGCGGCACGCCGCCCCGGCCTCCCTGCACGCGGAGGGTGAATGGACGATCTTGCGGGGGAGGCTGGAAGCTTGCGGCGGAGTCTGGCTGCTGGAGGACGCCTACCGCCGCCGGGGCGAGCTGATCGAAGGCCGGCGGCGCTTTCAGTTCCAGGGGTCCGCTCCGGCGCAGCGGGTGACGCTCTCGGTCCGCTTCGAAGCGCCTGCCCGGCGATTCAACATCCTGCTGCCCGGCATCATCTACTACGGCAATCCCTCGGGAGCGGCCGGCGGGCGGGTGCCCGTGTTCAGGGCCGAGCCCGGCGCCGAGGCCTACTTCGAAGAACACCGCTATCCCATGCCTTTCGCCTATGCGGAGCTGGAGCGCGAGGCCGGCCGCTGGGGCGCGGCTCTGCACAGCCGGCCGTCGCCGGCGCCCTACGCCCACCTGGGCGATCAGTGGTGGTCGCTGGGCGTGAGGGCGCAGGACGCGGGCGCCGAGCTGGCGCTGCTGTCGGGTCCCTGCGCCTCCAACGGCGCGCGCAGCGTGGTCAAGGCGACCCAGCGCGGCTTTCTGCCTTATGACGAAGCTTACCTGAACGTGCCGCCGGGCGCCGTGATCGAAAAGGATTTCTTTCTCGAAGCCTTCCCGGTGGAGCAAGTCGGCGGAGGCTTCGCCCGTCCGGTGCACACCGCCCTGGAGCTTTGGGCCCCCTACAGCCTGGAAGGGCTGCCCGAGTTCGGCGAGATCCTGCGCGCCAAGTATCGCTACGCCAAGTCGCGCTGGCACGCGGCGGGCGCGGTCGCCGGCTTCAAGAAATACGCCGATCGCGACGTGTTCGTCATGGGCTGGACCGGACAGGCCGAGGCTCTGGGTTACGCTTTGCCCGTGCTGGCCGAGGTCCTGAAGGACCCCGAGGCGCCGTCTATGGCCCGCCGCTCGCTGGATTTCCTCTCCACCGCCGCCTTCTATCCGGAAGGCTTCCATAACTGGTACGACTACAAGACCGGTCAGTGGAGCGGGCGAGAGCTGCTCTGCCAGGGCCAGGCGATGCTGGCCTTCGCGCGCGCCATCCGGCAAGCGCGCCGGCGGGGCTGGGATGCGACCCGCTGGGAGGCCTTCCTGCGCAAGGCGGCGGATCTGCACGCGCAACGCATCCTGGCGGCCGGGTGGCGCCCGCCCTCCACGGCTGAGGCGGCCTTCGTGGCGCCGCTGCTGGAGTCCTTCGATCTGTTCGGCGTTCCCTCCCATCGGGAGGCCGCTTTCAAAGCGGCCGAGCACTACGCGGGGCGCCATCTCTCCATGCGCGAGCCTTACTGGGGCGGCACGCTCGACGCGCGCTGCGAGGACAAGGAGGCGGCGGCCCTGGCCCTCCAAGCCTTCCTGGCGCTGTATGAACGGACCGGGCGGCCCGAACATCTGCGCTGGGCGCAGCACGCGCGCGACGTCGCCCTCAGCTACGTCTTCGTCTGGGACGCGGACTTGCCGCCCGGCCGGCTGCGTGACCACGGCTTCCGCACGCGCGGCTGGACGGTGGTCTCTCCCCAAAACCAGCATCTGGACGTTTGGGGCGTGCTGATGGCGCCGGACTTCTACCGGCTGGGGCAGCTCGAGAATCGGCAGGATCTCCGGCGGCTGGCGCTGGTGATGTATCGCACCTGCGGCCAGCTCATTGACGCCTACGGCAGCCAGGGCGAGCAGATGCACCACACCAACTACGGACAAGGAGGCGCGCCCGGAGCGCCGCTGGGAGGGCGGGGCGGCTACAACGAGCGCTGGACGGTCTTCTGGATCACGGCTCATTTTTTGACCGCCGCGGCGCGCTTTCTCGAGTTGGGCGCGCCGGTCTGGTGAGCGGGGCGAACTGCCTTCCCGAGGGCTCCGGGCGCCGGGTTCGGAGGAGGGATGCAAAGGAAGCGGCAACCGCCTTTTTCTTCAATCAATTGTGGTAGAATAAGGGGTTGGTCTGCGGCTGCGGCGCCAGGCGAAGAAACAGCAAAAAAGGCGCCCGGCTGTGAGGTATCCACTTGGCCAGTTCCGATCGTCCTGAGATGCCCCCGCCGCCCGGACCGGGCGCGCAGCTTCCGCTGCCGCCGGGACCCCCGGGCAAGAATCTGATCCCCGTCAACATCGAGGACGAGATGCGCCGGTCGTACCTGGATTACGCCATGAGCGTGATCATCGGCCGGGCGCTGCCCGAAGTGCGCGACGGGCTCAAGCCGGTTCACCGCCGCATCCTCTACGGGATGCACGAGATGGGTCTCACCTTCAACCGGCCCACGCGCAAGTGCGCCAAGATCGTCGGCGAGGTGATGGGCAAGTATCATCCCCACGGCGACGTGCCGGTTTACGACGCGCTGGTGCGCATGGCCCAGCCCTTCTCGATGCGGTACCCGTTGGTGGAAGGCCAGGGCAACTTCGGATCGGTGGACGGCGACCCGCCGGCCGCCATGCGCTACACCGAGGCCCGCTTGGCGCGCATTGCCTCGGCCATGCTGGCCGACATTGACAAGGAGACGGTGGACTTCCGGCCCAACTACGACGACAGCGAGCAGGAGCCGGAAGTGCTGCCCACGCGCCTTCCCAACCTGCTGGTGAACGGCTCCTCGGGCATCGCGGTGGGCATGGCGACCAACATCCCGCCGCACAATCTGAGCGAGATCATCAACGCCGCCATCGCTCTGATCCGCAACCCCCACCTGCCTGCGGCCCGCCTGCTGGAGCTGGTGCCCGGGCCGGACTTTCCCACCGGCGGCTACATCTGCGGGCGGCAGGGCATCCTGGAGGCCTACACCAAGGGGCGAGGTCAGTTGAAGCTGCGCGCCCGTGCGGCCATCGAGCGGCTGGGCAAGGACCGCGAGGCCATCGTGGTCACCGAAATTCCCTATCAGGTCAACAAGGCCCGCTTGATCGAGCAAGCCGCCGAACTGGTCAACGAGAAGAAGATCGAGGGCATCGCGGAGATCCGCGACGAGAGCGATCGCGAGGGGCTGCGCATCGTTTTCGAGCTGAAGCGCGGCGAGCCCGCCCAGATCGTGCTGAACCAGCTCTACAAGCACACCCAGCTTCAGACGGGCTTCGGCGTGATCATGCTGGCGATCGTCAACGGGCAGCCGCGGGAGCTGTCCCTGGCCGAGATGCTCCAGCGCTTCATTGACCACCGGGTGGAGGTGGTGCGCCGGCGCACCGAGTACGAGCTGCGCAAGGCCCGCGAGCGCGAGCACATTTTGCTCGGCTTCCGCAAGGCGCTGGACCAGCTCGATCTGGTGATCGAGACCATCCGCGCTTCGGCCTCCCCCAAGGAGGCGCGCGAGCACCTGATGGGCCTGCGGCCCCTGCCGCCGCGCGTGCTGGAGGAGATCGTGGTGGCCGAAGAGTTCCGCTTCGACTTCTCCGAGCGCCAGGCCCAGGCCATCATGGAGCTCCAGCTCCAGCGCCTGACCGGCCTGGAGCGGCAGAAGATCCTGGACGAGCTGGCCGAGACCCAGCGGCGCATCGCCGAGTACGAGGAAATCCTGGGCTCGGAAAAAGTGCTGCGCAACGTCATCATCAAGGAACTCGAGGAGGTGCGCAAGGAGTACGGCGACGAGCGCCGCACCCAGATCGTGGAGGACGCGGGCGACATTCAGATCGAGGATCTGATCCCCGACGAGGACGTAGCCATCACGGTGACCCGCCAGGGCTACTTGAAACGCACGCCGGTGGAGGTCTACCGCCGGCAGGCGCGCGGGGGGCGCGGGCGCAAGGGGATGGAGGTGCGGGCCGAAGATTTCATCGAGCACCTGATCGTCGCCTCCACCCACGCCTATCTGCTGATCTTTACCGATAAGGGCAGGCTCTACTGGCTGAAGGTCTACGAGATTCCGGACGCCGCCGCGGCCGGCCGCGGCAAGCACATCTCCAACCTGGTCAACCTGCAACCGGAGGAGTCGGTGCGGGCCTTCCTGCCGGTGCGCGAGTTCGCGCCCGGGCGCTTCGTGGTCATGGTCACCCGGCAAGGCGTGATCAAGAAGTGCGAGCTGACGGAATTCGACAACCCCACGGCGCGGGGCATCATGGCCATCTCGCTGGACCAGGGCGACGAGTTGCTGGCCGCCCGGCTGACCTCGGGCGAGCAGGAGATCTTCCTGGGCACCTGCCAGGGCAAAGCGGTGCGCTTCCCGGAAAGCCTGGTGCGCGGCATGGGACGGCAGGCGCGCGGCGTGCGGGCCCTGAAGCTGGTGGGCGACGACCGCCTGGTGGGCATGGAGGTGGTGCGCGAGGAGGACCTGATCCTCACCATCTCGGAGCTGGGCTTCGGCAAGCGCACGCCCCTGAGGGATTACCGGCGCACGGCGCGGGGCGCCAAAGGCGTCATCAACATGCGGATCACCTCCCGCAGCGGCCCGGTGGCGGCGGTGCTGGCGGTCAAGGAAGACTCCGACGTGATGATCATCACCAAGGAAGGCAAGATCATCCGCCTGGAGGCGGCCGAGATCCGGCAAGCCAACCGAACCACCCAGGGCGTGCGCATCGTGCGCCTGGAGGAGGGTGATCGGGTGGCGGCCGCTTCGGTGGTGCCCGAGGAGGAACTGGCCGAGGGCAACGGCAGGGAAGAGAGCGACGACCGCCAACCCCGGCTGCCTCTGGAGTGAGGGCGGCCTTCCCTATAATGGCTTTATGGGGAGCCTGGTGGCGCTGGGACAGCCCCTCGTGCCGGATCCGGCCGCGCTGGAAGACAAGCAGCGGCGCTTGCTGGACATCCTGCGCGGCATGGGGCGCGTGATCGTGGCCTACTCGGGAGGAACCGACTCGGCCTATCTGGCCTGGGCCGCGCACCAGGCGCTGGGCGACAACGCGCTGGCGGTCACCGCCGATTCGCCTTCGCTGCCGGAATCCCACAAGCGCGAGGCCGAAGAGCTGGCCCGCCGCTTCGGCTTCGCCCACCAGTACGTCCGCACGGAGGAATTCGACAAGCCCGAGTACGTACGCAACGACCCGGACCGCTGCTTCCATTGCAAGGACGAATTGTTCAGCCGCCTGGAGGAGCTGGGCCGCCGGCGGGGCATCACGCACGTGGTCTACGGTCTGAATCTGGACGACCTGGGCGACTACCGTCCGGGCCAGGAGGCGGCGCGGCTGCACGGGGCCAGAGCGCCCCTGGCCGAGGCGGGACTGTCGAAGGCCGAGATCCGCGAGCTGTCGCGCCGCGCCGGGCTGCCTACCTGGGATCGGCCGGCCTCGGCCTGCCTGGCCTCGCGCATCCCCTACGGCACGCCGGTGACCGAGCAGAGGGTCCGGATCGTCGAGCGGGGCGAGGAAGCCCTGCGCGCCTTGGGCTTCCGCCAGTTCCGGGTGCGCTACCACGGCGAGCTGGTGCGCCTGGAGATCGCCCCCGAAGAGATGCCGCGCGCGCTGGATCCGGCCATGGCCCGCCGCTTCGTCGAGATCTTCAAGCCCCTGGGCTTCCACTACGTAACGCTGGACCTGGAGGGCTACCGGCAGGGGGCGCTGAACGAGGCGATCGGGGCCAAGCGGTCGGGCTGAGCGCGCTCAGCGCGGCCGGCCCAGGAACTGGAGGTTGTCCAGCACGCTCAGCAGGCCGGGAACCAGCGTGATGACGAACAGCACGGGCAGGATGAACAGCACGATGGGAAACAGCATCTTGATGCCCGCCCGCCCCACGGCCGCTTCGGCCCGCAGCCTGCGCCGGGTGCGCAGCGCGTCGGCGTAAACCTTCAGAGCCTGCGCCAGGCTGGTGCCGAAGCGCTCGCTCTGCACGATCATGGCGGCCAGCGATTTGATGTCCTCGACCCCCGTGCGGCGGACCAACTGCTGGAAGGCCCGGCCGCGCTCCTGACCGGCCTTGACCTGCATCACCACGGTGAGGAACTCGGCCGCCAGCTCGGGGTAGATGAACTGCATCTCTTCGGCCACCCGCAGCATGGCCTGATCCAGCGCCAGGCCGGTGCCCAGCACGATGCCCAACATGTCCACCACGTCCGGCAGGGCTTCCTGAAGCCGCCGCCGATAGCGCCGCACCAGGTGGTGCAACACCTGCTGAGGCAGCAGCCAGCCTAAAATGGCCCCCGCCACCATCCCGGTCAGGAAGGTGAAGCCCGTGTTGCCGCGCTGCACCCACGCCATGCCGCCCAGGGCGGCGGCGAAGAACAGCAAGTGACCGGCGGTGTAGACCGCCAGCGCCTGGCGGCGCCGGATGCCCGCCTGACTCAACTCCCGCTCGCTGCGCCGGAGCCAGTCCTCGCCGCCGGGAAACAGGCTCACCACATAGAGGAACAGGTTGGCCGGACCGCCGGCCGCTCGGCGCCGCGGCGCGCGGCCGGGATTGACCATGGCCTGGGCCTGCAACTCCCCCAGCCGGTCGCGCAGGGGATCCTCCTGGTTCTGGAGCAGCATCAGGCCGGACCACAGCAGGGCCGCCAGGGTCAGAAAGCTCAGCAGGAAGAAGATCGCCAGCATCGCCTAGTACCTCACGTGGGCGATCCGCCGGATGATCAGGATGCCCACCAATTCCGAGATCACGGCGTAGGTCAGGAACTTGCTTCCTATCGGGTGGGTGTAGAGCAGGCGCAGGTAATCCGGCTTGACGAACCAGATGCCGACGGCCGCCACCAGCGGTAAGGCGCAAAGCAATCCGGCCGAGAAGCGCTGCTGCGCGGTGTGGGCCTTCATGCGAGCCGCCAGACTGAGCCGCTCGCGCATCAGCAGGGAGAGATTCTCCAGCACCCCGACCAGGTTGGCGCCCGTTTGCCGCTGGAGGATCAGGCCCGTGACAAAAAACTTCAGATCCATCAGCGGCACGCGCCGCCCCAAGTTGTGCAAGGCCGCCTCCAGGGGCGAGCCGAGCGCCAGCTCCTCGATCACCTTGCGGAACTCCGAGCGAACCGGGTCCAGCGTTTCGGCCGCCACCGTCTCCAGCCCGCTGTGAATGTTGTGGCCCGCCTTCATCGAGCGGTTGAACAGGTCAATGGCGTCGGGCAAGGCTTCTTCGAACTTGCGCAGGCGGATGCGGCGCGCTCGCAGAATGTAAGCCAGCGGCAGCGAAGCCAGCCCGGCCGCCAGCAGCAGCCGCAGCAGGAACAGCTTCAGGCCCGCCACCCCGAGCAGAACGAAGCTGACGCCGCCCGCCGCCAGCGACAGCAGCAACACCTCCGCCGCGCGGTAGCCGAGATTGGCCTGGTCAATGTATGCCTGGAGGCGATTCAATCCGCCCAGCCGGCTCAACACGCGCCCCAGACCCGCCAGCCCGCCCGGGCGCTCGCGTACGATCAGATCGGCCGGCGCCCGCGTCCGCCCCGCGGCCTGCGCGCGCACCTCCCGCAGGCGCGCCGCCAGCATCTGGGCGGAACGCTGCCCGGGGGCCGACCAGACCAAGTAGCCCGCGGCGAGCAAGGCCCCGGAGAAGATCAGGAAGGCCAGCAGGAAAAAAACGGTCGGGCTCACCGCTCCTTGACCTCGTACTCCTCCTGAAAAATCGAAGGCGCCAGATGGATGCCGTAGGTCTTCAAGCGCTCCAGGCAGGCGGGGCGATGGCCGGTGGCGCGGAACTTGCCCACCACCCGGCCCCGGCGGCTGACCCCCAGCCGCTCGAAGACGAACACGTCCTCCAGCAGAATGGCGTCGCCCTCCGCGCCCAGAACCTCGGTGATGGAGGCGATCTTGCGCGAGCCGTCGCTCAGGCGGATCATATGGACCACCAAGTGCAGAGCGGAGGCCAGCATCTGGCGGATCACCCGGTCCGGAATGTGCTCGCTGGCCATCATGACCATGGTCTCCAGGCGCGAGAAGGCCTCGCGGGGCGAATTGGCGTGCACCGAGGTCATCGAGCCCTCGTGGCCGGTGTTCATGGCCTGGAGCATGTCCAGAGCTTCCGGCCCGCGGCACTCGCCGATGACGATCCGGTCCGGGCGCATGCGCAGGGAGTTGATCACCAGGTCGCGCTGGGTGACGGCGCCCGCGCCCTCGATGTTCACGGGCCGGGTTTCCAGCCGGACCACGTGCGACTGCTGGAGCTGGAGCTCGGCGATGTCCTCGATGGTGATGACGCGCTCCTCTTCGGGAATGAAGCGCGAGAGCATGTTGAGCATGGTGGTCTTGCCGGAGCCCGAGCCGCCCGAGACCACGATGTTCATGCGCGCCTCCACGCAGGCGCTGAGGAAATCCAGCATGCCGGTGGTGAGGGTTTCGTTGCGCAGCAGGTCCTCGGTGGAGAGCAGCTTCTTGCCGAAGCGGCGGATGGAGAGCACCGGCCCGATCAAGGAGACCGGCGGGATGACGGCGCAGACCCGCGAGCCGTCCTCCAGGCGGGCGTCCACGATGGGCGAGGAGTCGTCAATGCGCCGGCCGATGTTGGAGACGATGCGGTCAATGATCATGCGCACGTGGGCGGTATCCTTGAAGCGCACGTTGGTCTCGATCATCCGCCCGTGGCGCTCGATATAAACGTTGTCGAAGCCGTTGACCATAATGTCGCTGACGGAGGGATCCTTCAGCAACGGCTCCAGGGGTCCCAGGCCGAAGACCTCGTCGAGCACCTCCTCGATGAGCCGCTCGCGCTCGGCCAGGGTCAGGGGCACCGCCTCCTCGGCCACCAGCTTCTCGACCGCCACCCCGATCTGGCCTCGCATGCCGTCCCGGTTGAGAGCGCGCAGCTCCTCTGGGCTGAGCGAGTTCAGCAGCTTGGTGTGGATCTGGCTCTTGAGTTCGAACCAGCGCTCGGTTCCGGTGGAAGGACGGGTCAGAGTGCGAGTCGCCATGGCTTCGAACCTGCCGCTAGCCCGCCTTGGCCGGCGCCGCCTTGCCTGCCGTGGCCTTGTCTACGAAGGCCCGGAAGGCGCGATCCCAGTCCCCCGCCGCCTGCCGGTCGGCCACCGCCGGACGGGCGCGATTGATGGCGGCCAGCACGACAGGCGAGCTGGGAATGCCGAAGAAGACGGGCTGATTCAGCGTCTGCTGGACCTGCTCCAGTGTAGCATGATGGGCGTCGGGCCGTTTGCTGTAGCGATTCAGGACCACCCGGACCTGATCCTGGCTGAAGCCCATGCGCATCAGGTAGCCCAGGTAGCGCTGGGCGTTGCGGATGGCCGGGAACTCCTGGGTGAGCACCAGGAAGACGGTGCTGGAGACTTGCAGGGCGCCCAGCACGACCTCGTCGGCGATGTCCCGCCCGGCGTCAATCACGATGGCCTCGTACTTCTCGACCAGAAAGGCGGAGAATTCGCGGAACATCGGCTCGGTGAAGTAGCCGCGGTGCTCGAAGCCGTCGGCCGGGCTGACCAGGAACAAGCCCAGGGGGTCGCGGGTGACCAGGCCCTCGAACAGCGCCTGGTCCATGCGATTGAGATTCTCGGCGATCTCCAGCAGGGTGTTCTGGGGCTGGGCGCCGAGCTGCATGGCCGCGTCGTTGCCTACCCAGTCCAAATCCACCAGCACGGTATGCTGCTGGCGCTGGGCGAGCACGGCGGCGAAATTGACCGCCAGGGTGGTGGCGCCCACCCCGCCTTTGACGCCCAGGAAGCTGTAGATCTTGCCCAGCCGGCCGGCGCCTCCTCCGCTGCGCCGCGGAGTGCGCTCCAGGCGGTTCATCGCCTCGCGGAAGTCCAGGCGCTTGAACGGCTGGGGCAGAAAATCGTTGGCCCCCGCCCGCACGGCGGCGATCACCGCCTCGGCCTCGGCATGATAATTCGAGGCGATGACGTACAGATCGGGCGCCGCCTGCTTGGTCTTTTCCAGGGCTTTCAGGGCGGCTTCGGCGTCGCCCGCCAGATCTATCACCAGCGCCGCCTCGGGGTGCCGATCCAGGTCCTGCAACACCCGGATGTAAAGGTTGGGCGTGATCTCCGGGTATTCGGCCAGCACTTTGGCGTTGGCGATGTTGAGCAGGTTCTCGCGCACCATCTCGCGGAAGTGCTCGTCGTGGGAAGCTACCAGCAATGCGATGGGCATAGGGGCGAACTCTCCTCCGGTCTCAGGGCGTGCACGTCACCTCCTGATCGCCCGCCGCGCAGCCGGCGCTCTCCATCGGCAGGGTCATGCGAAAATCCGGCAGGGCGACGGGGGGCAGGCCCAGGAAGCCCATGAAGCGGCGGAATTCATAGTTGCGGACGCGCACCGTCACCAGGTCGGGCACGCAGGCGGTCGAGCAGTCGCCGCCCTCGCAACTGAACTCGGTCAGGGCCCCGGTCTCCGGATCGCGGGCGAAGTACTCGACGACGATCTCCGCCTGCCCGCCCTGGAACTGCTCTTGATCCACCATGCGGGGCACGTGCGTGCGCATGTAGTTGAGCACGTTTTCCGCGCCCGCCTGCCAGCAGTGGGTGGCGGCGTACTGGGCGCCGTCGCGGGTGAACTCGACCACGCTGTGCCAGACCCAGAGCAACTCGGCCCCGAAGACGATCATGAAGGTCAACGGCATCAGTACGCCTCCGTAAATCAGAGCGAACTCGACCGTGCTCTGGCCGCGCCGGCGCCGCATCTCAGGTCCCTCCGTAAGGCAGGCGCACCTGCGGCTTCAGGGGGATGGGGCTGAGAGCCAGATAGGGAATGCGAAGCTGGACGGCATAGCCCTCCGGCACGGAGACCACCAGGTAGTCGGGCGCCAGCCCGCCGTTGGCCGTGTCGCAGCCGGGAACCGCGCAGGCGCAGGGCTCCAGCTCTCCGCTGTCGGCGTTGTAGCGCTCGATGCGAATCTCGACCCGGTCGGGGGTGAGCCCGGCCAGCAGGGGCTCGCCGCTGCCGTCCTCGCTGCCGGTGAGCACGAAATTCTTGGCGGCTTGCAGGGTGGCGTCCTCCGGGTCGCAGAAGTTGGCGCCCTGGGCGGCGCCGGCGTAGCGGGCCAGCGTGTACAGCATCTTGTAAAGCGAGTAATAGGTGTAGGTGAGGCGGCCCAGCTCGAACGTGCCCATCAACAGCAGCAACAGCAGGGGCACGAAGAGGATGGTTTCGACGGTCGTGCTGCCGCGGGCCCGCCTCATTGGTGCAAGACCACCTTTCCCGGACCGGCCGCGACCTGGCAGCCGTCGAAGCGCCCCTGGCGCACGGGCACCGGATAGCCGATGTAGAGGGCGACGAAGCGGCCGTAGCGGTCCGAAGGGCTGATGGTGACGTCGTTGGGGTTGGGCTCGACCAGGAATTGCCGGAAGCCCAGCACGATCATCGAGCTGGTGTTGGCGATGGAATCCACCACCGCCAGGGTGATCACCCGGCGCGCGTTGCCGGCGTAGGCGGCGTACTCCTCCAGGTCGGTCAAGTCGGTGTCCGGACTGTAGGCCGGAGCCACGCTCTCGATCTCCGGCACGCCCGCGCAGGCTTCCGGCGTCTCGGCCGAGAAACGGGTGGCCAGGCCGCACAGGAACGAGGTGACCTGGGAAACCACGACCTGGCTGCACGCCCGGGGCGCGGCGTTGGTCCAGATCTGGCGCTCGGCGTTGATCGAGATGCAGGCCAGCGCGCTGTTGGTCGAGGGCAGCAAGCCCTGCGCTCCGATGCGGTAAAGCTGCGTCTGTTCGTCGGCCAGGGTTTCCGCCTCGGCGTTGTAGTGGTCCAGCAGCACGTAGGGCAGGACCTGGGCGGCCCCGCTCAAGCCGGTGGGAGAGGGCGTGCCGGTGCAGGAGTAGGCGAAGGTGTACTTCGTGTTGAGCGTGAAGCCGAAGTGGGTCGTATCCTCGGGGTCCAAGGCGGCCACGGCGATCGGCTCGATGGCGCAGGCGGTGCACAGCGGCGCGCTGACGCCCGCCACGGCCTGCGCGCGCACCAGGGTCTTGCGCTCGGCTCCCAGCGATAGCAAGCTCCAGAACAGCAAGGGGGCTTCGGCGCTGACGTTCACCCGCGCGTAGCGCGCCTCGGTGCCGGAGGCTTCCGTGACGGCGGTCTCATCGGCCGAGGCGGCCGCCTCCAGGGTGGAAAAGTAGGCCGGCTGGGGCAGCTCGCTGGAAAGCAGTCCGGTGGACTGGCCGAGCTGGAGCATCCCGAAGTTGTATCGGTTGCCGAAGCCGGAGCCTTGATCAAGGGTGAGCAGAGCGGCGTTGCCGGCGTTCTCCAGGGCGGCCTCCGAGCCGATCAACTGGGCGGCCGCCGCCAGGGCCATGGCGTTGGCTGCGGTCTTCAGCTCGCCCCGGATCAGATAGAGGCGGCCCAGATCCACCGCGAAGCCCATCAAGCCGAACAGCACGGGCACCAGCAGCACGAGCATTTGCAGGCTGGTGGTTCCGCGCTCTGGCGAGCGGCGCCCGCGCTCACTTGGGTTCCTGGTGTCCACGGGGTCCCACAAACTCCGGCTGGCGGGTCTCCGGCTTGCCGCGGCGAGCCTTCTCCTGCGCGGCGGGAGGCAGGAAGGGCTCGAGGGTTTCCGGCAGGGCGGCCTTCTCCTCCGGGCTGAGCGGGCGGACCAGACGAGGGGTGACCACCACCAGCAGCTCGTTGGCCGACTTGCGGGTGGAGCGGCTGCGAAACAGATGGCCCACGATGGGGATGTCGCCGATGCCGGGGATCTTGCTGAGCACCTGCTCGACGCGGTTGTCCAGCAGGCCCGCGATGGCGAAACTCTCGCCGTCCTTCAAGACCACCTCGGTCTCCGCCCGGCGGGTGGCCACGGCCGGGATGAGGAAGCCCTGCAAAGTGACGGCGTTGGTGAAGTCCAGGGAACTGACCTCGGGGGCCACGCGCAGGCGGATGGCGCCCGAGTCGGTCAGCGCGGGAGTGAACTTGAGCTGCACCCCGAAATCCTTGAACTGCACGGTGATCACCGGAGCGATGGCGCCGCCGGTGGGGGTGGTCGTGATGGTCGGGAAGGGGAATTGGCCGCCGGCCAGGAAACTGGCCTCCTTGCCCTCGACCGTGATCAGGTTGGGCTCGGCCAGGATCTGGAGCAGGTTGCGCGACTGGAGGGCGCGAATGGTGGCGCCGATGTTCAAATCGGGCCGGAAGACGAACAGGTTCAACAGGTCCGAGAAGCTCAGCGTCGTGTTTTCGAACTGCTGGTTCTGGAACTGAAGCTGGCTGAAGCGGGGCTGGGGGAACTGCTGGGTGGTGATGGAGCCGAGCGTCTTGTCGTGCCGGCTGAAGTAATTGAAGCCCAGCTCGCTCAAGGCGACGCGATCCACGCTGGCGAACTTGACTTGCAGCAGGATCTGGCGCGGGTCGGGGGCGGGCGGAACCTGGATCAGATTCTCGACCGTGCGGGCATAGGTGGAGGCCAGAGCGGCCGCGCGCTTGGCCTGTTCGGCGTTGGGCGCGCTTCCCGTCAGGACCATCTTCTCCGTCGTGCCGTCCGCCTTGATCTGCGCCTCGGGCAGGGCCTGTTTCAGCTCGCGGCGCAGGTTCTCCAGAAAGGTGGTGTCGTTGAGGACTTGGACGTTGTACTGGACGGGTTCGGAATCGGTCTCCCAAATCACCAGGGTGGTGTGGCCGGCGCTCTTGGCGTTGACCATGATCTCGCGCGGGGAGACCACCACCGCATCGGCGATCTTGGGTTCGGCGACCGCCACGCGCTGCACGTCACTGGAGAAGCGAAGCAGATGCCCGCGGCCGAGCACGATGACCAGGTCGCGCTGGGCGGCGACGGGCGTCGTGCCCTGGGCGGCGCCGTCCTGGGCCCAAAGGGGCGTCAGGCAGAGCAGAGAGCAGGAGAGCAGAAGCCTGAGGCTCATCATTGGAAGATTTCCTGTACGTGTTTGTCGCCCCGGTAGACGTCCACCACCGCCTTGGGCTTGGGAGGCTCCTTCTTGGGTTCGGGCTTGCGCTCGCCGATCAACTGCCGCCAGGCGTCTTCGTCGCGCACGTTGGGGATGCGGTCCGGGGTGGGCGGCAGCCCCCGGCGGGCGCGCGCCGTGCGGGCGAAAATCATGGGGTCCAGGGCCTCGAAGGTCACCGGCGAGCCGTCGGGCAGGCGGGAGCGATCCAAGGGATTGCGCAAGGCCAGGCTGATGCGGCCCTGGTTCTTAGCCAGCTCGAGCTTGCGCGCCTCCTCGGGGGTGACGAGCAGGGTGGCGGTGGTGGCTCGCGGTCCGCGCGGATCAATCTGGCCGGCGCCCTGCCCGGCCACCGTGGAGCGGCCGATGCTGAGCACCTCGATGTCTTGCAGAATGGTGACGGTGGACGCCTCGGCCACCGAGCCCGAGCGGGTGAACAGCACATCCACCCGAGAGCGCGGCTGGATCAACCCGGCTGCGCCGCTGGATTCCGTGATGGGTACGGCGATGGCGCGCCGGCCCGGTTCGATCATGGCCGGAATGCCTTCGGCGCCCGCCAGGCTGGCCAGCTTGTTGCCGCTGATGACTTCGTTGGCGTTGATCGGGTAAAGCACGGCGCGATCCAGAGCGCCTTTCAGGTCCAGGATGGCGCCCCGGGGCAGGCTGCTCTCGGGCAAGTTCACCCACTTGAGGTCCGTCCTGCGCAGCCTGGTTCCGGGCGCCAGGTCCCGCACGGCGGCCAGCGCCCGGACCTCCACCTGCTTCTTGGGCGCGCTGGTCTTGGCCCACAGGAACCAAGTCAGCGCCAGAGCCGCCAGCAGCGCGACCCCGAAAATCATGACGATCTTCTGCCGCTCCATTACCGCCCCTTGGCCGAAGCGCGCGCCCTCGGCCGGCCTCGGCGTTCTCTATTAAACACCAAATCTCTCAACCGGTTCCGTCCCCCGCCGCAGGCGCGCCTCCGCCCCGGGGCCCGCCCTGCGGAGCCTCCAGAAGCGTCGCCACGCCATCTCGGTATAACCGCTTCCAGCCGGCCCCCTCCAGCGCTTCGGTCAGCGGCGAGTCCCGGGGAAGCAGGGCGTGGGTAAAGCCGAACGCCTCGAGCTGCCGCCGCCAGCCGGGGCGGGCCTGCATCAGCCGCCCGTACTGCTTCATGTAGTCGGCGCCGTAGAAATCGCTGCGGCCGTCGAAGAACACCTTGCGCCGCCCGGCGAAGCGGTAGATCAAGTAACCCCCGTACTTGTCCGAGCTCAACAGGCGAATCTCCGGCGGAAGCTCGGCCAACCGCTCGGCGGCCGCCACCGGGAATTCCTCCGGCGGGAAACCGGCGCGCGCCGCCACCGCGGGCGCGTGCAGCCACGCCAGCGCGATGAGGGCCGCGGCAACCACAAGCGCGGCGCCGGAAACCCCCCGGTCCAGAGCCCGCAACCGGTCCGAGTAGGCCAGGAAACGCTCCAAGCTCCGGCGGACCTCCTCCCGCAGACCTCCGCCTGAGGCCGCCCGCCTCAGCGCCGCAGTGATCGCCCCGTTGGCCGCCGGCAAGCCCGCCAGCGCCAGCAACGGCAAGGCTCGGGCCATGCGCAGCGCGGCCGCCAGCAGCCAGGCGAGCCACAGGAAGTGGGCCGGCCGGCGCACGGCGAGAGCCGCCACGGCGCCCAAACCCGCCAGTCCCACGCCCAACAGGATCTGGCCCGCGCCTTCGGCATGGAAGTTGAAGCTCTGGAACTCCCCGATGCGCGCCAGCAGCTCGGAGTTCGACAAGTACTCGGCCACGTGCCGGTGCAAGCGCCAGCCGTAAGGGTTCACCAGGGTGCCCAAGGCCGAAACGCCCGCCGCCCACAGCAGCCAGCGGGCCCGGGCCCGATCCGGAACGCCGTCCGGCTGCCAGATGGTCGCCCGCAGCCAGTGCCCCGCGGCGTACAACAAACCGATCAGAGGCCCCAGAAAAAAGCTGGCGTGCAGATTGGCCCAGAGCGCCGAGCCGGCCAGAATGCAGGCCCCCTGCGCCGGGCGAAACCGCTCGCCCGCCCGCTCGGCGCAGTGCAGGGCCGCCAGCAGCATCACCCAGCCCAGCACGTGCGGCCGGGCCAGCCAATGAAGATTGGTGGTCGAAAGCATGGGAGCGGCCATGGCGCAAGCGATCCAGAAATTGCCGCCCGTCACCCAGTGCAGCCGGAGCCAGAGCCAGGCGCAGGCGGCCAGGGCGCACAGATACAGCCACGCCACCCCGCTCAACCCGGCCGCCCGGTGCGCTGCGCCCATCATCAGGTCGGCGCCCCATTCCCAAGCCACCCAGGGCTGCCCGCCGCGGGTGAACGAGTAAGGATCCGTCCGCGGCAGCGCGCGCCGGCTGAGGATTCCCTCGCCCGTGCGGATGTGCCAGCCGCTGTCGGCGTCGCGAAACAGGCGCTGCGGCGCGTCCCAGGCCAGCAGGCAATAAGCCAGCGTGACCAGCGACACCAGCGACGCCAGGTCCGGGAACAGCCACGCCCGGAGGATGCGCATCTCGCTGGCCTACGGCGCCGGCCGCCGGCCTTGCCTGCCGGAGGGGCGCCGCTCCGGCCGCCTCCCGGCGCCTCTCACTGCTGGACGGCGCCGATGCTGGACAGATCCTGGGTGATGCTGGAATACAGACTGGCCACTCCTTGCGAGAGCGTGTTCACGGTGGTGATCAGCGCCAGACCCACGGCCGCGACGATCAAAGCGTACTCGACCAGGTCCTGGCCCTGCTCGCTTCGCACTAGCGCTTTTATCAAGCTCTTCATACGATTCCTCGCTTCCTTGTTTGCCTGTTCGAGCCGCGCCGCGCGCCCCCCGTTTCACCGTTGCCGGCGTTGGCTCTCTTGTTGTTCGACTCCTGCCAGAATCCTCCAGACCCCCGACCAGAAACGACTCCAGCCGCTGCGCGGCGCCTGGCGCAGCTCCACGTCCGTGCCCCGACCGTCAAGTTCGGCAATCAGCCTCAAGTTGGCCAGCGCCGCGGGGTGATTCCGACTATATCCTAGCGCGATTTCCAGCTCTTTGCGCGCCTCGGCGTAGCGCCCCTGTTCGATGAGGGCGCAGGCCAGGTTGTTGTGGGCGGCAGCCGGATCGCCCGCCTTCTGGAACTGATCCAGGGCCGGGGCGCCCTCGGCGGCCAGCGCCAGCCCGAGGTTGTTGCGGGCTGCTCGTGAGTCCGGATTGAGCTGCAAGGCCCGCTCGAGCGCCTGCCGCGCCTCCTGCGTCCGCCCCTGTCGCAGGAGGTTGTAACCCAGATTGTTGTGCAAGTAATCCCGCCCGGGCGCCATAGCCAGGGCCGCCCGATGGGCCGCTTCTCCTTGGGGCCACTGCCCGAGCTCATCTCGCAGGATGCCCAGCCAGGCGGGGACCTCCGGCGAGCTGCGTGGATGTTGCTTGAAAAAGCTCTCCAGGGCCTCCGCCGCCTCGGCCCTCAAGCCCAGGGCTCGCAAAGACTTAGCCAGCTCAACGTGCACCTCGGGATCCGAGGGGAAGCGCTCGGCGGCCAGCCGGGCGTGCTCCAGGGCCACTTCGGGAAAGCCTGCCTCCCGGTACCGGCGGATCAATTGCAGCCGCGCCGCCCGGTTGTCGGGATCGGAAGCCAGCCGCAAGCGCAAGCCCCTGAGCAGGGGATCTCCCTCGCCCGCATCCACCGCGTTCACGACCTGGCGCTGGAAAGTCGCCGCCACGCCGGAGAGCGGGGGCGGCCGCCGCACCTGCCGCCCGCGCGGCGCGCAGCCGGCGGCCAGCAACGCCAGGCATCCGATCAGCGCCGGCCTGTTCATGACTGTCTTTCGAACTCCAACTGATCACCCACGGCGGTGGCCGTGGAAGCGATGGTTCCCGCCGGCAACTCCAGCACGGAATGGGCCCGCAGGCAGACCGCCAGCCGGCCCGGCGGCATCTGCTGCCGGAGCTTGAGCACCTTGCGGTCGCGACTCAGAAACAGCACATCAATCGGAAATTTCATGCCGATGGTGTGGATCGCCTCGCAAGGCGTAATCCAGAGGCCCTCACCCTGAGGCAGACTCTGGCGCTTCAGCAGGCCGGTGCGCCGCTTCTTGCTGGTATCGGCGACCTCGGCCTGGGCGGCCAAGAGGGCGTTCCTGGTGAGGTTCCGGATCCGCAGCTTCAGCAAGATCTTATAACACAAACCGGCACGGGGTGTTGCGCCTTCTCCGCCTCCGGGATGCGGCCCGGGGCGGCGCGGTCGGCCCGCCAGCAACTAATAGTCGGAGGGCGGGTTTAGCTGTTTAGCCTTGAGGTTCGGCCTCAGGCGAGCGCCAAACTGGTTTATCCTGAGAGACGCATGGCAGCCAGATTCCTGCGGGTAATGGGGGCGGTGGGCTGGCTAGTGGCCGGCTGCGCCGCCTGGGCTCAAACGACGGGCGCGACCTTCGGCGAGGTCATTTCCCTGGGGGGCACCCCTTCGGACATCGTGCTGGACGAGACGCGCCAGCGGCTCTACTTGGTGAACGCCAACGCCAACCGGGTAGACGTGTACAGCTACAAAGACAAGGCGCTGATCGGGTCCATAGCGGTGGGGCGGTCCCCCATGGCGGCCGCCATGTCACCCGACGGCGCCTACCTTTACGTCACCAACAACCTGGCTGCCAGCCTGAGCGTCATTGACCTGGGATCGCGGGCCGTGGTGCAGACCATCAGCTTGCCGGCCCGTCCGGAGGGCGTGGCGGTCGGAGCCGACGGCCGGGTGCTGATCAGCACCCAGGGGACCGGGGTGGGCAACCTGGCCAACACGCTGCTGATTTACGACCGCACCCAGGCGGTCTCCCAGCAGGTCATGGCCGTGCAGTATGCGCCGCCGCCGCCCACTCCCTCGCCCCTGCCGGCGGTCACTTTGCCGCGGCCCGTCTCGACCATCCGCAGCCGGCTCATTCCCACCCCCGACCGGCAGTTCATCGTGGGCCTGACCAATTACACGACCTCGGCCATGATGCTGTTCGTCTACGAAGCGGCCAGCGGCACCCTGCTGCGCAGCCGCGCGGTCTCGGGCCAGTCCAGCGTGCTCTCGATGGCGCCCGACGGCTCGCGCTTCATGGCCGGCTTCACGCTCTATAACACCGCCAATCTGAACGTGATCGCCCAGCAGAGCACGGCCAATTCCCCGTTCCCCTTTCCGGCCGGCTCCTTCAACGTGCAACAGAACGTGGGAGGAAGCGCCTTCTCGCCCGACGGCACGCTGCTCTACAGCGCCTTCAACGTGGCCGCCACCTCGCAGCCCGCGCCCCGCCCGCAGTCCTCCATCCTGATGATCTCGGATGCGAGCAATCTGGGCATTCGGTTGGGCATCAAGCTGCCCGAGAGCATCGTGGCCCGGATGGAGATCACCTCCGACGGCGAGCACGCCTGGGGCCTCTCGGAATCGGGCCTGATTTACCTGCCCCTGGGCAGGCTCTACGATTACCCGATCTTGCAGCCCGAGACCACCCAGGTTTTCCTGGCCACCGACCTGTGCAACCAGAGCATCGCCCGGGGCAGCGTGCGAGTGAGCAATCTGGGCAAGGGCAAGCTGACCTTCTCGGTTCCCGCCCTGGGCAACGCCCTGGTGGCCCAGGTCTCCAGCGGAGTGGCCCCCGCGACCATCACGTTCATGATGGAGCCGGGCCGTTTCAACGTGAACCGCCAGCCGGGCACCAACCTTTATTCGGGCAACAGCGGCAGCGCCGTCAACGTGAACCTGGCTTCGCCGGAGGCCATCAACATCCCCAACACCATCCGGGTGTACATGAACTACCGCCAGGCCGACCAGCGGGGGGTGGTCTTCCCGGCGCCTTCCACGCTCTACGGCGAGCAGGGCTTGCAAGACCTGGTGCTGGACGAGCCGCGCGGCCTGCTCTACGCCACCAACATGGGCTACAACCGGATCGAGGTCTTCGACCTGAAGAAGCTGCGGTTCCTGGAGCCCATCAAGGTAGGGCAACTGCCCCGGCAGATGGCCATGTCGCTGGACGGCAGCCTGCTGTACGTGGGCAACACGGGGGGCGAATCGGTCAGCATCGTGGACCTGGAGCAGCGCAAAGTGATCGGGGAGGTCGAATTCCCGCCGGTGCCGCGCAACGCCAGCGCCGCCGTGGTTTCGCCCCGGACGCTGGCGATGGGCCTGTCGGGCCTCCAGATCACCATGTCCAACGGCACCATGTGGAAGCTGGTGGGCAACCAGGCGGTGCCCCGTCCGGAGAACCTCAACATCTTCCCCAACCGCACGGTGCCCGCACCGCAGCAGATGATCGCAACGCCGGGCGGCGAGTACATTTTGCTGCTGGCGGGCAACGGCACGGCGTATCTCTATGACGCTCTGGTGGACAACTACACGGTCTCGCGGCAGATCTACACGCCCAACCAAACCATCATCAGTTACTACGGGCCGCTGGGAGCGGCGCCGCGCGGCGCTTACTACCTGGCCAACGGGCTGATCCTCAGCCCTTCGATCGCGGTCATCGGAGGGGCGGAGCGGCCGGGCGTCGTACAATTCTCGCCTCCCACCACGCCCGGCCAGCAGCCTACCCAGACCGTGGTGAGCGCCGGCCAGCGCCACGTCGCCTCCCTGGCGCCGCTGGACGAGAGATCCTTCGTGCGCTTGACCACCGCCGTGCGCCAGAGCGCTACCGCCACCACGCGCGACGACGTGCGCCCGGTGCTCGAGCAGGTGGATATCTCCACCGGCGCGGAAACCGTGGCCGCGGTGGCGGCCGAACAGCCCACCTATTCGGCCTTCGGCCGGTCGCGCGTCAACGTGCCGCCCCGCCAGATGGTGGTGGACTCCCAAGGCAACGTCTACGCCATCACACTCTCCGGCCTGAGCTTCATCCCCTTGACTCCTCCCGGCGCATCCCGGCCCTCCATCCGGGGAGGGGCCCGCGGCATCCTCAACTCCAGCGACGGCACGCCCAATTTCACGCCCGGCGCTTTCGTCACCCTGACCGGAACCAATCTGGCCCTGCCCGCCACAGCCGATCAGATTCCTCCGCCCACCGTGCTGGGCGGCTCCTGCGTCACCTTCAGCGACGTGCCTCTCCGGCTGCTTCAGACCTCGCCTGAGCAGATCTCCGCCCAGGTCCCGGAAGACCTCCGGCCCGGCCAGTACGTGGTGCAGGTGCGCTCGCTGGCCACCGCCCAGGTGAGCGACCCGGTGGTGGTGACGGTGCAGCGCCCGCCCGCGGCCCAGTGATGCGCAGGGATCCGGACTTCTTCGGCGAGCGCGAGCTGGTGCTCATCTACATCGCCAAACGGCTGAGCGAGGCCCTGAAGCTGGAGAGCGTGCTGACGGCGGCGGGAGTGGATTACGCGGTGGGGGCGGAGCCTTACATCGGGGGCGTGATCCTGCGCCGGCAACGCATCGGGGCGTTCTTCTACGTGCCGCCGGAAGCCGAGCCGGCCGCGCGCTCCGCCATGGAGCAGAGCGGCTACCGGCCCTACGCCGAGTAGGTTCTCCTCGCTGACCGGCGCCGCGATCAACCGACCCGCATAGCGGTCCGACGATGCAGCCGGAGCCGTGCGGGCAGGCGAATTCTCCGCCGGTGACGACCGCTCTGTGGCGATCCGCGCGCGCCCACTCCGTCCCCTCAGGGCGAGAGGCCCTTGACCATGGGCACGAACATCACGGGGATGACGCTCCGGCGGCGGAGCTTGCCCTCGCGCGTCTTCTCGACCACCACCAGGTCCTGCCCGAAGATCGAACTGCCCACCGGGGCCACCAGCCTGCCTCCCGGCTTGAGTTGATCGAGCAGCGCTTGGGGCAATTCGGGCGGGGCGGCGGTGACGATGATGCGATCGAAGGGAGCCTCCTGGGGCCAGCCCTGATAGCCGTCGCCCCAGCGGACGGTGACGTTGCGGTAGCCGAGCTTCTTCAGCAAGGCGGAGGCCGACTCGGCCAGCTCGCGCACGATCTCGAGGCTGTAGACGTGCGCGACCAGAGGGGCCAGCACCGCCGCCTGGTAGCCCGAGCCGGTGCCGATCTCCAGCACCTTGGCGTCCCGGCGCGGCTCGAGCAACTCGGTCATCAAGGCCACGATGTAAGGCTGGGAGATGGTCTGCCCGTAACCGATGGGCACGGGGTGATCTTCATAGGCTTGGGACCGCATCCGCTCGGGCAGGAACAAATGGCGCGGCGTTTCCCGCATGACGCGCAGCACGTCGGGGTGGCGAACGCCGCGCTCCTGGATCTGCTCGCGCACCATGCGCTCGCGCGCGGCGGCATAAGGATCGGCCGGCGCGGCGACCTGGAGCAAGCCGAGCAGCAGGCACCATCCGGGCGGCATGGCGGTCTCACCCTTATGCTAAGCCGACTAGCGTACAATGTCCAAGGTGTCGGACCCGAATCCCGCCCCTCGCGCAGGCTCGCTGGAGAGGCCGGCCGCGTTGCTGCGACAGCTCGGCGTGGTGAGCGCCACCGCCCTGGTGGTCTCCAACATGATCGGCCAAGGCATCTTCACCACGACCGGCTATCTGGCCGGCGATCTGGGAACGCCCGGTCTGGTGCTGGGCATCTGGGTGGTAGGGGCGGTGGTGGCGCTGGCCGGCGCCTTCTGCTACTCGGAGCTGGGCATCAACTTTCCCAGCTCGGGGGGCGAATACGTCTACCTGACGCGCGCCTACGGCCCTACCTGGGGCTTCATGACCGGCTGGATCTCGTTCTTCGCCGGTTTCTCGGCCCCCATCGCGGCCGCCTCGCTGGCCTTCGCGGGCTATCTGGGACACTTCTGGCCCGCCCTGCGGCAGGACCATCCGGCTTGGATCGTGGGCTCCGGGGCGTTTTCCCTGCGGCTGGGGGGAGCGCAGGCGGCGGCCGCCGCGCTGATCGCGCTGTTCACCGTGCTGAACTTCTTCGGCGTGGGGCTGGTGGCCAAGATCCAGAACGTGTTGACGGCCACCAAGCTGCTGGTGATCGCCTCCTTCATGGCGCTGGGGTTTCTGGCGGGAACGGGAAGCTGGGAGCACTTCGCCCACAGCGCCGTGCGCACCTCGCCCTATCCGGTGGCCGGGCAGTTCGCCATCAGCCTGTTCTGGATTTACGTGGCCTACAGCGGCTGGAATGCGCCCACGTACGTGGCCGAGGAGATCCGGCGGCCGGAGCGGACGCTGCCCCTGTCGCTGGCCCTGGGCACGATGCTGGTGGCGGCGGTGTTCCTGAGCTTGAACGTGGTGTTCATCTACGCCGCGCCGCTGGAGGCGATGAAGGGCGAGCTGGCGGTGGGAGCGCTGGCGGCCACGCGGCTGTTCGGCCCGGAGGTGGCGGGCGCCTTCAGCCTGCTGATGGCGGTCTCCCTGGTGGCGACGGTCAACGCCATGGTCACCGTGGGGCCGCGGGTCTACTACGCCATGGCGCAGAACAAGGCGTTTTTCCGGGGCGCGGCCCAGGTGCATCCGCGCTGGCGCACGCCCGTGACGGCCATCCTCTGGCAAGGCGTCTGCGCCGCGCTGATGACCATGACTTCGTTTCCCGACCTGATCATTTACATCGGCTTCAGCCTGACGTTCTTCGCCGTGCTTTCGGTGGCCTCGCTGTTCGTATTCCGCCGGCGCCCGGGCTGGCAGAGGCTGCGCGTGGTCAGCTTCGCCTGGCCGCTGGCGCCCGCCCTCTTCATTCTGGTGGGCGCGGTGACGATCGCCTACGGCGTAACGCTCGAATGGAAGGTGTCCCTGGCGGCCATCGCCACCATCACCGCGGGCGCCCTGGTCTACCATTTCCGCTTCCAGCCGGAGAAGCCTTAGTCGGGCGTCTCGGCCGGGCGGGCGACTAAGCTAGAGTGGAATTGAATGGCGCAAATTCTGGACGGTAACCGCCTGCGCGACCAGATCCAGGCCGAGTGCAAGCCGCGGGTGGAGCGGCTGGTCCGGGCGGCGCGCGCCCCCGGCCTGGCGGTGGTGCTGGTGGGAGACAATCCGGCCTCCCAGATTTACGTGCGCAACAAGGTCAAGGCCTGCGAGGCCCTGGGCATTTACAGCGAGAAGCACACGCCGCCGGGCAGCGCCGCCACCGAGGAGCTGGTCGAGCTGATCGAGGAGTTGAACCGCCGCCCGGAGATTGACGGCATCCTGGTGCAATTGCCGCTGCCGCCTCAGGTGGACGCCCGCCGGGTGCTGGAGGCGGTGGATCCCGACAAGGATGTGGACGGTTTCCATCCCCTGAACCTGGGGCGACTGGTGAGCGGCCGGCCGGGCCCGCGGCCCTGCACGCCGGCGGGCATCCTGGAGCTGCTGCGGCGTTACGGGATCCCGATCGCCGGCCGCCAGGCGGTCGTAGTAGGGCGCAGCGACATCGTGGGCAAGCCCGTGGCGCTGCTGCTCATGCACGAACACGCCACCGTGACGATCTGCCACTCGCGCACGTCGAATCTGAAGGACGTGTGCCGGCAGGCGGATCTGCTGGTGGCGGCCATGGGCCGGCGCGCCATGCTCACCGCCGAGTACATCAAGCCGGGCGCCACGGTGATTGACGTGGGGATCAACCGAATCACCGACCGGCAGGAGGCGGCGGCGCTGTTCGGCGGCGATCCGGAGAAGCTGGCCGAGTTCGACCGCAAGGGCAGCCTGCTGGTGGGCGACGTGCACCCGGGCGACGTGGCGCGCTGCGCCGGCGCGTACACGCCGGTGCCGGGCGGGGTCGGCCCGCTGACCATCGCCATGCTCATGGTGAACACCATCCAGGCGGCCGAGCAGAGATTGAAGGCATGCTTCGCGTCGGTTTGACCGGGGGCCTGGCCTCCGGCAAGTCCTTCGTGGGCCGGGCGCTGGCGGAGCTGGGCTGCCATCTGATCCAGGCCGACGAGCTGGGGCACGAAGTCCTGGCGCCGGGCGGCGAGGCGTATGCGGCGGCGGTGGCCGAGTTCGGGCCGGCAATCTTGGACGCGGAAGGCAAGATTGACCGGGGCAAGCTGGCCGAGCTGGTCTTTGACGATCCGCCACGGCTGGCCCGCCTGAATGAGCTGGTGCATCCGCCGGTGATCCGGCGGGAGGAGGCGCTGCTGGCCGAGATCGCGGCCCGCGATCCGCGGGGCATCGCGGTGGTCGAGGCGGCGATTCTGATCGAGACCGGCAGCCACCGGCGGTTCGACCGAATCGTGCTGGCCGTCTGCCGGCCCGAGCAGCAGATTGAGCGCGCCCTGAGCCGGGGCGTCTCACGCGAGCAGGCGCTGGCCCGCCTGCGGCGGCAGATGCCCCTGGAAGAGAAGCGCAAGTATGCCCACTACGTCATAGACACCTCGGGCAGCCGCGAGGAGACCCTGCGGCAGGTCCGGCAGGTGTACGATTCGCTTCGGGAGGTGCGGCAATGAAACTGAGAGTCCTGCTGCTGGCGGCGATCCTGGCGGGGGCGTTCCTCTATCTGACATCGCGGGCGCATTGGAATGCGCGGCGGCTGCTCCCGGCCGGGGGCGCGCCCGCCTGGAGCGCTCCCACGGTGGCCCGTTCGGCCGGATTGGATCCCGACGAGCGCAACAACATCGAGGTTTACAACGCCGCGGCGCCCGCCACGGTGAACATTTCCAGCGTGGTCTATGAGGAGACCTGGTTTTTCCAGATCGTCCCCAAGCGCGGCGTCGGCTCGGGCTTCCTGATCAACGAAGAGGGTCTGATTCTGACCAACAGCCACGTGATCGAGGGCGACCCGCGGGAGCTGCAAGTGACGCTTCAGGACCAGAGTCGCTACCGGGCCCAGATTCTGGCCAACGATCCGCGCAGCGATCTGGCCCTGATCAAGATCCCGCCCCGGCGGAAACTGCCCTTCCTGAAGCTGGGCAATTCCGACACGCTTCAGGTGGGCCAGAAGGTGCTGGCCATCGGCAACCCGTTCGGGCTGGCGGGCACGCTCACCACGGGCGTCGTCAGTGCCCTGCACCGGCCCATCAGCGACAACGAGCGCACGCTGGAGGACATGATTCAGACCGACGCCGCCATCAACCCGGGCAATTCGGGCGGCCCGCTGCTGGATTCCTCCGGGGCGGTGATCGGGATCAACACCGCCATTCTGGGCGCGCAAGGCAACATCGGCATCGGCTTCGCCATTCCCATCAACCGGGCCAAGCTGATGCTGGAGTGGTATCAGACCAAAGGCCGGGCGGCGCCGCCCCGGCTGGGCGTGAGCATCCTGCCGGTCTCCGGCGACCTGGCCGAGTTGCTCGAGCTGCCGGCCGAAGGCGGCCTGCTGATCCTGGAGGTGGAGCCGGGCTCGCCGGCCGAGCGCGCCGGCCTGCGCGGGGCCAATCGCCGGGTGGTGATCTACAACTACCGCATCCCGGTGGGGGGCGACCTGATCATCGCCGTGGACGGACGCCCGGTGGCCGGACGGCGCGATGCGCTCTCCTCCGCCCTGGGCCGCAAGCGCCCCGGGGACAGCCTGGAGCTGACCATCTACCGCGGCGGGCGCACCATGAAGGTGCGCGTGCCGCTCGGCTAGCCCGCCGCCCGCGCGGCGCACGGGTTGCTACAATGTCGGTTGACCCTTCCTGAAGCCATGCCTGAGGAGCGTCCCGAGGAATGATTTACGCCACGCAACTCCGTCCGGGGATGATCATCCGGTTCAACAACGAGCTGTACTCGATCTTCAGCGTGTACCATCGCACGCCGGGCAACAAGCGCGGCTTCGTGCAGGCCCGGATGCGCAACCTGCGCAACCAGACCATGATCGAGCACAAGTTAGCCTCCGAAGACCGCGTCGAGCGGGCGGCGCTCGAAGAGCACCAGTACGAGTATCTTTACGCCGACGGAGACGCCCATTACTTCATGAACACGGAGACTTACGAGCAATTGCATCTGGACAAGGATGCGCTGGGCGAGGCGGTCCAGTATCTGACGCCCCAGCTCCAGGTCACGGTCTTGTTTCATGAAGGCCGGCCGGTGAGCATCGAGCTGCCCGCCACGGTGGATCTGACCGTGGTCGAGACCGAGCCCGGCCTGCGCGGCGCCACCGTCTCCAACGTGACCAAGCCCGCCCGGCTGGAGACGGGGCTGGTGATCCAGGTCCCGCCCTTCGTCAATCAGGGCGACCGGGTGCGCGTCAACACGGCCGAAGGCACCTACCAGGAGCGCGTCTAACTCTGCCGCAGCCGGTATATCCGGACGCCGAACCGAGCAAAGCGGTCGCGGAAGCCGCCCGGGACCGCAGCCAGCGGGGCCGCATCGAAAAGTCGCCGGGCCGCAGAGTAAGTTCGCGGCAGGCGGAAAGTAACTTCGACCGCATGCCGGTCGGCGTTGACCGCAATCAAGACCGGGCCCTCGCGCCCCGGGCGCGCGGTCCATTCGACGCCCCGGTCCAGGCTGTGCCCCAGGTCGTGATACTCCAGGCGCAGGCCGAGAGCGATCGGCCGGGCGGCCAGCTCCTCGGCCAGTTGCCGGAACTCGGCCGCCAGGGCCTGTAGGTCGCTCCAGACGGGCGCCTCGGCCGGGGTATAGGAAAGTCCCCAGTAAAGCAGGCCGTTGACCCCGTGGACCACCGCCTGCCAGGCCATGAAGCGCGTCTGGTCGCGCGTCGGGTAGAGCACCATGCGCGGGTCCTGATCCTTCTCGCGCAGTGTCTCCCAGGCGAAGGCTTGCAAGACCAGGAACACCGCCCGGCGCCCTCCCGCCACCCGCCGCATCTTGTCGGCGTACTGGCCGACCTGGCTGAGGTAAGGGTTGAGCAAGTCCCCGTGGCCGCCGTCCGGCCACAGGGCGTACAGCTCGCGGATGCCCGCGGGAATGACCGGGTAAATGTCGGTCGCAATGATCTCGGCCCCGGGATTGTAACGGCGCAGGGTGGATTCCAGGTTGGTGGGAGAGTGATTCAGATAGAAGGGATGAGCCGGATCGAGCGCTTCGACAAAACGGCGGGTGCGCACGATCCGCTCGGGCGGCACGCGCAGCGCGCCGGGCTTCTTCCACACGAAGCTGGGCTCGTCTTCGGTCTCCCAGAACAGCAGGGCCGGATGATCCCTGGCGGCCTCGACCAGCCGCCGGATGCGAGCCTCGTCCTCGGCCTCGCGGGAAGGCCGGATCGAGCCCAGGGCGATCCAGCCGTAAAGACCGTGGCGCTGAGCGACTGACAGCTCAGCAGGGGTCACCCGCACCAGATGGAAACCCGCCTCGCGGACCGCCCGCCAGGGATCGGGAACGCGGGGCAACTGGTACAAGCCCAGCAGGAAGGTGCGCCGGCCGGCGATCGCCAGCATCCCGTCCTCCTCCACGCCCACGGCGGGCGCAGAGGCCGCCGGCGCGGCCGGCAGCGCCAGGAACTCCCGCCGCCTCATGGCAGAAAATCGCGCCCCGCCTTGCGCGCCGCCTCCCACTGGCGGCTGCCGGCGAAGACCTTCACCTGGTAAGGCAACAAGCGGGTGACGAACTCGCCCTCCCGCACTTCGGCCGTTTCCGCGCCGTAAAGCAACTCCAGCCGGGAGGCCTCCCCCAACCCGCTCACCGCAACGCCCATGTGCGCCCGGTCATCCTCGTTCACCAGCACGACGAGCCAATCGGCGCCCGCGCGCCGACAAAGCAACCTCACACCGCGCCCCGGACGGTGGAAGTCTTCCGAATCAATCACCTCGAGCCGGACGCCCTCCGCATCGGGCGCCGTGAGGAAAGGCTGAAGCGCCGCCAGCTCGGCGGTCAGGGCGTAGAGCGATTGCCGGAAGGCCTCCGACGGCGGCGCGGCGTCCATGCCCCAGTAAAGCAGGCCCCGCGCGCCGTGCGCGATCGCCGCCCACGCCATCAGGCGCGTTTCGGCGAAGCTGGGATAGGTGACCGCCTCCCGCCGGCCGGGCAGCTCGCCCCAGGCGAAGCCTTGCAGCACCATCCAAACCGGCCGCCCGCGCCCGACGCGCCGGTAGCGCTCGGTGTAATCGGCCACCGCCAGGGGCTCGCGCCGGCCGGCGTGGATGGGATAGATGTCGCAGCCCGTGATCTGGATCAGGTCCAGGTAGCCGCGAATGAACTTCAGGTCGCTGCGCGCCGCCTCGTTGATCCACAGCGGACGCTGCCGGTCATCCAGCCTGCGCAACAGCTCGATCGCTCCCCGCAGCCGGGGCAGCAGGGCGGCCGCTTGCTTGTCGGCGTACTCGATGGCCAGGGGCGTCTGCCGCCACCACTCGTCGGGCGTCGGATAGACGCCCGCGCGGAACAGCCCGCTGAAGGCGGTGAAGTTCCACACGATTTCGTCGGGGCCTTCCCAGACCGCCAGGGCGGGATGGTCGCGCAGGGTCTCGATCGTTTGGCGAAGCCGGCCGTCCTCAGGCCCCAGTTGGAGCGGCAGGGGAACCCAGCCCTGAAGGCCGGCCGCGGCCGCGCGGTCCAGGTCGGCGCGGTTCCGGCAGCGCACCAGGTTCACCCCCGCCGCGGCCATCTCGCGCCAGGCCGCCTCCTCGTGGGGCAGTTCGTAACTCCCGATGGGAAACAGCGGCCGGCCCTCCCGGCGCAGGAATCCATCGGAAGCCGCCGCGCTGCCGGCCCCCAGTCCCCCGAGCAGCAACACGACAAGCAGCATGGCCGGCGCTCCCTAAGGGCCGAACACTTCCACGCCGTGAAAGTCCGGGCTGTCCACCGCCAGGTAGACTTGTCCCTCCCGGTCCACCGCCACGGTCTTGACGCCCCGTCCCTGCGAGGGACTGAATTCTCTGAGGAAGCGACCCTGGTTGTCGAACATCACCACCGCATTGCGGCGCCGGGCGTCGCGCGCCGCCAGGTAAACGTTGCCTCGCGAGTCCGCACCCATGCTGTGAAAGTGGATCCAGCCGCGGAAGCCCGCAGGAGCGAACTCGTGAAGGAAGCGGCCCTGGAGGGTGAACTTCTGGCAGGGGCCGTAATAGTTGGAGACGAAGACCTCGCCGCCGGGATCCACGGCCAGCCCGTGGGGAGCGTGGAACAGGCCGGGGCCCTTACCCTCGCGGCCCCAGGCGTAGAGGAACTTGCCGGAGGGATCGTAAACCGCGACCCGCCCGTTGTCCACGTCGGCCACCAACAGCCTGCCGTCCGGGGCGAAGTCCAGGGCGTGCCCGCGCAGCAGTTGGCCCGGGCCTTTTCCTTTCGAGCCGAACATGCGCAGGAAGCCGCCCTCGGGACTGAAGACCTGGATGCGCTGATTGTTGCCGTCGGAAACGAAGATTTCGCCCTGGGGGCTGACCTTGGCGTCGCGGGGTCCGGCGAACTGTCCGGGGCCGCTGCCCGGGCCGCGGCCGATTTCGCCCAGCCGGCGGCCGTCGAGCGTGTAGCGATGGACGCGGGAAGCCACGCTGTCCACCAGGATGAGCGTGCCGTCGCGGTCCAGGCAGATCGAGTGGACCTCCTTGACCTCCCCTCCGGCTTGCCAGGCGCGCAGGGAGCGGTAGGGCGGCGCCTCGGCCGCCAGGGCAAGCGGGGCGCCCAGCGCCGCCCACAGGAGAAGAAGGCGGGGCGGCCGCCCGGCCGCCCCGCGGGGAACGTCGTGCCGATCGAGGAGAACCACCGCGCCGCCTCAGAAGGTGATGCGGCCGGCCAGTTGGATCTGGCGCGGCAGGTTGGATTGGGTGCGGAAGCCGGCGATCTGGCCAAAACAAGATTGCGACGGACTGTTGCAACTGGACGGGCCGTCCCACCACTGGGGCGTGTTGAAGGCGTTGATGAACAGCCCCATCACCTGGAAGTTGACCCGCTCGGTGATCCGGTTGTTCTTGGTCACGCCCAGATCGAAATTGTGGATGGGCGGGGTGCGCAACCGGCCGCTGATCGAGGACCAGCGCCGGGGACGGAACGGATCGGTGTTGCGCTCGAAGGCCGCCCGGTTGATCCACTGGTTCAGGTTCTGCCCGCCGGGCACCGCTTTGGGATCCACCCCGGGCACGGGGATGGCGTCGGCCGCCAGCCGGAACGGCCGGCCCTTCTGGATGCGGATCAGCCAGTTGAACTGCCAGCCGCCCACGGCGCGATCCAACCAGGCGGGCAGGTTCGTCGCCAGGTACTTGCCCCGGCCGAAAGGCAGCTCCCAGGAACCGTTGGGAACGAAGACCTGGGGCATGTCGAATTCGTCAATGGTCTTCTCCAGGAAGTTGTCGAAGGAGTTCTGGTAGCCGTAATGGCCCAGCTTCTTGGAGATCGTGTAGGCCAGGCTCATGCTGAGGCCGTGGCTGTAACGCTTGGTGACGTGGATTTGCAGGCCGTCGTAGCGCGAGTCGCCCAGGGGCATGTAGCGCTTGACGACGCTGGTGAACTGGGGGAAGGGCACGATCAGAGCCGAGTAGGCGATCTGCGCCTGGTTGAGCGCATAGCCCGGCGCCAGACCGGCGAAGGGATTGTCCACCCGGCGATTGAGCACCGCCGCGCCGCTGGTGAATTGCTGCTCGGTGAGCGAATTCAGGTTGCGGTCCACCGGCAAGCGGTCCACCCGGTTGAAGGTGTAGCCGGCACTGACCAGCAGGCTCCAGGGCAGCTCGCGCTGCACTTCCAAGCTGGCCTGGTAAGAGCGCGGTTCACGCGTGTGGGGATCCACGAAACTGATGCTGCTGCCGATGTTGGTGGCCAGGCCCAGGCCGGCCTTGGTGACCGGCAGCAGCCCGTTGGGGAACGGGTTGTCAATCAAGTGCAGGGGCATCCAGTTCGAGTCGAAGGGGATGGAGCTGGTGCGCTGGCTGAAGCCGGCCGGCTGGCCCGGATCGTACCAGATCGGCCCGTAAAAGACGCCGAAGCCGCCGCGCAGGGCGGTCTTGCCGTCGGGAGAGTAGGCGAAGCCGATCCGGGGGCCGAAATTCCTGAAGGTCGAATCGTAGACGTTGCGCGGCTTGCCGCCCACGCCCGGGAAGGTCAGCCCGCCGCGCAGGGCGGCGCAGGCCGGGCAGTTTTCCGCCCCTTTGGCGTTCTTGACCTTGTCGGCCAGCGGGCTGGGCGCCGTCTCGTCGAACATTCCGGTCATGGCGTTGAAGCGGTCGGTCAGCGGGCCGGTCCAGTCCCAGCGCAGGCCCAGGTTCAACTTGAAGCGCGCGGTGAGGCTGATGTCGTCCTGGAAGAAGAAGGCCAGGCTCTTGCCCTGGCGGGCGGGCGCGGCGTTGACGTCAATGAAGGCCGAGCCGACGCCGGCCAGGAAGGAGGCCACCGCATCGCCGGCCGCCGGATCCACGATCTGGGGATCCCGGTTGGTGGCCGTCGAGCTGAAACTGAAGGCGCCCGCGTCGTAGCCGGCCTGAAGATTGTAGGTTCTCTCCAGGCGTCCCTGGCTGCCCAGTTTCAGGCTGTGGCGGCCCACGATTTTCGACCAGGTGGCATCCAGGTTGTTGATCTGATCAGGCGTGAAATTGCCCGAGCCTTGCCCGGCGCCGGTGAAGGCGGTGCTGCCCAGCGTGCTGCCGCCGAAGCCGAAGTAAGGAAAGTAAGGCGAGGCCTGAGCCACGAAGTTCGAGCTGAAGCCCAGGTCCTTGGGCGTCACCTGGCCGCGCTTGTAGTTGCGATTGGCCGTAAGGTAGCGTTGCAGTCCGGCGCGGACGTTCAGCACGCTGGTGGGGGAAAGCGTGCGGGTCAGGTCGGCGACCAGGTTGTGATTGGCGCGGGTGAAAGGAAAGCCGGTGTTGGGATCGGGAGCGCCCGGGTAGAACTCCACATCGTAGGAGTTGAAGTTATTGCGGATGTGGCGCACGCTGAAGCGGGTCGAGTCGTTGATGTTCCAGTCCACCCGGTTGGAGTATTCGCTGAAGTCCGCCCGGGCGTTGCCGCCCGAGGGCGCGTAGTTATTGGCCCGCGTGATCGGATCGCCGGGAGCGTTGGGCAGCGGGATATACTTCCAGAAAGCCTTGGGAACGGGGTTGATGCGGCTGGGCGGCACGGCGTTACGTCCGGTGGTGACCAGGAACGGCCGGCGATTGTAACGTCCGGTGGCCGGGTCGTAAGTCACGCTCCAAGGATCGTAAATAATGACCTGCGCCTTCTGGCCCTTGTTGTTATACCAGGTGTCGGAAAAGTCGCCGTTGCGCTCGGCCTCGGTGGGCACATGCCCGATGTAGCTCTTCTTGCTGCCCGAGTGCAGGCGCTGGTAACCGCTGCTGAAGAAGAGTTTGTTGCGCACGGCCGGTCCGTTCAGCAGGCCGCCGAAGGTATTGAAATGCACGGGGAGTTTGGCCTGGCCGGCCAGGTTGCGCTCGAAGGTGTTGGCCGCCAGGCCGGTGCTGCGGTTGTAGGAATACAGCTCGCCGTGGAATTGGTTACCCCCGGACTTGGTGGTGACGTTGATCACGCCGCCCGTGGTGCGCCCGTATTCGGCGCTGTAGGCGTTGGTGAGCACTTTCATTTCCGACACCGTCTCCTGGGTGGGGATGGTGCCGTACAAGCCGCCTTCGTTTCCGCCGCGGTTGGGCACCCCGTCAATCACCATCTCGTTGGATTTGGGCTGGCCGCCGCTGATGGACATCGAGGTCGAGCCCGAGTTGTCGTAAGGGGTAAAGCTCTTGGCGTTGGTGGTCACGGTCACCCCGGCCGCGGTCCAGACGATGCCCATGATGTTCCGCCCTTGCGACGGGGTGTTGGCCATGCGGACGTTGTCAATCACCGCGCCCTTGTCGGCGGTCTGAGTCTCGATCAGGCCGACCTGCTCGGTGACTGTGATGCTTTCGGCCACCGCCCCCAGGGTAAGGGCGAAATTCACCGTCGGATGGGAGGCGGTTTCCACCACCACGTTGGGCTGCACCGCTTTCTGGAAGCCGGTCTTGCTCGCCGTGACCGAGTAGACCCCGGGAGGAAGGAAGCGGATGGTGTAGTAGCCGTCGGTGGTGGTGGCGGCCGTGGAGGCGGCGCCCGTCCGCGCGTTGACGGCGGTGACGCTGGCCTCGGGAACGGGCGCCTGAGAGGGATCCACCACGCGGCCGCTGATCGAACCCAGAGCCGCACCCTGCCCCCAGAGGGCGGGCGCCCAAGTTGCTGCCATGGCGGCGACCAGCCAGGCCGTCGCCCACTTGCGAGAGCCAAAGACACACATAGAAACACCTCCTGGCCCGGGCCGCCAGGCGGCGGCTCGGGCGACGACAAATCCGTTCCTGAAAAGCGACCAGGCGAACGAGCGGCCGGAAAGCGGACTCCGGCCGCATCTCAGCACGGCGCCTCCTCCGCCAGGCGGCGCACGATGGCGCCGGTCACCCGCATCTCCTCCTCGGTGGCCGGCATTTGCGGGCGGCGCGGCGGGCCGATCGGGATGCCCGAGACCAGCTCGATCGCGCCGCGCAGGATGGGAATGGGATTGATGCGCCCGTTCTGGTTGAGGGAAGCGAAGAAGGGCGCCAGCCGGAAGTAGATCCGCGAGGCCCGTACGTTATCGCCCGCGTAGTAGGCGGCGATCATCGCCTTCATCCAGTTCCCCACCGCCTGGCTGCCGCCGCTCACCACGCCCACCCCGCGCTGGGGCAGCACTTGCAGCACCATGGTGTCGTCGCCGCAATAAATGGAGAATTCGGGCGGCGTGCGCAGGGCGAAGGCCGTGGCCTGCGTGGGCTGGATGCCCGCCTCCTCCTTGATGCCGCGGATGTTGGGGATCCGCGCCAGTTGCTCGAGCGTCTCCGGCTCCAGGTTCACGCCGGTGAACAGCGGGATGTTGTAGATCAACACGGGCAGGCTCACGGCCGAGGCCACCGCCTCCAGATGCCGCCGGATGCCCTCCTGGGTGGGCCGGGAGTAGTAAGGGAGCACGCACATCGCCACGTCGAAGCCCATCTGCTCGGCCAGGCGGGCGAAGCGCACCGCGGCCCGGGTCGAAGCGGCGCCCACGCCGGCCACCAGGGGAACCCGCCGCCCGGTCGCCGCCAGCGCGGTCTTCCAGATTTCGATCCGTTCCTCCTCCTCCAGGGAGTAGAATTCGCCGGTGGTTCCCGTCACGATGAGCGAATCGCAATAACCCCGGACGATCACGAAGTCAATCAAGCGGGCCAGCGCCTCGTGGTTGACCGTCTGGTCCTCGTGAAACGGCGTGACCAAGGGAACCGAAACGCGGCCCATG
>JBBIMA010000003.1:0-108443 GCA_037444625.1 Solibacteraceae bacterium
GGCTCACGCCGGCGCTCGGCGGGCGCTTCAGGCTCGAGCTCCATCGTCCCGAGGCCAGCGCCCGCCGGCCGCGCGCCGCCGGCCCTCGAGCGGATCATGGCCGGTGGGGCCGCAATCGGCGCAGGATTCTTCCTCCCCATAAAGCTTCAACCTCCGGCTCAAGGTTCGGCGCGAGATCCCGAGCAATTCCGCCGCCTTCCCTCGATGCCCGCCCGTGCGCGCCAGCACCTCGAAAATCTTGCGGCGCTCCAGATCCTCCAGATCGGTGGCCTCGCCCGCCTCGCCGGCCGCCGCCGGGCGGGTCTCGGCAGGCAAGTCTTGGGGGCGGATCAGCTCCCCTTCGGCGGCGATGGCCGCCCGGATGACGGCGTTGCGCAGCTCCCGCACGTTGCCCGGCCAGTCGCGCCGCCGCAACTCCTCCAACGCCTCCCGGGAGAAGCGCAGCCGCCCGTCGTGCTGCGCCAGAAAGAATTCCGCCAGCACCGTGATGTCCTCGCGCCGCCGGCGCAAGGGGGGCGCTTCGATGCGCACCTGGCTGATACGGTGGTACAGGTCCTGGCGGAAGCGGCCTCGCTCGACGGCCCGTTCCAGGTCCTGGTTGGTGGCCGCGATCAGCCGCACGTCCACGGCCACCTTGCGCACCCCACCCAGCCGGTAATAGGGCAAGCCGTCCAGCACGCGCAGCAGCTTTACTTGGAGCCGCCCGTCCAGTTCCCCGATCTCATCCAGCAGGAGCGAACCGGTGTGGGCCAGCTCGAACAGACCCGGCTTGGCGGCCGCCGCCCCGCTGAAAGCCCCCTTCTCGTAGCCGAACAGCTCGCTCTCGATCAAATGCTCGGGCAGGGCCGCGCAATTGACGTCCACCCAGGGGCCGGCCGCCCGGCGGGAGTAGTGATGAATGGCCCGGGCGATCAGTTCCTTTCCCGTACCGCTCTCACCGGTGATCAGCACGGCGGCCTCGGTTTGGGCGACCCGCTGGACCAGGCGCATGAGGGAGCGCATGGCGGGGCTGGCCACCACCGCGGTCATGCCCAGGAATTCGTATCGTTCCGGCGCCGCGCTCACGGCGCTGCCTCCGAGACCCATAACACCAATGCCGCCGAGACGCTCCCCATCGCCGGCCGAGCCGGCTGCCCTTTCCCATTGTCCGATGGGCAGGCCGACACGGCTCTCAGGCGAACGCCCGAGCCCGCTACCCAGGCGCGCGGGCCCTTGCACGGCCTGCCAGTGGACACTTTGGCGCGCCCACACCCCCTTTTGCGACAAAGCGTCCCGCCCCCGGGCGCGCTCCGCCCCCCGTCTGCCCCTCGCCTCCGCCGCCTATTCATTGATTCCACAAGCCTTCTGCCGCCGCCCGGCCGAGCGACCCGGCTGGCATCCGGGCTGCAACCAGCGCCGCTGAGGCCCATGCCCGACAAGCCCCCAGTTCGTTCGGAGGTTCGCTGCCGCCCGGCATCCATCCGCGTGGCTTTCCTGCTCGCCGGGCTGGCCCAAGCGCTGGCTGCCCTGTGGTGGCTCTGGCGCGGGGATCGCCAGCCCGGCTGGCAGGCGCTCCTGCTGGTGCTGCCCGGCCTGTTTCTGGCCTATTACACTTATCGGGCCTATATTGAGCGTTTGGAGGACCACAACCGGCACGCCCGCGAGCTGGCTGCTCTGCATTTCCGCACCATCGAAGCCCTGGCTCTGGCCATTGACGCCAAGGACGGCGCCACCCACCAGCATCTGCGCCGGGTCGAGATTTTCGCCGTGGAAATCGGCAAGGAGCTGGGTCTGAGCGCGGAAGATCTGGCCGCACTGCGAGCCGCCGCCCTGCTGCACGACATCGGCAAGCTGGCGGTGCCCGAGCACATCATTTCCAAGCCCGGCCGGCTCACGCCCGAGGAGTTCGAGAAGCTCAAGATCCACCCGGTGGTGGGGGCGGAGATCCTCGAACGGGCGCAGTTCCCCTATCCGGTGGCGCCGATCGTGCGAGCGCATCACGAGCGCTGGGACGGCCTCGGCTATCCTGACGGGCTCCGGGGGGAGCAGATTCCCATCGGGGCTCGGATCCTGGCCGCCGTGGATTGCCTGGACGCCATCGCCTCCGAGCGCCGCTATCGGCGCGCGCTGCCCCTGATGGACGCCATGGAAATTGTGGCGGCGGGCGCCGGAACGGCCTTCGATCCCCGTGTGGTGGAGATCCTGCGCCGCCGCTATGTAGAGTTGGAGCGCATGGCGCAGGAGCAGGCCCGCAGCCGCGCGGGTCTGAACGCCGGCGTGAGGATCGAACGAGGCGCGTCGCCCGCCACCGGCTTCCAGGCGGACGGGCGGGAGGAGGCGGGCGTGGATTTTCTCTCTCTGATCGCCGCCGCGCGCCAGGAGGTGCAGGTGCTGCTGGAGGTCGCGCATGACCTGGGCGCCTCCTTGAGCCTCAACGAGACGCTTTCCGTCCTGGCCCTGCGCCTGAAGCGGATGATCCCCTACGACTCGGTCGCCATCTATGTCCTCCGCGAGGGCCGGTTGCACCCGGAGTACGTCAGCGGAGAGAACTTCCGGGCGCTGTCGGCCTTCACCGTTCCGCTGGGGGAGGGGTTGACGGGGTGGGTCGCCCAGAACCGCCGGCCGATTCTCAACGGCAGTCCGGAGGTGGAGCCCGCCTGCCAGGGCGAACCCGGGCAAGGCGCCCGATTGGGGTCCGCACTGGCCGTGCCGCTGGAGGGCGTTAACGGGGTCGTCGGGGTCCTGGCGCTGTACCGCCTTGAGAAAGAGGCCTTCACGCGGGATCACCTGCGGCTGTTGCTGGCGATTTCCTCCAAGATCGCCGCTTGCATGGAAAACGCTCTCAAATACAAGCAGGCCGAGACCTCGGCCACCACGGACGCCTTGACCGGCCTGCCCAATACTCGCTCTCTGTTCCTTCATCTGGACCGGGAGCTGGCCCGCGCGCGCCGCGAACACACGCCTCTGGCCGTGCTGGTCTGCGACCTGGACGGCTTCAAGCAGGTCAACGACCGCTACGGCCATCTGGAAGGCAACCGGCTGTTGAAGGCTCTGGCCCTGGCCATGAAGGATGCCTGCCGCGAGTACGATTACGTAGCGCGCATGGGGGGCGATGAGTTCGTCGTCGTCCTGCCGGGGGCGGGGGCGGAAGAGGCTCACGTCACCGCCGCCCGGCTGGCGGGCATCGCTCGGGCGGTTGGCCGGACCTTATACGGTGAGGACGTGCTCTCCCTGAGCGTGGGCCAGTCCCTTTACCCCGAGGACGGCGGCGACGCCGAGCAGTTGCTGGCCGAAGCCGACCGAAGAATGTTCCGGCGCAAGCACTGGCACAAGTGTGGGATGAGGGACGCTGCCGCGGCGGTCCTCGAGCCTGAGATGCAGACCCACCTGGTTCAGTGAGGCCGACTGCGCCTAGGAATCGGTCGGCTCGACCAGACGCTCGACGGCCATCCGGTAGACGGCCGGCTTGCCGTCGCGGTCGCTTTGGAAGTAGATCCGGCGGCTGTCGGGGGAAAACATCGGGTTCACGGCCGCAGGCCGTGCGGCCCGGTGCTCGCAGAGGGTGAGCTCGCGGCGGGTGGCGCGCAACAACAGCAGCAGGTGCGGCGAGGCCAGGTTGCTGCTGGCCCCCACGAAGACCGAGCCGTCACGGTTGAAAGCGAAGCAGGCGAACTGGCTGGTTTCAGCCACCAGCCGGTCGCTCCGGGCGGCCGGATCGTACTCGCGGATAGCGGCCAGTTTGCCTTTGGCCTCGGGCAGCAACAGATAGAGTACCGTCTTGCCGTCCGGCGACCAGAAGGCCTGCACCGGCTGCCCGGGCGCCAGGGCAAGCTGATAGTTTGCCCGCCCTTGTTGCTCGACGATCCAAAGCCCCTCGGCATAGCGGTAAAGGACCCGGTCGGCCCGCGGGTGGGGCGCCGGATCCCTGATCGGCCCGGAACGTTCCAGCAGAGTGGCGGCGCGCCCGTCGCCGGTGCGAATCCGGCGCAGGCGCCAGCGGCCGGGCTGGAATTCCGGCTGGAGGATCTCATCGCCGTCGCGGGAGAGGCTGAAACCCTGGCCGCGCTGCCAGCCTTCCGGGATCCGGTAAATCGCCCGGTCCTTGAGGTTGCGCAGAGAGACGCGGTGCAGGACGGGCCCGTCGAAGTAACAGAGGGCGCGCTCGTCGGGCAGCAGGGTGAGCGTGCCGGGATCCAGTGCGGCCGCTTCGGTCAACTGCTGCGCCTCGCCGCTGCGCTCCTCCAGCCGATAGGCCTGAAAGCGGCCGCTGCGGTCGGAAGCCAACAGCAGGAAGCCCGCGCGGCGCGCAATGGCGCGGGCGTGCGGCGGGGGCAAGAGGGAGGCGTGGGAGGGATCCGTCAGGCGCTCCACCGTGAACTCGGTGGCGGGATCGGCGTAACGGAGCCGTTCAGCCGGCCAGGCGCGTCCCCGCTGGGCGCCGAGCGATCGGGGCAACAGCGCGGAGGAAAAAATCAGGGCCCGCCGCGTCCAGCCCGGAGCGCGCGGCCCGCGGGCGCTCATACCAACACCATCCTAACATGCGGCCCCTTCGCGGCCGGCGCTCTCCGGCCCCGGGCTACGGCGTCCGCCGGGCCGCTATCTGAGCGAAATCGCCACCGCCGAGGACGTGCCTAACCGGTTGGTCAGCGTGACCGACACCGACTGGATCGCGTCGCTCAGGCTGGTCACGTTCTTGACGTCCCCCTGAAGCGTGAAGGTGACGGTGGCCGTGAACAAGCTGCCGTATTGCTGCGAGGTGCTGCTCTGGTACCAGGCCAGGAAGCTGGGCTCGGCGTTCAAAGTCAATTTGGTGGTGGCCAGGTTCTCGCCGGTCGTGGGGGTGAACTGGAAATCCATCTGGGTGACCGAACGGCTGGTCGAGTAGCCGCTCACCAGCAAGGTCAGCGCGTTGCTGGTCTTCGAGGAGATCGCCACGCTGAGCAAACGCGGCGCGCTCTGCGGCACCGAAAGGCTCAGGGCGGGCGGATTGCTGGGCGTGAGATTGATTCCGCCTTCCGTGCTGAAGGAAGGCGTCAAGGTGATCAGGCCGGCCACCGTGCCGGTCTGGAGGCGGATCTCGGTAGCGCTCTGGGCGAACACCGCCTGGGTGGTGTTGGCCGGGATGGTGAAGGTCACGGTGCGGCCGCCGGCGGCGAACTGCACGGCCGGGTCATTGGAGAACACTTCCGAGCTGAAGGCGAGCGTGAGGGTACCGTTCAGCGTCAGCGGGTAGGGCTTCTCCAGCGCCAGGCCCACGGCGATCTGCTGCATGGGCTGCTGCGGACCGCTGGGCGCAATGAAGCGGTAGGAGGGCAGCGGATCGGGCGGTTCGCCCGACCCGGAGAGCGTAAAGCTCTGGGTGTCAATCTTGAGGGTCGCCGTTGAGGTCCCTATGGCCGTGGGCGCGAACTGGACGGTGAAGCCGACGGTCGCGCCCGCGGCAATGGTCACCGGCAGCGCGGGTAGATCCGTCAAGCCGAAGGGAATGTTCGTCGCGCCCAGGCTGATGCTGTTGACCACCGCCGGGGCGGTGCCCGTGTTGCTGATCAGAAAGCGCGCGGCGGTGGTTCGACCCACCGCCACGGGCGTAAAGACCAGCGTGCCGCCGGGCTGCACCGTCGTGGTGGCGTCCCCGATGGCATAGGCGTAAGCCAGCGTGGCCCCCAATCCCGTGCCGCTCACCTCGAAGGTGTCGTTGCCGATCCGCAAGCGCGCGGAAGCCCGCCCCGGCTGCGTGGGAGCGAAGCTGAGCGTAAAGGAGGCTGCGCCGCCCGGGGCCAGGGTGAGGGGCAGAAAGGGCAGGTCCGCCAGGCTGAAGCCGGCGCCCTGCACGCTGATGGCGCTGATGGTTCCGTCGGCGTTCCCCGCATTGCGCACCCGAACCGTGAGGCTGCTCTTGTCGCCCACCGGGGCCGAAGGCATCGAGATCAGCTCGCCGGGGGCCAGCGCCATTCCGCCCGAGGGGAGGATGACTTCGTAGGCGTACACCGGCCCGGAGCCCGATCCTTCCAGCCGGAAGCTGGGCCGGCGGTCCACCAACTCGATTTGCAAGACGCCCTGAGCGGCGGCCAGTTGCGTGGGGGTGAACTGAATGCTGAAGCGCAACTCCTTGCCCGCCTCCACCGTCACCGGAGGCAGCGGCAGGCCGGCCAGTTGGAACGGCGCGCCGCTGCCGGTGATGTTGTTCACCGTGCCCGATCCGCTGCCGCGATTGGTGATGATGAAGGTGGCCGTAGCGGTCGTGTTCAGCGCGGTGAGGGGGAAGGCCACCGTTCCGCCCGGCGCCAGCGGCATCGCGTTACCGCCCGGGGGGATGAAGCTGAAAGCGAACTCGGGCGCCACGCCCACCAGGTTGATGGTCACGCCGCTGGTGATGCGCCCTTCGGTGTAGTTGAGGGTCACGCGCCCCAGCACCCGCGCGCTGGTGGTGGGCAGGTAGCGGACATAAAAGTTGAGGCTCTGCCGCGGGCTGAGCGAAGCGGGCAGATCGGGCAGGCCCGCGGTCGTGAAGTCCGCATGGCCGGTGATTTCGACCGCGTTGATGCTGACGGAGGCGGCCGTGCCGGTATAAGTGAGGGTCACCGAGGCCGCGCTCATCAGGCCGATGGCGTCCGCCGGCAGCGTTATCGTGCCGCCGTCGGCGATCGTATAGCGGTTAGCACCCTGCTGGATTTGCAAACTGAAGGGCGGAGCAGTCTGAGCGAGCGCCGCCGAGCTCAACATCAAAGCGCTGAGAACCGACCAGAGGCAGCTTTGCCGCATCGCTTACTCTCCCCTCCCGACGGGCACGAACCAGAGGCCGGGTTCCGGCCCCGCCTTCAGGACCCATAACGGGTCCGAGCCCGCGGCGGAGGCTCGCACCAGCCAGAGGGGTTCTGCGGAAAGCGCCTCCAGGGCAGCGGGTTCGACCGCCAGCGGCAAGCGCCCCGCCGCCGTGCGGCTTGCCAGGTCGTAGATCTCCACCGAGCGGTCCGCGCGGCCGGCGACGAACAAGCTCTTGCCATCCGGCGCGACCGCCAGTCCCACCGGATCGGGGACCGAGGCGAGCAGAAAGGCCTTCGGCCGGCCGGCGTAGTCCTCGATCTCCAAGATCTCGCCCCCGGCCCCGGCCACCCACAGGCGGTCGCCTGCCGTCGCGATGGCCACGGCGCCCTCCACCGGCGCCAGCAGCGACGCCGGCTCCCCGGGAGCGAACAAGTAAACGCCCGCGGGCAATCCGGCCACGATGCGGCCCTGGGAGTCCACGGCCAGAGCGGTCGCCCCGGGGCCGATCGCCAGAGGCTCGCCGGCCGCGGGCGCTCCGCCCGGGTTGCGGATCAGTTGGGCCAGCCCTGCGGCCGCGCTGTAGATCACCGCCAGCGACCCGTCGGCCGACCAGGCCGCACGGTCAGGCTTCCCCAGTGCGCCCTCGATGCGAGACCAGACCGGCTCCAATCGCTCCAAACCGCCCAGGCCGTAGAGGGCTCCTTCTCGAAAGGCGAGTGCGGCCGAGCCGCCGGGCGCCACGCTGGCCCATTCCAAGCCGCCCGCCACCACATCGCCCACGTAGGCCGCGCCGGGCAAGCCCAGAATGGGCCGGATGCCGGCCGCGCCGGAATCGAACACGAAGCCCGAGAGCGGACCGGCCAGCCGCAACGGCTGGGCGGCCAGCCCGAGGGCCGTCAATATGCCGAGCAGTATCTTGATGCCTCTCATGAAGCCTCCAGCTTGCTAGCGCGGGCTGCCCACGCTGATCGGACCGGGCGTGATGGTGATGGGGTTGCCGGCGGCCGGCGCACTGCCTCCCCCGTTGCGGGTGGCGGCCACCGCGCCGATCACCGCCCCGGCGGCGCCCACACCCAGAACGACCTTCCACCAACCGGACCGTCCGTTCGCCATGCCCGGGCCCGAGCCGCCCCGATCAGCGTTGCTCTGGCCGATCACCACGGCGCCCGTCTTGTTGCCCAAGGTGGCGGTGACCTTGATGTTGAACCTGCCGGCCTGGTCGTTGGGAGCGTAGCCTGTGGCGGCGGCGCGGCCCTGCGCATCGCTGCGCACGGTCTGAGTGCGCATCCAGCCGTGGAAGACGCCGCCTGGCCCGGCCGGAGGCAACTGGAAGATCACTTCGGCCCCGGCCACCGGCTTGTCGTTTTCGTCGCGCACCTCGACGATCGGGGCGGTGGCCGAACGCGTCCGGATGTTGTTGACGGCGCCCTCGCCCTGGATCACGACCACCTTCAATACTCCGGGCGGCTCGGCGGGGGCCGCAGGCGCCGGTTGCGGCGCGGCCGCCGGCGTCCCGGGTTGGGGCTTCGCGGGTGCCGTCGGCTGAGAGGGCGGCGGTTGCGCCACCTGAGGACGGGGACCGGTGGGTTGCTGGGCGGGTAAGGGCCACGCCAGCAGCCCCGCCAACACAAGACTCAACATGGATCTAGGATGCAAAATCGCCTCCCGGAACGAATCGGCCTGCTTGGAGATCGCCTCCCGGCCCGTCTGACAGGATACCTGATCCCGGCAGGCTCCGCGGGCAGTGAACCGGCAGCGAAGCCGTTTAAGCAGATAAGACGTTGCCGACCCCGCGGGGTGTTACCCGGCCAGGCGAACTTCGGCCGGCGGGCCGTAGTGGATGCGCGCCGGCCGCCCGTCGTTGAGCAACGAGAGGCGCCCGGCCTCCAGCACCAGCTCGTTGAAGCGGCTGTTGGCCGGGGTGGCCATGACGCCCTCTTCGTCTATCCGGGCCAGCAACTGGCGGCGCTTGCGCAGGGCCTCCTCCGGGGGCAGCCCTTCGGTCTGCTGCTCCAGGCGGATGGCGCTGCGCAGGATGTACTCCACCGACCGGTATCCGTAGCCCACCGGGACCAGGCCGGGACCGCCCAGATCCACGTACTGGAAGTAGTCCGGGCTGGGCTCGGCGTAGATCGTCGCGCCGGGTCCTCCCGGCCGGCGCGTGTAGCAGTAGCGCAGCCCGCGGTACTGGTCGTCGTGGGCCAGCAGCGCTCCGGCGTCGGCCCCGGCGCAGTACATCGTCAGTCCCTGGGTGTTGGTGCCCGGACCCTCGTCGGGAAAGCCCAAAGCGTTCTGCACGTTCAAGCAGGCGCCGTTGGACCAGATCACCCGGGCGTCCGTCCACAAGAACCCCTCGTTGCCGTTGGGATACCGATCCCGGATGCCGTAGACGCTGACCGCCACGGGCAACAATCCGGTGATGAAATGCACCAGGTCCACGTAATGGCAGCCGACGTAGGTGAAGGCGTCCGAGTTCTCCGCCGTACACCAGTTCTGAAAGTTCGAGTGCCGGTAGTACCACTTTTCCAACAGCCAGGCGGTCCCCAGGCGGAACTCGCCGAACAGCCCCTCCCGGTAGCGCCGGCGCGCCATCAGCGAGCGGTCGTCGAAGCGCTTGTGGTACTCGATGCCCACCAGCAAGCCGCGCCGCTGCGCCTCACGCTCGATCTCGGCCGCCTCGCGCGCCGACAGCACCAGCGGCTTGACGGTGAGCACGTGCTGCTCGGCTTCCAGCGCCGCCATGATCACCGGATAGTGAAGCTGGTCGGGCACGGCCACCACCACGAGGTTGCGCGGCGGCAAGGACCGGAGCAGTTCGCGGTACAGCTCGGGGCGAGGCTCGTCCAACTCGCCCGCCGGATCGGGGAAGGCGCGAAAGGTGCGGTCGGGGAAGGCCCGGCGCAGCGTCTCGGACTCCCTCAGCTCCTTGAGGGGGCGGGCGGTCAGAGCGCAGATCGAGATCTCGCCCACCCAGCCCTGCCGCTGCATGTGCCAGATCGAGGGCAGCAACTGGTCGTGCGTGATCATCCCCCCGCCGATGATGAGCACTTCGGGCGGCTTCATCGCAGGAGGACCTCCTGGGCCGCCAGAGCCTCGGCGAAGGCCTCGGCGAAGCCGGCCACGCTGTCCTCCAGCGCGGGCTCGCTCAGCACCAGCGGAGGCGCGATCTTGATGGTCGAGCCCATATAGCCCACCGGGCTGAACATCAGCACGCCCTTCTCCATCGAGCGCCGCACCGCTTCGAAGGCCAGATCGCCGTCGGGCTCGCGCGTGCCGGGCCGCACGCAGATCACGCCCGCCACCAGCCCTTTGCCCAGCACCGCTCCGATCTGGGGAAAGCGAGCCGCCAGCTCGCCCAGCCGCTGGTGCAGCAGGGCACCGATCCGCCGTGCGTTGCCCGCCAGGTCGTCGGCCAACACCGCCTCAATCGAGGCCAAAGCGGCCGCGCAGCAAACCGGGTTGCCGGTGTGCGTCGAGGTCATCGTCCCGGGAGCGAACTGGTCCATCACCTCCGGCCGCCCGGCCACCGCCGAGATGGGCAGCGAACTGGAGATGCCCTTGCCGAAGCAGGCCAGGTCCGGCACGATGCCGTAGTGCTCGAAACCCCACAGCGTGCCCGTGCGCCCGAAACCCGCCTGCACCTCGTCGCAGATCAGCAGGGCCTTGTGGCCGGTGCACCACTGGCGCAAAGCCTGCATGTAGGCGGGCGGCGCGAAGGCCGCCGTGCCTCCCTGATAGGTTTCCAGCAGCACGGCCGCCACGTTCTGCGGCTCGATGCCTTGCTGGAACAAGGCCCGCTCGAAGCCCTCGAAGGAGGTGTCCTCGGTCCAGAAGCCGTCCGGGAAGGGGACCTGCACGAAGCCCGGATCCAGGTTCACGATCCATTCCTTCAGCGCCGGAATGCCGCCGGCCTGTTGGGCGCCCAGCGTGCGGCCGTGAAAGGCCTTGTCGTAGGAGACGATCACGTGCTTGCCGCGCCCGCCCTGCTTGACGCCCCAGGAGCGGGCGAGCTTGATGGCGCATTCCACCGCCTCCGAGCCGGTGGTCAGCAGAAAAACCTTCTTGAGCGGCGCCGGCAGCAGCCCGGCCAGCCGCTCCACCAGCCGGGAGCGAATCTCGCTCGGGAAGCAATAGTTGGTCAGCAGCCGGGCGCGCGCTTGTTGGAGGACCGCCTCGACAATCTCGCTGCGCCCGTGTCCGGCATTGCTGATCAGCACGCCGCTCGACCAGTCCACCCAGCAGTTGCCCCAGGCGTCGAAGACCTGGAAACCTTCGGCCCGATCCCACACCACGGGCGGCTGGCCGCGCATGGCCAGCGGCTCGTAACGGGCCAGCCGCTCCAAGATGGGGAGGGATTCCGGAACGGGCAGATCGGTCACGATGCGCCGAAACGGCGTCTCCAGGCGAGGCACGGGTCTGGGCGTCAGGTCGTATTCGCGGGCCATACTTGGCTATTCTAGCTTGCTCGCGGGGCCGGACTGCGCCGTCTCATGCGCAGGCAGGTACAAGGTGAACTGAGCGCCGCCCTGGGCCGGGCCCTCCGCCAGAATCGCACCCCTGTGGACTCTCAAGACGTATTCGGCGCCCCACAAGGCCGGCACGAGCTCACCATCCCGGAACGTGAATACCGGCTGGAAAAGGCGACCCCGGGCGGCCTCGTCCAGGCTTGGCCCGTCGTGGCTGAGGCGGAGCAGGACGTAACGCCCGGGCGGCAACTCGCCGGGCGGCGCGGCCAGTTCGGCGTTCTCGGTACGGAGGGTGATAGTGTGGCCGGCCGAGAGGGAGCTGCGCGCCACGGCCAGGACGTCCTCCAGGACCTGCTCCAGCAGTCCGGGGTCGGCCTTGACCGGCCACAATCCGGATGCGGGCTGGAACTCCAGGCGGAGGCGAGCGCCGGCGGCCGATTGCGATCCTGAAAGCCACCGCTCCACGACCTGATTCAGGTCCAGCGGCACGGCATAGACGCGCTGCCGCCGGCTGAAGGCCTGAAGCCGTTCGGTAAGCGCCGCCGCCTGGCGGGCGGCCCGGAGGATCTGCTGGGCGTACTCCCGCAGGGTCTCAGCGCCTTCGGGAGCGCGCAGCAGCATCTCGGCGTAACCCATGATGAGGGTAAGGCGGTTGCTGAACTCCGCGCCGATCTGGCCCGCCAGGGCGCCGGCCGCCTCCATTTGCCTGAGCTGGCGCTGGGCCTCCTCGAGAGCGGCGATGCGCCGCAGGCAGTCCTGGCAGCCGCCGGACCAGGGGCCGGACGGGAGGGCGGCCAGGCCGGCGGCGCCGCCTTCCGCCGAGACGAAACGTTCCCGGTCGCAGATGTTTTTCAGCAGCCAGGCCACCTCCCGTTCCGGCCGGAGCAAGTCCTCCGGCGGGCGATAGTGAAAGTTCTGACAGAGCAGCCCGCGGTGGATCACCAGGGGGTGAGCGTAGAGGGCCGCCAGAAGGGCGCGCGGCTCGAAGCGCCGCCGGTCGTAAACGCACAGCAGCAGGAACCGGCCGGAAGCCGCCGCTTGGGCCAGGACGCGTTCGCGCACCGCCAGACCCTCGGCGCTGCGCTCCCCGTCCTGCATGTCCAGGACCACACGCAACGCCGCTCGAGCTTCCCGCGCCTCCTTGAAAACTTCCTCCAACAGGCGGGACAGCCTGTCGGGATCACGCGGCCGGGCCGCCACGCGCAGCGCCCCCGCTTTAGCGGCCGCCTCCAGATCCAGCTCCCGGGAGGGAATCAGGCGGCGCAGGCGGGCCAGCCTCTTTTCGGCCGCTATGTACACACACCGCTCGCCGCGCTCCAGTCCCAGCCGCAGAAAAGGCGCCAGTGCGGCGCTCTCTTCCTGCTCGGACTCGCAGATCAGGCTGAGGTGCCCGCCTCCTCCGAGCAGCTCCAGCGCCCTGGCAAGCGGCAAGGCGGTCGGACTCGGCCCGCCCATCCCCTCGATACGCCGGCCCGGCGGCGTCCTCCTGCATTTTGCTGAGCCCGCCCGGCGGGCCCCAACCCCTGTCTGCGCCGGCGAGACCCCGCCGCCGCTCAAACCTTCTCGGGAACCACGTAAGGCTTGCGGTATTCGCGCGTCAGCATCCGGTTGGCTTCCGCGTCCCCGATGAACTTGACGGTCTTGGGATCGAAATTCAAGGTGCGCTTGAGCCGGTAGCTGATGTTGGCCAGATGGCAGAGAGAAGCCGAAATCACGCCGATCTCGACGTCCGCCGTCAGGTCCTTGTAATTGCGGCTGCGCACCGCTTTGAAGAAGTTCTCGATGTGGGGCACCGTGTCGCCGCCGGGCTGCCGTACGGCCTTCTCGTCCATGGCCAGCTCCCGCTTCTCGCCCTTGTAGACCTGGAAGCCGCCGTCGTCCACGGCCAGGTAGCCTTCGCTGCCCAGGAACAAATCGCCGATGGTGTTCGGGCCGCGCGGTTGCAAGCCGTCCTCTCCGCCCGTGATCAAGCCGCGCACCTCGAAGACCAGCTCGGCGTCGCCGTAGTCGAAGCTGGCGAGCTGGGTGTTGGGGGTCTCCTGGTCGTCGTCGTAGACGTACTTGCCTCCGGTGGAGACCACCCGCCGCGGCCAGGTGAGATTGCCCAAGCCCCAGCGGGCGATGTCCATCTCGTGCACGCCCTGGTTGCCGATGTCGCCGTTGCCGGTGTCCCAGAACCAGTGCCAGTTGTAACGGAAGCGGTTGGCGTTGAAAGGCCGCATGGGCGCCGGACCGAGGAACAGGTCCCAATCCACGCCGGGCGGCGTCGGCTCATCGGGCTTCTTGCCGATGGACATGCGCCGCTTGAAGCACAGCCCTTTGGCCAGGTAGACCTTGCCGATCACGCCCTCTTGCAGAAGCTGCATGGCGCGAATCTTGTGGGGCGCGCTGCGTCCCTGCGAACCCACCTGGACCATGCGCTGGTACTTGCGGGCCGCCTCGATCATCTTCAGGCCTTCCCAGACGTTGTGGCAGGCCGGCTTCTCCACGTAGACGTCCTTGCCTGCCTGGCAGGCCCAGATGGTCGCCAGCGCGTGCCAGTGGTTGGGCGTGGCGATCGAGACCGCGTTCAGCTCCCGGTCCTCGAACATCTTGCGCATGTCGGTGAAGACCTTGGGCTTGACGCCGGTCTTTTTCTCGACCATCGCCACGGCGCGTTCCTGAGCCGCCTGGTCAATGTCGCAGACTGCGGCCACCTGGGCGGTGGGAATCGCCATGTAGTAGCCCAAGTGGGCGCGCCCGCGCCCGCCCAGGCCGACGATGCCCACCTGGATGCGATCGTTGGCGCCCAAGATGCGGTGAGCGCCGACCGACAGCGCCGCCGCTCCGGCGCCGAACAGGAATTCCCGCCGGTTGCCTTCGCTCATCCTTACGGTCCTCCTCTTGCAGCCGGCCGCCTCCGCCGGGCGGCCGCGCTCTCCAGGGCCTCCCGCCGCCTTCCATCCTTCCGGGGAGCGGGCCGGAGGCCAGGTTACTATCCTAGCGCCGGATCGCCCCGGGCGGCGGGCGGCCTCCCCGCAATGACGCCCCCCGGGGGGCCGGCGGTTACGGGTTCCAGCCGCAGTACGTCAAGTAGCCGCCCGAGAGATTGCGCGCCCGGAATCCGTGCTGGAGCAGCAGGCGCAAGGCGTAGTAGGCGCGCTGGCCGACGGCGCAGCTCAACCAGATCTCGCGCTCGCGCGGCAGTTCCTCCAGGCGGGCCCGCAGCTCGCCCAGGGGAATGTTCACGGCCCCCTCGATGTGATCCCGGGCGTACTCGTCGGGCTCGCGCACGTCCACCAGCAGCGCCTCGGTCGAGGCCAGCCCGTCCCATTCCGCCAGCGGCATGTCGCCGCGCACCACGTTGGCCGCCGCCATGCCGGCCAGGTTCACCGGATCGCGCGCCGAGCCGTACTGCGGGGCGTAGCAAAGCTCGGCCTCCTCCAGGTCGAACACCGTAGCCCGCTTCTGGATCGCCAGGGCGATGACGTCAATGCGCTTCTCGACGCCCTCCTCGCCCACCGCCTGCGCGCCCAAGATCCGCCCGTCCTCCCGCCGGAACACAAGTTTCAGGTGCATCCGCTTGGCCCCGGGATAATAGCCGGCGTGGTGGAGAGGATGGACGTATACCGCCTGGTAGCCGCTCGCGCCGGCGGCCTGCAAATCCTTCTCGGAGGCGCCGGTGGCGGCCGCCGTCATGCCGAAGGCGCCGCAGACCGCCGTGACCTGCGCGCCGCGGAAGCGCGCCTCCCGGCCCGCGATCGCATCCGCCGCCACGCGTCCCTGCCGGGCGGCCAGGCCGGCCAGCGCGGCCAGCCTCCATCGCCCGGTGACCCAATCGCGCACCTCGACCGCGTCACCCACCGCCCAGATGTTCGGATCCGAGGTGCGCATCTGCTCGTCCACCCGGATGCCGCCCGCCGCTCCGAGCTCCAGGCCGGCCTCCTCCGCCAGAGCGATCTCGGGTTTGACGCCCAGCGCCAGAAGCACCAGATCGGCCGGGACCGCGGGCCCGGAAGCCGCGCGCACGGCCAGCGATCCCTCGGCCGTCGCCTGGATCGCAGTGACGCAGCTTTCCAGCCGCACGTCCACGCGGTGGGCTTCCAGGTGCGCTTGGAGAGGCTGGGCCATCTCCCGGTCCAGCATCGGCAGCACCTGCGGCTCCTTTTCAAGCAGGGTGACCCGCAGGCCCCGGGCCGCCAGATTCTCCGTCATCTCCAGACCCAGGAAGCCCGCGCCCACCACCGCCGCCCGGCGCGGCTGCCGGCTTTCGATCCACCGGCGCAGGGCAAGGCTGTCCGAGATCGTGCGCAGCGTAAAGACGCCGGGCAGATCCACGCCCGGCCAGGCGGGCCGCAAAGGGGCGGCTCCCGGCGCCAGCACCAGGGCGTCGTAGCTCTCCTGGTAACGGCGTCCGCTCTCCAGATCGCAAACCTCGATTCGCCGCCGCCCGCGCTCTATGCCGAGGACTTCCTGCCGCGTGCGGACCTCGATGTTGAACCACCGCCGCCATTGCTCCGGCGTCACCGCCAGCAGCCGCTCCTGGTCGCCGATCACCCCGCCCACGTAATAGGGCAGGCCGCAATTGGCGTAGGACACGTAGGGACCGCGCTCGAACATGACGATCGCCGCCCCCTCGTCCAGCCGTCGCAGGCGCGCCGCGCAGGCGCCGCCGCCCGCGACGCCTCCCACGATCAGAATGCGCCTCGGCATGCCCCCGGCCTCAGAGGAAAAACTGGAGGATGTAGTGGAGCGCCAGGCCGCCGGCCACCAGACCCAACAGGAGCCGGATCCAGCGCTCGGGCAGGCGCCGCTGGAGCCGCGCGCCCAGGTAGGTTCCCAGCAGCCCGCCCACTCCGAACAATGCTCCCAGGGCCCAGTCCGGCCGAGCCGCCGCGGCGCGCGGATCGAGCGCCAGCAGGTGGAAGAAACCCACGCCCGCCACCGAGGTCAGAAAAGTCCCCAGCAGCGCCGCGCCCGCCACCGTGTACACCGGCAGGCGCAGAATCGCCACCACGAAGGGCGCGATGATCGCCCCGCCCCCGATGCCGTAAATGCCGCCCACCAGGCCCACCGCCAGCGCCAGGGCGAACAGGGCCGCCGGAGCAAAGCCGTACATCCTGCCCAGGAATTCGTACTCGATCCGGCGCAGCGAGACGGAAGCCACCCGGACCGCCTCGCCCGCCGGCACGCCCCGCAGCTCCCCGGAGCCCGGGCGCCGGCGCGAGAACTCGTAGAGCAGCCGCCCGCCCAAGTACAGCAGCACGCCGCCTGCGAACAGTTTGAACCGGCGCGGGTCGGGAAGATAGCGCACGCGGATCAGGGCGCCCAGAAACACGCCCGGCAGCGTACCCGCGATGACCGTCCAGGTCAGCGGCCAGGTCATGCGCCCTTCCCGGATGTAGCGATATACCCCGCCCGGGACGGCGACGATGTTGTATATCAAGTTGGTCGGACTTACTCCCGGCCCGCTGTAACCCAACACGCTCACTTGGAAGGGCAACAGCAGCACCGCGCCGGAGACGCCTCCCGAGGCGGTCAGCGAGGAGATCGCCAGGGCCACCAGGGGCGGCACCAGGGGCGAGCAGCTTACGCCCGAGACTGGAAAGTAGGCCACGTCAGCGAATCAACTCGCTGAGGAGCGCCAGCAGCCCGCTGCCGCCCACGCCGGCTGCGATGCTCCACAGGATCAGCTTCTTCTCGACCGGCAGCAGCGGTTCGCATTCCATCTTGTCGAGTTCTTCGGAGAGCTTCGGCTCCTCCATTCCTCACCCCGCAATCAGCGGCGGCTTAATGCCGCGGAAGAAAACCCAGGAGATCGCCAGTCCGACCCAGACGATGAAGCCGAATAGGCAGAGTACGTAGACGGCCGCCAGGCGGCCGATGCCCTCCTCCCATAGCTTACGGAAATTCGAGACCACGCCGATGGTGAAGAAGGTCATCACGAAGAAAATCCCGCGGAAGACGTTGGCCTGCCCCATGGCGGCCTTGGTCTTCGAGATCAGCCCGGGCGCCAGCGCCCCCAGCGCCACGATCGCCAGGAAGGCGGCCATGTAACCCAGCACGAACTTCGGGAAGCGCTGCCAGATCTGCCCCGCGCCGACCTTCTCGCCCTGCCGCCGCTCGATCTTGGCCGACCACAGCCAGGCCAGCACGAAGGCCCACACGCCGATGAAGGCGTCAATGAACACCTTGACGGTGGCGCTGGCCCCCATGATCCAGCCGGGCTCGTAATTGCCCAGGCCCTGCGCGGCCGCCTTGGCGCGGATCAGCGCGTCCGTGATCGCCCCGCTGGCCACCGCCGCCCCGTCGGTCTTGACCGCCAGACCCATCCAGGCCCCGGCCACCATCGGCTCGTGATAAAGGAACTGCTGGGCCAGAAACGGCAGCAACAGCAGCTCCACCACCGCGAAGATCACCACCAGCGAGGAGACCATCACCGGCACCACCGGCCGCGCCTTGATCGCCGAACCGGTGGCGATCGCCGCCGACACGCCGCAGATCGAGATGCCGGAGGCCAGCGGCGCGGCCCATTCGCGGCTGAAGCCGAAGTAGCGCCGAGCCACGAAGTAGACCGCCGCCCAGAAGACCAGATAGGCCACCAGGATGGCGCAGAAGCCCTGGAACATCACCGCGCTGGCCAGACCCACTTGTTCGGCCGCAGTCACCCCCAGGTAGCCGCCCAGAATCACGATGGCGGTCTTCACGTACAACTCGGGCCGCACCGCCGCCTTCATCGCCTCGGCCCAGGAAGGCAGGAAATTGCCCACCAGCAGACCCGCCGCCAAAGCCAGGATGAAGCCCGCCTCGTTGGTCAGATTCAACGACCAGCCGATGCCGTAGGTCTTCAGCTCGTTGGGCGTGGCGGCGATGTAAGCCCAGCTCCCCAAAATCCAGCACAGGTAGCTGAGAAAAAACACGGCCGTGAAGCCGGCTGCGAAACGCCGCGCCTCGACGCCCAGCAGGCGCGCGCCCGGCAGCATCAGCGCCAGCAAGAACGCATAGGTGGCCAGCAGGCTCAGCGGCCCGGGCAGGCCGGCATAGGTCTTCGAGGCCGGCCCCAGGGCGGCGGAAAGGCGGGTCCAGATGCTGGTGCGCACCGCCCAGCCCAGCAGATCGGCGCCCGCCAGCGAGGCCAGAGCCAGCCCGAACAGCAGCAGGCCCAGGCAGACCGCCAGCCAATCTTCCGTCCAACGCCCTTTCCGGGGGGGTTGCATGCTTCACCCTTCCTGATACGCGGCCGCCAGGCTTTCCCGAACCGCCAGAGCGATCTTGTAAAAAACGGTCAGCATCAGAAAGCCCACCGCCCAGATGGCCGCCGTGATGGCGATCTCCGGAAGCGTGGGCCAGTACTCGGTGACCGTGCCCAGCGGGGTGGGAACGAAGCCGCCCACGATCAGGCCCAGTCCCTTGTCAATCCAAAGGGAAAAGAAGACCGTCAGGCAAGCCGCCGCCAGCACCTTCTCATCGCGCCGGAAGCGCGGCACGATCAGCAGCACGAGCGAGACGGCCGCCAGCAGGATCGAGGTCCACATCCAGGGAACCAGCCCGGCATGCCCCTCCAGGCCGGCGAACAGATAGAGGAAATGCTCCTTGTGCTCCGGGATGCCGCTATAAAAGGCGGTGAAGACCTCCATCAGGAAGAAGAACACGTTGATGATCATGGCGTAGGTGACGATCAGGGCCAGCTTCTGGACCGCCTCGCGGCCGGCGTCGAAGCTGGAGAGCCGCCGGATCAGCAGGCAGAGCAGGATCAGCAGGGCGGGCCCGGAGGCGAAGGCGGAGGCCAGGAAACGGGGGGCCAGGATGGCCGTCAGCCAGAAGGAACGGCCGGGCAGGCCGCTGTAAAGGAATGCCGTCACGGTGTGGATGGAGACCGCCCAAGGGATCGAGAGCAGGATGACGGGCTTGATCCAGCCCGGGGGAGCCACCCCCTTGCGCTCGGCGCTCAAGCTCACCAGGGCGATCAGGGCGTTGAGGATCAGATAGCCGCCCAGGGAAACCATATCCCAGAACATGATCGAGTTGGGCGTGGGATACAGCATGACGTTGAGCACGCGCGTGGGCTGGCCCATGTCCACGAAGATGAAGAGCATGCACATGGTGACCGCCGAGATGGCCAGAAACTCGCCCAGGATGGTGATCTTGCCGAAGGCCCGGGCGTTGTGCAGGTAGTAAGGCAACACCACCATCACGGCCGAGGCGGCCACCCCCACCAGGAAAGTGAACTGCGCGATGTAAAGGCCCCAGGTGACGTCCCGGCTCAGCCCCGTAATTCCCAACCCGTACTGGAACTGCCGCCAGTAACAAGCCGCGCCCAGGGCGATCACCGCCGCCAGCAGGCCCAGCCAGCCCCAGTAGCGCCGGCTGCCCGTCACCGCCTTTTCGAACATGAACACGGCCGCACCCTCCTTCAGATCAGGTAGTAAATCTGGGGCTGCGTGCCCAGTTCGGGCTTGCGCCGGAGCGTGTAACGCGCCCTGAGCAGGCGGCGCACCTCCGAGCCGGGATCGCGCAGATCGCCGAACACCAGCGCCTTTTCCGGACAGGCCTCCACGCAGGCCGGCGGCCGGCCCTGCTCCAGGCGCTCCTCGCAGAAGGTGCATTTCTCCACCACGCCCTTGGTCCGGGTGGGATACTCGGCGTTCAGCCCGGCCAGGTGCGGGCGGGGATCCACCCAGTTGAAGCTGCGCGAGCCGTAAGGGCAGGCGGCGATGCAATAACGGCAGCCGATGCACCGGTGCCAGTCCATCATGACGAGGCCGTCCTCGGCGCGCTTCCAGGTGGCCTGGGTGGGGCAGACGCGCACGCAGGGCGGCTGGTCGCAGTGGTTGCAGAAGACCAGAACCGGGCTGCCGCGCAGGGACTGGCGCAGGTGCTCGCCCGCCTCCGAGGGGAAGGCGTGCTCGAAGGACTCCTTCCAGATCCACTTGACCTGGTGGCGCGGCTCGGCCAGCGCGGGCACGTTGTGCGCCTGGTGGCAGGCCTGGATGCACTTCCGGCAGCCTTCCTGCTGGAGGCACTTCTGGGTGTCAATCACCATGGCCCAGCGCCGGGTCCGGGCCGGCGAGGGCTCCGAGCCCGAGAGGGCTTGCCGGGCGGCGCGGCCGGCCAGGGCCAGGGCGCAGCCTCCGGCCAGAGTGAGGAATGCGCGTCGGTCGGTGCTCATGGCTGGCTCCCGAGGTGAGACAAGGCGGGCGCGAGCGAGGCCCGCGCCGGGCGCGGCTCGTTGTGGCAATCCCAACAGTAGGGCGTGCCCACGCCCGAGTAGTTATGGCAGCGATCGCAGAACTCGGCCTTGTTGCTGTGGCACTGGGCCAGGCAAGTGTTGGTCAGGCTGGCGGTGAAGACCTTGCCGTTGAAGGCGGTCACCCGCCGGAGGTTACGCCGCACCACCTGGTCGCGCCATTGGATGAGCAGGTCCATGTGGGAGGTCCGCATGTAGTCGGTGGGAGCCACGCACTCCAGTTGGGCTCCCGGCCGCTGGATGTCCGGCCCGCGCGCGGTCTGCCCGCGCGCCAAGTTGAACCAGAACGGGAAGGTGATCAGGCCCAGAAACAGGGCCAGACCGGCGAAGATGACGGGCTGATCACGCATGGGGCGCCTCCTGGGCGGCCGCGGCGGGCAGCGGTTCGCCGCGCAAGTCGGTCGTGCGTTGCTCGCCTCGCAGGATGAGGGCGTTGCCGACCAGTTCGTGCACGCCGGCCACCTCCACGGCGCCGGGGCCCAGCCAGTAGTCGAACAGAGGCGGCAGGGTCGCCTTGTCAATCGCGCACATGCAGGCGACCAGGTTGACGCCGTGCTTTTCCCGCACCCAGCGCACCGCGCTGGCCCGGGGCAACCCGCCGCGCATGCGCGCCTCGAAGTTCTCGTCGGTGCCCAGGCCGGAACCCGAGCCGCAGCAGAAGGTCTGCTCGCGGATGGTGTTCTCGGGCATTTCGTAAAAATGATTGACCACGTGGCGCAGGATGTAGCGCGGCTCCTCCAGCAGACCCATGGCGCGGGCCGGGTTGCAGGAATCGTGGTAGGTGACGCGCCAGCGATCGTTGCGGCCGGGGTCCAGGCGCAGCTTGCCGTGCCGGATCAGGTCGGCGGTGAACTCGGCGATGTGGATCATCTTGGTGGAGCGGGCGTGCGCGAAGCGGGTGCCGGTGAGGGGCGAGACCGGGACTTCAAGGAAGTCCGCCGGCCCGTTCATGGTGTCCATGTACTGGTGGAGCACCCGCCACATATGGCCGCACTCGCCGCCCAGGATCCATTTCACCTTCAGCCTTTTGGCTTCGGCGTAGATCTTGGCGTTCAGCCGCTTGATCATCTCGTGGGAGGTGAACAGGCCGAAGTTGCCGCCCTCGCCGGCGAAGGCGCTGAAGGTGTAGTCCAGACCGATTTCGTGCAGCAGGGCCAGATAGCCCAGCAGCGTGTAATAGTGGGGCGAGGCGAAGTAATCGGCCGAGGGCACTACGAACAGCACCTCGGCCCCCTTGCGGTTGATGGGCGCCTCCACCCGCACCCCGGTGATCTGCTCCAGGTCGTCCACGGCGAAATCAATCGAGTCCTTGAAGCCGTGGGGCTGGATGCCCAGGTGGTTGCCGGTGCGGTAGCAGTTGGCCACCGGTTCGAGCACCCAGTTGATGTTGCAACCGACCAGATTGAGCAGCTCCCGGGCGATCATGGTCACCTCGGCCGTATCTATCCCGTAGGGGCAGAAGACCGAGCAGCGCCGGCACTCGGTGCACTGGTAGAAGTAGTAGAACCACTCCTTGAGCACCTGCTCGGTCAGATCGCGCGCCCCGGCCAGCCGGCCCAGCAGGCGGCCGGCGAGCGTGAAGTAGCGGCGGTAGACCGAGCGGATCAGCTCGGCGCGCAGCACGGGCATGTTCTTGGGGTCGCCCGAGCCGATGTAAAAGTGGCACTTGTCGGCGCAGGCCCCGCAGCGCACGCAGATATCCATGAACAGGCGGAAGGAGCGGAACTTCTCCAGCCGCTCCTTGAGGCCCTCCAGGATGATGCGCCGCCAGTCGGGCGGCAGCTTCCAGTCCTCCTCGAAGGGCTGCCACGAGCGGGGATTGGGCAGGCCCAGGTATTCCAGGTGCCGGGGCGCGGCGCTGTAGCAGAACGTGCCGCGGCGAAACTCGACCGCCGGATCCAGCCAGTCGCGCTCCGGCGGGCGGTAGCTGATCTGGATCAGCTCTTCCGGTTTGGGGGTATGATCCGACATCGCCTTCACTCCCGGTCCAGGGGCAGCCCGGCGGCCACGATCTTGTCGTGGAACTCCTCCTCCCACTCCTGATAGGTGTGGACCTTCACCGGGTAGTTCCAGGGATTGACGTGACGCCGGGTGCGATTGTTGTTGGCCAGGTTGCGCGTGGGACTGAGGAAGACGCCCGCCATATGACAGAGCTTGCTGAAGGGAAACCAGGCCAGCAGCACCGAGACCAGCGTCAGATGCAGGAAAAACAGCGGGCCGACGCCCGGCGGCACGCCCGGCGCCAGGGTGACCAGCCCCAAGGCGAGCTGCTTGATCTCGGGAATGTTCACCTTGCTGAAGTAGCGCATCCAAATGCCGGAGAGCGCGATGCCGAGCAGCAGAAACAGGGCGAAGTAATCGCTCGCCAGCGAGAAGTAGCGCAGGCGCGCATCCGCCAGCCGCCGCCCCAGCAGGTAGGCCAGCGCAGCCACGATGACGGCGTCGGTCAGATAGAGGACCGGCGCGCCGACCTGGAAGAAGCCGTCCAGGCCGTGCAGGGCCGTCACCCAGGCGGGCACCGGCTCCAAAAAGAAGCGCAGGTGGCGGAGCAAGATCACCAGCAACGACCAGTGGAAGGCCAGCGCCGCCAGCCACAGGAACTTGGCTTCGCTGTGGATCAGGCGGGCGGGCGGGCGAACCTCGGCCTGCGTGTTGCGGAACAGCGACCGGAACAGCAGGATCTCCAGCCCCATGCGCCCGATCACTCCCAGCGTGGTCGAGGGATTGTCCAGCCGGTTGGGTTTGAGGAACGGCAGGGAGCGTTGCTGCCCGCAGGTGGTGGGGATGCGGAAAGGGACCGGCGAAAGCGCCCAGCGCACGACCCGCCGGCTCAAGCCGACCAGAAACAGCAGGATGCCTGCGTAAGGAAGCACGATGCCGAACAGCGGGCGCAGTCCCGGGAGGCTGCCCCCCAGGTAGCCCGCCGCGGCCAGCAGCAGCACCGCCGCCAGGGCATGAATCACGTACATCGGCCTCTCCTCGCTCGGTACCGGCCGGCTAGCGTCCCGCCCAGCCGGCCCTCTCGCTCAGGTAGTAACGCCGCCGGATCTCCGCCAGCTTGATCTCGGCGATCTGCTCCCGGCAGCGCACGTAGAACTCGAAGGCCAGCAGCAGGAGCCGGTCAATCCGGGCCTCGAGCTCGGCCAGGGCGTCCGCCTCGGGCGGCGGCCCGCCCGGCGGCCGGCGCAGGATGCTTTTCAGCGCGGGCAGGAAGGCCAAAGCCTCCCCGGGTGTGAAATCCTGCACCGCACGGACGCGCACCACCCCCTCGAGCGCCTCGCGCAACCGGGACGGATCCATCCCGCCCAGCAGCTCCTCGAGCAGGCAGCCGAGCCCCTCCCGCAGCGTGTAGCCGACCGGATTGCGGAAACGATCCTTCTCCTCCGCCAGGAAGCGGCCGGCGGGTCGCGGATAGCTCGCCAGGGTCTGCCCGAGCCACTCCGCCAGGATGGCGTCCTTGCGGTCCGCCAGTCCCTTCCACCCTTGCCGGCTTTCCTGCACGGCGGGCCTCGCCTAGACGCAGCCGGTCGGCTTGGGCAAGCCCGCCAGCTTGCAGGCGCCCTTGGCCGGCCCCGAGGGAAACAGCTCGTAAATCTGGCTCAGCTTGAAGCCGGTCTCCTTGCACAGCTTGCGGATCATGGGGGCGATGCCGAACTGGAGGTAATAGTTGCGAATGTAGTTGATCACCTTCCAGTGATCCTCGGTCAGCTCGGTCACCCCTTCGGTCGTGGCGAAGTCCTTGGCCACTTCCTCGTTCCAGAGGGTCGGATCCTGCAAGAAGCCGTCCTCGTCCACCTCGTATTGCTTTCCGCCAACTTCAAAGATGGGCATCTTCTCGAATCTCCTTAGCGTGATCCGCGCCGCAAAGCGGCGGCGGAAAATCCGTCACATCATGTCAATGTATCCGCAGGGGCAGGCCTCGGCGCACTTCTTGCACCCGTTGCACAGCTCCAGTTTGATGCGGTAGTGCTCGCCCTTGGGCAGGCGCACGAAGGCGTTGGGCGTGCAGTACATCCAGCAGGTCTCGCAGTCCATGCACATGCCGCAGGACATGCAGCGCTTGGCCTCTTCCAGCGCCTCGGCCTGGCTCAGCCCCTGCTGAATCTCGCTCTCCATGTCCCGCTGCTCCAGGGGCAGGTGCCGCCGTTCGTGCCGCGGGATGGAAGGATACCAGTCCAGCTTCACCCGATCGCGCGAGATGGGCGGCGGGGCAACGGGCTTCTCCAGCTTCTTGCCCCGCAGGTAGGCGTCAATGGCCTCGGCCGCGAAGCGACCCTGGCCGATGGCGGTGGTCACCAGGGCCAGATTGACGTCGTCGCCCCCGGCAAACACCCCCTCCAGCCTGGTGCGGCCCCACTCGTCGGTCTTGATCCAGTCTTTGCCCTCGCGCAGGCCGACGAAGCCGTCGAAGGCCGGCTCCTGGCTGATGGCCGCGATGATCGTGGTGGCTTCGATCTCGAACTCGCTGCCCGGAATGGGCACCGGCCGCGGGCGGCCGGAGGCGTCCGGCTCGCCGAGCTGCATGCGGATGCAGCGCATGCCCGCCGCCAGGCCGTCCCGCAGCAAGATCTCGACCGGGGCCGCCAGGAACTCGATCCGGACGCCTTCCTCCAGCGCCCCCTCGATCTCCGGCTTGATGGCGGGCATCTCGGCCCGGGTGCGCCGGTAAACGATGGTGACCTCGGCGCCCAGCCGGCGGGCTACGCGGGCCGCGTCAATGGCGGTGTCGCCGCCCCCGACCACGAGCACCTTGCCGCCCACCCGGACCTCTTCGCCGCTGTTGACCCGGTTCAGGAATTCGGTCCCGGTGAAAACGTTGGGCGCGTCCTCGCCCGGCACGCGCAGCTTGATGCCCCGGTGGGCGCCGATGCCCACGAACACGGCGCGGTACTGCCGGCGCAGCTCCTCGAGGGAAATGTCCTTGCCGATGACGGTGTTCAGACGCAGCTCGACGCCCAGCTCCAGGATGCGCCCGATCTCGGCGTCCAGCACCTCCCGCGGCAGCCGGTACTTGGGGATGCCGTAGCGCAGCATGCCCCCCGGCCGGCCGAAAGCCTCGAAGACGGTCACCGGGTAGCCGCGGCGGGCGAGCTGGTAGGCGCAGGACAGCCCGGCCGGGCCGGCCCCGATCACCGCCACCTTCTCCGCATGGCGTTCCTCGGAGAGTCGGGTCAGCTTGAGGTTCTTCTCGATGCCGAAGTCCCCCACGAAGCGCTCCAGCGCGTTGACGGCCACCGCGCCGTCCTTCCCCGTACGGTTGCAGTCGTCCTCGCAGGGATGGGGACAGACGCGCCCGCAGACGGCCGGGAAGGGATTGCGCTCGGTGATCATGCGCCAGGCGATCTCCAGGGCCTGTTCGGGCGTCCGCCCGTAGGCCTCGTACTGCGCGATGGTGGTCAGCCAGCCGCGAATATCGTTGCCGCACGGGCAGTGGGCGATGCAGGGCGGCGTCTTCTCGACATAGCGGGGCCGGTAGGGGCTGATCTCCCCGCCGCCCACCGCGGCCGTCTTGATCACCGGCTTCTTGACTTCCTTGAACAAAGGCATGGCGACACCCTAGGCGTAGGGATAAATCCTTCGCTTGAAATCCTCCAGTTGAGCAAGCAGCCGTTCGTGCTTGCGCTCGTCGTCGGTCAGATAGCTGAGCAGGTGGCGCAGCACGAACAGGCGGCAGTTGCGGCGGGCCTTTTCGGCCAGCTCGACGGTCTCCCGCTCCATCTGAGCATGCTGCTCGATCAGATCCCAGATCTCGCCCAGCTCCTCGGGCGTCAGATGGAAGGCTTCCTTCTCCAGGCTGTCCAGCATGGCCTGCTGGACGCGCTCGTGCATCATCGAGTCCTGGCGGATGATTTCCATCAACAGCTTGACGAGCGGGTTGCGGGTCTTCTCGATGACGCTCGAGGTCTGCCGGATGGTGGCCGCCTCCAGCTCCTGCCAGCGACGGAGCGTCTTCTTGAGTTCCTCCAGGTTTTCTGCGGCTGCTTGGCTCATGATCTCCCCTCTGAATCGGGGGGCGGGCCGGAGCCCGCCCCGGCTCAGTACCTGATGTGCGCCGACCGGGCGTAGGTCAGCCCGGCATGCTTGAAGTCGTCAATGTGGTAGCGCGTGAATTCGATGCCGGTAAGTTTGAAGAAACGGGGCCAGCCGATCCGCTCGATCCACTCGCCCATGCGCTCGTACTTGCGGGCGTGCCGGGCGTAGACGTCCACGATGTTGACCACCGCGTTGACCACCTCCGGCCAGCGGGGCGGATTGTTGGGCAGGAACGGGATGGCCAGCTTGCTGAACTTGGGCGCCGAGCGGGCGTTGGAGACCTTGCCTCCCACCCAGATGGACAGCCCGTCGTTATCCGGGTCGTTCAGGGGCATGGCGGGGCACACCGTATAGCAGTTGCCGCAGAACATGCACTGGGCTTCGACCACCTCGACCGACTGCTTGCCGTCCACGGTCTTGGGCCGGATGGCGCCCGTGGGGCAGGAGGCGATCAGGGTGGGCAGCTCGCAGACCTTGGGCAGAATGTCGTGCAGGATCTTGGGAGGCTTGCGGTGAACGCCCAGGATGGCGATGTCCGAGCAGTGCACCGCGCCGCACATGTTCAGGCAGCAGGCCAGGGCGATGCGCAGCTTGGCGGGCAGCTTCTCCTCGGTGAAGTGATGGCAGAGAGCGTCCATCACCGCCTTGACGATGCCCGAGGCGTCGGTGGCCGAGGAGTGGCAGTGCACCCAGCCCTGGGTGTGCACGATGTTGGAGATGGCGTTGTTGGTGCCGCCCACCGGGAAGCCGGCCGCCTCCAGCTCCTTCTTGAGCGGCTCGATGTTGGCCCGATCCTCCAGCAGGAACTCGACGTTGTTGCGCGAAGTGAAGCGCAAGTGGCCGCCCGAGTACTTGTCGGCCAGAGCGGCGAACCAGCGCAGGGTCTGGACCGAAAGCAGGCGCGGCGAGGCGGCCCGCACGGTATAGAGGCGCTCGCCCGATTCGGCCACGTGGCAGAAGACGCCGGGAGCGATCCGCTCGTGGTACTTCCACTGCCCGTAGTTGCGCTTGATGATGGGGGGCAGGAACTTGTCGTAAGGCGGCGGCCCGATGTCGGTGATTCGTTTGGTCGGTTGCTGGCTCATGCTGTCATCCTCCTTGTCGTCACCCCGCTACTTGCTCTCCTCGCTCTGGAAGAAGATGTACGGGTTGTCGCGCGGGGCCGAGATCATCTCGGGCTGCGGATCCAACCCGATGGCGTCCAGGAAATTGGCCATGCCCACGCGCTGGATCAACTCGCCCACCCGCTCGCGGTTCATGCCGTACTCGTCCCAGAACTCCCATACCCGCCGGATCAGCTCGACCAGGGTGTCGTAGAGCTCCTCCTCGGGCACGAAGGGAATGAGCACGGAGCTGAGCAGGGCGCCCTGCACGATGGGCGCCTTGGAGCCGATCAGCACCACGGCGCCCCGCTCCTTGCCCGGACGGAGCGCCTTGGGCATCACGTTGATGCAGTGCATGCAGCGCACGCACTCGGAGTTCTGGATGGTGAGCCGGCGGCCGTCCCAGCTCATGCATTTCGCGGGGCAGCGCTCGCAGACGTCCTTCTGGATGTCCAGGCCCTGGGCGGCGTACTCGGCCACGGCCGCGTCGTCCTGCCGGATGTCGTCCTTCCAGGTGCCGATCACCGACAGGTCGGCGCGCGCGATCGAAGCCACGCAGTCGTTCGGGCAGCCGGCGAACTTGATCTTGAACTTGTAGGGGAACGGCGGGCGGTGCAGCTCGTCCTGGAACTCGCGCGTGATGCGATCGCACATCTGCATGGTGTCGTAACAGGCCCACTCGCAGCGCGCCTGGCCCACGCAGGCCGAGGGCGTGCGCATGGCCGAGCCCGAGCCGCCCAGATCGAAGCCGTTGCGCGCCAGTTCCTGGAAGCAAGGCTCCAGCTTGTCGGTGGTGGTTCCCAGGAAGATGATGTCGCCCGTGGAGCCGTGCATGTTGGTCAAGCCGCTGCCGTAGCGCTCCCAGATGTCGCACAGAGTGCGCAGGGCGTCGCTGGTGTAGAACCACCCGGCCGGCATGTTGACCCGCATGGTGTGGAAGTGGGCCACGTTGGGGAACTTCTCGGGCACGTCGCTGTAACGCCCGATCACTCCGCCGCCGTAGCCCAGCACGCCTACGATGCCGCCGTGCTTCCAGTGGCCGCGCTTCTCCTCATAGGAAAGCTCGAGCTGGCCCAGCAGGTCGTCGCACACCGGGCTGGAGGCTCGCGCCTTCTTGATTTCCGTCACGAAGCTCGGCCAGGGCCCGCTTTCGAGCTGGTCGAGCAGAGGTGTTTTCACTTTGCCGTCCTCGGCCATTTGACCTCCCAATCTCTATTTAAGACTTCCGGTACCGATGTTCTCAACCTCCCCGGCCCGCCCCCGACGCCGCCAGGGCCACCGTGCGATACACAAGGTGCGCGAACTTCGAGTAAGGCGCGTACAGGAACAGGGCGAAGATCAAGACCAAATGCACGAAGTAGACCGCGTACATGGCGGGCGTCTGGACCAGCCGCAGGATCTCGGCCGCGATGCCCGTCACCACGACCCCCGCCAGAGTGAGCAGGAAGAACCAGTCGAAATACGTGCCGGCGGCGCGCCGCTCCGGGTCCCTCAGGCGCACCGCCAGCAGCAGGAGCACGCCGGCCAGGATGGCGGCCGCCGCCAGGTTGGCCAGGATCTTGAAGGGACTCCCCAAGGGCAGAGGCGTGCGCATCAGGCCGGTCATCGTGCCGATGCCCACCGCCGTCCCGACCAAACCCAGGCCAAGGAAACCCCAGAGCGCCAGCAGATGGCCCAAGCGCTGGTCGCGGTGCCGGCCGCAACGGGCGAAGCGCGTATGAGCCAGGATCTCCCGTAACGCCGGCGCCAGCCCCGGCAGCACGGCGGCCCGATATCCGGCCGCCCGCAAGGCGCGCAAATAGCCGTTCAGCGACCAGCCGAACAGCACCAGCACCAGAGCCGAGACCCCGAAGAACAGGGCTTCCAGCGCCGGGATCGGAAACAGGTTGGCGAACTCCATCTCCGCCGTCGCCTGCCCTTTGGGCCCCCAGGCGGCCAGAGCCGCGAAAATCACCACGGGCAACAGCAACAGCCAGAGCAAAGCGCGGGGGGAAGCCACCGCGGCCCCCAACCAGCGCGGCGCGGCGAAATGCCGCACCGCCTCCCGCCGCAGCGCGCCCATCACATCGCCCGGCCGGGCGCCGCGCGGACAACGCGCCGTGCAATCGCCGCAGTAATGACACAGCCAGAGGGCGGGATCCGCCAGCACCCGCTCCTTCAAGCCCCACTGGGCCTCCAGCATTTGCTTGCGGGGAAACGGAGCCTCCTCAGGGGCCAGCTCGCAGACCGCCGAGCAGGTCCCGCACTGCATGCACTTCTTCAGGTCCCCGCCCCCGGCGGCCACTACGCGCCGGATGAAGGCCGTGTCGGGCTGAACCAGAAGCGCTTGGGCCACTCGATACTCCTCCTAAAATCCCTTGTAGGGGTTGGGTCCCATCCGGCGGATCTTCTCGACGAACTCGTTGATCAAGGCGGGCAGGCGCCAGGACTCGTCCAGGGCCAGCTCCGCCACCTGAATCCGCTCCCGCTCCAGGCGCAGCCGCTGGAGCGTCTCCTTGACGTTCTCCATGCGCCGGTCGGCCAGCTCGCTGCCCCGGATGAAATGGCACTGGTAGTTCTCGCCCCACTTGCAGCCGACGAGCAGCACGCCGTCCATGCCGCGGGAGAGCGCGTCGGCGATCCAGACGATGTTCAGCGAGCCCAGGCAGCGCAGGGGAATCACTCGCACGCTGGCGTCGTAGCTCAGGCGATTCAGCCCGGCGATGTCCAGGGCGGGATAGGCGTCGTTCTCGCACATCAGGGCCAGCACCCGCGGCTTTTCCTCCTCCTCGCCGGGCACCTCGATGGCCTTGATCATCGAGGCGATCATGTCCACCGAATAGTTCTTGAAGGAAATGATGCGCTCCGGGCAGGCGCCCAGGCAGATGCCGCAACGGCGGCAGCGGTACGGATTGGGCTTGGGCGTGCCCTTTTCGTCCTCGTCCAGGGCGCCGAAGGGGCACTCCTCGGTGCAGCGCTTGCACTGCGTGCAGCGCTGGAGGAAAAAGCTGGGGTAGGAGAGGTCGCCCGCCCGGGGATGCACCGCCTGGCCGCGCACCGCCATCTCGATGGCCTGGATCGCCTTCAGGGCCGCCCCTTGCGCGTCCTGCTCGGCGCGCGCTCCGTCCATGGGGGCGCGCATCGCCCCGGCCGCATAGATCGCCGTGCGGCGCGTCTCGTAAGGGAAGCAGACGAAGTGCGAATCCGGGAAGCCGTAGCGCAGGGTGGGCAGGTCGGGCCCCTGCCGGTAGGTCAAGTGCAGGATCTCGGTGCCTTTGTGCGATTGGAGCTGCTCGGCCTTGCGCGCCGCCTCCGCTCGCTGCGCCTCGGTCTCGCCCTTGACCATCTTGATCTCGGCGTCCTCCAGGGCGCGGATCGCCTCGCCGTCGGCCGCGTTGGGCGTCATGCCCGCCGCCAGCACCACCAGATCGGCCGGGATCACGATCTCGCCGCCCAGCAAGGTGTCGCGCACCCGCACCGCCACGCGCCCGTCGGCCTGCCGTTCCACCGAGGTCACTTCCCCCTTGGTGAAGAAGTTCAGCGGGTCGTCCTGCGCCGCCCGATAAAAGCGCTCGTACTGGCCGGGCGTGCGCATGTCCTTGTAAATCACGTAGACCGCCGCCTCCGGATTTTCCCGGCGGATGTAGCGGGCCTGCTTGAGCGTCGCCAGGCAGCAGACCGAAGAGCAGTAGGGCAGATGCTCCGGGTCGCGCGAGCCGGCGCACTGGATGAAGACCACGCTGGCCGGCGCCCGGCCGTCCGAGGGCCGCCGGATCGCCCCGGCCGCCGCCATGCGCTCCAGCTCGACGTTGGTGACGACGTCCGGACTGACGCCGTAGCCCAGGTGGGCCAGCCGGGCCGGATCGTACGGTTTCCAGCCCGTGGCCATGACGATCGCGCCCACGCGTACCGGCACGCTCTGGCCGTCCTTGACGATCGTCACCTGGAAAGCGCCGGGCTGGCCTTCGGTGCGCACGATGCGCGCCGAAGTGAACACGCGAATCTTGGGATGGTAGCTGACGGTCTGGATCTTACTCCGGAGGCCGTCGGGCGCCGGCTCGCGGTAGGGCGGCGCGGCCGGGAACCGCTCCCGGACGCCGGCCAGAAAACCCCCCAACTGCGCTTCCTTCTCCACCAGCACCACTTCGTAGCCGGCCTCGGCCGCCTCCAGCGCGGCCGTCAGGCCGGCCAGACCGCCGCCCACCACCAGCACGGCACGCGCGATCTCCTCGGCCAGCGGTTCCAGCGGTTCGGCCTTCTGGGCTTTGACCACGCCCATGCGCACGTAGTCCTCGGCCAGCGCCTGAGTCTCCTCATCCTTGGGCGGGTGGGACCAGACCACATGCTCGCGCAGGTTGACCCGCTCGAGGACCTGACGCGGATCGAACTGAAAGGCCTCCGTCTTCATGCGGGGCGAGCAGGCGGCGATCACCACCCCGTCAACAGCGCCCGCGGCCAGGTCGTCCCGAATGAGCTGAACGCCTTCCGGACTGCACAGGAACGGGTGCGTCTTGACCAGGGCGGCCTTGGCCTCCCGCTGCGCCACCTTCTCCAAACGGGCCAGGTTCAGGGCCTCCCCGATTCCGCAGCCGCCGCAGAGGTAAACGCCGACCTTCTTAGCCATGACGCACGCTCCTGACCACACATTGCAGACCCTTCAGCGCCGCCGCGGCGGCGTCCTGGACGCTGGCCGCCACCTCCTCCGGCCGGCGCACGCAGCCGGCCGCGTACAGGCCGGTCCGGCCTGCGCCGTCGGCCAGAAAGCCGAACTCGTCCCGGGCGAACTCGGCGGGCAGCCCCTCGGACCGGGGCACGATGCCGGTGGCCAGCACCGCCAGCCCCACCTTACGCACCGTCTTGCGGCCCGTCATGACGTCTTCAGCGGTCAGGATCAAATCGCCGCTGCCGGGCTCCTCCTCGACCTTGCCCACTTTACCTTTGACCAGCTCGACGTTGGTTTCTCCCTGCATGCGGGTGAGAAATTCTTCCAGGCGCCCCGGAGTGCGCAGGTCAATGTAGAAGATCGTGATGGGGATCTCCGGGTAGAGCGACCGGACGTAGCCGGCCTGCTTGAGCGAGGCGGCGCAACAGACCGCCGAACAGTACGGCAGGTGGTTCTCGTCCCGCGAGCCGGCGCACTGGATGAAGGCCACCGAGGCGGGCGGGCGGCCGTCGGAGGGCCGCAGGATCTTGCCCCCGGTCGGGCCGTTGGGCGCCGCCAGCCTCTCCATCATGACGTTGGTGATCACGTTGGGAGCGCGGCCGAAGCCCAGCCCCTCCAGCCGCGAGGCGTCGTAAGGGACCCATCCGGTGGCGGCCACCACCGCCGCCACCCGGAACGTCTTCCGCTCGGGCTGCTGGTCCAGATCAATGGCGCCGTACCGGCAGGCCTCGACGCAGGCCCGGCAACCCGGCGGACAGGCGGCGCGCTCGAGGGCGTAAAGGGCCGGATAGGCCAGGGCATGGGGCAGGTAGATCGCCTTGGTCTTGCTCAGCCCGTAGTTGAACTCATCGGCGCGCTCGCCCGGGCAGACCTCGGTGCAGGCCCCGCACAGGGTGCAGGCCGGACTGACGTGGCGCGGCGCGATTTTCACCACCGCTTCATAATCGCCCGGCGAACCGCTCAGCGATTCCAGCTCGGCCTGGGTCAGCACCGTGACCCGCGGATTGTTCTTGAGGCGCCGGAAATTGATCTCCAGGCCGCAGCCCGGAGGGCACAGCTTGGGGAAGTACTGATGGACGCGGACCACTCTCCCTCCCAGGTAGGGCAGCTTCTCGACGAGCACAACCTGGCAGCCGGCCTCGGCCGCCTCCAGAGCAGCCGTGATGCCGGCGATGCCGCCGCCCACCACCAGGAGGGGTTTGCCTTGTTCGTTCATTGCAGTGCGCCTGATTCTCGCAAGGCCTGCCGCCGGGCTTCGGCGACGGCCGGTTTGATCTTCATGGTCTTGTGATGGAACAGACAGAATTTCAGCCAGCCCATGGCGAATTCCAGCAGCTCGAGGTCGTCGCTGCGCAGGGCCTCGATGCGCGCTTCGTCCACTTCGAACAGCTCCAGCAGGCGGCTCTCGAAGACGAAGCGGCGGAAGCGATCCAGATCGTAGCAGGCCATGTAGTACATCTCGACCTGGTTGGGGGCCAGGGGCCGGCCGGAATCCCAGAAGGGATCGAGCATGAGCTCCTTGAAGGAGGCGCCCATCATGTCGTACTCTTCCAGGCCCTGGTCTTGAAGCCACTGGCGCACGGTCCAGGTGCGCTCGCTGCGGTGGCCCTGGCAGAGCTCCTCGCGCATCAGGAAATAGAAGGGCCTCTCGGCGGGCGTCGGCTTGTCGGGGGCGGCCAGCCCCAGCGGATACATGCGGCAGGCCCACGGCCGGTGGGGGTAGATGCGGCAACCCTCCTCCGTCAGGAAGGGGCAGCGCTTGTCGGCCGGATTCATCTTGAGCAGGACCGTGGGGACCTGCTGCTCGGGCGTGAAAGGGGAAATCGTGTAGCGCTCGAGAAACTCGCCCGAGCTCAAACCCAGGGCGCGCTTCATGCGCAGGACGTCGTAGGGGGTCAGCACGATGGCCACGTCGGCGCAGCAGCGCGTGAAGCAGGCCAGGGAGGGATCGCAGCGGAAGGTGAAAACGTCCTCCGGGCCCAGCCGGGGCGCATCCTGGAGGATGCTCAACTGCACCGGGCGGGGTTCACTCATGGGAATTCTCCCGGGCCGGGGGGAGGATGCCGGAGCGCAGGGCGTCGCGGGACCACACGGGCAGGGGACCCTGGTCGCCGGTGACGGGGTCGAAGCGGTAGCGGTAGGAAGCGGTGACCTGGAAACGGCTCTGCATCCAGGCCCAGCCGCGCACGAAGTAGGGGCAGTCGTCGTTGAAGCAGACGTACTGAAACTCGCCGCTCCAGGTGCTGAGCTGGGGGTTGGCCCAGCGGACCATGGGCTGGTTGCAGTAGATACACTTCACTTGCCTGTCCTCCCTGTGAGCGTTCTCCCTCGGGCGGCCGGACCGAAGGGCGCCGTGAGGCCCCCGGGGCAGCGGGGACCTCACGGCCGGGTTGGCGCCTTCGCTAACCACCGAGCAGTTCGTGCTCTTTGGGCTGCGGGAAGATCGAGAGAATGGGCCGCGTGAACATCTGCCACTGGCCGGTGGCCGGATCCCAGCGGCAGTTGGCGAACACGCGCCAGTTCTGCTCGTCCATGGACGGCTTGTCGGCGCGGAAGTAGTAGCCGGGCCAACGGGTCTCCTGACGGAACAGCATGGTGCGCACGTGGGCCTCGGCCTGCCACATCCGGTGGACGTTCTCCCAGCAACGCATCAGCTCGTGCAGGTTGGCGGCCGCCAGCTTCCGGGAATCCTCCTTGAGGAAGGCCAGCAGCTCCAGAGCCCGGTTGAGCAGAGCCTCGTTGGTGGTGAACTGGGCGGTGACGCCGCCGGCGTACTCGTCCATGATCTTCTGGAGCCGGAACATGAACATGCGCGGCTTGATGTAGTTGGGGTTGACTTCCGGGTCGGTGGTGGCGTTCTTGTAACGCTCGTAAGTCTCCAGCGGCTGGAGGATCTCCGCCTTGAGCTGCTCGATCTGGGCCGGGTCCACCGCCGGCATGGTGTTGTTCTCGACGATGAACTTCACGGCCGACTTGGCGGCGATGCGGCCCTCGGCGTGGGATCCGGAGCTGAACTTGTGGCTGGAGGCGCCGCTGGCGTCGCCCGCACAGAACAGCCCCTTGACCGTGGACATATTGGTGTAGCCCCAGAAGTAGAGGGGCTTGGTCTCGGGCGTCTGCAAGTCCTCCGGTCCGGAGACCCAGGCGCCGCTGGCGCCGGAGTGCGAGCCGATGAAGTAAGGCTCGGCGGCGGCGATCTCGCTGGAGCGCTCCTCGGGCTGCACGTTGGTGGCGGCCCAGAGCAAGGCCTGCGAGATGGTCATGTCGAGGAAGTCCTCCCAGGCCTCCGACTCCAGCTCCCGCATCTTCTTCTTGTAGGCCTTCTCGTCATCCTTGTATTGCTCGGCGATTTTCTGGATGGCTTCTTCGGTCCGCATGTAGATGGGGCCTTTGCCTTCCATCACATCAAGCATGCCCAGGTAGTTGCGCAGGTTGGCCGGGATGGGCTTGACGCGCCCGTAGGGAGCCCACTTCTCCAGCTCGGACCGACGCTCGACCATGTAATCGCCGCCCATGGCGTTGGTGGCCCGGCTCTTGAACAGCAGGAACCAGGCGCCCACCGGACCGTAGGCATCCTTGAAGCGCACGGGAATGAAGCGCACTTCCTGGCAGGTCATTTCGGCGCCCGCCCGGATGGTGAAATAGGCCGAGGAGCCCGAGTTCCATGGCGGATACCAGGCGCGCCCCATGCCTTCGCCCGAGCTGCGCGGCTTGAAGACGTGCACCGCACCTCCCATGGCGACCAGGGTGGCCTTGGCCTTGAAGATGTAGAACTTCTCTTCGCGCACCGAGAAGCCCACCGCACCGGCGCAACGGTCGCCGTCCAGGAGCGGGCCCACGATGAAGACGCGCTCGAAGATCTGGCCCACGCCCGATTGCAGCAGGGCGTTCTTGGCCGCCTCGGCCACCACCACCTTGTAGGACTCGCCGTTGATCATGAGCTGCCAGCGGCCCTCGTGCACGTACTTGCCGTTCTCGTCCAGCCAGATGGGGAGTCCCCACTTCTCGAACAGGTGAACGGTGGAATCCACGTGCCGGGCGATGTTGGCCACCAGGTCCTCGCGGGTGATGCCCATCAGGTCGTTGCGCACGTAGTCCACATAGTCCTTGACCGTGTTGACGCCGTCGCGCAGACCGACGTACTGGTTGATGGCGGAGAGACCCATGGCTACGGCGCCCGAGCGGTCCACGGCCGCTTTGTCCACCAGCGTGACCTTCAGGCCGTGCTGCTTGGCCCAATAGGCCGCTTCGACCGCCGCACCGCAGGCCGCCATGCCGCCGCCGAGGATCAACAAATCGGTTTCGACTACGACATTCTCGAAGTTGGCCATAGGGATCGCTCTCCTAGCGTTTCAGAGTGAACACCTCGGGAATGCCCAGCGAAGCCGGCTCGGTGAACAGCGCGGGGCTGCTCAGATCGCCTCCCGTGGCAAACCCGCCGTCCGGCACCGCGCCGCCTTCCGGCGTGGTGCGGATGGGGAACTTGAACCGTTTGATCATCCCGTTGCGGAAGGTCACGGTCCACATGATCGAATCGGTGGAGCGCATCGGGGTGGCCGAAGCGCCCATGGGAATGAAGTCGGCGTAGCCGCGCACCTCGACCGCCTGGGTAGGGCAGATCTTCACGCAGTTGTAGCACTCCCAGCACATCGTGACGTCGCGGTTGTACGCCTTCATGGTCGCCTTGTCGAGCACCATGAGATCGTTGGGGCAAATGTACTGGCAAGCGGTCTTGTCCAGCGCCTTGCACCCGTCGCACTTCTCCGGATTGACGTAACTAGGCATTAACCCTCCCTAACCACTGCACTTGCCTGCGGAGCGCCCCGCCCCGCCGGGCGGACACCCCGCATCCTCCGGCGCAGTCCCCGCAGGGTTCGCGGAGGACTCCGCCCGGCCACGCGCGTGGCCTTGATAAAAACAGTTCCGCCGGCCCCACTCGCCGAAGCGGCAGGGCTGGCAGAAGTAAACCTCACAGCGCAGGCACACCGGATCGGGCGTCTTGCTGCGCGCGGCGATGGCCGCCGCCAACCGGTCCAGCACCTCGGAGATCTCCTCCAACTGCGCGGCGCCGAAGGCCCCGAAGACCTCCTGGGCCAGCCGGTCGCGCGCCTCCTGAAACTCCTTGAGCAGGCGCTGGCTGGCCGCCGTCAGGCCGAGCTGGCTGGACCGGCGGTTCAAGGGCGAAACCACGCGCCGCAGCAAGCGCTGTTCGACCAGCTTCTGGACCGCCTTGCTGGCAGCCGCCTTGCTGACCCCCAGAAAGGCTGCCGCGTCCCCTACCGTATGGGTGTCGGTGTGGGCCACAAAATAGAGCAGCTTGAACTGGGCGAAGCTGAGCCGGGCGCCCGCCACCTGGCGTAAGACCTGGCGCTCGAAGACCTCCCGCACCGACCAGGCGAAAACCCGCGCGCTGCGCAGGAAATCTTTCGCCCGATCGCAAAGCACCAGCTCTTGCATTCCCTCGCCTACCACCGCCCACGCGGGCGCCTCGGCCGGAAGCGAAAGCGCTCCGGTGGGTTAACCAAGTACAATGTAAACCCGATTAACGGTCGGAGTCAAGGGTTTTAAGGTATTAATATCTTTGAACCCTCAAGTCCGCCTCCCGCCCCTCTGTTTTGAATCGCTTGCGCGCCCCCTCAGCGCGGCCCGACTTCCGCCGCCGGCTCTCGGAGCGCCGCCCGGCCCCCCAGCTTCTCGTGCAGCCGCGCCACTTCCCCCACCACCAGCGTGGCAGGCGGCTTGATTCCGGCTCGCTCGGCCGCCTGGGCAATCGCCTCCAGCGGCGCCGCGATCACCTGCTGCTCGGGCCAGTAGGCGGTCTGGATCATGGCCGCCGGCGTCTGCGGATCCCGCCCGTGCTCGATCAGCCGGGCCGCGATCCGCCCCACGTTCTGCACGCACATCAAGAAGACCAGCGTATCCACGCGGCTGAGCGCTCCCCAATCCAGCCGTCCGGCCTGCTGGCGGGCCTCGTGGCCGGTGACGATCGCCACGGCGGAAGCTATCTCGCGGTGGGTGACCGGAATGCCGGCGCTCAAGGGCGCCGCCAGGGCCGAGCTGATGCCGGGCACCGCCTCGAAGGGCACGCCGTGCTCGACCAGGTACTCGGCCTCTTCGCCGCCCCGGCCCAGCAGGAACGGGTCGCCCCCCTTCAGGCGGACCACCATCTTGCCCTCGCGCGCCTTGCGTACCAGCAGCTCGTTGATTTCCTGCTGGCGGGATTGGTGGCAGCCCACCGACTTGCCCATGTAGATGATCTCGGCGGCGGGATCGGCCAGCCCCAGCACCTCCCTCTGGATGAGCCGGTCGTAGACGATCACCTGGGCCCGGCCGAGCAACTCGGCGGCGCGCAAAGTCAGCAGATCGCGCGGACCGGGACCCGCCCCGACCAGGTAGACTTTACCGCCCCCGCCCGGCGAATCGCCCTGCTCGCCCCCCTTCGAAACCGCGCTAGTTGCCGACGCGCCAGCCAAACCTACCAATGATATCATGGGAGCGAGATTCGGGTGCGCGGCCCCGGTCTGAGTGCGCAGGCCGGGCGCCCGGGCGGGAGGAAAGGAAGCGGCGATGTCGGTGATTACTATCTCTCGAGGCACCTTCAGCGGCGGCAAGATGCTGGCCGAATGCCTGGCCGCCGAACTGGGCTACCGGCTCATAGATCGCGACGTGATCGTTGAGCGGGCGGCCGCCTACGGCGTCTCGCAGGAAGAGCTGCGGGAGGCGATGGAGAAGCCGCCGTCGTTCCTGGAGCGGTTTCGCCACAGGCGGTACATGTACCTGGCGCTGGTGCAGGCCGCCCTCACCGAGGAGATCCGCCACGGCAAGGCGATCTATCACGGACTGGCCGGACACCTGCTGCTGCCCGGCGGCGTCGCCGTGCTGCGCACGCGCATCATCGCGCCGCTGGAATTCCGCATCGCGATGGCTCAGGAGCGGCTCAAGTTCAGCCGGGCGGAAGCCATCACCTATATCCAGCGAGTGGACCAGGAGCGGCGCAAGTGGACGCAATACCTCTACGGGGTGGACTGGGGCGACCCGTCGCTGTACGACCTGGTGATCAACCTGGAGCACCTGAGCGTCCGCGAGGCCTGCCAGCTCATCGCCTTCACGGTGCGGCGCCGCTGCTACGAATTCACGCCCGAGTGCCGGCGAACCATGGAGGATCTGGCCCTGGCCAGCCGCGTGAAGGCCAACCTGGCGATCCATCCCCCCACCTCGCACCTGGAGTTCGAGGTGGAGGCCCAGGAGGGCGCGGTGCGGATTCGAGGCAGGGTGACGCGGGTCGAGGAGATTGACGAAGTGCAGCGGGTGGCGCTGGAGACGCCGGGGGTCAAACAAGCGGACGTGCGCGAACTGGTGCCGTCGGTTCACGTCTGAGGGCCGGGGCGGACGCGGCATCCGTCGGATGCTTTTGCCGCCCGCCGCTCGGCGCCTGATAAAATTGGGGGCGAGGCCCGATGCGACGAAGCGCGATCCTCGGGTTGCTCTGTACTGCCTGGTTGCCCCGTCCCGCTCCTCCGGCGCCTCCCCCGGCGGCCCCCGAACCCGTCGTGGCCGCGCAGCGACCGCGGGCCGAATGGCCCCTGCCGGTGGCCGAACCCAAGAAGAAGAAGAAACGCGAGGAAGAGATCACGCAGGTTCTGGAACTGCCCAAGGAGCCCCCCGCCACGGTCGTCGCCGACAGCCGGCGCCTCAGCTTCCACGTCGCGCCCCTGACGGGCCAGGGCTTGCTCTCGCAGCAGGTGCGGGAAGCCTTGCGGGCGCTGCTGCGCCAGGTGCGGGGCGCCTCGATCGTGAAGCTGCGGGCCTTCGTCGCCGGCACGGGCGACCTGCGCCGGGTGCAAGCGGTGGTCAGCGAGAGCTTCACCGAGCGCCGCCAGCCGCTGCCGGTGTTGAGCGTGGTGCAGGTGGGCGCCTTGCCGCTGGTCGGAGCCCAGGTGGCCCTGGAGGCGGCGGCGGTCGAGCGGAGGACGGTCAATCCGCACGGGCTGGCCTTCATCTCGGGGCAGGCCGCGACGGCGGCGGATCCGCTGGCCGCGGTGGGGCCGCTGCTGGAGCGATCGCTGAGCGGTTTACGGGCGGCCGCTCGGGCGGCGGGGGCGAGCGAGGACCACGTGTTGAAGGTGACCTGCTTCGTTTCCTCCCTGGAGGACGCTCCGCACCTGCGCCAGCGCCTGGCGGCCGAGTTCCCCCGGGCCGCCTTGAATCTGCTCCAGCCCCAGCGGGCTCCGGCCCGCGGCCTGGCCGAATGCGAGGCGGTGGCGCGCCTGAGTGCCGCCCCCGCGCGCGCCCTGACGTTGTTGAATCCGCCCGGACTGCCGCAGTCGCCCTTCTTTTCCCAGATCGCCCTGGTCGGCCCCGCCCGCCTGGCCTTGACCGGCGCCCAGTTGGGCTTCCGCTACGGCGAGGACGACGCCCGCCTGGCCTTCCAGCGCCTCGGCCGCACCCTGCAAGAAGCGGGCGCCTCCTTTCAGGGGGTTGCCGTCTCCCATGTCTATCCGCTCTCGGCCGCGCTGGGCGAGATGATCCGCCGCGTGCGCGCCGAGTTCTACAGCCCGCAAGCCCCGCCTGCCTCGACCATGCTGCCTTTCGAGGGCCTGCCTTCCCTGGATGCCTCCTTCGGAGTGGACGTCATCGCGGTGCTGCCGGAGGCCCCGGCCGCCGGCGCGCAAGGCGCAGCCGATCTCCGATAGGCTATCTTCGATAGGGAGTCTTCCATCATGCCTGATACCGTGGTGACCTTCGGCGAGATCATGCTGCGGCTGGCGCCGCCGGGCTTCCAGCGCTTCCTGCAATCGCCCGTGCTGGAAGCCACCTTCGGCGGGGGGGAAGCCAACGTGGCGGTAGCCCTGGCGGGCTTCGGCCTGCCGGCGCGGTACGTCACCGTGCTGCCGCCCAAACATCCCATCGCGGACGCCGCCGTCGCTCAGTTGCGCGGCTTGGGCGTAGACACCTCGAAGATCGTGCGGGCGCCCGGGCGCATGGGCGTCTATTACGTGGAGAGCGGAGCCAATCAGCGGCCCTCCAAGGTGGTTTACGACCGGGATTCCAGCGCCATCGCCCTGGCCCGGCCGGGCGTCATCGCCTGGGAGGACGCCCTGGAGGGCGCGGGCTGGTTCCATATCACCGGCATCACGCCGGCCATCAGCCAGGGCGCCGCCGAGCTGGCTCTGGAGAGCGTGAGGGCGGCCCGCCGCAAGGGCTTGACGGTTTCCTGCGACCTGAACTTTCGCAAGAACCTATGGCGCTGGGGCAAGCCGGCTCCCGAGGTGATGCGCGAGCTGTTCCGCCAGGCCGACGTGGGCATCGCCAACGAGGAGGACGTGCAGATGTCGCTGGGCATCCCGGCCGAGGTGGACGTGCACTCGGGCCGCCTGGACCCGGCGCAATACCGCCGGCTCACCGAGCGGGTGCTCGAGGAATTCGACAACCTGAAGCTGATGGCGATCACCCTGCGGGAGTCGCACAGCGCCTCGCACAACGGCTGGTCGGCCTGCCTGAACGACCGGCGCGAGTTTTTGACCAGCCGCCACTACGAGATCACCCACATCGTGGACCGGGTGGGCGCGGGGGATTGCTTCGCGGGCGGCCTGATCTACGGCCTGCTGAAGCTGGCCGGCCACCAGGAGGCGCTGGAGTTCGCCGTGGCGGCCTCCTGCCTGAAGCACTCCGTGCCGGGCGACTTCAGTCGCCTGAGCGTCGAGGAGGTCCAGGCCTTGCTGAAGGGCGGCGGTTCGGGCCGCGTGCAGCGTTAGTCGGGCCCGCGGCTAAGGGCGCTCCAGCAGATCGGGATTCTCGATGAGGTAGTCCAGGGTCCGGATCACCGCCTCGCGGATGCTGAGCCGGGGCCGCCAGCCCAGGGCCCGGATGCGGGAGCAGTCCAGGAAGATAAAGGGATTGTCCCCCACCCAGCCGCGCTCCCCGCCCGAGTAGATCAAGCGCGGGCGCAGGCCCAGCCGCTCGGTGATCCAGCGGATGGAGTCGTTGACCTCGCAGTATTCGTCCGTGCCCAGGTTGAAGATGTTCACCTTGCCCTGAGCCCGGGCGAGGGCGGCGAGCATGGCCTCCAGGCAATCCTGCACGTAGAGGTAGGACTTGCGCTGGCGGCCGTCGCCCAGCACGTAGAGTCGCTCGGGATCCCGCCGCAGTTGCTTGTAGAAATCGAACACGTGGCCGTGCGAATAGCGCTCTCCCAGGATGGAAACGAAGCGGAAGATGTAGGTCTGGAAGCCGAAGCCCTCGGCGTAAGCCTGGATGAAACCCTCGGCGGCGAGTTTCGAGGCGCCGTAGAGCGAGGTTTGCACCGGGAAGGGACAGTCCTCCGGGGTGGGAAACACGGACGGCTCGCCGTAGATCGAGCCGGTGGAGGCGAAGGCGATGCGGCGGACGCCCGCACGGCGCATGGCCTCCAGCACGCGCCAGGTGCCGAGGGTGTTTTGCTCGAGGTCCTTGAAGGGATGCGCGGTGCCGAAGCGCACGTCGGCGTTGGCCGCCAGGTGGAAGACGACGTCGGCCCCCCGCATGGCCAGCTCGAGGGCCGGCAGGTCCAGCACGTCGCCCCGCACCAGGCGGAAACGGGGCGAGGCCAGGGCGGCGGCGAGGAAGGCCTCCCGGCCGGTGGAGAAGTTGTCATACCCGGTGACCTGGTGCCCTTCGGCCAACAAGCGATCCACCAGGTTGCTGCCGATGAAACCCGCCGCTCCTGTGACAAAGCAATGCACGCCCGCTCTCCGGCCGCTCCAGGCGGCTTGCTTCCATCATACGGGGGATCACCCGGGCCGGCGCCTCCCGTAGCGCGGGGCGCTCTGTGCTACCATCCGCCCGAGGGGGATTACGATGCGGCTGTTCGTCGCCATAGCGGTTTCACTCTGTTCCGCCTTCGCCCAGGGAACCACCTCGCGGGTGCTGGGCGTGGTCCAGGATCCCAGCGGGGCGGCGGTGCCCGGCGCCCTGGTGCAGTTGATCAACGAAGGCACGCGGGCGGCCTTCAGCGCCCGGACGTCGGAATCCGGCGCCTACGCCTTCGAGGCCGTGCAGTCGGGAAGTTACACCATTACGGTCGAGGCGGCGGGCTTCAAGAAGTTCGTCGCCCGGGGCAACCAGGTGACGATCGGGCAACCCACCACGGTCAACGTCACGTTGGAGGTAGGAGCGCTGGCCGAGCAGATCGAAGTGAGCGCGGCTTACGAAGCGGTGCAGACCTCGACCTCGGGCAACATCGGCAACCTCTTCACCGACCGGATGATCCGCGACCTGCCCCTGGTGGGCACGCGCGGGCGCAATCCCCTGGCGCTGGTGCTGCTCCAGCCGGGCGTGGTCTCGGGGGCCAACACCGGCGGCGGCGTGCACGTCCATGGAGCGCGCGATCGGGCCTGGAACTTCACTCTGGACGGCATTGACGTCAACGAGACCAGCGCCGGCGGCTCGAACTTCTCGCCGCTACGCAGCAATCCGGATTCGCTGGCCGAGTTCCGCGTGCTGACCTCCGGCTTCACGGCCGATTACGGGCGCAACAGCGGCGGGCAGGTCAGTATGATCACCCGCTCGGGCTCGAACGAGTTCCACGGCTCGGGCTTCTGGTTCTACCGCACGCCCCGGCTGAACGCCAACGAATGGGAGAACAACCTGAACCAGGTGGGCAAGCGCCAGTTCGTGCAGCACATCTGGGGCGGCAGCCTGGGCGGGCCGATCCTGCCCAACAAGACCTTCTTCTTCGCCAACCTGCAACTGCTGCGCGCCTTGCAGACCGGTCTGGTCAGCCGGACCGTTTACACGGCCGAGGCCCGCCGGGGCATCCTGCGCTACGTGCGGGGCGGGCGCAACCGCCCGGCCGGGACGCCGGACGCCTCGGTGGACGCCGCCGGCAACGTGTTGCCGGGCGTCAATCTGGGCAGTTACAACGTGGCCGCCTCCGATCCGGAACGCTTCGGCCTGGACAAGACCATTCAGGCCCTGCTGGCGCAGACGCCGCTGCCCAACAACTTCACCGGGGGCGACGGCTTGAACACCGCGCTGTTCACCTTCACGGCGGCCGAAAAGGAAAAGCAGCACGACGCGGTGGTCAAAATTGACCACATCTTCAACGAACGCAACACGCTCTTTGCCCGCCTGGCCTTCGGCCAGCAAAACACCTTCTGCGACAGCGTCAACGGAGGCCAGCCCACCTTCCCGGGCACCCGCTGTCTGGTGGACACCTACCGCACGCCCAGCAACCTGGCCGCCAACTGGCGGTGGAACCCGGCGCCCAGCATCACCAACGAGCTGGTGTTCGGCTTCAACCGTTTCACCTTCGACTTCCGCATGCCCCAAGCCGACCTGGCGAAGGTCACCCTGTACGGGCCGGTGGCGCTCGACACCGAGTACAGCTTCGGCAACAAGCGCCGCCTGCACACCTGGCAGGCGGTGGACAATTTCGCCTGGTTCCGCGGCTCCCACGCCCTGAAATTCGGGACCAACCTCCGCTGGCAGCAGCACGTGGACGTACGCGGCTCGATCGCCGGGCAGAATGCCACCCAGGCGATCAATTTCTCGACCGCTGTCAACACGGTGGACCCGGCCACCTTCGGCCTGCCGCCGGACCTCAACGTCACCTTCGACCGGCCCGCCTTCCAGAGCCACATCAACTTCCTGCTGGGACGGGTGGGCAACCTGACCCGCGGCTTCCCCTCCAAGGGCGATCAGTTCGTCGAAGGTCTGTACGAGTTCGACGCCCGCTATCCCGAGTACGACTTTTACGCCCAGGACACCTGGAAGTTGCGCCGCAACCTGACGCTGGATCTGGGCCTGCGCTGGGAGGTCAAATTGGCCCCGCGCAATCCCGACGATCGCATCACGCGACCCGATCAGCTCGTGCAGGCCGGGGCGCCCCCGACAACCTCCTTGCGCTGGGTCAAAGGCAAGCTCTTCGGCGATTCCTGGCGCAACTTCGGTCCCTCCCTGGGCCTGGCCTGGGACCCCACGGGGCGAGGCAAGACGTCGCTGCGCGTCAATTACCGCGCGGCTTACGACCGGCTGAATACCTTCGTGCTCTCCTCCTCGATTTTCCAGAGCCTGCCCGGGCAGACCCAAGGCGTCAACGACACCAGCTTCGGCCAGGCGGGAGGCCGGCTGGCCGCCCTGCCCCGCCTGAAACCGCCTTCCGTCAAACCGAGCGAGCTGGCCCAGCCGGCGCCCTTCTCGAGCAACTTGATCACGGTGGTGGACCCGGATTTCAAGATGCCCACCACGCACATGTGGAGTCTCTCGATCCAGCGCGAGGTCGCTCCCCGCACCGTCCTGGACGTCAGCTACCTCGGCCGGCGGGCCTACCACCTGTTCGGCGCCTACGACGCCAACCAGGCCGAGATCTTCCGCAACGGTTTCCTGGAGGCATTCCGCATCGTCAAGGCGGGCGGGGAGTCCGATCTGATGAACCGGCTGCTGCGCGCCGATTCGCGCCTGCGGGCGGGGGAGACCGGCTCGCAGATGGTGCGCCGCCTGTACGCCTCGACCCTGGATCTGAACTCGGTGGCGGCCCTGGCGGCTTCCATCGCCACCCGCTTGCAGGGAACGCCCGCCCGCTCGGTGACCGATCTCTCGGGCGCGGGACCCTTCTTTTTCATCCCCTTCCCGCAGTTCGGCGGCCGCATGCGCGTGATTGACTCCAACGATTTCTCCACCTATCACGCCCTGGAGATCCAACTGGAACGCCGTTTCTCCTCGGGGCTGAGTTACCAGCTCAGTTACACTTGGGCCAAGTCGCTCGACACCCGCTCTTACGATCCGGCTTTCACCGTGGTCTCCACGGCCAACGCCCAGTCAGCCTCCTCGACGCCTTTCGATATTTACAACCGCAGGCTCAACTACGCGCGCTCGGACTTCGACCGCGCGCACGCCCTGCAATCCAACTGGACCTGGGAAGTGCCGGTGGGCAAGACCCGCCGCTGGGGCGCCGGGATGCCGGCCTTCTTGGACGCGCTGGCGGGCGGCTGGCAGGCCACCGGCTATCTGCGCCTGACCGGCGGCCGGCCCTTCACGGTTTACTCGGGAGCCTACACCTTCGGCAGCGTGCAGCAATCCCCGGCCAACTGCTCGGGCTGCGATCGCGGCATGGGGCGGCTCTTCGACGATCCGGCCTCCGGCCTGAAGTGGTACCTCAATGAGAGCGAGCGGGCCCGCTTCTCTCTGCCCGCCCCGGGCGAGATGGGCAACACGGGGCGCAACTTCCTGGAAGGCCCGGGATTCTTCAACCTGGATCTGGCCGTGCTGAAGCGCTTCGGCTTGGGCCGGGAGGGCTTCCAACTCGAGGTGCGGGGCGATTTCACCAACCTGACCAACTCCCCCTCGTTCGGCTTCCCCACCGCCACCATCACCTCGACGATTTTCGGCCGGGTACGGGACAGCGTGGTCAGCGGCTCGCGCAAGATTCAGTTGGGGGCCAAGGTGTATTTCTGATTTCCCGGGCCGGCCGCGCCGCTGCGGCCGCCCGGCGCCAACCGAGGGCCCGTGAACAGGAGCCGGGAAGGGCCGGCGCCTGCCTCACGCCATCATGTCGCGCAAGGTGATGCCCACCAGCGCCAGGGTCAGCCCGATCAGGATCACTACCGCCAGCCAGGCGACGGCGTTCTGGGAGCGCGAGTTGACCCAGCGCCCCATCAGCTCCCGCTTGTTCACCAGCAGGACCATGAAGATCAGAACCAGGGGCAGCAGCACGCCGTTGAGCACCTGCGAGAGCAGGATCATGCGCACCAGCGGGAAGCCGGGAATCAGAATCACGCCCGCGCCCAGCACGATCAGCAGAGTGTACAGCCAGTAGAAGATGGGCGCCTCGCGAAAGCCCTTGTTCACCCCGGCCTCGAAGCCCAGGCCCTCGCAGACCGAGTAGGCGGTGGACAGGGGCAGGATCGAAGCGGCGAACATCGAGGCGTTGAACAGCCCGGCGCTGAACAGCAGGAAGGCGTAGCGGCCGAAGGGCCGGAGGGCCTGGGCGGCGTGGGCCGCGTCCTCGATGTCGCGCGGGCCGTGGGACCAGATCGCTCCCGCGCAGGCCACGATGATGAAGAAAGCGATCACCACCATGGTAATGCAGCCCACGATCACCTCGATGCGCGACTCGGCGTACTCGCGTTCGCTGATGCCTTTCTCGACCACGGCCGCCTGCAAGTAGAACTGCATCCAGGGGGCGATCGAGGTGCCCACCATGCCGATCAGCACCGTGATGTAGGCCGGATCCAGCATCAGGACCGGCTGCACGCTGCCGGCCAGGGCCTGCTCCCAATCCGGCTCGATCAGCAGCGCGGAGACGACGTAACTGACGTAGAAGACGCAGGCCCCCAGAAAGATCTTCTCCACGCTGCGGTAGGTGCCCTTCACCACCAGCAGCCAGACCAGCAGGGCGGCCAGCGGGACCGAGACCGAGCGGGGCACCGAGAACAACTCCAGCGAGCCGGCCACCCCGGCGAAATTGGCCATCACGTTGGTGAAGTTGGTGAGCACCAGCAGGACCATCACCAGGAAGGTGATGCGCAGGCCGAACTCTTCACGGATCAGATCGGAGAGACCCTTGCCGGTGACCGCGCCCATCCGGGCGTTCATCTCCTGGGTGACCACCAGCAGCACGGCGATCGGGATCAGCGTCCACAGCGACAGATAGCCGAAGCGCGCCCCGGCCTGCGAGTAGGTGAAGATGCCGCCGGCGTCGTTGTCCACCATGGCGGTGATGAAGCCGGGGCCGATGACGGTGAAGAATACCGCGATCTGGTGCCGGATCCGCTTCAGCATGGGCCTCGCCGTCCATAAGCCCCTCGCTCAGTCGTGCCGCAGCACGGAGATGACGTCGTCGGCGGTGATCACGCCGGCCAGCCGGCCCTCCTCATCCACCACCGGGAGATTCAGCAAATTATACTTGTCGAACAACTCCGTCACCCGCTCGCGCCGCTCGCGGGCCCGCACCGCGATCAGGGTGGGCGCGGCCAGCTCCCGCAAGGCGGCCGAGGGCGGGGCGACGAAGAGTCTTCCCAGGGGCACCGCCCCCTTCAGCACACCCTGGGCGTCAATCAAGAACAGCGTGCTGAGGCTTTCCAGCAGCTCCTCGTTCCCCTTGAGGGCGTCCACCGCGTCGGCCGCCGTGGCGCTCTCGTGCAGGGCCACGTACTCGGTGTTCATCAGGCCGCCCGCGCTGTCCTCGGGAAAATCCAGCAGCTCGCGGACTTCGGCCTTGGGCTGGGCGTCCATCTCCTCGAGGATCTCGCGCGAGGTCTCCTCCTCCAGCTCGGCCAGCGCGTCGGCCGCCTCGTCGGGCGCCATTTCCTCGACGATCTCGGCCGCCTTTTCGGCCTCCAGCGATTCCAGGATCGAGGCTTGCATCTTGGGATCCACTTCCGAGAGAGTGTCGGCGGCCACTTCGCTGTCAATGGACTCGATGATGGATTCGCGCTCCTCCGGGCCCAGTTCCTCGACGATGTCGGCCAGGTCCGCCGGGTGCAGCTTCTCCAGCATCGAATAGGAAATGTTCAGCCGCAGCCGGCGCAGCGGATCGGGCTCGACGATGTTGCAGTGCTCCCAGCGGATCGAATTGGGCGCGATGGGGCGCTGGAGGCGGCGGATCCAGCGCGGCGGCAGCACGCCTTGCAACAGGCGGCGCAGGATGCTGCGCAGGCCGACGTCCACTTCCAGCACGCGCAGCACTTCGGCTTCGCCCTCCCGGCGGATCTCGAAGGTCACGTCGTTGACCCGCACCACCTTGCGCCCGTCCACGTCAATGATCTGCTGGTCGAGCAGATCCCGGCCGATGCGCAGCATGTACTCGTCGTCGTGGTAGGGGGTCAGCCGCTCGTCCTGAAGATGGATGCCGTCCAGGCTGATCGAACGGATCTGGTCGTAGCGCACCGTCAGCCAGGCCCAACCGCCGCCCACCAGGTAGCGGTCCAGCCGGGAGGAGTCAATCAGGGGAACCAAGGCGGCGTCGGCCACCCGGCCGATCCTGCGCCCGCGCAGGTCGTAGACCTTGAGGCCCACCAGTTCGGTGAAGAAGACCAGCTCCGCCATCGAAAAATGTCCGAGCCCATCGGGCGTCCCGAGCGCGCCACGGCCATTTTTCGCGGGGACAGGCCGCCTGCGGTGCGCTCTACATCGCTTACCTTCCGGTCACTTTCCAATATGGCCCATCGGGCGGCGGGGCCGCAACAGGATTTTTTCCGGGGGCGCCGGAACGGCCCGGGGGGAGCCGGGCTCCTGGGGCGGCGCTGCGCCCTTCCCGGAGGCGGTCGTCCCTGCGCCCCTAGCGACCCGGCCGGCCCAACTGCTCTCTCAGAAACCGGAACGTGCCCACCCCGTGAATCCGGTGCGGGCCGTCGAAATACTCGATCGCCGTCCGCTCGGCCAGCCCCAGCCGGACGTACAGCCGGCGGACCTTGGCGTACTCGTAGGCCACCCACTCGTCAATGCCCACGCCGTCGCGATGCCCCCGCTCGACCATGAACGGCCGCGGGGCGATCAAACCGGCCATCTCCGCGTAATTGAAAGTCTCCGCCAGGTCGAACTCGAACATCTCGTACTCCCCGGTGAACATGTAACTGAAGGGTTCGTCCACCCGGGTGTTCTTCCAGATCCATTGGTTGAAATCGCCCGAGCAGATCGAGAGGCAATACCCCGGTAGCACCGCCGGCACCCGCAGGGCGGTCTTGCCGCCGTAGGAAAGCCCGTAGAAAGCGATGCGCCCGGGATCCACGAACTCCAGCGAGGCCAGCCACTCCAGCGTGCGCTGGTGTTGCCCGACGATGAAGGAGAACAGGCTGAGGCCGAGCGGATTGGCCTTGCGCTGCGCCTGGCGAAAGCGGTCCCCGCCCAGATAAGGATTCTGCGGGGCGTAGGCGATGAAGCCTTCTTCGGCCAGGCGCGCGGCGAAGCGGCCATAGGTGGCCTCGCGGCGGGCCTCGATGACGTCCTGCGGGCGGCCTTCCAGCCCGTGCTGACAAACCACCGCCGGGCGGCGCTCGCCGGGCTTGAGGTCCTTGGGAACCAGCAGAATGCCGTAGGCGAACACGTCCGGCCAGACCGGCAGCCGGACCTCGTAGCCCGTCCAGCGCGGCTCGTCGTAAAGGCGGCGGGTGCGGGCCGCCGGCGGTTCGCTCGGGTCCGGCAGCCGCCCGAGAATCTGCTCCCAGAAGTACTGCCGATACCAGGCGGTGCTGCGCCGCCAGGCTTCGGGCGAAGAGGCGTCCGCGCGCTGCCAGAACCGCCGCCGCACGGCCTCCGAGCGCCGCACCAAGGCCTGGGTGAACTCGACCAGTTGATCGAACTGGCGGCGCTGCCGCGCCTCGGGATCGCCCGCCGGACCCGCCCGAGCCGGCGCGGCGCCCGAGGGCTTGAGCGGCCCGCGCCGGCCGAGGGCTTCCAGAAACGCTCGCAAGGCGGCCTCCGATCCCGGCCCGTCGCCGCCCTCGAGCAGGACGATCCGGTCCGGCGCGCCGGCCCTGCGGAAGTGTGCGCGCGCTCGCTCGACCTCGGCCCTCACTTCGGCCGGGGCAGGAGTCCTCAGGCGCCCGGGGGCGGCGCCGCGCTTTTCGGGAGTTTCCGGCGGCGGCCCCTCCACAGGGGGCACGCGGGAGGCTTCCAAAATGAGCGCGCGCGGCGCCACCAATCCGGCCAAGCCGGCGTCGCCGAAATCGCGCAGGAAACACCAGACGTTGCGATAGATCGGCTCCTGCCACATGCCCTCGCGCGGCCCGAAGTAGCCGCTCACCCAAGCGGCCCCGATGCGCTCATCCAGGGCCGCGGCCGCCAGGGCGATCAGGCCCCCTTCGCCGTAGCCGGCCACGCCCACCGGTCGGACGGGCCGCCGGCCGGCAAACCAATCCACCGCCGCCAGCACCTTCTGAACTTCGTAGCCGATGATGTGCCGGCCGGTCTGGTAGGCCATGCGGTAGACGAACTCGCGGTGCGGCTGATTGGTCCGGCGGCCGATGAGGGGGTTGGCGGAGAAGGCGTCGCGGCGGTCAATCAAGACGGGAACCAACACCAGGCAGCCGTTTTCGGCCAGCCGGCGCGCGAACTGCGCGCGAGGGGGCAGCCCCGGCGCCAGCCCGGCGGCGGTCTCGGGGGGCCAGTCGGCGTCGGGAAGCGCCACCACGCGGGCGGCGAGCGGCCCCTCCGGCGCGAGCAAGAGGCCCTCGCCCTCCACCGGCCCCATCACCGGCCAGCGCACGGCGTAGACGCGGTAGCCCGCGCCGCGTGCGAGCAGCGCCGGCCGGTCGGGGCTCGCCTCGAGCTTCAAGGACGGCGAAGGCAGGCGCTCGTCCACCGCTCCGATGATCTTGCGCAGCCGCTCGCGGTCCGGCGGGGGGCGGTGCGCCGCGGCTGCGGCGGTGGCGCGATCCAGGTAGCGATGGATCCCCTCGACCATTTCCAGGCCGGGGTCGCCTTCGATCCGGAGGGGAGCCGTCCCGGGCAACGGCTGGGCGCAGGCCGCTGCGACAGCCGCCAGCAGGAGGGGCAGCAGGGCAGACGACATGCCGACAAGTCTACCTCCGGGCGGGCGGGGGTTCGGGCAGGCGGGAACTCGCCGACGTCGGCGCCCCGGTCAGAGGCCGGCGCGCACCCTGCGGGCGGCCAGGGCGGCCTCGGCCCGGGCGGGCTTCTTGGGCACGGCGCGCAAGCGCCGGGCCTGATCGGTCACGCAGACCAGGAACATGGGCTGGCGGGCGTTCTTGAGAATGTCAATGATGCGCTCGTGGCGGTCTTCCAGGTAGATGGATTTGCCGTCGGTCAGCAGATGCAGGTCGGAGTCGCGGGTGAAGACGTCGCTCAGCCGGCGCCCCATTTCGCGCTGAAGGTAGCGCAGCACGCGGCGGATCTTTTGCAGGGAGAAGCCCTTGCGCCGGAGCTCGGCAATGACGGTGATTTCCAGGACGTCCTGGGGGCTGTAAATGCGCTTGTGGCCCAGGTGCCGGGGCGAGACGACGTTGCGTTCGTCCCACCACTGGAGCTGCCGGAGGCTGATGCCCGCGATGGTCGCGACCTGCTTGCTGGAAAAAGCGTCGCTGGGCTCGGTCGGAGCAGGTCGGCTCTTTTTTGTTTTGAACATGGCAAACCGCTTCCGTTTTCCTTTATCGGCCGCTTCTCAGGATTGTACTCAAGCTTGGCCCCGCCTTCAACGCCTATTTTGCGGGGGACGGTTTCATCCTCCCCCGACAAACTGTACGATCTCGACCCGGGCGCCCGGCCCGAGCACCCGGTGCGGCCACTCGGCGCGGCGCAGGATCTCCAGGTCCAGTTCGACCGCCACCCGCTCGGGGTTCAGCCCGAGCGATTCTAGTAGTCCTAGAACCGTCAGCCCCTCCGGGATGCTGTGGTCTTGCCCGTTCAGCCTGATCTGGATCATCACCGTCGGCCGGCGACCTCGGGGCCGGGGCGCCCGACCCCGAGCGCCCGGGATTTGACACCCCGATCCGCAGATCATTATATTCGAATTTCGCTCTCATGCCGGCCTCCTACGCCGAGCTGTACTTCCCGGTGCTGCTCCAGGCCCTGATCGCCATGGCTGTGGCGGCGGGCATGCTGGCCGCCTCCGCCCTGCTGGGCAAGCGGGTGCGAGATCGCGCCAAGGAGTCCCCTTACGAGTGCGGCATGACGCCGGTGGGCAGCCCCCGCGAGCGATTCAGCGTGAAGTTCTACCTGGTGGCGATGGTCTTCATCCTGCTGGACGTGGAGGCTGTCTTTCTGTATCCCTGGGCGGTGGTCTACAGGCAGCTTCGCCTGTTCGCCTTCCTGGAGATGGCCCTGTTTCTGGCCCTCATCCTGGCGGGCTTCTTCTATTTCTGGAAGAAAGGAGCGCTGGACTGGTCGCGGGAGGACGGCTCGGATCCGGCGCGCGAATAGATGCTGCCCCCGCCCCTGCAAGCCATCCCCCTGCTCGCCGAGCTGGAGCGCCGGGAGCCCGCGGCCCTGCTGGAAGGCAAGCTGGATCGGGGCGAGCTGACGCTGGTCATCGAGCCGGGCAAGATCCTCGAGGTCTGCCGGCACCTCAAGCAGGAAGGGGGGTTCCGGCGCCTGAGCAGCATCACGGCGGTGGACTGGCATCCGGCGGCGCCCCGCTTCGAGGTGGTCTACCACCTGCATAACCTCGAGGCCAACCAGCGCCTGCGCCTGAAGTGCCGGCTGGAGGAAGGCGCCGAGCTGGACTCGGTCACGCCGGTCTGGCGGGGAGCCGACTGGTACGAGCGCGAGGTCTGGGATCTGTTCGGCATCCGGTTTCGCAATCACCCCAACCTGCGCCGCCTGCTGCTGCCCGAGGACTGGAGCGATCACCCCTTGCGCAAGGACTTCCCGGTGCACGGCCGCCGGTACGATTACGGCGAAGAGGGCGCCCCATGAGCAACGCCCGGCCCGAACCTCCCGAGGAGCCGCCGGCCGGCGCCGCGCCCCGCCGGCTCACGCTGAACATGGGACCGCAGCATCCTTCCACCCACGGGGTGCTGCGCCTGGTGCTGGATCTGGACGGGGAGACCGTGGTGCGGGCCGAGCCCGAGATCGGCTTCCTGCACACCGGCATCGAAAAGGAGTTCGAGCAGAAGCTCTACCAGCAAGGCGTCACCCTGACCGATCGGGTGGATTACCTGGCCCCCCTGTCGAACAACCTCTGCTACTGCCTGGCGGTCGAGAAGCTGCTGGGGCTGGAGATCCCGCCCCTGGCCCGCTGGATGCGGGTCATGCTCACCGAGTTGACCCGCCTGAACAGCCACCTGGTCTGGTTGGGCACCCACGCCCTGGACGTGGGGGCCATGAGCGTCTTCCTGTACTGCTTCCGCGAGCGCGAAGACATCCTGCGCATCTTCGAGATGTTCTCCGGCCAGCGCATGATGACCAGCTACTTCCGCATCGGCGGCCTGGCCCTGGCGCCGCCGCGCGGCTGGCATCATCCCGTCCGGCGTTTCATCGAGGCCTTCCCCTCCCGGGTGGACGAGTACGAAGAGCTCCTCACGCGGAATCCCATCTGGCTGCGGCGCACCCGGGGCGTGGGGCGCGTGCCCCTGGCGGATCTGCTGGATCTGGGCGTCACCGGCCCCATGCTGCGCGCCGCCGGGCTGGCCTGGGACATCCGCAAGGCCGAGCCCTACTCGGGCTACGAGCAGTTCCAGTTCGAGATTCCCACCCGCACGGAGAGCGACGTCTACGCGCGCTATCAGGTGCGGCTGGAGGAGATGCGGCAGAGCGCGCGGATCGTCCGGCAGGCGCTGGAGGGCATGCCCTCGGGCCGGCATGTGGCCGACGCCCCGCATGTGGTCTTGCCCGATCGCGAGAAGATGAAGACCCAGATGGAAGCCCTCATCTACCACTTCAAGATCGTCACCGAAGGCTTCCGCGTGCCGCCCGGGGAGGTCTATCAGGCGATCGAGTCGCCCCGGGGCGAACTGGCTTACTACATCGTGAGCGACGGCAGCGCCAAGCCCTGGCGGGTTTACATGCGCACGCCCAGCTTCGGCAATCTGCAATGCCTGCCCCGGATGATCGAAGGGGGGCTGATCGCCGACGTGGTGGCCGGGATGGGCAGCCTGGATTTCGTGTTGGGAGACGTGGACCGGTGAAGTTCTCCGAGCAGACGGAAGCCAAGCTCGAACGCCTGCTGGCGGGTTTCCCGCCGGACCGCAAGCGGGCGGCTCTGGTGCCCATGCTGCTGTTCATCCAGGACGAGGTGGGCGCGGTGACGCCCGAGGTCGTCGAGGAGGTTTGCCGCCGCTTGCAGATCGCGCCCCTGGAGGTCGAGGAAGTCCTCAGCTACTACTCGATGCTGCGCCGTCGGCCGGCCGGGCGCTACCACCTGCAAATCTGCACCAACATAAGCTGTATGCTGGTGGGAGGGGCGGAGCTGTTCCGGCACGCCTGCCGCAAGCTGGGCATCGGCAACCACGAGGTGAGCGAGGACGGGCTGTTTTCGCTGGAGGAGGTCGAGTGCATCGGCGCCTGCTGCTGGGGTCCGGCCATGCAAGTTAACTACGAGTTCCGGCACCGGATGACCCCCGAGGAATTCGACCGGCTGGTCGAGCAGCTCCGCCGGAACGCCTCTTCCCAGGCCCCCGAGTGAGCCATGCTGCACCCGGAACCCCATCCCCTGGAAGTGACGGTTCTGACGCGGCGCTTCCGTCTGCCGAACTCGGCCTCGATCGAGGTCTACCTGGCCACCCGGGGCTACGAGGCGTTCCGCAAGGCCCTGGCTCTGACGCCCGAGCAGATCATCGAGGAGGTCAAGAAATCCAACCTGCGCGGGCGGGGCGGCGCGGGCTTCCCCACCGGGCTGAAGTGGAGCTTCGTGCCCCGCGGGACCGCCCGGCCCAAGTACGTGGTGGCCAACGCCGACGAAGGGGAGCCCGGCACCTGCAAGGACCGCCTGTTGATGCAGTACGACCCGCACGCCCTGATCGAGGGCATGCTCATCGCCGGGCGGGCGGTGGAGGCCTCGGCCGGCTACATCTACGTCCGCGGCGAGTACCGCTATCTGATCGAGATCCTGGACAGGGCGATCGAGGAGGCGCGCGGGCGGGGCTTTCTGGGCCGAAACATTCTGGGCAGCGGCTGGGATTTCGACCTGCACACCCACTCGGGCGCCGGCTCCTACGAATGCGGCGAGGAATCGGCCCTGCTGGAATCGCTCGAGGGCAAGCGGGGCGTGCCGCGCATCCGCCCGCCCTTCCCGGCCACCGCCGGCCTGTTCGGCTGTCCCACCGTGCTGAACAACGTGGAGACCTTCTGCGCCGTGCCGCCCATCCTGCTGGAGGGCGGGGCGGCCTTCGCCGCCCTGGGCACGCCGCGCAACGGCGGCACGCGGCTGTTCGCCATCTCGGGACACGTGCGGCGGCCGGGCGTTTACGAACTGCCCATGGGTTTCAACCTGCTGCGCATGATCGAGGAAGTGGCCGGGGGAGTGAGGGAGGGACGGAAACTCAAGGCGGTGATTCCGGGCGGCTCCTCCTGCCCGGTGCTGCGGGCCGAGGAGTGCGATCTGGCCATGGATTTCGACAGCGTGGCGCGGGCCGGCAGCATGCTCGGTTCGGGCGGGGTCATCGTCATGGACGAGACGACCTGCATGGTCAAGGCGGCGGCGCGCATCCTGCGTTTCTACGCCCACGAGAGCTGCGGCTTCTGCACCCCTTGCCGGGAGGGCACCGCCTGGCTGGCCAAGGTTCTGGCCCGCCTGCACGAGGGCGGCGGGCGAGCCGAGGACATCGCAACCGTCCGGGAGACGGCGCGCAACATGCTCGGCCGCACCTTCTGCCCGCTGGGCGATGCGGCCGCCATGCCGGCCCTGTCCTTCGTCGAGAAATTCCGGGAGGAGTTCGAGGCGCACCTGGAGGGCAGGCCCTGTCCTTTCGAGGAGGTGGCGGCGCATGCCTGAAGCCGTCCGGTTGACCATTGACGGCCGCACCGTGGAGGTCGAGCCGGGCACCCTGGTGATCGAGGCCGCCCGGCGGGTCGGCATTCGGATCCCGAGCTTCTGCTACTACGAAGGCCTGTCGCTGGCCGGGGCCTGCCGGATGTGCCTGGTGGAGGTCGAGAAGGCGCCCAAGCTGCAAACCGCATGCACGCTGGTGGCCGCCCCCGGCATGGTGGTGAGGACCGACACGCCGCAGGTGGCCGAGGCGCGGCGGGCCATGGTCGAGTTCCTCCTCACCAACCATCCCCTGGATTGCCCGGTCTGCGACAAGGGCGGCGAGTGCGAGCTCCAGGACATGGCCTTCGCCTACGGCGCGGCCGAGAGCCGGTACGCGGAGGCCAAATACCACGTGCCCGAGCGGGCGTTCTCCCCTGTGGTTTACTACGACCGGCCGCGCTGCATCCTTTGCTACCGCTGCGTGCGGGTGTGCGAGGAGGGCATGGGCGTGGGCGCGCTGGGCGTGATCAACCGCGGCGGGCGCAGCGAGATCGCGCCCAACCGCGGAGACCGGCTGGAGTGCGACGAGTGCGGCGCCTGCATTGACATCTGCCCGGTGGGCGCGCTGACCAGCGGCATGTACCGCTACCGGACGCGTCCCTGGGAAATGCAGCACGTGGGGACGATCTGCGCCCATTGCTCTGACGGCTGCAAGACGACCCTGGGCGTCTATCACAACGACATCATTCGGGGAAACAACCGGGACCGCTCGGGCCTCAACGGCGAATTCCTCTGCCTCAAGGGGCGCTACGCAGCCGACTTCGTGGACCACCCCGAACGCCTCCGCTCGCCCCTGGCCCGCCGCGACGGCCGGCTGGCGCCGGTCTCCTGGGCCGAAGCGCTCGCCCTGGCCGCCGAGCGCATCCGCCGGGCGGTCGAAAGGGGCGGTCCGATCGGTATCATCGGCTCCAACCACACCACCAACGAGGAGAACTACTACCTTCAGAAGCTCGCCCGGCAGGGCCTGGGCACCCGGAACCTGGACCATCACCGGACCGGCGACGTGCCCGCGCTGATGGCGGCGCTGGGCGGCCGGCCGGGCGGCGAGGCGACCCTCGCCGAGCTGTACACGGCGCGCGCCGTGCTGGTGGCGGGCAGCGATCTGGCCCAGCAGCACCCGCTGCTTTCCTGGCAGATCCGGGCCGACTGGCGGCATCATCAGGCGCATCTCTACGTGGTGACGCGCGGGCCGGTGCGCGAGGACCGCTACGCCCTGCGCTCCCTGCGCGTCTCTCCGGGCGAGGAACTGGCGGGCGTCATCTCGCTGGCCGAGGAGCTCAAGCGCGAGCCCCAGTTGGTGGTGGTTTTCGGCGACGCCATCCAGGGAGGCGACGTCGCGCGCCTGGTCGAGTTCGGCGACTCGCTGAACATTCCCGTCAAGTACGTCTGCCTGGTGGACTACTCGAACTCGCGCGGGGCGGCCGACATGGGCCTGTTGCCCGATTTGGGGCCGGGTTACCAGCCGCTGGCCGAGCCGGGCCTCAGCCTGGCCGAGATGCTGGCGGCCGAGGATCTGGAGGTGCTCTGGGTGGTGGGCGCCAACCCGCTCAAGGACGGGCGGCGCGCGCCGCCGGGCGCCTTTGTGCTGGTGCAGGATCTGTTCTTGACCGAGACCGCGCAGGCGGCCGACCTGGTGCTGCCTGCGGCCTCAGCCTACGAGAAGACGGGAACCGTGACGAACGTCTGCGGGCAGGTACAGCGATTGCGGCCCGCCGTCAGCCGTAGCGGCGTCAAGACCGACCTGGAGATCTTCGGGCTGCTGGCGCACCGGCTGGGGCTGGACCTGGGTCCGGCCACGCCCGAAGCGGTGTTGAGCGAAATCCTGGCCACGACGCCGGGCTACGACCTGCCGCTCGATCTGCTGGCGGCCGGGGTGAGCCTTCAGACCCGCCCGGTCGCAGGCGCTGCGGCCTCGCGCCGGGGCGAGGTGCGATCGGCCGGAGACACCTTGTTCACCTCGGGCACCTTGGGGCGTTACGCCGACATTCTCAGCCGGGTCGAGGAAGCCCCGGGCGGGCTCTACCGCGGGTGAAGGCCATGGAGTACTACCTGATCAGCGCGGCCAAGGCGGCGATCCTGATGGGCGGCCTGCTGCTGACCCTGCTGTACCTGCAATGGATCGAGCGCAAGGTGATCGCACACGTGCAGGTGCGCATCGGCCCTTCGCGGGTGGGCCCCCACGGGCTGTTGCAGCCGGTGGCGGATTCTCTCAAGCTGCTGCTCAAAGAGGACCTGATCCCGCCCCACGTCAACAAGTTTCTCTACCTGCTGGCGCCCTTCCTGGCGGTGACGCTTTCGCTGCTGTCGTTCGCGGTGATCCCCTTCGGTCCGGAGATCGAAGTGCTGGGCGTGCGCACGCGCATGCAGCTTGCCGACCTGGACATTGCGGTGCTGTTCGTGCTGGCGGTCTCCTCGCTCACCGTCTACGCGGTGGTGCTGGCGGGCTGGTCCTCCAACAGCAAGTACCCCTTGCTGGGCGGGCTGCGCAGCGCGGCCCAGATGATCAGTTACGAGCTGCCCCTGGCGCTGGCGGTGGCGGCCCCTTTGCTGCTGGCCAACAGCCTGAACTTGCGCGAGATCGTCGAGCGGCAGGAGGGCTTCTATCTGGGCCTGCTGCCCCGCTGGAACCTGCTGCACCTGCCCGCCCCGCAATTGTTGGGCTTCCTGCTGTTCGGCGTGGCGATGTTCGCCGAGACCAACCGCATCCCCTTCGACCTGCCGGAGGCCGAGAACGAGCTGGTGGCCGGCTTCCACGCCGAGTACAGCGCCATGAAGTTCGCCGCCTTTTTCATGGCCGAGTACGCCAACATGATCACGGTCTCGGCCATGGCCACGCTGCTGTTTCTGGGCGGTTGGCTGCCGCCGCTGCCCGCCCGCTGGGGCGCCGACCTGCTGCCGGCGCTGGCGGCGGCCGGGGCGGGCGCGCTCGCCCTGTACCACGGCTTGCATCCGGCCCGCCCGCGCGACCGGCGCACCCTGCCGGCCGCGGCGGCCGGTTTCTTCGCTCTGGCCGTGCTGTTGCTGCTGCCGCCGCTTCGGCCCGTGCTGCTGCCGCTGTTCTGGTTCCTGGCCAAGGTGGGCTTGCTGCTGTGGGTCTTCATGTGGGTGCGCGGAACGCTGCCGCGCTTTCGCTATGATCAACTGATGCGCTTCGCCTGGGGGTTCCTGTTCCCGGCGGCGGTGCTGAACCTGCTGGCCACCGGCCTGCTGGTGGCTCTGTTTTAGGCGTGCCATGGACGGTCTTCTGTTCTTGATCTTCGCGGCGATCGCCGTGGTGTCGGGGCTGAACGTGGTGCTTCAACGCCAGCCGATCGCCAGCGCGCTGTCGCTGGTGGCGGTGATGGGTTCGCTGGCCATGCTGTACCTGCTGTTGGGCGCGCAGTTCATCGCCGCCGTGCAGGTGATCGTCTACGCGGGCGCCGTGATGGTGCTGTTCGTCATGGTGATCATGCTGCTCAACGCCGGCCGGGAGCGCTCCGCGGGCGCCTCGCTGATGGCCTCGGCGCTGGGCGTGCCGCTGCTGGCCGGACTGGCGGCCGCACTGGCCTATGTGATGCTGCTGGCCTTTCCCGATCCCCGGCCGGTGCGCTTCGGGGAGTTCCGCGAGGGCGGGGCGGCGCAGGTGGGCTACGCGTTGTTCACCCGCTACCTGCTGCCTTTCGAGCTGACCTCGGTGCTGGTGCTGATCGCCATCCTGGGCGCGGTGGCGCTGGCCTGGCGGGAGGGGCGCAAGTGAGCGCCGCGGGCGTGCCGCTGGCCTGGTATCTGATCTTGGGGGCGGTGCTGTTCGCCCTGGGAGCGGCGGGCTTCCTGTTCCGGCGCAACATCATCACCATGTTCATGGCCATCGAGCTGATGCTGAACGCCGTCAACCTGACCTTCGTCGCCCTGGCTTACTACCTGGGGCAGGTGGACGGGCTGGTGCTGGCGTTTTTCGTCATGGTGGTGGCGGCGGCCGAGGCGGCCGTAGGACTGGCCATCATCCTCACCGTCTTCCGCAACCGCGCGTCGCTCGGCATTGACGAGGTGCAGTCGCTGAGGAACTGAAGCGATGCAGCAGCTCTGGCTGATCCCCCTGTTCCCGCTGCTCGGATTTCTTCTCAACGGCCTGCTGGGGCGGCGGCTCTCCAAGGCGGCGATCAACGCGGTGGCCGTCGGCGCGGTGCTGGCCAGTTTCCTGTGGACGCTGAAGGTGCTGGGGGCGCTCTGGCCGCTGGAGGCGCCCCACCTGGAGCGTTACTTCACCTGGATTCAAGCCGACCAGGTGCGCATCGGCTACGATCTGGCCCTGGACCGCCTGAGCGCCGTGATGCTGCTGGTGGTCACGGGCGTGGGCCTGCTGATCCACATTTACTCGGTCGGCTACATGGCGCAGGAAGGGGGTTACTACCGCTTCTTCGCCTACCTGAATCTGTTCATGTTTTTCATGCTGACGCTGGTGCTGGCGGCCAACTTCCTGCTGCTGTTCGTGGGCTGGGAGGGGGTCGGCTTGTGCAGTTACCTGCTGATCGGTTTCTGGTTCCTGAAGGCCAGCGCCAGCAACGCCGCCAACAAGGCGTTCATCGTGAATCGGGTGGGGGACTTCGGATTTTCTCTGGCCATCTACCTGATCTTCGCGAACTTCGGCACGCTGGACTTCGCCCGGGTCTTCCCGGCCGTCTCCCGGCAGCCGGTTGAATCCGGCTGGGGGACGCTGACCGCGATCGGCCTGCTGCTGCTCGTGGGAGCCACGGGCAAGTCGGCCCAGATCCCGCTCTACGTCTGGCTGCCGGACGCCATGGAGGGCCCCACTCCGGTCTCGGCCTTGATCCACGCCGCCACGATGGTGACGGCAGGCGTTTACATGGTGGCCCGCTGCTCGGCGATCTATCTGCACGCCCCGGCGGCCCTGGAGGCGGTGGCGATCATCGGCCTGCTCACCGCCTTCTTCGCGGCCACCATCGGCATCACCCAGTTCGACATCAAGAAGGTCTTCGCCTACTCGACGATTTCCCAGCTCGGCTACATGTTCCTGGGGGCGGGCGTGGGCGCTTTCGGCGCGGCCATTTTCCACTTGTGGACCCACGCCTTCTTCAAGGCGCTGCTTTTCTTGGGCGCGGGCAGCGTGATTCACGCCCTGGGCGAGCAAGACCTGCGCCGGATGGGCGGGCTGCGCGGCAAGACGCCCCTGACCTTCTGGACGCTGTTGTGCGCCGCCCTCTCGATCTCGGGCGTGCCCTTCACGGCCGGCTTTTTCAGCAAGGACGAAATCCTGTTGGCCGCCCATCACCACGCGCCCTGGATGTACTGGCTGGGCACGCTGACCGCGGCCATGACCGCCTTCTACGTCTTCCGGGCGATCTTCCTGGCCTTTTTCGGGGAGCCGCGCGGCTGGCGCCACGCGCACGAATCCCCGCCCGTGATGACGCTGCCCCTGGCGGCGCTGGCCGCGCTCTCGCTGGCGGGAGGATACTTCGACGTCCCGGGCTTTCTGGCCCCGCTGTTCCCGGCTGCGGCCGGGCATCACCAGGCGGGCCTGGCGGCCGTCGCCGCAGGGGCGGGGCTGGCGGGCATCGCGCTGGCCTGGCTGTTTTACGTGGCGCGGCCCGGCCTGGCGGAGCGGACCGCCGCGCGGTTGGGCGCGCTGTACCGGCTGGTCTACAACAAATACTTCGTGGACGAGCTGTACGAGGCAGCTCTGCTGCGTCCGGTGGTGGAAGGCTCGCGGCGCCTGCTCTGGCACAAGGTGGACGTAGGGCTGATTGACGGAGCGGTGAACGGCGTGGGAGCGCGGGCCTGCGGCGTGGGCGGCGTGCTGCGCCTGATCCAGTCGGGCAACATTCGCAGTTACGCCGCCTGGGTGCTGTTGGGCTCGCTGGTGGCGCTGCTGGCGGCTCTGGCGGGAGGCTCGCGATGAACTTGCTGGACGCGGTGCTGGCCCTGCCCCTGGCCGGTTTCCTGCTGCTGCTGGCGCTGCCGCGCGAGCGCGAGGAAGCCCTGCGCCGCCTGGCGCTGGCCGTGGCGCTGTCGGCCTTCCTCCTCTCGCTCGGCCTGGCGGCGGGGTACCGGACCGGGGCGGCCGGGTTTCAATTCGTCACCGACGCCGCTTGGATCAGCCAACCGAAGATCCGCTATCACGTGGGCCTGGACGGTTTGAGCCTCTGGCTGGTGCTGTTGACCACCCTGCTCACACCGGTCGGCATCCTGGTCTCCTGGCGCGCCGTCAGCCGGCGGGTGAAAGAGTTCTACGCTCTGTTCCTGCTGCTGGAGTTCGGGCTGATCGGGGTCTTCATCGCCCTGGATCTGGTTCTGTTCTACGTGTTCTGGGAAGTCTCCCTGGTGCCGATGTACTTTTTGATCGGCGTCTGGGGACATGAGCGGCGGATTTACGCCGCCGTGAAGTTCTTCCTGTTCACCATGGCCGGCTCGGTGCTCATGCTGGCCGGGATCATTTACCTATATACCTACGCCGGGACGTTCGACTATACGGAGTTACTCCGCCTTGAGAGCTCGGGCGCGCTCCATTTCCGGCCGACGGAAGGGTGGCTGCTGTTCCTGGCGTTCTTCATTTCCTTCGCCATCAAGGTACCGTTGTTTCCGCTGCACACCTGGCTGCCGGACGCGCACGTCGAGGCGCCCACGGCCGGCTCGGTCATGCTGGCCTCGGTCATGCTCAAGATGGGCTGCTACGGGCTGCTGCGCTTTTCGCTCCCGCTGTTTCCGCAGGCCGCCCGGGACTGCGCCCCCTGGATCGTGGCCCTGGCCATCGCCGGGATCATCTACGGCGCGCTGGTGGCGCTGGTGCAGCCCAACATGAAAAAGCTGGTGGCTTACACCTCGGTGAGCCACTTGGGCTTCGTGGTGCTGGGCATTTTCACCTTCACGCCGCTGGGTCTGGACGGAGCGGTCTACCAGATGGTCAATCACGGCATCTCGACCGGGGCGCTGTTCATCCTGGTGGGCTATCTTTACGAGCGCCGACATTCCCTGGAGATCGCCGATTACGGCGGCGTGGCCACGCCCGCTCCCAACCTGGCGGCGGTCTTCATGATCACCGCTCTGGCCAGCGCGGGGCTGCCCACCCTGAACAACTTCGTGGGCGAATACCTGGTGCTGCAAGGCGCGGCTCAGGCGGACTTCCGCTGGGCGGCGCTGGCCGCTACGGGCGTGATTCTGGCCGCCGGGTACATGCTCTGGCTTTATCAGCGGGTGTTCTTCGGGGCCGCGCCGGCGGATGTGGGCCGGCAGGTCTACGATCTCGGCCGGAGGGAATGGGCGGCGATGCTGCCGCTGCTGGCGCTGATGGTGTGGCTGGGGACGGCTACGGAAACCTTCCTGCCCGCCATCCGCGATACGAACGCCCGAATCCTTGAGCAGACCCGCAGCAACGTGGAGGTGCGGGTCGAGTTGCGGCGGCCGCCGCTGGAGGTGGCGCGGTGACGGCGGCGGGCTTCCTTCCCGGCGGGGTCGAGTTCCTGCGGCTGCTGCCCGAGATCCTGCTGGTGCTGGCGGGCACGCTGGTGATGGTGCTGGAAGGGATCGGGGGGCGCCGGCGGGGTCCCGTGCTGGCGCGCCTTTCCCTGGGCGCCCTGGCGGCGGCGCTGGCGGCGGCGTTCGTGGCCCACCGTTACGGGGGACCGGCCTTCAGCGGGTTGGCGGCGAGCGACGGCTTCGCCACTTTCTTCCGGGTGGTGGTGATCGCAGCCGGCGGTCTTGTGGCGCTGTTCTCGGGGGCGTATCTGCGCCGCGAGTCGGCCGAGCGGGGCGAATACTACGCGCTGCTATTGTACTCGGTGGCGGGCCAGTGCCTGATGGCCTCGGCCGCCGAGCTGATCGTATTGTTCATCGCCTTGGAGATCTCCTCGATCGCCAGCTACGTGCTGGCCGGGTACCTGCGCAGCGACCGGCGGGCCAACGAGGCGGCGGTGAAGTACTTCCTGCTGGGCTCCTTCGCCACGGCCTTTCTGCTTTACGGCGTGGCGCTCATTTACGGGGCGACCGGCAGCACGCGCCTGGCGGATATCCGGCAGGCGCTCGCCGGCCCGTTGCCCCCACCCGGCGCGCTGGTCGCCGCGGCGGCCGCGCTCCTGTTCGTGGGCTTCGCCTTCAAAGTCTCGGCGGCGCCTTTCCAGGTCTGGGCGCCGGACGTCTATCAAGGGGCGCCCGCGCCCGTGGCGGCCTTCCTTTCGGCCGGTCCGAAGGCAGCCGCGTTCGCCGGCCTGTTGCGCGTGTTTCTGACCGCCTTCGAGCCGGTGAGCGAGCAATGGGAGGGGATCGTCTGGACCTCGGCTCTGGCCACCATGATCATCGGCAACTTCGCCGCCCTGCTGCAATCCAACATCAAGCGGCTGCTGGCCTACTCCTCGATCGCCCACGCCGGTTACGTGATGGTGGCGGTGGCGGCGCACTCCGCGGTGGGGACGGCGGCGGCGATGTTCTATCTGGCGGCCTACGTCGCCATGAACGTGGGCGCCTTCGCGGTGGTCAGTTATTTCGCCCGCCGGGGCGAACGCTACGTGAACGTGGAGGATCTGGCCGGACTGGGCTGGCGCCAGCCGGCCGCGGCCGCCCTGCTTTCCCTGTTCCTGCTCTCGCTGATCGGCGTGCCGCTGACCGGCGGCTTTTTCGGCAAGTTCTACGTGTTCAAGGCGGCTCTGGAGGCCCGGCTGGTCTGGCTGACGGTGCTGGGGCTGCTGAACAGCGCGGTGGCGGCTTACTACTATCTGCGCATCATCGTCGTGATGTACATGCACGAGCCGGGGGAAGCGGTGGCCGATCTGCCCGCCCCCGGTCCCGCCCTGAAGGCGACCCTGTGGGCCTCCGCTCTGGCCACGCTGGCGCTGGGAATCTTTCCCTCCCGCGTGCTGGAATTCGCCGCCTCGGCGGCCGCGCTCGGCCGCTGAAGCCGGCGGCCCTCTCAGGCGTGCGCCGCCGGAGCCTGCTCGCAAACCTCCCGGTAATAGCTTTCGTACTGGGGAATGATGAGGGTCGAACAGAAGCGCGTCTGAGCGGTGAGGCGGGCGGCGGCCGACATCCGGCTGTATAGCGCGGAATCGGTGAGCAACTCGATCACCCGCGCCGCCTGCGCCCGGATGTCTCCCACCGGCTCGAGGAAACCGTCCGTCCCGTGAGTCACCAGCTCGGGCAAGCCGCCCACCCGCGTCGCCACGGGCGGCACGCCGCAGGCCATGGCCTCCAGCGCCGCCAGCCCGAAGGACTCCAGTTCGCTGGGCAGCAGCAGCACGTGAGCCAGGGGAATGAGCCGCTCGACATGGCCTTGCTTGCCCAGGAAAGTCACGTGCCTGTCCACTCCCAATTCCTCGGCCAGATTCTGCGCCGGCGTATACTCCGGTCCGTCGCCCACCATCACCAGATGGGCGGCCGCCTCCCGCCGGACTTCGGCCAGAATCCGGATGCAATCGGAGACGCGCTTCACCGGCCGGAAGTTCGACAGATGCAGCAGCACTTTCTCGCCCTTGGGCGCCAGGCCGCCTCGCGCCCGCCGCTCCGGGTCCGGCTGGTAGAGTTCGCAGTTCACGAAGTTGGTGATGACCCGGATCCGGTTGCGCACGCCGAAAACCTCCAGCGTGCGCTGCTTCAGGTATTGGCTGACCGAGGTGACGCCGTCGGAGTGCTCGATCGAGAAGCGCGTGATGCGGTGGTAGGAGCGGTCGGCGCCCACCAGCGTGATGTCGGTGCCGTGCAGCGTGGTGATGAAGGGCAGGCGGCGCGGTTCGAGCATCTGCTGGGCCAGCATGGCGGCGATGGAATGCGGGATGGCGTAATGCACGTGCAGCAGATCCAGCCGGTAATGCTCGGCCACTTCCGCCATGCGGGAGGCCAGGGCCAGGCTGTACGGGGGAAACTGAAACAACGGATAGCTGGAAACCTCGACCTCATGGTAGTGGATGCGAGGCGTGCCGGGATCCAACCGGATCGGATTGGCGTAGGTGATGAAGTGGACTTCGTGCCCCCGGTTGGCCAGCTCCAGGCCCAGTTCGGTGGCCACGATCCCGCTGCCCCCGTAAGTCGGATAGCAAGTCATGCCGATCCGCACCCTCCCAGGCTAACAGAGAGGCGGGCCGGCCCGTCCGGCGTGCTAGGCTCGTAAGGAGGCGGCATGCCGCGCCGAAGCACTCCGCGACCGCTGGAGGGAGAGGCCCTGCTGGAATACGCCCTGCGGGCCCTGAGCGGGCGCGCCCATTCCGTAGGGGAGTTGCGCGAGAAGCTGCGCCGCCGGGCCGCCCGCGCCGAACAGGTGGAAGCCGTCCTCGGGCGGCTGCGCGAACAGGGCTATCTGGACGACCGCCGGCTGGCGGAAGGCTATGCCGCCGCGCGTCTGGAAAACGAGGGGCTGGGCAAGATCCGCGTGCTGGCCGAGTTGCGCCGCCGCCGGGTCGCCCCCGGCATCGCCCGGCGCGCGGTCGAACAGATCTACCGTGACACGGACGAAACCCGGCTGATCGAAGACTTCCTGCGTCGCAAGTATCGCAAGACGCCGCTCGAAGCGGTGCTGGCCGAACCCAAGGGCCTGGCCGGAGCCTATCGCCGCCTGCGGGCGGCCGGTTTCCGCGCTGCCGCCGCCCTGGCCGTGCTGCGCCGTCTGGCCCGCGACCCGGAGGCGCTGGACGCCCTGGAGGGCGTCGAAGAGGACTGAGCCCGGACCCCCGACTGAAGGTTTTCCCCCGGAAGGACCTGCGGGCGCCGCTATGCCCCGAGCGGGAACTTGCAAGACAATAGGGAGACATGAAACACCGGTCCCTTGCGCTTCTGCTCGCGTCTCTGGCGGCCGGCCCCGGGGCTCTCGCCCAGCCCGCCGCGCCCAGAGTAAACCAGGTCGGAGTCTACGGGCCGTGGCTCGCCGACAAAGTGCTGGGCGAAGGTCCGGCGCGCTTGTCGTTTCGAACCGGCCGGTGGCGCAGCCTTGAGCAATGGCGGCAAGCGGCCCGCAAGCGCGCGCTGGAATGCATCGCCCCCGTGGATCTCGGCGGCCCGCCGGCCGTTACCGTCACCGGGCGCACGGTCTATGACGGGCTGGATATCGAGTTTCTCTCCTGGCAGTTGCCGGCGGGGCCGAGGACCGAGGCGGTCCTGCTGAAACCGGCCGGAGCGCGCGGGCGGCTGCCGGGCATTCTGGCGCTGCACGATCACGGCGGCAACAAGTTCCTGGGCTGGCGCAAGATTGTCCGGACCGACGCGAACCCCTGGCCCGTCCAGGAGAAACACCAGGCCCGCTACTACGGCGGCGCGGCCTGGGCCAACGAGATCGCCAAACGGGGTTATGTGGTGCTGGTCCACGACACGTTCCCCTTCGCCAGCCGCAGGGTGATGGTCAAAGACGTGCCGCCGCGGATCCAGGCGGGCGGCGTAGATCCCTCGCCCGAGGATCTCGAAGGGATCGCCAAATACAACGCCTTTGCCGCGGCCCACGAGCACATCATGGCCAAGAGCCTCTTTTCGGCCGGAACCACCTGGCCCGGGGTTTACCTGGTGGAGGACCAGAAGGCCCTGGACGTTCTGTGCAGCCGGCCGGAGGTGGACGCTTCGCGCATCGGATGCGCCGGCCTGTCGGGCGGCGGGATGCGCACGGTTTTCCTGGGAGGACTGGACGACCGGATCCAGGTGGCGATCGCCGTGGGCTTCATGACTACCTGGCGGGATTTCCTGCTCGACAAGGCCTTCACCCACACCTGGATGACCTACGTCCCCCTGCTGCCCAAGGACCTGGATTTCCCGGAAATCCTCGCCTTGCGCGCCCCCCGGCCGACGATGGTGCTCAACTGCCGCGAAGACCCGCTTTACACCCTGCCGGAAATGCAGCGCGCCGACGCGATCATCGCCGAGACCTTCCGGCTGGCCAAAGCGCCGGAACGTTATCGCGCCCTCTACTACGACGGCGGCCACAAGTTCGACCGCGCCATGCAGGCGGACGCCTTTGACTGGTTCGACCGCTTCTTGAGGAGCGGGGCCGCCAGCCGCTGAAGGCCGCCGCCCTCAGGAGGCCAAGGCCGCCTGAAGCATGGCCCGGGCGTAAGCCACGTTATAGACGATCCCCGCGTAACCGCCGCCGCCCGGGTAGCCCCGGATCGGCCCGCGCTCCCGGTCGTAATCCAAAGCGCGGGGATGCTCGGGATAAATGACGCCGCTGTAGTGGCCGCGCACCAGCTCCTTCATCACGGCGAACATATCCACCTGCCCTTCGTCGGGAAATACCTCGGCGTATTTCTCGTAGGGCTTCCTCACGCGGACATTGCGGAAATGCACGTGGTTGATCCGCTTCCGGCTCAGGAAGTACCGGCAGACCTCAACCGGGTCTTCGCCCATCTCGCGAGTTACTCCGCAGTCGTAAGTGATGCCGTTGGCCGGACTGGGAACGATCTCGATCAAGCGCTTCCAGCCCGCCACCGTCCCCATGATCTGCCCGGAGCCGCGGCTGAGCGGAGCGGGCGGATCGTTGGGGTGCAGGGCCAGGCGCACGCCCGCCTTCTCGGCTTCCGGCACCACCGCCTTGAGGAAGTAAGTGATGTTGTTCCACATCTCCTCCAGGCTGTGGGCCCCCACTTCGGGCAGCGGCGGCAGGTCCTTCATCCGGTCGTAATCAAAAGCGGTGTAACCCGCTCCCGCCCTGCCCGTCTCCTGGTAGTAACCCTCCATGGCCCGGTGAGCGTAGAAGTTGTACTCGATGACGGGCAGTCCCACTTTGCCGGCCGCGCGGATGGATTGAATCACCTTCTCGATTTCCTCGTCGCGCCCCGGCCGGCCGTAGAGCGTGTTGCGGAAACCCGAGATCATCAGGTTGCACAGGGTCAGGCCGTGCGCCTTCAGGCGCTCGATCTGCTCGCGCAACTCCTGTTCCTGCCAGGGTATGCGCGGGCCGCCGCTCAGCACGTAATGGACGCCGAGTTGCTTGATGCGGCGCCAGCCCGCTTCCGCGCTGCCGGGTCCGCCGCCCCCGTCCCAGGCGCCCAGGCAAAGCTTCGGGGTGTCCGGGCCCTCCAGGATCGGCCAGGCCCTGGCCGCCGCGACCGAGACCGAAGGCGCCCAGGCGGCCGCGCCGGCCGCCCGGATCATGCTTCTGCGAGAAAGCTTCCCAGTGGCCACCGTACCCTCCGCGCTCCGAGACGTCGCAAAGGCACAGTATACGCCCGCGCGGTTGCTCCCGGCGACGGGCCGCCTGCCGGAAACCCTACGCTCGCGCTTGACATTCCTCCACCGCCGTCTTAGACTCAGACCAACCGGCGCTTGTCGCCCGGCTTGTGCCGGCGGCGGCCCGACAACTTACGATTCAATGGGAGGATCGCCAATGGCTTGCAAGACGCCGAAGAAGGCGGCCAAGAAGGCCACCAAGAAGAAGTAGCCGCTTTTCGGGAGCGCCCTGGGCGGACCTCTCGCGTGCGCGCAGGGCGCGATCCCCACCTCAGAGGGGCAGCGACAAGCGGTCGCCCGTCCGCTTCTGCCACTCTCGTATTCTGACGCTCAACCGCCGGGCCTCCGGGTGGGGGTAAAGGTTCCGCATCTCGAAGGGATCGCGCCGGCGATCGAACAGCATCGAGACGTCGGCGTCGTGCAGGACCAGCTTCCAGCCGTCGGGAGTGATCACCGTACGCCCGTTGGGTCCTCCCTCGGCAGGATCCGTCGTCCACTGGATGAAGACGTCCTCCGGCGGGCGATCGCCCCGCAGGAAGCCCAATAAACTGCGCCCGTCCAGGCCGGGGTCGCGCGCGCCCATCAACTCCAGCAGGGTGGGGACCAGGTCAATGTGGCTCACCGGATGCTCGATGCGTTGCGGGCGGGCCTGGGCGAACGGCGCCCTTAGCAACAACGGCACGCGCACCGCCTCCTCGTACATCACGCTCTTGGCCATCAAGCTGTGCGATCCCATCATTTCGCCGTGGTCCGAGGTATGCACCACGATGGTGTTCTCGGCCTGGCCGGAAACCTCCAGAGCCCAGAGGATTCGGGCGAAGGCCTGGTCCACCAGCGAGCACAGGCCGGCGTAGTTGCGCTGCATGCGCCGCCAGCCCTCCGGCCTCTGCAAATCGAATCCCTCGCCGCCGGCCGCGAACTTCTTGCGCCGGTCCTGGTAGGACCGCGGCTCCGGGCCCTCGGGAATGCCCGGATAGTTCGGGGGTAAGGGCGTCTCCTGTTCGCTGTGCAGGTCGTTCAGGACGCTGGAAAAGGGCGTGTGCGGCTCCAGCGTGTTCACGTAGAGGATCCAGGGCTCGGCGCGATGTTCGAGGATGAACCTCACCGCCTCCTGAGCCAGGAACGAAGGTTTGGAGTGCTCGACGGGCAGGGTGGTGGCGAAGCGGCGGCTGAAGGAACCGGAGCTGTCCGGCTGGTAACCCAGACGCAACAGGAAGTGATGGTAGGAGCTGCGGGCGGAGCGATCGCGCCCGGGCGAGAAGTAACGGTTATAGATGTCTTCGATCGAGACCCAGTGCCGGAAGCCGTGCTGGGCGAACAGTTCGTCGCCCAGGTGCCACTTGCCCATGTAGGCGGTTCGGTAGGCGGAATCGCCCAGCAGCTCGGGCAGGGTCCTGGTCTCGGGCTGAAGGGGAATGTTGTTGCGCACGCATCCGTTGCGGTGAGGCCACAAGCCGGTGAGCACGGAAGAGCGGCTGGGAGTGCATACCGGCTGGGTCACGTAGCAGCGGTCGAAAACCACGCTCTCGGCGGCCAGCCGGTTGAGCGCGGGAACGCGGTAGCGGTAGTTGCCGTAGGCGGCCATGGTGTCGGCGCGCTGCTGATCGGTCCACAACACCAGCAGATTGGGCTTGTCGCCCGGCCGGCGGGCGGCGCGCAGGACGCCCGGGCCGGCCGCCAGAGCGGCCAGGCCCTCCAGGGCGGTTCGTCGGGTGATCATCACCCCGACAGTCTATCGCTCTCCGGGCGCGCGGCGTTCTCCCAACTCGGCTTCGATCGCGCCGGCGATCCGGGCGGCGAAGGCCTCGACCGCCTGGGCATCGGGCCCTTCCACCATGACGCGCACCACAGGTTCGGTGCCGGAGAAGCGCACCAGGACCCGCCCGGCCGGGCCGAAGGCCTGCTCGGCGGCGCGGATCGCCTCGGCCACCGAGGGCAGATCCTCCAGCGCGCGCCGGCGGCGCACGCCCACGTTAATGAGGCGCTGCGGATAGAGTTCCAGCTCGGCCGCCAGCGAGTCCAACCCGCGCCCGCTCTCCAGCAGGATCTCCAGCACCCGGAGTGCGGTCAGCAAGCCGTCTCCGGTAGTGGCGTACTCCAGAAAGATCACGTGGCCGGACTGCTCGCCGCCCAGCACGGCGCCCGTGCGCAGCATTTCCTCCAGCACGTATTTGTCGCCCACCGGCGTGCGTATCATGCGGATGCCGCGGGCCTCCAGTGCGCGCTCCAGCCCGAGGTTCGACATCACGGTGGCGACCACGGCCGGACGGCCTCCGGGGCCGCTCAGCCGGCCCTGCGCGTGCAAGCGCAGGGCGGCCATCAGGAGCACGGCGTCGCCGTCCACCACGCGGCCGTCGGGAGCGACGAAGATGGCGCGGTCGGCATCGCCGTCGAAGGCCACGCCCAGGTCCGCCTTCTCGGCCAGCACCAGGCGCCGCAAGCCTTCCACGTGCAAGGCGCCGCACTCGTGATTGATATTGCGCCCGTCGGGCGCACAGCCCATGGCGACGACGCGCGCGCCCAGGCGCTCGAACAGCTCCGGGGCCAGCGCCGAGGCCGCGCCGTGGCCGCAATCGAGCGCCAGCTTCAGGCCGGCGAGCGAATGGGGGAAAGTGCCCGCCAGGTATCGCTCGTAACGCCGGCCCATCTCCGGCTCGGGGTTCAGAGCGGCGGGCGCCGCCTCCCACCCGCTCTCCAGCAACTGGAAAATCCGTTGCTCGACGGCGTGTTCCTGCGCGTCCGGCAGTTTGTAGCCCGACTGGCCGAAGACCTTGATGCCGTTGTCCTGGTAGGGATTGTGGGAGGCCGAAATCATGACGCCCGCCCGGAAGGCATCGGTGCGGGTCAGATAGGCGAGCCCCGGCGTGGTGATGACGCCGGCGAAACGCGGGCGGACACCGGCTCGCGCCAGCCCGCCGGCCACCTGAGCCGCCAGCCAGGGGCCGGACTCGCGGGTATCCATGCCCAGGAGCACTTCGGGCTGCCCGGCCGAGTCGCTGACCGCCTCACCCAACGCGGCGCCCAGCGCGTACGCCGTGCGGGCGTCCAGTGGGAACTCCCCGGCCACTCCTCGGATGCCGTCGGTGCCGAACAGGCGGCGGCCCGCCCCGCCGGAGGCCCGCCGGCCGGGCCTATGGGCGGGGGTCGGTCCCTGCATCGCTGGCGCTCACAAGCTTGATCTGAACCTTCACCACCGCGGTGTTCTCCAGGCGGACCTCCGGATCCCGGATGAACACGTGGCTGTGATACTGCTGCACGCCGGCGGTTTCGGCCGGCTCGATCGGATCGGTCTCGACAAAATCCACCTGATGCACGCGGCTCTCCGGTCCCAGGATAGCCACCTCGGGCGGTTCGACCCGCTGGAACTCGATCCGCCAGCCCGGCCGGAGTCCGGTGAAATGCGGCCGCACGGGCACCACCCGTCGAACGCGGCGATCGAAGCGCAGCCGCACCTGGGCGGGCGCGGCCCGCACCAGATTCAGCCCCGCGGGCAGCTTCACCTGATCCGCTGTGATGCTGAAGGTGCGCTCGCCCGGATGGTCAATGCCGGCCAGATCCAACACCACCGCGGGCGAGGATTGCTCGAAGTTCCGCACGCGCGCCGAGGGACCCCGCACCTCCAGGCGCACTCGCTCGGCCGACTCCGGCACGATCTCCAGCTCCGCCGGGACGTTCGCGTACTCGATGGGGGCCGAAATCGAAGTCACCAGCTCGGGGCTGCCCACGAAGGTCAGCCAGAGCGCCACCGCCAGCGCCAGGGAAAGCAGCTTCCAGCCGAGATTCTCCAGCAGCCAGCGCCTCATCCCCGTCCGGCGCCGCGGCGCGAGGCCGGCGCCTCCTCCCATCCTTTCTCACCTTCCTGGGCCGCGGCCGAGATCGCCTGCGGGCGAAGCCGATAGCCGAAGTGCCGGGCGATGCGCTCCTCGACCTGTTCCAGCGTCAGGTTCAGCTCGATCTTGCCGAAGGCAGCCGCCGAGATGCGCCCGGTCTCTTCGGAAACCACCAGCGTCAGCGCGTCGCTTTCCTCGGTGATGCCGATCGCCGCGCGGTGCCGGGTTCCCAACTCGGCCGCCACCGCCGGGTTGGTGCTGAGCGGCAGGAAGCAGGCGGCGGCCGCGATCCGATCGCCTTGAATGATCACCGCCCCGTCGTGCAGCGGGCCGCCCGGCTGGAAGATACTCAACAGCAGGTCGCGCGTCAAGGCGGCGTCCAGCAACCGGCCGCTCTCGACGAAAGTCCGCAGGCCCATGTCCCGCTCCAACACGATCAGGGCCCCGAACTTGCGCTGGCTCAGCCGGCTCAAAGCCCACAGGACTTCATCGGTGGACTCGCGCCGCTGAAGCCGCCCGCCCAGTCCCAACCAGCGGCGCCGCCCGATGCGCGCCAGCGTCCGGCGGATCTCGGACTGAAACAATACGATCAGGGCGATGGCGGTGTAAGGCACCAGGTTGGCCAGGATCGAACGAACCAAGTCCAGCCCTAACCAGATCGAACCCAGATAGACCAGCAGCAGCACTCCCAGGCCGGCCAGCACTTGCGCGGCGCGGGTGCCTCGCACCACCAGGATAAGCTGGTAAATCAGGAAGGCCACCACCAGAATGTCCACCACCGCCGTGAAGGTCAGTTTGGGCAGCGATGATGTCAGCGGTCCAAGCGCAGCAGGCATGAGCCGGCGTTACTATTATCGCAGGGCGGCCGGTAAATCGGATAGATCCTGACCCTCGGGGGGCAATGGCGCCCTCAGGCCCGGCCCGTCAGCAGCACCCGCGAAGGATAAAAGGCTTGCCGCACCAGGCGTTCCCCGATCAGGCGTAAGCGGGCGGCGTGCAGCAACTCGGGAAGCCGCCGGCCGATGGGCCGCCCCCAGAAAGCGGGCGCCAACTGCCCGGCCAGGCGGTAGAGCCGGTCGAAGCCGCGGCCGTCCTCGCCGATGGCGACCAGAGTCAGCGAGCCCCGCCGGCGCAGCACGCGCCGCATCTCCCCCAGGGCGCGCAGAATGTCTTCCGGCGCCAGCAGCTCGAGCAGATAGCAGCAGATCACCGCGTCGAAGGACTCGTCGCGGAAGGGCATCGAGCGCGCATCCACCGCCTGGCAGTGGGCCCGCACGCCGGGAAAGCCGCGCCGGATGAGCCGGTGGGTGCGGGCCGCCATCCGGGGCGAGAGGTCCACACCCACCGTGCATCCGGCCGGGTTGGCGCGCACCAGCCGACGAAACATTTCGCCCGAGCCGGTGGCCACCTCCAGCACCTGCATTCCGTCCCGAATTCCCGCCATCTCCAGCGCACAGCGGTGTGCCCGGGAGTGGAACAACAAGGAAGGCAAAGGATAGACCGCCGCCAGCCGATCATACACACGCCGGGTGCGCGCGGCCATAGTGCGCGACACGCCGTCGCCGCCCGGGCCCGCAAAGGCAGGCGCCCGCCGCGGCGGTTCCCGGCTGCCGGCCGGCCGGGGGGAGGCGCCCCGGACTCCGGAGAGGTCCGAGTCGCCGCGGGGAGGCGAGGAAAATCTGCTCATGCTTGCCCGAGGCAACAACGGCTCAGGCAAGCTGCGCCACGCCGGCCTGTAATTCAGGCATCTCGATTTGAACGCGGGTGCCCTGGCCGGGCTTGCTGTCAATCCACATGCGGTAATCGGAGCCGAAGAGCACTTTGAGCCTCTCGTTGACGTTGCTGACGCCGATGCCCTCCTCGAGCAGGGTGGCCAGGCGGGCCTCGGGAATTCCTACCCCGTCATCCTCCACCAGCAGGTGCAGGCGCCCGTCCCTCAGGAAGGCGTGCAGCCGGATGGTGCCGCCTTCGATCTTGCTGGACAGCCCGTGCCGCACGCAATTCTCCACCAGCGGCTGGAGCAGCATGCTGGGCACCAGCCGATCCAAGGCGGCCGGGTCCACTTGCTTGTCGAAACGCAGCTTGTCGCCGAAGCGCACCATCTCGATCGAGAGATAGTCCTCGATGAAGTCCACCTCCTCGGCCAGGGCGTTGAAATTGTCGTGTCGGCGCAGCAGGCGGCGCAGGATGCTGGAAAGCTTGTAGAGCACGGCCCGCGCCTGATCGGGATCGGTGCGAATCAAGGAGGAGACCGTGTTCAGGGTGTTGAACAGGAAGTGCGGGTTGATCTGGCGGCTGAGAGCGTCCAGGCGGGCCTGAATCAACAGGCGCTGCTGCTCCTCCAGTTTCCGCTCGTTGCGGGTGTTGTTCCAGATCTTCAGCGGCAGCGTGACGGCGAACAGCGTGGCGACGTAGACCGCCGCCTGGGCCAGCGGATGGGGCCGCGGCCAGGTGGGCCGGATGGCGAACAGCCAGCGCGGGAAGAAATGATCCAGCGTCAGACGCAGAAACTCGCTGCTCAAGATGGCCAGCAGGAAGAACATCTGAAAAGCCGCCCGGGCGTGCTCGTGGTTGCGCCGAAAGAAGCGATATATGCGCAAATCCAAGAAGGGCGAGAAGCGCCAGATCTGCTCGGTGTCCGGGGCGCAGTTGCGCAGCAGGCCGCCCAGGGCGCCGACCCCGGCCAGCAAGGGCAGCGTCAGGTATTCGTGTTTGAGCATGGCCGGGATCGAGATCAGCGCCCCCGAGAGCAGCCCCGTGACGTAACCTCCCAGCAGGCCGGCCAGCAGACTGGCCTCCAGGCCCAGATCCACCGCCTGGTAAACCCCCCGGGTGACGATGCGGATCGTGGCCCCGGCTCCGAAAATGCTCGCGAAGCTCAGGGCCAGCAACAGCCGCTGGCTCAGGGTCCGCTGCTCGCGCATCAACATGCGCTGGAAGGCGCCCGAACGCGCCAGAAAGCTGGCCAGCAAAGTCACCACGCCCAGCTTCACCAGCAGAACGATCAGATATTGCTCCAGCGCCATCTTCCGGCTGCGCCCGCCTGCCGCTGTTCATTATAATGGATGCTAGCGGCCCGATATTCCTCTGATGTCCCAGGACGGCTCAAGGCAGGGATTCCGCAAGGTGGCCGAAGCCGACTTTCCCAGCCGCTTCGGGCACTTCCGCATCTACGGTTTCGAAGAGCGCCGCGGGGGCGCCGTCGAAGAAGCCGTGGTGTTGAAGATGGGCGAGCTGTCCGGCGACACGCCTCCGCTGGTGCGCATCCACTCCCAGTGCCTGACCGGGGACGTCTTCCACAGCCTGCGCTGCGATTGCCGGAGCCAGCTTGAAATGTCGCTGGACCGCATCGCCGAGGAGGGGCGCGGCCTGCTGATTTACGAGCACCAGGAGGGCCGCGGCATCGGCCTGCTGAACAAACTGCGCGCCTACCAGTTGCAGGACCAGGGGGCCGACACCGTCGAGGCCAATCGCAAGCTCGGCTTCCAGCCGGACCACCGCAACTACCGCTTGCCCGCCAGAATCCTGGCCTACTTCGGCGTCTCCGCCGTCCGCCTGCTGTCGAACAACCCGGACAAGATCCGCGCCCTGGAGGCGGCGGGCATCCGGGTGGTCGAGCGCGTCCCCTGCCAGGCCGAGCCGGTGGATTCCATGACCGGCTACCTGCGGACCAAGAAGGAAAAGCTGGGCCACCTGCTGGAAGGGCTCTGAGGCGCGGGCGCCGCTGCTCAGCCGAGCAGCTCGCGCAGATCGTTCACCCAATAGTCGGGTTGGCGCCGAGCCAGCTCGGCCGGGTCGCCGTAACCGTAGCGCACGGCGCAAACCCGCACGCCGGCGCGCCGCCCCGCTTCCATGTCGGCCGGGGAGTCGCCCACCAGCAGGCAGTCTTCCGGCCGGGCCTCCAGGGCCGTCAGGGCGGCGTAAATCACGTCGGGCGCAGGCTTGGGCGGAAAGCCGTCGGTGCCTTGCGGATGGTCAAAATGCTCGAGCAGGCCGAACTGTTCGAGCACGGCGCGGACCGTAGCGGTGCTTTTGATGGTGGCGGTGGCCTTGCGTCCTCCCAGGGCCGCCAGGGTCTCGCGCACGCCGGGATAAACCCGCGTCAGGCGATGGCCGCGGGCCGGGTAAACCTGCCGGTAGCGCTCGATCAGTCGGCGGCGCTCCTCCTCGCCGGAGTCGGGCAGCAGGTCGCGGAACATTTCCTCCAGATGGACGCCGATGTAGCGCTTGAGGCGCTCGTCGCTGAGGCCGTCGGCGGTCCGGCCCCCAAGGACCTCGCGCACGGCGGCGCAGATGTCGGCGGCCGAGTCCAGCAGGGTGCCGTCCACGTCGAACAGGTACACGGGAAACCGGCGCATGGCGTTTGGGGAAGGAACCGGCAGGCGGCCCGTCAGGCCGGCTGAGGCCGCTCGCCCTCCCGCAGCCCGGGCACCAGGCGGCCTTCCGGTTTCAGCACCTGCTGAGTCTCGCCCCGGTCGCGCGGCGGGCCGGCGTGGAAGGCGGGCAGGTCGCGCCCCTCGATGAGGGCCTTGATTTCCTCCCCTTCCAGAACCTCGCGTTCCAGCAGCGCTTCGGCCACCCGCACCAGCGCGTCGGAGCGCTCCTCGATGATCTCGACGGCGCGCTGATAAGCCCGCTCGACCAGCTTGCGGACCTCCTCGTCAATCTTGATGGCGGTGGCCTCGCTGTAGTCGCGGTGCTGGGCGATCTCGCGCCCCAGGAAGATCTGCTCTTCCTTCTTGCCGAAGCTGAGCGGGCCCAGTTCGCTCATGCCCCACTCGCAGACCATCTTGCGGGCCAGCTCGGTGGCCCGCTCGATGTCGTTGCCCGCGCCGGTGGTGACGTGGTGCATGAACTTCTCCTCGGCGATCCGCCCGGCCATCAAGATGGTGAGCTGGGCCTCCAGGTAGTCGCGCGTGTAGGAGTGTTTGTCGTCAATGGGCAACTGCATGGTCACGCCCAGGGCCATGCCGCGCGGGATGATGGTCACCTTGTGGACCGGGTCGGCGTCCGGGAGCACGGCCGCCACCAGGGCGTGGCCCGCCTCGTGATAGGCGGTGCTGCGCTTTTCCTGCTCGCTGATGATCAGCGACTTGCGCTCGACCCCCATGAGGACCTTGTCTTTGGCCAGCTCGAAGTCGTAGTGGGTGACGACCTTGCGGTTCTGCCGGGCGGCGATCAGGGCGGCTTCGTTGACCAGGTTGGCCAGATCCGCCCCGGCGAAGCCCGGGGTGCCGCGGGCCAGCACCGACAGGTCCACGTCGTCGGCCAGGGGGATCTTGCGGGTGTGAACCTTGAGAATCATCTCCCGCCCCTTGACGTCCGGGCGGGCCACCACCACGCGGCGGTCGAAGCGGCCGGGCCGCAGCAGGGCGGGATCCAGCACGTCCGGGCGGTTGGTGGCGGCCATCAGGATCACGCCCTCGTTGGACTCGAAGCCGTCCATCTCGACCAGCAACTGGTTCAGGGTCTGCTCGCGCTCGTCGTGCCCGCCGCCCAGGCCCGCCCCGCGGTGCCGGCCGACGGCGTCAATCTCGTCAATGAAGATGATGCAGGGGGCGTTCTTCTTGCCCTGCTCGAACAGATCGCGCACCCGGCTGGCGCCCACCCCCACGAACATCTCGACGAAATCCGAGCCGGAAATCGAGAAGAAGGGCACGTTGGCCTCGCCCGCGATGGCCCGCGCCAGCAGCGTCTTGCCCGTGCCCGGCGGGCCGATCAGAAGCACGCCCTTGGGAATGCGGCCCCCCAACTTCTGAAACTTCTGCGGCTCGCGCAGGAACTCGATGATCTCCTGGAGCTCCTCCTTGGCCTCGTCCACCCCGGCCACGTCCTTGAAGGTGACCTTCTTCTGCTGGGAGGAATGCAGGCGGGCGCGGCTCTTGCCGAAGCTCAGGGCCTTGTTGCCCCCGCTTTGCATCTGGCGCATCATGAAGATCCAGAAGCCCAGCAACAGCAGGAAAGGAATGGCGTTCACCAGCAGGGCCACCCAGTTGCCCGAGCTGGACTCGCGGATCTCCACGTTGACGTTCTTGCTGCGCAGCAGGTTGTAGATGTCCGGATAATTGCTGGGGATCAGGGTGCGCAGGCCCAGGTTGTGTTCCTTGAACTTGCCCCGAACTTCGATGCCCGTGATGGTGACTTCCTTGACCCGATCGGCCTCGACGGCGCTGACGAACTCCGAAAAGGTGAGGTGCTGTTCGGGACGCATCGAGCCCTGCCGGACCACGGTCCACAGCAGGACCACGACGCAAATCAACACCACCCAAAAGATGGCGGTCTTAACGTTGGAATTCATGTTCTCTCCCGCCGGCCGAGGCCGGCCGCCGCACGCCCTCCATACCTGTTAGACGCCGCCGGCCGCCGCCGCGACTTCAGCTTTCCCCCTCGCCGTCCGCTAGCTCGTAAACCTCCAGCGCCACAGGGTCGGCGGGCCGGGCCGCATATTCGGCGGCCGGGCCGAAGCGCCGCGCCCACAGGATTTCTCTCCCTGTAGTCATGATCGGCCATTTCCGGCGTTCCCACAAGGGAATTTCCGCCCGCCGGAACAAGTCCCTGAGCTTCACCTCGGCGGCCTCTCCCAAGGGGCGGTAGCGATCCCCCGGCCTCCAATTCCTCAACTCCAGCGGCCCTGATATCCGCGCCCAGTTCAGGCGGCTTCGCTCCGTATTATAGCCGGGTTCGGGCTCAGCCCGCTCCCTTAACTCGAAGCAGAGCAAAAAGTTGGCCCCCGGCGGGCGATAGCGCCCGGGCAGCCGGATGCCGATCCGGTATCCGGACGGCTGTCCCTCGGGGCCCGCCGCAGCGAAACGCAACCAGTCGAGCGAGCGCCAGACTTCCACGCCCGGCGCCAGGAGCCGCCCGCCTCCCTTGCTCCCCCCGGCCAGCCGCATCATGCCCTCGATATGGCCGAAATCAATCCCCCGCAGGTCCCCCTTGACTTGCCGAACCGCCCGCCGGATCAGGCGGCGGCCGGCGGCCGGCGGCAAGGCGGCCAACGCCGAGGCGGAGGCCAGCACGGCGCCTTCCCGGCGGATCAACAGGCGGCCGGCCAACTCCTCGATGTGCTCCGCCCAGTAATCCTCCTCCTCCCGGGCCAGGGTCGCCGTCCGGGCCAGGACCTGTTCGAGCCGGGGGTTCCACTCCCTGCGCAGTAAGGGAATCAATTCGTGGCGGATTCGGTTCCGCGCCAGGCCCAGGTCCAGATTCGAGCGATCCAGGCGCCAGCCTAACCCGCGCCGGACCAGATACTGCTCCACCTCCCGGCGGCTGATCTCGATCAGCGGGCGCACGAATCCCTCCGGGCCGACCGGCCGCATGCCGGCCAGCCCCGTAGCGCCCGAGCCTCGCAACAGGCGGAACAGCACCGTCTCGGCCTGGTCCGAGCGGGTGTGCCCGAGGGCCACCCGGTCGGCCTCCCCGCGGCGCAGCACGCCCAGAAAGAACTCCCGCCGAGCCTTTCGGGCGGCCTGCTCCAGGTTCTCGCGCGCCTGCCGGGCCAGCGCGCCCACCTCGGCCGACTCCAGACGAAAGGGAAGGCCCAGGCGGCCGGCCAGCTCTTCGACGAACCGGGCGTCCCGGGCGGATTCCTCCCCGCGCAGCCGGTGGTCGAAGTGCAGCACGCTGAGCGACAGCCCCCAGCGCGGCGCCAGGGCGATCAGCACGTCCAGCAGGCAGACCGAATCGGCCCCTCCCGAGACCGCCACCGCCACGCGCTCGCCGCCCCGAAACATCCCGAAGCGGCGGATGGTTTCGGCCACGCGTTCCAGCACGCTGTTCCCGTTCCCATTCTAAAGCCCGCCCCGGAGGGACGGCGCCCGACGGGCTGGGCCGCCGGCCGCGATGCTAGAGTAAGGGCAATGGGCAGCGGATTTTCCTTTCCCGTTCTGGGCGATGGGTCAGGCGGAACGCCGCGCATCAGCTCGCTGTTGATCAAGCCGGTCTCCGCCCTCTGCAATCTGGAATGCAGCTACTGCTTTTACCTGGACCGGGAGGCGGACCCCTATCGCGACCTGCCCGTGCGACGCATGGCGCCGGAGACCCTCGAGCGCCTGGTGGACAGCTACCTGTTCTACTCCTACCCGCAGAGCGTCTTTGCCTTCCAGGGCGGCGAGCCGACCCTGGCGGGAGTGGAATTCTTCCGCAAACTCATCGAGTGGCAGAAGCAGTACGGGCGCGACGGGCAGAGCGTCTCCAACGCACTGCAAACCAACGCCATCCTGATCCATGAGGATTGGTGCGACTTGCTGCGCGACTACCACTGGTTGCTCGGGGTCTCCCTGGACGGCCCCGAGGCGATGCACGACCGCTACCGCAAGGACCGCGGCGGCCAGGGCACCTGGCGCAAAGTCATGCGCGGCGTGGAAATCCTCAAGACTCACCAGGTCGAGTTCAACGTGCTGTGCGTGCTGAGCCAGGCCAATGTCGAGCATCCTCGCGAGCTCTACCGCTTCTTTCGTTCGATCGGCGTGGACAACATCCAGTACATCCCCCTGGCCGAATTCGACGGCCAGGGCAACCCGCTGCCTTACACCATCACGGCTGAGCAGTACGGCCGCTTCCTGCTGGAAACCTTCGAGCTGTGGTGGCCCGAACGGCGCAAGGTGCGCATCCGCCTGTTCGATAACATCGCCGAGGCCCTGGCGGGGCAGAAGCCGGGCAACTGCACCATGCACGAGACCTGCGACAGCTACGTGGTCGTCGAGTACAACGGCGATGTGTATCCTTGCGACTTTTTCGTCGAGCGGGACTGGAAGCTGGGCAACATTCTGCAAGATTCCTGGCCGGAGATCGCGCGCCGCCGGCGGCGCTACGAGTTCGCCTCCAAGAAAACCCTGCCCCGGCCGGAGTGCCGGGTCTGCCCGTACGATCCCCTCTGCCACGGCGGCTGCCCCAAGCTGCGTTACGGCCCGCGCCGCCGCTTCGAGGACCTGGATTACTTCTGCCCGGCCTACAAGATGATCTACGAGCGCTGCCTGGGGCCGCTGCGCAAGGAGGTGGCCCGGCTGTGCGGGCCCGAAGCGGTGCGCGAGTTCGACGCCGTCAGCCCGTATTGAGGCCGGCCCCCTCGGCCGCCGGCAGCTTCTCGATGCGCACCCGAGCGATCCGGCGGCGGTCCATCTCCAGAATCGTGAAGCGCCGCCCCTCGTGTTCCAGCGTCTCGCCCCCGCGCGGAATGTAGCCCAGGCGGAACAGCAGGAAGCCGGCCAGGGTCTCGAAACCGGCGTCGGCCGGCAGCTCGATGCCGTACTGCGAAGCCAGGTCGCGGATATTCACCGCGCCGTCCAGCTCGAGCACGGGGGCCTCGGGCGCGGGCGCCGGCCCGCGCACGTCGTGTTCGTCCTCGATTTCACCCAGGATTTCCTCCAGCACGTCCTCGAAGGTGGCCATGCCCACGATGGTGCCGAACTCGTTGACCACCAGAGCCATGTGCTGGCGGGCGGCGCGGAACTCCTCGATCATCCCGCTGAGGGGCTTGCTCTCGGGCGCCACCAGCGGCTTGCGCAGCAGGGCCCGCAAGCGGAAGGCGCCTCCCAGGCGGCGTTGCCGGTCCATCTCGGCCAGCAGGTCCTTGTAATGGACCACGCCGATGATTCGCTCGGGCTGCCCCTCGTACACCGGGAAGCGCGAGAAGGGATGCGCGGCGGCGACGCGCAGCACCTCCTCCAGGCCGGCCTCGGCAGGCAGGGAGACCATGTCGTGGCGCGGCACCATGATCTCGCGCACCGCCACGTCGTCTAACTCGAGAGCGCGCAGCACCACCTCCTCCTCCAGACGCGAGATCTGTCCGGCGGCGTGCACCGAGCGGGCGATCATTTTCAGTTCCTCGACCGAATGGCCGCTGCGCTCGCCGCGCAGTCCCAGCAGGCGCACCAGCGCGGCCGAGGATCGCTCCAGCAGATAGACGAACGGCTCCAGCAGGCGCGCGAAGACCAGCAAGGGAGGGGCCACCAGCACCGCCAGGCGGTCGGACTTTTCGATCGCCACGTTCTTGGGCACCACTTCGCCCACCACCACCATGGCGAAGGTCAGAATCAGAAAGCCGAAGGCAAAAGCCGCCAGGTGCAACAGGACCGCCGCCGGCCCTCCCTGCACCCCGCCCAGGTATCCCAGCAGAAGCCGGTAGATCGTGTCTTCGCCCGCCCAGCCGGCGCCCAGGCCGGCCAGCGTGACCCCGACTTGCACCGTCGAAAGCAGACGCGCCGGCCGGGCCAGCAGGTTGAGAGCCGCCTGGGCCCCGAGCTGGCCTTGTTCGGCCAGCTCGCGCAGGCGCGAAGGACGCACCGCGATCAGCGCCGCCTCCGCCGAGGCGAAGAACGCATTCATGCTCACGATGGCCGCCAGCAGCAGCAGCCGGTAGCCGAAGTAACTCTCCGTCATAGGCGGGCTCCCGGGGCTCGCCGCCCGGGCCTCCAGTACAATCTGGGAGTGGTCCTCAAGAAGGTCCTCCGATATTTCAACATAGCGGCAGCCCTTGCGCTGGCCGCCGCCCTCGCCCTCACTTACTGGTTCGCCTGGCGCCCCCTGCCGCAAACCTCCGGCGTCCTCCGCGCTCCGCTTTCGGCCCCGGCCGTGATCCAACGCGACCGCACCGGCATGGCCCACATCACAGCCGCGACGATCGAGGACGCCCTGTTCCTGCAAGGCTTCGTCTGCGCCCAGGACCGGCTCTGGCAGATGGACGCCCTGCGCCGCCTCTCCGCCGGCCTGCTGGCGGAAGTCCTCGGGCGCGCGGCGCTGGAATCAGACCTGGCGGCGCGCCGCCTCCGCCTGCTGCCCATCGCCCGGCAGCAGTACGCCGCCTTGCCCCCGGCCGAGCGCGCCGGGCTGGCCGCCTACGCGCGAGGCGTGAATTACTTCCTGGAGACTCACCGCGACCGCCTGCCGGTGGAATTCACCCTGCTCGGCTACGACCCCCGGCCCTGGACCGGCGTGGACTCCCTGCTCATCGGCCTGCACATGTTCCGGGTTCTCACCAGCACCTGGGAACTCGAGCTCCAGAAGCTCCGGCTGCTGGAGGGCGGAGAGAGGGCCAAAGTCGAGACGCTCTATCCGGTGGCGAGCGGCTTCGAGCCTGCCCCAGGTTCGAACGCCTGGGCGCTGGCGGGATCTCGCACCGCTTCCGGCAAACCGCTGCTGGCGGGCGATCCTCACCTGGAATACTCGCTGCCCTCGATCTGGCATCCGGTGCATTTGCGCGCCGCCGGGCTGAACGTGGCCGGAGCGGCCTTGCCCGGGGTGCCCGGCGTCATCATCGGACACAACGACCGCATCGCCTGGACGATGACCAACCTCCAATTCGACGTCCAGGACCTCTACGCCGAGCAGTTGGATCCCGACAGCGGTCGCTACCGCTTCGGCGGCGGGTTCGAACAAGCCCGGCTGGAGAACGAGACCGTCCCGGTCCGGGGAAATCCTCCCGCCCGGCTCGCCCTCTGGGTGACGCGCCACGGCCCGGTCGTGGCTCGCGAGGGCGGACGGCACTACGCCCTGCGCTGGACCGCGGCCGACGCCGCCGGCTTCAGCTTCCCGTTCCTCGATCTGAACCGGGCGCGCGACTGGAGCGAGTTCCGCGCCGCGCTGGCCCGCTACTCCAGCCCGCCGCAGAACTTCGTCTACGCCGACCGCGACGGCCACATCGGCTACCAGGCCGCCGGACGCCTGCCCATCCGCACCGCTCACGCGGGCGATCTGCCCGCCGACGGAGCCTCGGGCGCCCAGGAATGGCAGGGCTACATACCCTTCGGGGAGCTGCCCTCGTGGCTGGACCCGCCCTCCGGCCTGATCGTCAGCGCCAACCAGAACCCTTTCCCTCCGGGCTACCGCTATCGCGTGAGCGGCAACTTCGCCTCGCCCTATCGCGCCGCCCAGATCCGCGCCTTGCTGAGGGCCCGCGGGGCCTGGAAAGCCGAGGAAATGCCGGCCGTACAGAAGGACGTGTACTCGGCCTTCCACCACCGGCTGGCGCGCCAGGCGGTAGAGGCATATGAACGCAGTCGGCCGCGCAACCCGGCCTTGGCGCAGGCGGTCGAACTGCTGCGCCGCTGGCACGGGCAGATGGACAAAGACCAGCCGGCCCCCCTGCTGGCGGTGTTGCTCGAACAGCATTTCCGAAAGGCCATCGTCGAGCGGGCTTCGCCCGGCAAGGGTCTGGCCTACCGCTTCGAAATGGCCCCGGCGGTTCTGGAGAAATTGCTCAGGGAGCGGCCGCCCGACTGGTTCGCGGATTTCGACGCACCCTTGCTGGAAGCCCTGGCCGGCGCGCTCGAAGAAGGTCGGCGCATTCAAGGCCGGGACCCGGCCCGCTGGCGCTGGGGCCGGTATAACGGGCTGCTGCTTTCTCACCCGGTGCTCAACCGGCTGCCGCTCATCGGCGCCTACTTCCGCATCGGGCCCGTCGCCTTGAGCGGGGCCGCGACCACGGTCAAGCAAACCACCTCGCGGATCGGGCCTTCGCTGCGCATGGTGGCGGACCTGTCGGACTGGGACCGGTCTTTGCTGAGTTTGGTTACCGGCGTCTCGGGCCATCCGCTCTCGCGGCATTTCAAGGATCAGTGGCCGGCGTACTACGCAGGACGAGGTCTGCCTTTCCCCTTCGAGCGAGTGGAGGCGAAGGCCGTTTTGAGGGTGATGCCCGGCGGCGATTAGCGGCCGTCGGAAAGCGGAGGGCAGGCGGCGGCGCCCGCCCGCCGCCGGATCAGCTTCAGCAAGTGGGAGAAGTAGGGTCCCCAGGCCCGCAGGCGCACCCCGCGGCGAGCCAGGCCGAGCAGCAGGTCGCGCCCTGCCGCGTCCAGAGCGGTCAACTCGCGCAGAAACACCTCCACCCGCCGACCCGCCTCCAGAGCTCGCAGGCAATGTTCTTCGGCCAGGCGAACGTAGTCGCCCGCCAGCCGGCCGTCAATCCGGATCAGGGTGCGCGTGGGGCCGCGAGATTCCTTCAGCCGGAACATGGCGGCGTCTCCTGCGGCCGTCTTAGCACGCCAGGTTCCGAGGCGCAGGCACGATCTGGCAGGCGACGTGCGAGGGCGGCCGGGGACATAGGAGAGTGCGTCATGCAGACCGCGCGATTTCGCATTGACGTTGCCACGCACGAGCTGCTGACCGGAGGTCCCCCGCCCCGCCCTCTCAGCCCGCTGGGGGAGCCCTTGACCCTGCCCGAGCCGGTGTTCCCCCAGCACCCAGAGAAGCTGGGGGAGGTCGAGCCCGATCCCCGCTACCTCCCCCGGCCCGGCCGGCCTTATCGCAGCCGTTATCCCGCCTTCGCCGTTCGGCGCGCTCTGCGAGGCTGGCTTTACCCGTACCTGCGGTCGATCGTGCTGCCGGGAGACTTCCACCCCATCATCGCCTACCTGTTCACCGAATATAAGTGCAACCTGGATTGCCACTACTGCTGGGCCTTCGACAATCGGGTCCCGGGCATGAGCGAGGACACCGCCCGCCGGGCCATTGACTGGCTGCACGGCGCGGGCTGCCGGGTCCTGGCGCTGATGGGCGGCGAGGTGCTGCTGCGGCCCCGGTTCGTCCACAAAGTGGTCTACTACGCAGCCAAGAAGGGCTTCTGGGTTTACGTGCCCACCAACGGCCGCCTCATGCGCCCCGAGATCGTGGACCGGCTGGCGGACGCGGGCGCGGCCACCTTCAACCTGGCCCTGGATAGCGTGCGGGACCGGCCCGAACTGCCCAAAGCTCTGGAACCCATCCGCCCTTATTTCGATTACCTCGTCAAAAAGCAATACATCTACCACTACAGCGTGTTCCTCAACATCAACATCACCCGCATCAACCTGGAGGACGTACGGCAGCTCACCGAAATCGCCCACGACCAGGGGATCGCCACCGACTACCACATCAACGAATCGCCCATGACCGACCAGCCGCACTTCCGGCACAACGAGGGCAACAACACCTTCATCACGCCCGAGGACTGGCCGCAGGTGGACGCCTTGATTGACTGGCTGATCGCCCGGCAGCGCGAGGGCTACAAGATGGTGAACTCGATTCCGCGGCTGAGCCAAATGAAGCAGTTCTTGCGCGGCCGGCTCCAGCGGTGGGATTGCCGGGCGGGCCAGAACTCGATCGTGATCCGCACCGACGGTACCCTGGCGCCGTGCTTTCCGCTGTATTCGGCGACCTACGACTGGGGGAGGGTGGAGGCGCCGCGCCTGGCGCCGGGGCAACTGGCCGAGATGAAGCGAGCCTGCCAGCCGCACTGCTTTTCGACCCTGAATCACAACCTGGCGTTCTGCTACCAGCCGGGGCGAGCGCTGAAGTGGGTGCTCAAGCAGGCGGGGCGTGGTTTTCAAGGGACCACGGGGGCGTTCGAGGAGTGAGGGGCGGCGCCGAGCTTCGGCAAACGCCGATGGCAGATGACGAAACCCCTCCCGGCTTGCTACCATCCAATCGGATGCCCTCCCGCGAAGCCCAGCTCTACTCCGCCTTGCTGGAACTCTCCCACGCCATCGCCGGCCACCACGACCCAGACAGCCTCTGCCAGGGCCTGGCTCGCGCCTTGCGCACCGTCTTCGACTTCGACTTCCTGGGGGTCGCCCTCCACGACCCCGCCCGCAGCGCCCTGAGGCTCTACGGCCTGGCTACCCACCTGCCCGTTCCCGCCGGATTCGACCGCTGGCTGCCCTTGGAAGACAACCCGGCCGGCTGGGTCTGGCAGAACCAGCAGCCGCTGCGCATCCCCGAGCTGGCGCAGGAAACCCGCTGGCCGGAATTCATGGCCTTTCTGGCCGCCAAAGGGGTGCGCTCGGTCACCATCGTTCCGCTGACCAGCGGCAACCGCCGCTTGGGCATCCTCGCGCTGGGCTCGGTCAACGGGGCCGGCGGCCTGGCCGGCGAGACCGACTTCCTCCAGCGAGCCGCCTCCGAGTTCGCGGTGGCGGTCGAGGCCCATCTGGCCCGGCAGGCGCTCATCCGCGAGCGCGACCGCCTGGAGGCGCTTTTCGAGCTCACTAACACGCTGGTCTCGAAGCTTTCTTGGGAGGAATTGCTGGCGGCGATCTCCGCCGTGCTGGGCAAGGTCCTGCCGCACGACGGGGCGGCCATCACCTTGCTGGACAAGGCCACCGGCGCCTTGCACCTGCACGCCTTGCACGTGGCCGACAACATCTGGCCGGAAGTGGACCCCGAGCCCACCCCGGCCGCAGAGCTGCCCTCGGGCAGGGCCCTGGCCGCCGGCCGGCCCCTGGTGACGACCCGCGCCCAGTTTGACGTCTACCCCCCGGCGGTCCGCCGGACGTTGCAGGCGCGAGGGGTGGAAGCCATCTGCTCGATTCCGCTGGTTACGGCCAACGGCCCGCTCGGCACCCTGGAGCTCGGCCGCCGCAGCCGGGACGAGTTCACCCCCGAGCAGCTCGAATTCGCCGTGCAAGCGGCGCGGCAGATCGCCATCGCGCTGGAGAACTCCCTGGCCTTCCGGGAGCTGGCGGAGATCAAAGAGAAACTCGCTCTGGAGAAGCTGTATCTGGAGGATGAAATCCGCTTCGAGCAGAACCTGGGCAACATGGTGGGGCAAGGCCCGGCCTTCCAGGCGCTGCTCAAGTCCATACAGATCGTGGCGCCCACCGACGCCACGGTCCTGATTCAGGGCGAAACCGGGACGGGCAAAGAGCTGGTGGCCCGGGCCATCCACGAGGCCAGCCCGCGCCGCCAGCGCAGCTTCGTGAAGGTCAACTGCGCGGCCATCCCTTCCACCCTGCTGGAAAGCGAGTTGTTCGGCCATGAGAAGGGCGCCTTCACGGGGGCGCTGGCCCGCAAGATCGGGCGCTTCGAGCTGGCCGACCAGGGCACGCTGTTCTTGGACGAAATCGGGGAAATCCCCTTGGAATTGCAGCCCAAGCTCCTGCGAGCCATCCAGGAACAGGAATTCGAGCGCCTGGGCGGCAACCGCACCCTGCGCGTCAACGTGCGCCTGATCGCCGCGACCAACCGCGATCTGAAAGCCATGCTCGAGGAGGGCAAGTTTCGCAGCGATCTCTACTACCGGCTGAACGTGTTCCCCATCCAAACGCCGCCGCTGCGCGAGCGCCGGGAGGACATTCCCCTGCTGGTGCGTTATTTCACCCAAAAGTACGCCCAGCGCGCCGGGCGCACGATTGATTCGATTCCGGCACGCAGCTTGGAGGCGCTGGCCCGTTACGATTGGCCGGGCAACATCCGCGAGCTGCAAAACCTGATCGAGCGTTCGGTGATCCTGAGCCCGGGGCCCGTACTGCAAGTGGCCCTGCCCGAGGGGGGGCCGCCGGCCGGCCGCCCTTCGCTCCGGCACTGGGAGGAGGCGGCTGAACGGCAGCGCATCCTGCGGGCCCTGAAACAGACCAAGGGAGTGGTGGGCGGAGCGCACGGGGCGGCGGCCCTGCTGGGAATGAAAAGAACCACGTTGCAATCGCGGATGAAGAAACTGGGGATCCGCCGCGAGTATCGCTAGGCGATTTGGAAACTCGATTGCTCCCGCCTGAGTCGGGGGATCAATCGGCAGTTGCGGAGCTGGAATGGGCGGAAAATTGCGGTTGGCAAATCGAAGCAGCGGTTGGTTGAGCAAGGCGACCTGTTTGTTGGTGTTGCTCGGCGGTCCCCGGGCGCCGGCGGCGGAAGCCGCCCCCGGCGGGCAGGAGCTGAGCCTGACGCTGGCGCAGGCGGTCGAGATGGCTTTGCGCAATCATTTGCAGGCCCGCCTGGCCAAGGAACGCGTGACGGAAGCTCAGGGCGCCAAGGGTATGGCGCTCTCGGCCCTGCTCCCGAATCTCTCGGGCGCGGGCTACCAGATGGATCTGACGGTCAACCTGGCCGCCATGGGCTTCTCGCCCAGGAATCTGCCGGGCATCCCCATCCCGATGTTCGTGGGTCCGTTCAACCGTTTCGATGCGCGTTTGCAACTCTACCAGAGCATTTTCAATCTGGCGTCGCTGCGCCGCTTTCAAGCGGCGCGGCACGGCGCGGCCCTGGCCGGCTACGCGGAGCGACAGGCGGCCCAGCAGGTGACCGCGGCCGCCGCGCTGTCCTACCTGGCGGCGCTGGAGGCCGAGCAGGCGGTGGCCGCCGCCGAGGCCAACGTGCAGCTTGCCGAACGGCTGCTCGATCTGGCGCGCAGCCGCCGGGAGGCCGGAGTGGCCACCGGCATTGACGTGGCCCGCGCTGAGACCCGCCTGGCCGGCCAGCGCGTGGCGCTGGCCCAGGCCCGCACCCATCTGGACAGCGCGCGCTTGAACCTGCTGCGGGTGACCGGCGCTCCCTTGTCCGCCCGGCTCCGGCTGGCCGACACGTTGCGTTTCCCTGCCGAGCCGCCCCCCGAACCCGAGAAGGCCGTCGAGCAGGCGCTGGCGGACCGCGCCGACCTGAAGGCGGCCGGCGAGCAGTTGCGGGCGGCGGAAGCCGAGCGGGCAGCGGCCCTGGCCGGCTGGCTGCCGTCGGTCAGTTTCTTCGGCGATTACGGCAGCAGCGGCCTGAGGCCCAACGAACTGAACTTGCCCACGCGCAGCGTCGGCCTGCGCATTGACGTGCCCTTGTTCAACGGCGGGCGCACCCGTTCGGAAATCCAGATGGCCGCCAGCCGGCGCCGCCAGGCCGACATGCAGCTCGCCGATCTGAGGGCCGAGGTGGAAAAGCAAGTGCGCGAAGCCCTGGATCAGTGGCGCACGCGCGCCGAGCAGGTTCGGGCGGCCGAAAGCGCCCTGCGCCTGGCCGAGCGCGAGCTGGAGCTGGCCCAGGATCGCTTCCGCAACGGCCTGGCCGATAACATCGAGGTGGTCAACGCGCAGACCGCTCTGGAGAACGCGCGCCAGGGCTGGGTCGCCGGCCTGGCTCTGTTCCATATGGCGCGGCTGAATCTGGCCGTCGCCCTGGGACACGCCGAGGATTTCAAGCTCTGAGCCCGACGCAAGGTCAACCATCGGAACGAACATGACAGACAATCCCATGAGCACACAGATCGCGGCCGAACAGGCTCCCCCCAGGGAAAGGCCGACGGCGCCCGGCGCCTTGCGCAACCGACGCACGCGGGCCCTGTTGTTGGTTCTCGTGGCGGCCGGGCTGGCCCTGGGGGCCTGGCGTTACTGGCACGCCCGAACCTACGAGACCACCGACAACGCCTTTATCGAGGGCGCCGTCGTGCAGATCAGCCCGCGCGTCTTTGGGCAGGTGCTGCGCGTCTGCGTCCAGGACAACCAGCACGTCAACGCGGGCGACTTGCTCGTGGAGCTGGATCCCAGCGACTACGAAGCGCGCCTGGCGGAAGCCAGGGCCCGGCTGGAGGACATGTTGGCGCGTGCCGGCGGAGCGGGCGCCGGGCTGGCGGTGGCTACTACCGTAACCGACGCCGCGCTGATCCAGGCGCGGGCCGGCCTTCAGGCGGCGCGGGCCCAGGTCGAGGTGCTGCGCGCCCGTCTGGGAGAAGCGGAAGCGGGCGTGCGGGCCGCTCAAGCCAACCTCCAGCAAGCCCAGGCCCGGCGCGCGGCGGCCGAGGCGGAAGCCAACCGGGCGGCCGCGGACGCCGCTCGATACCGCACGTTGTACGAGAAGGACGAGGTCTCCCGGCAGCAGCTCGACCGGGCCGAAACCGAGGCGCGAGCCACCGCGGCCAATCTGGAGGCGGCCGGCCAACTCGTGGCGGCTGCGGGAGCGGATCTGGCTCGGGCCCAGGCGCTCCGCGAGTCCACGGTGGCCGCCCTGCGGCAGGCCGAAAGCGCCGTCCAGCAAGCCGAGGGCCGACTGAAAGAGGCGCAGGCCGGCCCCGATCAAGTGCGCCTGCGCCGCAGCGACGTGGCCTCTTCGGCCGCCGCGGTGGAACTGCAAAAGGCGGCCGTGCGCCAAGCCGAGCTGAATCTTTCCTACACCAAGATCCGGGCCCCGGAGTCCGGCTACGTGACCAAGAAATCGGTCGAGCCGGGAAACATCGTCCAGCCGGGCCAGGCCTTGATGGCCCTGGTCTCGGATCGCTTGTGGGTGGTGGCGAATTTCAAGGAGACGCAACTCAAGTACATGCGCCCGGGCCAGCCGGTCTCGCTCAGGATTGACGCCTACCCGCAGTTGAAACTGCGCGGGCGCGTAGACAGCATCCAGACCGGGGCGGGAGCCCGCTTCAGCCTGCTGCCGCCGGAGAACGCCACGGGCAACTACGTCAAGGTCGTGCAGCGGGTGCCGGTGAAGATCGTCTTCGCCCAGCCGCTGCCGCGGGAGTACAAGATCGGCCCCGGCATGTCGGTCGTGCCCGCGGTGAGGGTGCGATGAGCCGGCCCGGCTCTTTACCGGCCGGCGCGCCCTCCGAGCGGGCGTGGCGGCCGCGGGTCAGCCCCTGGCTGGTGGCGGCCTCGGTCGTGCTGGCCACCTTCATGGAGGTGCTGGACACCACCATCGTGATGGTCGCCTTGCCTCACATCGCGGGCAGCATGGCGGCCACCAATTCCGAAGCCACCTGGACGCTCACCAGTTATCTGGTGGCCAACGGGGTGGTGGTGCCGATCAGCGGCTGGCTGGCGCTGCGCTTCGGGCGCAAGCGGCTGATCATGCTCTGCACCGCCATCTTCGTGTTCAGCTCGATGGCCTGCGGGCTGGCGCCCAACCTGACCGTGTTGGTGCTGGCCCGCATCTTTCAGGGCGCGGGCGGCGGTGCGATGGTGCCGCTGGCGCAGGCGGTACTGCTCGAGAGTTTTCCGCCCGAGAAGCGCGGCATGTCCATGGCGTTGTTCGCCCTGGTGGTGGTGCTGGCGCCCATCATCGGCCCCACCTTCGGCGGCTGGCTGACGGACAATTACTCCTGGCGCTGGGCTTTCTACGTCAACGCGCCCACCGGCCTGCTGGCCTTGGCTTTGATGGCCCGCTACCTGGAAGATCCGCCCTGGATCTCCCAGCGCAAGGCGGGGGCGCTGGACGGCATGGGGCTGGCGTTCCTGATCATCTGGGTGGGCGCGTTGCAGGTGGTGCTGGACAAAGGGCAGGACGAGGACTGGTTCTCCAGCAAGCTGATCACCCGGCTGACCTTCCTCACCATCGCATTCCTGATCGCTTTCCTGGTGCGCGAGCTGCGCACGCCCCAGCCGGTGGTGGACTTGCGCGTCTTTCGGGACCGCAACTTTTCGGTGGCGGCGGCCACCATATTCGTGTTCAGCGGGGTCATGTACGCCTCGGTGAGCTTGCTGCCCCAGTTTCTCCAGGCTTTGCTCGGCTACACGGCCGAGCTGAGCGGCTGGGCGATCGCGCCCCGCGGCCTGGGGTCCTTCGTCGGCCTCCCGGTGGCGGGATTGCTGCTGAGCCGCGGCGACGGCCGCCGGCTGATTTTCGGCGGCCTTTTCGTCTTCGCGCTGAGCAATTACATGCTGGGCAACCTGAGCCTGGAGACGACCATGGGGACGTTGGTCTGGGCCAACATCGTGCAGGGCCTGAGCATGGGGTTCATCTTCGTTCCCCTGACCACCCTGGCGGTGGGCCGGCTGCGCAACGAGCAGATGGGCAACGCCACCTCGCTGTTCAACCTGGTGCGCAACGTGGGCGGCAGCATCGGCATTTCGGCCTGGACCACCTATGTGATCCGCAGCGCACAGCGCAACCAGGCGCTCATGGCGGCGCATCTGACCCCTTACGACCCGGCCTACCAGCAGTATATGGCCCGGCTCCAGGCCGGCCTTGCGCCCTTGATCGGCGGCCCGCAGGCGCCTTGGGGAGCCCACGGCGCCCTGTACGGCATCCTCTTGCAGCAGGCCGCTCTGCTTTCGTTCGTGCACACTTACCGCTGGCTGGCGGTCGCCATCCTGCTCTGCCTGCCGGCGCCTGTGCTGATGAAGAAAGTCGTCCCGCGGGGCGGGCCGGCGGTGCATTGAAGCAACCTTAGTCCAGCAATTCGAAGCGGCCGTCGCGCGCCAGCCGATAGCGCCGCCCGCGCCAGGCGATCGTGCGCCCGAAAAATCCCGCCCACCAGAAGGCGAAACCGAGTAAGTCTTCGAGCGGGATCAGAGGCCAGAAGCGCGCGGCCAGCGGATCCCGCAACACGGCTCCGGCTGTGGCCCAGGCGGCCGCCGCCCGCGCCCCCAGCGCCGCCAGCGCCAGCGGCCACCAGGAGGGAGCCAGCGCCAGCAGCAGCAGGGCCCAAGGCGCCGGGTAAGTGAACGCCTGGCCCAGATAGCCCCAGGGCCGCGAACGGCGCGTCGAGCGCACCCAGCGCAGGCGGTGCCGGAAGTTAGCCCTGAGCGGCTGGCTGCCGATGTGATGCTCGATCAGGCTGCGGGAGAGAATCACCTTCCAGCCCGCCTCGGCCGCCAGCTTGCCCAGCAGGAAGTCCTCGGCCAGATAGTCCCTGAGCCGCTCCAGCCCGATCTGCTCGAGGACCGCGCGCCGGGCGGCGATCGTTGGGCCCACGGCGAACTTGACCCCCTCGATCAGGCGCGCGGCCAGCAGCCCGGCTAGAAAATCGGTATTCATGCCCAAGGCTTCCAGGCGCGACCAGAGACCGGGCCCGGGCACGGCGCGGTAAGGGCAGGTGGCCAGTCCCAGTTCCGGATCCTGGAACTCGGCCGCCAGCGCGCGCAGAAATCCCGCCGGGGCCCGGGTATCGCTGTCCGCCATGACGATGAGCTCGTAGCGAGCGGCGGCCAGCATCTTGGCCAGACTGAAGACCTTGGCGTTGGGATAGGGCGGCTCGCCGGTGACGATCAGGCGCGCGGGCACGGCGGGGAATTGGGCGCTGAGCTTTTCGAAGGCCGCCCGGGCGGGGTCGCCCGGCGTGCGCACGGCGGCCAGGATCTCGAAGCTCGGGTAGTCCTGTCGGAAGTAACTGCGCAGGTTCTCCTCCAGGCCTTCGTCGGCGCCGGCCAAAGGGCGCAGAACGCTGATGCCCGGGCAGGGCCCGGAAAGCGGCCGGGGCTGGCGCAGGTAGGAGCGGGCGGCGAGCGCGGCCAGCAGGCACCAAGCGATCCCCCCCGCCGTCAGGGCGATGGCGGCCGCCGCCAGCATGGGCCTCACTCGGCGGTAGACTTGCTCTCGATGAGCCGCCGGGCTTCGCTGAGGAATTCCTCGATCGAGCGCCTCCCCTGATCGCCGCGCCGGCGGTGGCGTACGGCCAGGGTTCCGGCGGCCGCCTCCCGCTCGCCCACCACCAGCATGTAGGGAACCTGCTGAAGCTGAGCCTCGCGGATTTTCAGGTTGACCTTCTCGTTGCGCTCGTCTACGGCGACGCGCAGGCCGGCCTGCTTGAGCCGCTCGGCCGCCTGGCGGGCATAGGGAATCTGCCGGTCGGTGATGGGCAGCACGACCGCCTGGAGGGGCGCCAGCCAGAAGGGAAAGGCGCCGGCGTAATGCTCGATCAGGATGCCGAAAAACCGCTCGAGCGAGCCGAACAGGGCGCGGTGCACCATCAGCGGCTGGTGGGGCTTGCCGTCCTCGCCCACGTAAGCGAGCTGAAAGCGGCGCGGCAAGGTGAAATCGAACTGGATGGTGGAGAGCTGCCAGAGCCGGCCGATGGCGTCCACCAGTTTGACGTCAATCTTCGGCCCGTAAAAGGCGGCTTCGTCGGGAACCAGCTTGACTTTCAGATCGAGGCGTTCGGAAGCCTTCTTGAGAGCCGATTCGGCCAGCTCCCACTGCTCGGCCGCGCCGTCGTACCGGCCGCTGGCGCCGCCGTCCCAAGTGGAAAGATCGGCCTCGTAGCGGTCGAAGCCGAAGGTGCGCAGCACGTCGAGGGCGAAATCCAGGCAGGCGGCGATCTCGTCCTCGATCTGCTCGGGAGTGCAGAAGATGTGGGCGTCGTCCTGGGTGAAGCCGCGCACGCGCAGCAGGCCGTGCATGACGCCGGAACGCTCGTAGCGGTAGACGGTGCCCAGTTCGGCCAGGCGCATGGGAAGATCGCGGTAGCTGCGCAGCTTGTCCTTGTAAATCAGGATGTGGAAGGGGCAGTTCATGGGCTTGAGCTGGTATTCGGCGTCATCCAGCTCCATGCGCCGGAACATGTTCTGGGCGTAAAAATCGTAGTGCCCCGAGGTCTTCCACAGATCGGCCCGGGCCACGTGGGGCGTATACACCAGCGAGTAACCCCGGGCGGCGTACTGGTCGCGCATCCAGTCCTCCAGGATGCGCCGGACCACCGCGCCCTTGGGATGGAAGAAAATCAGCCCCGGGCCGGCCAGTTCCTGAATGCTGAACAAATCCAGCTCCTGGCCCAGCCGGCGGTGGTCGCGTTTGCGCGCCTCTTCGAGCTGCTTGAGATACTGATCCAGTTCCTTCTGGGTGAAGAAAGCCGTGCCGTAAATGCGCTGTAACTGCTGGTTACGCTCGTCGCCCTTCCAGTAAGCGCCCGCCACGGAGAGTAACTTGAACGCCTTGATCCGGGAGGTCGAGGGGACGTGCGGTCCGCGGCAGAAGTCCACGAATCGCGGGCCGAGCGTGTACTCGCTGAAAACCTCGCCTGCCTTTTCCCGGATCAGCTCGCACTTCATGTCTTCGCCCAGGGCGGCGTAGCGGGCCAGGCCCTCCTCTTTGGGGACCAGGCGGCGCTGGTAGGGCAGGTCGCGCTGCTGGAGCTCGCGCATCTTGGCCTCGATCTTCTCGAGGTCCTCGGGGGTGAAGGGTTCGGCCCGCTGGAAATCGTAAAAGAACCCGGTTTCGGTGGCCGGACCGATGCCCAGCTTGGTCTCCGGGTACAGCTCCAGCACCGCGGCCGCCAGCAGGTGGGCGGCCGAGTGGCGGTAGACTTCCAGCGCTTCCGGATCTTGGGGCGTCGGGATTTGCAGTTCGACGTCGGCCTCCAGCGGCTGCGTCAGATCTATCAGCTCGCCGTTGACCCGAGCGGCCACCGCCTCTTCGGCCAGTCGCCGGCTGAGCGAACGGGCGACGTCAATCGGTCGGCTCCCCTTGGGAACCCGGATACTACTGCCGTCGGGCAGCGTGACGGAGATCTGCTCCATGGGCGGATGATCCTCCAGGGTAACACAGCGGGACACACCCTTCGCTCTCCGCCGCGGGCCGTCGCCCTCCGAGGCCGGTTGCTATAGTGAAGATGACGGCGCACCGCCGCGCGATGCATGAACCCGCAAGCCGCCCCTAGCAACGGCGCCGACGACCTCGCCCTCGTGGGCAAGGCCCAGGCCGGCGATCCGGAAGCCTTCGCCGAGCTGGTGAGCCGGCATGAACGCAGCATCTTCCGGCTGGCCCGCCACATCACACAGAATGAGGAGGACGCCGAGGACGTTCTCCAGGAGACCTTCCTGAAAGCCTACGAACACCTGGACGAGTTCCGCGGCGACTCCAAGTTTTACACCTGGCTGGTGCGCATCGCGGTCAACCAGGCGCTCATGAAGCTGCGCAAGCGCAAGAGCGACCGCTCGGTTTCCCTGGACGAGACCTTCGACACGGGCGAGGAAACCATGGTCCGGGAAATCGCCGTCTGGGCGGGGGATCCCGAGCAGCTCTATTCCCAAGAGGAGTTGCGCAGCATTCTGGCCTCGGCGATTGACAGCCTGCCGCCCGTCTTTCGCACCGTGTTCGCCCTGCGCGACATCGAGGAGCTCTCCACGGAGGAGACCGCCCAGATCCTGAACCTCTCGGTGCCCGCCGTCAAGAGCCGCTTGCTGCGGGCCCGGCTGCGGTTGCGCGAGAAACTGACGCGCTACTTCAAGCGGAAGGGGGACGATGTCTTTGCTTACTTGTAAGGACTTTTTGGAGGAGTTGAACGATTACCTGGACGAGGAGGCGGCGCCCGGCCTGCGCCGGGAAATCGAGGCCCATCTGGCCGAGTGCCCCAACTGCTGGGTGATCTGCGACACCACCAAGAAGACCTTGCGCATCTTCAAGGGCACGGATCTATATCCGCTGCCGGCCGAAGTGCATTCGCGCCTGATGGAGGCCCTGCGGCGCAAGATCAAGACGGCGGGCGGCAAAGCGGAAGCTTGACCGCCCGCTCTCTCCGGGGCGCTTCCGGGCCGCGCGCGAAGGCCATGTCGCAACGACCCCCCCTACCACCGGAGGTGAGAGGATGAGAGCCCTGGGTTGGTCCCTGCTGGCCTGTTGGGTCGCCTCGGCGCCCGCCCAACACCGGGCGGATTGGATGCGGGAACCCGGCTGGGGCGTGATGGCCCACTATCTGGCGGATTGGATCGCCCGTTCCCACAAGCTCACCATGAGCGTCGCCGAATGGAACCGGCTGGTGGACGGCTTCGACGTGGAGGGCGTGGCCGACCAGCTCGCCGCGGCCGGGGCGGGCTATTTCCTGATCAGCGTCGGCCAGAACTCGGGTTACTATCTGGCGCCTAACGCCGCCTATGACCGCCTGACGGGCATCGCGCCCAGCAAGTGCTCGCGCCGGGATCTGCCGGCCGATCTGGCCGAGGCGTTGAACCGGCGGGGAATCAAGCTGCTGGCCTACCTGCCCTCGGGCGCTCCGGCCGGCGACGAGGCGGCCCGAACGGCTCTGGGTTGGCGCAACGGGCCCTACCGCAATCGCGAGTTCCAACACAAGTGGGAGCAGGTCCTTCGCGAGTGGGGCGAACGCTGGGGCGGGAAGGTGGCCGGCTGGTGGTTCGACGGCTGCTACTTCCCCAACGCCATGTATCGCTTTGCCGAACCGCCCAATTTCACCAGCTTCGCGGCCGCCGCGCGAGCGGGCAACCCCCAGCGCGTGCTGGCCTTCAATCCGGGCGTGGTCTACCGCCTGCTCTCGGTCGCGCCGGAAGAGGATTACACGGCGGGCGAGATTGACCAGCCCGATCGGATCATTATCCGGCGCGCCGCGGACGGCCGGGTGGACGGCGCTCAAATCCACGTGCTGAGTTTTCTCGGCCAGAGCTGGGGCTCGGGCGATCCGCGCTTCGCCACCGAGCAGGTGATCGAGTTCAGCCGCAAGATTCGCGAGGCGGGCGGCGTGATCACCTGGGACGTGCCGGTCCGGCTCGACGGGCGGATTCCGCCGGCGTTCCTGGAGCAGTTGAAGGCTCTCGGCCGGGCGCTGGGCGCCGGGACCGCTCCTCCCCCTACGGCGCCACGGTAAGGCGAACCGGCAGCCGGACAGTCAACTGACGACCCGGCCCGACGTGGAAATTGGAGACTTCCACCGCGAGCTCCACGTCATGGCCGCCGGCCGGGGCGTCCTTGGCGATGGACAGGGGCAGGCCGGCCACGCTCTGGGCGCGCAACTCGACCCCGCGGACCGCCCGCAGCCAGGCCGGCGCCTGGCGCACCTGAAGGCGGAAGGGGAGGGCCGAGTGGTTGCGCAATCGGAGGGCGATGGTGGCGCCCGGGCGGCCGCGCAGCTCGGGGTTCTCCGGCTTCACCGCGCCCTGCCACAGGCCGGCCAGGTGGGCTTCGGCGCCCCAGACGTCGTTCTCCTGCCAGGCGGCGGTGCGCCGGGCGCGGAGGGCCTCGTGCAAGCCGGCCAGATCGCGGCCGGCGGCAAAGGCCAGGGTGATGGTGCGCGTCCGGTTGGGATACTCGATCGCCGTCAGCCCATGCACGTCAGTGTTGGCCAGGATGGTGAGCTTCTTCTCCTCCACCCAGGGATAGGCTTCGGGATAGAACGTCCTGCCGTTGACCAGCTCCATCCCCTGGAAGAGCTTCTCCTGGTAGTAGCCGTCCACCAGCGGCAGCCATTCGGCCTTGGGGCGGCGCCAGCCCGGATGATTCCAGAAGGCGAAAGCGTTTTGCTGGCGCGCCACGCGCAGGGCGGCGCGCTGGTCCAGCCCCCGGTAGGCGTTGAAATCGGTGATGAAGAGGATGTTGAAGTGAATATCGCCTTGGGCGATTTCCAGGGCGGGCACCAGCAGGATGCCGAGCTGCTCGGCCAGGGCGCGGGCCAGCGCGTGCGGGCGCGCCGGATCGCTGCGGACGTCCTCCTTGTGCGGCTGATAGTCAATGTGGTCGGTCAGCGCGATGGCGTCGAGTCCTTCGCGCCAAGCTTCACTGACCCGCACGGTGGGCCAGACTTCGCCGTCGGAAAAGACGGTGTGCATGTGGAAGTCGCACTTGAGGGTCCGGTAACCCGGCAGGTCGGGCACGGGAAGAGGATCGCGGACCTGGGCCGCCGCCAGGACGGCCAGGACGAACAACACAGCGGTGCGCAGCGGATTCTTCATGACGACCTCACGCAGGGCATTGGAGCGACCATGCTAGCATTGCGGGGCGGGCGGGCGCTGCCCTGGCCGACCCCGAGCAGGGCGCCCATGCCGAGGGGGCCGGGGCGCGCCGCCGCAACCCGGCCGCCTACTTGAAGTTCACCGAGCGGACCGACACCGTTCCGTAAAGGACGTGGCCCCGATCCAGCCCCGGGGCGCTGAAGCTCGGCACGTTGCTAAAGACCATGCTGCCGACCGCCAGGCTGCTGGAGGCGTCCAGACCGGAGGCTGCCGAGGGCGTCGGCGGTACGGTGGCCAGCACGGAAGCAGGCACCGTGAAGCGACCGTCGGAGGCCGGCGCCAGGCACAAGAAGGCGCCGGAATTCTTGCCCGCCTCGTCGTTGGTTCCTCCGCCGATGATGACCACCTGATCGGCCCCGCCGCCGCTCCAGGTGACGGTGAGGTCCGCGTTGCGGTTGATGTCGGCGAGCTGATCGCGATTGGTCCAGGTAACGCCCGGACCCAAGGTCACGTTGGCCGTGAAGGGCCCGACGTCCTTGCCGCCCGAGCCGGTGATGGTGAAGGTCCCCGCATCCAGGAAAGAGGCGGGCAAGTTGCCGCTGCCGAAGGTGAAGCCGAGGTCGGCAGGCAAGCTGCCCCCGAGCACGCCGACGTAAGGTCCTTTGGCGGCTTGCTGGTCAAAGCGCACCAGTTGAGCCGAGCCTCTGGGCCCGGTGACGGCGATCTGTGTGCCCGCATCCAGTTCGCCCGCGATGTTGGGATCCAAGGCGCTCAGGGACCCCGCGCCCATCAGTTGGCTCAGTTCCAACCCGACGCTCTGCGTCGTGCAGGAGCCCAGAGGCGGCAGGTTAGTAAAGGGACTGAAGGCCAATTCGCCTCCCGCACGGCGTTGGTGGAAGCTCGCCAGGCCGACGTCCAGCAAGGGCAGATCGAGCGGCGGCTTGCCGCTGTCCAGTTGCAAGCGCGCACTGGCCCGCACGAGCGCGATGGTGGCGTTCTTGCCGCCCTTCACCGCGCTGTCGGCGAAGGGGTTGGAGTCCCGGCAAGGCTGGCCGCCCGCTCCGACGGCCATCTGGACGGTGTTGCCCGGCTGGCCGGCGGCGTGCACCTGCACGGGAACGGTACAACCTTGGGGCGCGTCGGACGGCACGCGAATGTAGATGTTATCCACGCCGGCGAAGCCCGGAGCGCGCCCCTTGTAAAGCACGTCGGCGCGCTTGCCTCCCACCGTCACCGTGACGGCCGTGGGCAGATCGCCGGCCGCGGGGGGTTGATTGTCCGGCGAACTCAACGGGCCCAGCCCGGTGCCCCAGATGATCGCGATCTGGCTGGGGGCGGCCGGCAGCGAGCGCAAATTCAGCGGGGATTCGCTGGGCGAGACCCAGTTCTGGATGATGCCCGGGCCCAAGCCGCCGGAAGCGCTGAAAATACCGAAGCTGACGTCCACCACCTGGGTCTTCATGGAGGCGCTGGTCTTGCCGTTGGTGACGACGCTGATCTCGACCTCGCCCAGGGGCGTGTCGGAGGGCAGGATGCCGTTGATCTGGGTGGGCGAGACGAAGTGCAGGTAGGCCCACTTCACCGTCGCGCCCTGGGCCACCCGCACGCGCACTCCTCCCATTTCCTCCGGGATCGGATAGGCGGTGGCTTGCATGGGCGGCGCGGGCTTGAGGTTGGCCCCGTAGATGGTGAAGAACGAGCCGCGTGCGATCCGCCCGCCGATGTTGCTGGCCGCGTTGACGATGCCGCCGTTGTGGATCACGGGCACATCCGTCCCTCCGCCGGCCGCCTGGTTGACGCTGACCGTCTGGCCGCCCACCAAGACGCTGCCGCTGCGCGGCGTGGCAGCCGGATTGGGATCCACGGTGAAGGTGGCCGTGCCCGAAGCCGTCCCGGTGAAACTGCCCAGCTTGATCCAGGAGACGTTGGAGGCCGCAGTCCACTGGCAGCCGGCGCTCGCCCGGACGACCACGGCGATCGTGCCGCCCGCGCCGGAAACCGCCACCTGCAAGGGCGAGACTTGGCTGACGCAGGCCGCCCCGCCCGGTTGCTGAGTCACCGTGTGGGTCTGCCCCGCGATGGTCAGCGTTCCGGTGCGTGTGGCGGCGGTGGGATTGGGATCCACGCGGTAGGAAACCGCGCCCTGCCCGTTGCCGGAGGACCCGGCGATGATGCTGATCCAACTGGCGTTGCTCACCGCCGTCCAGGTGCAGCCGGTGCGCGTGAACACCTGCACCAGGCCCGTCCCGCCGCCGCCCCCGAGGGTTTGGGTGAGCGGTTGCACGAAGTAATCGCAGCCGGGGGTTGTGCCTCCGCCGCCTCCTCCTCCGCCTCCCGCGCTGCACGGGCCGACCGTCCGGGTGGCGGTGGCGGTCTGCCCGCCGTAGCTGACCGTGATCTCAACGGTGTTGCTGGAGGAGGGCGATCCCGAGGTGTAGGAAATCTCGTACTGGCTCGTGATGGCTTGTCCGATGGACTGCAAGATCCGTTGCAGATCCGCCGAGGTGGCGCCCGTACTGAAGAAGCCGCCGGTTTCCTGCGCGATGCGCTGGAGCACGGTCCGATTGATCCCGCTGCCGAAGCCCACCGTGAACACCGGCACGCCGGCTTGCTTGGCGGCGGCGATCGCCTGCTCGATGGTGACGCCGCCGACGGTGTCCTCGCCGTCGGTCATCAGCACGATGGCCTTGCGCCCGCTACGGCCGGCCAGGGCCTCCGCCCCGGTTTTCACCGCCTTGTACAGCGCCGTCGAACCCGAGATGCTCAGCGAGTCAATGGCGGAGTTGACCGCCGCCCGGTCGGTGGTGAAGTTCTGCTTGAGGTAAACGTCGGAACCGAAGGCATAAACCGCCACCGAGTCGCCGGCGGCGAGCTGGCCCACCAGTTGCTTGGCCGCCGTCTTCTCGTTGGCCAGGTCGGTCGAGTTGAGCGAGGAACTGATGTCAATCAGCAGGACGAGCGAAATCGCCCCGCTGGTTCCCCCCGTTCCGACCGGGGCCACCGTGATGGTGCGCGTCTGCCCGCCTTCCTTCAGGGTGAAGTTCGAGCCGGTCAGCCCGGTGATGGGCTGGCCCTGGGAATCGGTCACCGAGACGATCAGCTTGTTGTTGGGGCAGTTGGCGTCCATCACCTGGTTGATGTTGATCTGCAAGCCGCCGGCCGAGCCGCCGCCGCCTCCTCCGCCGCCTCCTCCGCCGGCGCCGCCCAGACTGAGCACCAGCGACAGGTTGTCCGCGTAGCCGTCGTTGGAGGTGCCCTGCGTCCGGTTCATCTCGACCTGGATCTCGATGGCGCGCGTGCCGGCGGGGACCGTGCCGGTGGCGGATTTCAGGATCATCCCCGTCGTCCTCTGCCGCTCGGCGGCCAGCACCGGCCCGATCGAGGCCTGCCCCGCTATGGCGAAAGGCGAACTGCGAAAGATCGCCCGCAGGGTGACGTTGTCGTCTTGGTCATAGTAGCCGCCCAGGTAGCCGGAAAGATTGTAGGAGACCCCGCCCCGGTCAATGTCTGCGGCCGCGAAGCTGACGTCAATGCTTTGCGTCGCCACCGACTTGCCGGCGGTGCCGCCCCAGAAGAAGTTGTTGCCGCGATTGGCCGGTCCCGGCGAGCCGGCCGAAGGGTAATCCGGCGACCCGTAACGACAGGTCGTGAACGAGCCTTCGCCTCGGGTCCAGCCTGGGACGCTGGCTTGCACGATGCAGCCTGTCGGGTTGCCTTCCTCGGCGTCGCCGTTGCGGATCAGGTTGATCCCGTAGGCGGGCGTCACCGCGCCGCCTCCTCCCGAGCCGCCGCCTCCCGAGCCGCCCCCGGCCGAGGGCGCCGAGATCGTGAAGTTCACTGTGGCCAGCAGGCTGTTGTTCCAGAAAACCTTGACCGTCCAGGTACCCTCCACCGCCAGGCTGTTGCCCGCGATAGTCAGCCGCTCGCTGAAACAGTAATTGCCCGGATCCTCCAGCCGCTCCCACGCCCCGCCGGGCGACGTCAGCAGGCGCCCTTGCGGTGTCCACCACTCGCTCGAGGCCACGTCGCCCCGGGCGCCGTTCTGGATCTCGAACCAAAGGTAAGCGGCGGCATCCGTAGTCAGAAACGAACTGGCGGCGGTCGGCGTCGGCGTGCACGCGTTCGACGGCACCGACTTGGCCATGTAAGCCCGAACCAGTTGAACGGTTGCGTTGGCAGGCAGGGTCGCCAGCGCAAGCGCACAAACGGCCTGCGCCGGCCGGGATGACAACATCTCGCCTCCGATCCGGAAACCGGCCGGCCCGCCCGGGCTCCGGTACGCCTCCCAGGCCGGCGGCCGTTGCTCCTCAAAAACGCTATCCAGGCCTCTTAGGCCCGTATCGCCTCTCTCAGTTTACACCCCACGGTTGAGCCGGTCAATCGGCCACAAGGTACCGGTACGCACCAGCCGTGATCTCCCCGAGCGATCCGTCGGGTCCCTCGCGCCGCCGGCGCGGGGGAATCGCCTTACCCGCCGCCTAAACCCCCTCCCGCAGCCGCCGCGCCAGCTCGCCCAAGGTTTGATTGGTCGTCGGGCGGTAGTCCTTGAGCGGCAGGATGCGCTCGTGGATGGCGTCCAGCAACCAGCTCGCCTGCGGGTAGAAAAGCTCCTCCAGCTCGGCCGCCGGCGTGATCCAGTTGCGCGCGCCCACCACCACCGGCGGCGCATCCAGGTAGTCGAAGCAGAGCTGGGTCAGGTTGGCCGCCACGGTCTGCATCAGGCAGCCGCGCTCGACCGCGTCCGAGACCAGCAGCAGCTTGCCCGTCTTGCGCACCGATTCGGCCGGCAGGGAGTAATCCAGGGGATTGGCCGTGCGCAGATCAATCACCTCCGCGGCCAAACCCCAGCGGCGCGCCAGCTCGTCGGCCGCCTCCACCGCTTTGTACAAAGGCGGCCCGAAGGTGAGGATCGTCAGGTCCCGGCCGCGGCGCTTGAGCGAGGGTTGGGAAAGCTCGATCTCGTAATAGCCCTCGGGCACGCCGCCCTCGGCGAACAGCTCGCCGTAATCGTACAGCTTCTGGCTCTCGAAAAAGACCACCGGATCCGTGCCGGCCAGCGCCGCGTTCATCATGCCCTTGGCGTCGTAGGGCGTGACCGGGTAGACCACCTTCAAGCCCGGGATGTGATACACCAGCGCCGTCCAATCCTGCGAGTGCTGGGCCCCGTACTTGGCTCCCACCGCGACACGCAACACCACAGGCATGCACAGTTGGCCGCCCGACATGGCCTGCCACTTGGCCAACTGGTTGAAGATCTCGTCGCCCGCCCGCCCCATGAAATCGGCGTACATCAGCTCGACCACCGCGCGCCCGCCCTCCAGGGCGTAGCCCACGGCCGCGCCCACGATGGCCGATTCGGCGATGGGCGTGTTGAACAACCGGTGATAGGGCAGCAGCTCGGTCAGGCCGCGATAGACGCCGAAAGCGCCGCCCCAGTCGCGATTCTCCTCCCCGAAGGCCACCAGCGTCGGATCCACCGCGAATCGGTGGACGAGCGCCTCGAAGATGGCGTCCCGCAGGTTGTAGACCTCGATGCGGGGCAGCGGCTTGCCGTCGCGCAGGCCGGTGCGGCTCTTGGCGCGAATCTGCCGGAGGCGCGGGTTGTCGGAGGGATCCTGGAGCAACTCGGGCGGGCGGTCGTCGAAGCGCTCGACGCGCCGGCCGGAGAACATCAGCGAGCCGATCAGCTCGCTGCCCGGCGGCAGGCGCGGGGAGACTTCCGGATCCGCCGCCAGGCGGAACATTTCGAAGACCACAGCTTCGCGGGCGGCGCGCTCGGCCGCCAGCCGCTCGGCCGAGAACAAGCCGGCCTCCACGAGCTTGCGCTCGAAGGCCGGGATGGGGTCCAGCGCCCGCCAGGCTTCGATCTCCTCCTTGGATCGGTAGCTGGAGGCGTCCGAGGGCGAGTGGCCGCTGTAACGGTAGGTCACGCTCTCCAGCAGCACCGGGCCGCGGCCCTCCAGCAAGACTTGTTTCTTGCGCCGGAAGGCGTCCAGCACCGCCAGCGGGTCCATCCCGTTGACGCGCTCGGCGTGCATCTGCTCGGGATTGACGCCCGCGCCGATGCGCGCGATCTGGCGGCAGCCCATGGTTTCTCCCCAGGGCTGCCCGCCCATGCCGTAATGGTTGTTGACGGCGTGGAACAGGATGGGCAGGCCGCCGCCCAGCGCCGGATCCCACAACCGGCGGTACTGGTCCATGGCCGCGAAGGTCATGCCCTCCCAGACCGGCCCGCAAGCGAAGGCCGAATCGCCCAGATTGGCCACCACGATTCCCGGTCGCCGGTTCACGCGCTTGAACAAGGCCGCACCCGGCGCGATCGAACCCGATCCGCCTACGATGGCGTTGTTCGGGTAGATGCCGAAGGGCGTGAAGAAGGCGTGCATCGAGCCGCCCATCCCGCGGTTCAGTCCGGTCTGGCGCGCGAAGATCTCGCTGTAGGCGCCGTAGAGGAGGAACTTCGCCGCCAGCTCGGCGAGGCTGCCGCGGTGATCCCGCTCCAGCGGGCGCAGGACGGCGCCGTCGTGGCAGCCGCGCATGATCTCCCAGAGCTGCGCGTCGCTCATCTGCCGGATGGCCGAGAACCCTTTGGCCAGAATCTCGCCGTGGCTGCGGTGCGAGCCGTAGATGTGGTCCTCGGGCGCCAGGGCGAAGGCCATGCCCACCGCGGTCGCCTCCTGTCCGATGGACAGATGCGCCGGGCCCAGGTGCTGGTAGCTCACCCCTTGGCAGGAGCCTTTGAGTTTGACCTCGCTCAGGATGGTCTCGAACCGGCGGATGACGCACATATCCAGCCAGATCGCCAGCCACTGCTCGGGCGGCAGCGCGGCCAGCTCCTCGGCCAGGCTCTTGCGGTAAGCGTTCAGCTCGATCGGGCGGAAAACGATCCGGCCGGGCGCCAGCGCCTCGGCCGGCTGGATGGGAATGGACTTGGGCATGTCGCCAGGATTCCTCAGGGGGCCGCGATCGCTTCGATCTGCTCGATCCGCTCCCGGAGCAGCTTCAGGAAGCGCGCCCCGGTAGCCCCGTCCACCACCTGGTGATCGCAGGTGAGCGAAAGTCCGATGTGCTCGACGAAGGCGACCGCCTCGCCGCGGCGCACGGGTTTCAGTTCGATCGCGTTCACGCCGAGCAAGGCCACCTGCGGCGGGTTCAGTATGGGCGTAAAGGATTCGATGCCGTAAACCCCCAGGTTGCTGACGGTGAAGGTGCCGCCGCTCAGATCCTCCGGCGCGATGGTCCCTTCCATCGCCTGCCGGGTCAGGGCCCGCACGCGCTCGGCCAGCTCGCGGGGCGAAAGCCGCTGGCTGTCGCGCACCACCGGCGCCAGCAGGCCGCGCGGCGTCTGGCAGGCGAACGCCAGGTGGACCGAGCGGCGTTGATAGAGCCGCCCCTCGATCAACTCGGCGTTCAATTCCGGCATCTCCAGGAGCGCCCGGACGGCGGCGAACATGACCAGCTCATTGAGGTTCACGTCCTCCGCGCCGCGCTCCTGGCGGGCCGCCTTGAAGCGCTCGCGCAGCCGCAGTAGGCCGGATGCGTCGGCCGAGCTATGCAAGGTGTATTGCGCCGTGTGCGCCAGCGACTCGCGCATCCGCCGGGCTATCCGCTCGCGTACCCCGCTGAGCGGCACGCCGCCTTCCTCCGCCCCGCCGGCGGGGCCGACCGCAGCCGCCTCCCACGCGCGCCGGAGGTCCGCCTCCAACACCCTGCCTCCCGGACCCGAGCCCGCCAGGGCGCTCAGATCCAGACCGTGCTCAGCGGCCCAGCGCCGGGCGCGGGGGCTGAGCCGGGGGCCGCCGGCCCGGTCCTCTCCGG
>JBBIMA010000004.1:0-108048 GCA_037444625.1 Solibacteraceae bacterium
CGAGGCGGCCAGCGAGCGGGCGGCGGCGGTGGAGGGTCTGAACCGGTTGCTGGGCGCCGACCGGGAGATCCGGCAAGTGGCGGCGGCGGGAGGACGCGTGGCGGTAGCGGCCGCGGCCGGGCTGTACCTGAGGGAGGGCGCGGGAGGGTGGCGGGCGCTTCAGCCGCGCCAGGGCGGGCGGAGCTGGGCGCCGGCGGACGTGCGCGGGGCGGCCTTCGACAAGGAGGGCGGACTGTGGTTCGCCTCGCCGCAGGGGGCCGGGCGGCTGGCGGGAGGCGCCTGGACGCTGTACACGGGCTACGAGGGATTGCCCTACGACGATTTCACCACGATGGCGGCGGGCGAGCGGGGCGAGGTCTGGTTCGGCACGCGGCGCGGTGCGATTCGCTTTGACGGAAGCAACTGGGAATATCGCCAGGGCCGGCGCTGGTTGCCGGACGACGACGTGCGGGCGATCGCCGTCGGCGCCCAGGGGCAGGCCTGGTTCGCCACCGCCAAGGGGGTGGGATTGATCGAGCTGCGCCCGATGACGCTGGCGGAAAAGGCGCGCCACTTCGAGCGGGAGATAGACCGCCGGCACCGGCGCACGCCCTTCGGCTATGTGGGCTCGGTGATTCTGAAGAGCCCGGGGGACCCGAGCGAGTGGAGGCAGCGGGACAGCGACAACGACGGATTGTGGACGAGCATGTACGGGGCGGGCGAATGCTTCGCCTACGCCGCCAAGCGCGATCCGGAGGCGCGCAAGCGAGCGCGGGCGGCCTTCGAGGCGCTGCGTTTCCTGAGCGAGGTGACGCAAGGGGGGCGGCCGCCGGCGCGGCCGGGTTTCCTAGCGCGCACCATCCTGCCGGCTTCGGGGCCCGATCCGAACCTTACGTACACGGCGGAGCGCGACCGGCAGTTCCGCGCGACGCGCGACCGGCTGTGGAAGATCTTGCATCCCCGCTGGCCGTTGAGCGCGGACGGGCAGTGGTACTGGAAGGCCGACACCAGTTCGGACGAGCTCGACGGGCACTATTTCTTTTACGCGGCCTACTACGACCTGGCGGCCGAGACGGCCGAGGAAAAGCAAGAGGTGCGCCGCGTGGTCACCTCCATTACCGATCATCTGCTGGAGAACAATTTTGCCCTGGTGGACTGGGACGGCCTGCCCACGCGCTGGGCGGTGTTCAGTCCGGAGAAACTCAATCAGGATCCGGACTGGTGGGTCGAGCGGGGCCTGAACTCGCTCAGCATGCTGTCCTATCTCAACGTGGCGGAGCACATGACGGGGACGGGGAAGTATCGTGCGGCGGCGCAGCGGCTGATCCGCGAGCATCATTATGCGCAGAACTTGCTGGTTCCGAAGATCCAGGCCGGTGCGGGGACGGGCAATCAGTCCGACGACGAGATGGCGCTGATGAGCTTCTACAATCTGATCCGCTACGAGCCGGATCCGGGGCTGCGTTCGCAGTACGCGCTGGCGATGCACCAGTACTGCCGGCTGGAGCTGCCGGAGTTGAACCCGCTGTTCAACTACCTGTGTGGGGCGGCGCTGGAGGGGCTCAGCTACCGGAGCGCGTTCGCGACCGTGGAGCTGAGGTTGCCGGGCGCCTGGCGGGAGGAAGCGCTGGACACGCTGCGGCGCTATCCGCTGGACCGGGTGGACTGGCGGCTCACCAACAGCCATCGCAAGGACGTTGTGCCGCTGGGGGTAGGGCTCGAAGCAGGGGAGGAACACGGGCGGGGTGTGCGCCGCAACGGGAAGGTGTTGCCGATTGACGAGCGGTTCGTGGAGCACTGGAACCACGATCCCTGGCGGCTGGATCAAGGGGGCCAGGGCCTGGTGCTGGCCGACGGGGCGTCGTTTCTGCTGCCCTATTATCTGGGCCTGCGCCACGGGTTTCTGAGGGAGTGATTCCAGGGGGGCGCTTGCATTCGGCCGGGATCTGGTACAATCGGCTCATGCGAATCGTCGCGGCGGGCTTGCTCCGGCAGTGGGGCCGGAGGATCGCCTGGCGCGAGTCTCATCCCGCCGAGTGGTCCGGCCGGGGCGGCCGGGAGCTGGGTCCCGGCTGTCGTATGATCTGACCAGGGGTTATGAACCGGGCTGGACGGCCGAGAACTGCGAGCATAGCCGGGGCCGGGCGGCCGGCCTTATCCGACAGCAAACTGCATGTTTCCAGGTAGGCAATTTCCACCGCGCAGACCCCGTATCCGGGAGAACGTCAACGAGGCGATCCGCGCGCGCGAAGTGCGGGCGGTCTTTCCGGACGGAACCGTCGAAATCATGCCCACTGCGGCCGCCATCCGCAAAGCCCAGGACATGGGGCTGGACCTGATCCTGGTGGCGCCCACGGCCGAACCGCCGGTGGCCAAGGCCATGGACTGGGGCCAGTGGCAATACGAACAGAAGAAGAAGCAGCAGGAAGCCAAGAAGAAGCAGCACATCATCCAGGTCAAGGAGCTGAAGTTCCGGCCCAACACGGACGATCACGATTACCAGTTCAAGAAGAACCACGCCATCCGGTTTCTTCAAGAGGGCAATCGGGTGAAGGCGATCGTGCAGTTCCGGGGCCGGGAGATCGCGCACGTGGATCTGGGGCACAAGCTGCTGGAACGCTTCGCCCGGGACCTGGCGCAGTACGGCGCGGTGGAGGGGCAGCCGCGGCTGGAAGGGCGGCATGCGCACATCATCATCGCGCCGCTGAAAGGCCAGAAGGAAAAGCCCAAGCCGGCGGCGCCGCAATCTGTCGGGAGGGCCGGCGGTCCCGGGGCGCCGGGCGGCTCCGAGGGCGCCTGAAGGGGCGGCGGGCGGGGCGGTTCAATAAAACAGGTACTTGCGCCACTGCTCGTCGCTGCGGCCGAGCAGGCGGATGAGGTGGCGGCTGGTGTGGAGGGTGAAGGGGCGTGGCGGCCGGGCGAGCTTCATGCCGGCCTCCTCCGGGGTGCGGTTGCCCTTGAGGTTGTTGCAGTCGTGGCAGCAAGCCACCAGGTTCTCCCAGGTGGTTTCGCCCGAGCGGGAGCGGGGGATGACGTGATCGAGGGTGAGCTCGGAGGAGGGCAGGGTGCGCAGGCAATACTGGCAGGTGTAACGGTCCCGCATCAAAATGTTCTTGCGGGACAGGGCCCGGCTCTGCCGGGGGATGCGCCGGTATTCCAGCAGGCGAATGACCGAGGGCAGCCGCATGGCCTGGCGGGCGGAGCGGAACAGCAGCGGGGAATATTCCTCCGGGGCGGCCACGCCTTTCAACACCAGCACCAGGGCGCGGCGGGCGGCGCAGATGTGGATCGGTTCGTAGCTGGCGTTGAGCACCAGCACCGGGGTGTGCAGGCCGTTGCGGGCGGGCATCTCAGGCCGCCTCCCGGGCGGGCGCGGGCCAGCGCCGGTCGGTGCGGGCCAGCGTGAGCGCCGCCACATAGCGCGCGCCGGCCTGCTTGAGGGCGGCGGCGCAGGCCGCGGCGGTGGCGCCGGTGGTGAGCACATCGTCCACCAGCAGCACGCGCCGGCCTTCCAATCGGACTCCGCGGCGGACGCGAAAGGCGCCCGCCACATTGGAGCGCCGGCCGGAATGGCTCAGGCCGGCCTGCACGGCGGTGGCGCGCACCCGGCGCAAGGCCGGACTTACGGGCAACCCGTAACGCCGGGCGACGGCGCGGGCCAGCAAGGCGGATTGATTGAAGCCCCGCCGCCAGCGGCGCCGCCAGTGCAAGGGCACGGGGACCACCCGGTCGAAAGTCTCCTCGCGGGGCAAGGCCTGGGCCAGCCATTCGCCCAGAGGGCCGGCCAGCGGGCGCACTCCGCCGTACTTGAACAGGTGGATCAGGTCGCGCAGCCGGCCCTCGTAAGCGGCGAACGAGTAGGCGGCATCGAAGCCGCGCAGGCCGCGACGGCACAAGGCGCAGCGACCCTGCTGGTCCAGAGGAAAGCGGTTCAGAAAGGGCGTCCGGCAGGCGACGCAGAAGTACTCGGCGCTGAGGGGCTCAGGGGGCTTCAGACAGGCGGGGCAGACCGGGATGCGGGAAGCGCCGCGCAAGGGACGACCGCAAAGACGGCAGTCATCGGGGAACAGCAGCCGGACCAGAGGCGCAGCAATCTCCTCCAGAGCCCAAGCCAGCCGCTGCGGGAGAGCTCCCGCCCACCAGCGACTCGAGAAGACCCACCTCCTGTCTAAGAGCTTAGTGTACACCAGGGCCGGCCGGGGCGGGGGAGGTGCAAGGGCGCGCGGCCGGCGGAGGGCGCAGCGGGCTGTGATATTCTTGTCACTGGCTGTTATCCAGACTGCCTGATCGAAGGAGGAATGCGGTGAAAGTTGGCGTTTTCACAGCCCTGCTGGCTGATCTCCCGCTCGAAAAAGTGCTCCAGAAGCTCAAGGCCCTGGGAGTGGACACGGTGGAATTGGGCACCGGGAATTACCCGGGCGATCCGCACTGCAAGCTCTCCATGCTGGAGAACCCGGCCGAGCTGGATCGGTTCCGCAAGACGCTGGCCGACTACGGCTTCAGCATCAGCGCGCTGAGCTGCCACGGCGAGCCGCTGCATCCCGTCCCGGAGATCGCCGAGAAGAACCGCGAGGTGAGCCGCCGGACGATTCTGCTGGCCGAGAAGCTGGGCGTACCGGTGGTGATAGATTTCTCGGGCTGCCCGGGCGACAGCGACACGGCCAGGTACCCGAACTGGGTGACGGCGGCGTGGCCTCCGCACTTCCAGGAATTGCTGGCCTGGCAGTGGGAGACCAAGGTGATTCCCTACTGGCGGGAGCGCGTGCAGTTCGCCAAGGACCACGGGGTGAAGATCGCCATCGAGATGCATCCCGGCTTCGTGGTGCACAGCCCGGAGACGCTGCTGAAGTTGCGGGCGGCCTGCGGGGAGAACCTGGGGGCCAACTACGATCCCAGCCACATGTTCTGGCAAGGCATAGACCCGATTGCGGCCATTCGCATTCTGGGGGACGCCATCTTCCACGTGCACGCCAAGGATACGCAGATTTACAGCTTCAATCTGCCCCGGACCGGGGTGCTGGACACCAAGAAATTCACCGAGGAGCGGAATCGGGCCTGGATCTACCGCACGGTGGGATACGGCCACGGGGCGGAGTTCTGGAGCGAGTTCATTTCGACGCTGCGCATGTACGGCTACGACTACGTGCTCTCGATCGAGCACGAGGACAGCCTGATGTCGCCGGAGGAAGGCCTGACGAAGGCGGTGCACTTCTTGAACAATCTGGTGATCCGGGAGAAGCCCGGGGTGGCGTACTGGGCTTGAGGATGCGACCGATTGCGGCCGGGCCGCTGGGGTGGGCGGCCCTGGCCCTGTGGCTCGGGACGGCTTCGCCGGCGGAGGTGGGCGCCGGGGCGGCCAAGCGAACGATCACGCCGGATGCGGCGGCGGGACCGGTGTGGCTGGCGGGGTTCGGGCAGAAGCGGGCGGCCACGGGGGTGCACGACGATCTGTGGGCGCGCTGCCTGGCCCTGGGAGAGGGGCGGCGGCGGCTGGTTCTGTGCGCCGTGGACTCGATCGGGCTGTTTTGGGAGGACGTGGAGCAGATCCGGCGCCTGGTGGGGCAGCGCGTCGAGGCCGAGACGGTGGTGGCGGCGACCCACGTGCACCAAGCGCCCGACACGATGGGTCTGTGGGGCCCGGCGCCCGGGGTGAGCGGCGTGAATCCACGGTACAACCGCCGGGTGATCGAGCGGACGGCGGAGGCGGCGGTCGAAGCGGCGCTTTCCGTACGGCCGGCGGTGTTCAAGGCGGCCCGGATCGCCTCGGCGGAGCTGGACGGCTTTGTCCACGACACGCGGCCGCCGGCGGTGCTGGACTCGGAGCTGATCGTGCTGTCGGCGGCGGGGCGGGACGGACGGGCGATCGCCACGCTGGTGAACTGGGCGAATCACCCTGAGACGCTGGGTTCGCGCAACACCCTGGTGACGGCGGACTACCCGGCGTTTCTTTACCGGAGGCTGGAGGAGCGGCTGGGCGGAACGGCCCTGCTGGTGAACGGGGCGCTGGGCGGGATGCAGTCGCCGCTGGGGGCCGAGGTGAAGGATCCGGCGACGGGCGCTCCGGCGGCCGAGGGGAGTTTCCGCAAAGCGGAGTTGATCGGCGTGCGGGTGGCCGATCTGGCGGCGGAGGCGGCGGAGCGTGCGCGGGGGGTCGCGCTGCGCAGCTTCGAGTACCGAGAGAAGCGGATCGCCATCCCGGTGAGCAACGCCGCCTTCCGGCGGGCGGCCGAGGCGGGGGTGTTCGGTGAGCGGCGGCGGATCTCCCCGGAGGGCACGCTGGAGACCGTGGCGGGCGTGCTGCGCCTGCGGTCGCGGGAGGGCCTGCTGGTGGAAGCGGCGCTGGTTCCGGGCGAGATGTATCCGGAGCTGAGCCGGGGCGGCATCGAGCGGTACGCGGGGGCGGACTTTCCGGAAGCGCCCGCGGAGCCGGCGATCAAGGGGCTGATGCGGGCGCGCTACCGGATGGTGATCGGGCTGGCCAACGACGAGATCGGTTACATCATTCCCAAAGCGGAGTGGGACGAGAAGCCGCCCTGGCTACAGAACGCGCCGCGGCCGTGGTACGGGGAGGTGAACTCGGCCGGTCCGGAGACCGCCCCGCGCATCGCCGCGGCGCTGGCCGAACTGCTGGAGGCGGGCGGGCGGAAGGTGAAGTGAGTCATGGTGGTGAACGAGTTTCGGATCGGGATGGAGCAGGAGGGGGACTACCGGTTTCGGGTGCGCTTCGACAAGCCGCAGTTCCCCGAACTCATCATGGACGAGCCGCCGCCGCTGGGCGGGGATGCGGGTCCCAATGCGGCCCGGGTGCTGGCGGCGGCGATCGGCAACTGCCTGAGCGCCAGCCTGGTGTTCTGCGCGGGGCGCAAAGCGGGAGTGAAGCTGAAGCGCGTGCAGGCCGAGGTGAAGGTGCAGATCGTGCGCAACGAGAACAAGCGGCTGCGGGTGGGCCGGGTGGAGGTGGTGATTGATCCGGGCCTGGATCCCGCCGAGCGAGAGCGGGTGGCCCAATGCCTGGATCTGTTCGAGGACTTCTGCACGGTGACCGAGAGCATCCGGCGGGGCGTGGAGGTGCGGGTGGCGGTCAAGGGTTTCGAGAGGGAGTGAAGGGGCGGCGGACGACGGCCCGGGGGCGTTCGCTATAATCGAAGTGGTTTCGGAATTTTCCCAGGAGATCCACGGTTTATGAAAAGGATCGGCATTCTTACGGGCGGCGGAGACGTTCCGGGCCTGAATTCGGTGATCAAGAGCGTGGTCTATCGCGGCTCGGAGATCGGCTGCGAGGTGATCGGCATCCGCCTGGGTTGGGAAGGGCTGACCCACGTGAATCTGGACGATCCGGCCAGCAAGGCGCGCTACATCCTGCCCCTGACGCGGGAGAACACGCGCACCATTGACCGCACGGGCGGCACGTTCCTGCATACCTCGCGCACCAATCCGGCGCGCATGAAGTCCCTGCCCGAGCATCTGAACCCGGAGGACTTTCCCAAGCTGACGGTGACCCGGAAGGGGGAGACGGCCCAGGTCTTCGACATCACCGCCCAGGTTCTGAAGAATCTGGACCGGCTGGGGATCGAGTACCTGATCGCGATCGGGGGCGACGACACGCTGAGCTACGCGGCGCGCCTGCACCGGGAGGGCGTCAAGGTGATCTGCATTCCCAAGACGATGGACAACGACGTGCGGAACACCGAGTACTGCATCGGCTTTTCGACCGCCATCACCCGGGCGATCAGCGCCATCGAGCGGCAGCGGACCACGGTGGGCTCGCACGAACGCATCGGGGTGTTCCGGGTCTTCGGGCGCGACGCCGGCTACACCGCTCTGTACACCGCCTATGTGAGCTCGCTGCGCTGCGCCATCCCGGAGTATAAGTTCGACCTGGAAAAGATGATCGGGCTGCTGCTCACCGACAAACGCAACAACCCGAGCAATTACGCCATGGTGGTTCTCTCGGAGGGCGCCGAGTGGGAAGGCTACAAGGTGCGCGAGTACGGGGAGGCGGACGCTTACGGTCACCGCAAGAAGGCCAACGTGGCCGAGGACCTGGCCGACGAGATCAAGAAGCGCACCAAACAGGAGACCCTGATCAGCGACCTGACCTACGAACTGCGCAGCGGCGAGCCGGACTTCATGGACAAGATGGTGGCCACCACCTTCGGGAACATGGCGCTGGACTGCCTGGCGGAGGACCGCTCGGGCGTGATGATGGCGGTGCAGAACGGCTGCTACGTGCGGGCCGAAATCCCGGACCCGGCTCTGGGCCCGCGCAAGGTGGACGTAGCCACCATGTACAACACGGAGCGCTACCGGCCGAACTACGCCCACAAGGCCGGCCTGCCTCTGTTCCTGACCCGGCCCTGAGTGTTCGGCTGGATTCGCCGCCGGAAGTCCCCCAGAGCGGCGCCCGCGGCGCTGACGCCGGAGTTACGGCGGCGGATCCGGCTGTGTTTCGAGGAAGCGGCCGCGGACGAGGAGCACTTCCCCTCGAGCATTGACCCGCGCATCTATCATGTGCGGCTGATTCTGGAGCACCTGGGGGATCTGGCCGGGCGGCGCGTGCTGGACGTGGGCTGCGGAAAGGGGCGCTTCGCGCGCGTGCTGGCGGCGGAATACCCCAGTGCGGAGGTCTGGGGCCTGGACATCTCGCTGGCGATGTTGCGCGCAGCGCCGGCTTCGGTGCGCACCTGTGCGGGCTCGATGACGGAGTTGCCGTTTCCGGACGGGGCCTTCGACGCGGCCTACGCCACCGAGTCGCTGGAACACGCGGTCGAGATCGAGCGGGCGGTGGCCGAGATCTGCCGGGTGGTCAAGCCGGGCGGGCGCATCGCGATCATTGACAAGAATCTCCGGCAGTGGGGCCGGCTGAGCACGCCGGATTGGGAGCGCTGGTTCGACAGAGAGGAGCTGGAGCGCCTGCTGGGGCGCCACTGCCGGCGCGTCTCCAGCCGCTTCATCTCCTACTGGGAGGATGTACCGCCGGACGGGTTGTTTCTGGCCTGGCTGGCGGAGAGATAGGAGGGTTGCTCGGAGGCCGGCGGCCAGAGGCCGGCCTCCTTGCGAGCCACTCCGGAAGCCGCCCGAGCCTTAGTGGGGGTTGGCCGCCTGGGGCTTGATGATCCAGAGGTAGAGCTTACGGCCGTTGAACTCCCACTCCTTGTCGGGCTTCCAGTCGCCCATATCAAAGCTGTGCGAAACCACTCGCGTGCCGGGCTTCAGATCGCTCTGAAGCTTGGGGCGCAGCCGGAGGTTGACCGAGGGCAGCAAGTAGAGGGTGACGACGGTGGCTTCGCGGATGTCGGCGTCGAACAGATTCTGCTGGATGAACTTGACCCGGTCGGTGACGCCGGCGCTGGCGGCGTTCTGCTTGGCCTCCTCGATGCGCTCGGGATCAATGTCCACGCCGACGCCGCGAGCGCCGAACTTCTGGGCTGCCATGACCACGATCCGGCCGTCTCCGCAGCCGAGGTCGTAAACGACGTCGGTCTTCTTGACCCCGGCCAGCTTGAGCATTTGCTCGACGACCTCGGGAGGCGTGGGCACATAAGGCACGTCGCCGCCGTGTTGGTACTCCTGGGCGGCCAGAGCCGCAGCGGGCGCGGCGGGCGCCGGCGGACTCCAGGGAAAGGCGCCGGCCAGCAGCAGCGCCAATACAAACAACCGCATTAGCATTTTGGCTTCTCCTTTTCTCGTGGGCGCGAGCCGAATGGCGATCAAGGCCCCGATCGTTTGAGATTAGCGCGGAAGGGGGGCGGCGCGCAATGGGGAGCGACGGGTTCTCCGGCCGCGGGCGGGGCGCCCGGGGCGGTCTCAGCGCTTGCGCTCGATGCGGAAGTCGTCGAAGTAGGTGACGCTGTCGGCTTCGGTGAGCAAGCCTACCTTGCCTGGGCCGGGAAAGGCGCCGTCTTCGACCTCCAGCAGTTGGCGATGGTTGAAGTAAACCCGGAAGCGGCTTCCCCGGAAGCTGACCTTGAGGGTGCTCCAGCTTTGGGAAGGCACGCGGCGCTCGACGCCGAAAAGGGTGGGCTTGCCGCGGGCGGCCAACGGGACGGGCCTGCCGTTCTGGACGCGGAGAACCGAGAGGCTGTTGGCCAGAGCGCTGGCCCGCGCGAGGTAATAATTGCGGGAGTCCCGGTAGCGCCAGACCAGCCCTCCGGAGCGGTCCTGACTGCCGGAGACCGGTTTGAACTTGACGCTCACGCTGCCGTCGGCGATCTGCTCGGTCTGGAGGACGGCCAGGGAAAAGACGCCCGGCGGAGCGGGAGAGAGCTGAGCCAGCACGAAGGGACGGCTGGGAGCGGATCGGTCCTGAACCACCGCCCAGCGGCCGGCTTGGGAGTCGCGCGCCGCCCAGTCCTGGGGCAGGCTGCCTGGGGCGGCGGAATCGAAGCCGGTGCCGCGCGCCTCGCAGCCGACGAGCCAGAGGCAGCAGGCGCACACGGCGATCGCCGGCAGAAGATGAATGCGGAACATGCCCCTCGATCCCATTGTAGCCGCTTGGGGGCGGGGGCCGCCCGCCCTTTCTGATCGGCTCGCGGGCGGGAAGCTTTAGCGGGCCGCTCAAGCCAGCCGGAGGTTGGCCTCGGCCTTCAGGGAGAAGTCGGCGAACCGGCCGGCCTCGAGCTTGGGGAAGGCGGCGGCGGCGATCATGGCGGCGTTGTCGGTGGCCAGCTCGAGGGTGGGGAAGTAGACCGGGCAGGGCAGGCGGGCGCCGGCGGCCGCGGCGCGCAATCCGGCGTTGGCGGCCACGCCGCCCGAGACGATGAGGGAGCGCGCGCCGCCGGCCTCGGCGGCGGCGGCCGCGCGACGAATGAGTTCCTCGATGACGGTGCGCTGGAAGGAAGCCAGTAGGTCCAAGGTGGCCTGCGGGGTCACGGCCAGCCACTGTTGGAGGGTGGGGCGGGGTGAGCGGGCCAGCAGGTCGCGGCGGGCCTGGATCTCGGCGGCGAGGTCGCGCTGCTCGACCCAGCGCAGGACGGCGGTTTTCAGCCCGCTGAAACTGAAGTCCAGGGGATTGCCCTTCATGCGGGCCAGGGTGAAGGAGACGGCCTCGGGGTTGCCGTAAGGGGCCAGCCGGTCAATGACCGGGCCTCCGGGATAGCCGAAGCCGAGCAGCTTGGCGACCTTGTCGTAGGCCTCGCCGGCGGCGTCGTCGCGGGTGCGTCCGAGCAGGCGGTAGCGAGGTCCCTGGTGGAACTCGAACAAGTGAGTGTGGCCGCCGCTGACCACCAGCGCAAGGGCCGGGTATTCGATGCTGCGGCCCTCCCGGCGGGCCTCCAGCACGACGGCGTGGATGTGCCCTTCCAAGTGATTGACGCCGATCAGCGGCAGGCGGCGGGCGAAGCAGAGCGCCTTGGCGTAGGTCATGCCGACCAGCAGCGAACCGACCAGACCGGGACCGGCGGTGACGGCCACCGCCGCCACCTCGTCCAGGGCCTTGCCCGCCCGCTCGAGCGCCAGACGCACCACGGGCACGATGGCGCGGAGATGCTCGCGCGAAGCCAGTTCGGGCACCACGCCGCCGTAAGGGAGATGCGTGCCGAGCTGCGAGGCCACCACCGAGGAGAGGACGGTCTGGCCGCCGGCCACCAGGGCGGCGGCGGTCTCATCGCAGGAGGTCTCGATGCCTAAAATGGTTGCGGGCGAAGCTTGCGCCATGCGCCTGTCCGACTTCGATTATCCCTTGCCCGGCGAGCTGATTGCGCAGGAGCCGGCGGCCGAGCGCTCGGCCTCGCGCATGCTGGTGGTGGACCGGCGGGCGGGGCGGTGGGAAGACCGGCTGTTCCGCGAGCTGCCGGAGTTCCTGGGCCCGGGCGATTGCCTGGTGCTGAACGACTCGCGGGTGCTGCCCGCGCGCCTGTTCGGCCGACGGGCGGGCGTGCGTGCGCTGCGCGTGGGCAAGAAGAACCCGGCGCGCAAGACGCACCTGAAGGGGAGGGTGGAGGTGTTGCTGCTTCGCCCCTCGGCCGAGGATCCCTACGTCTGGCAGGCGCTGGTGCGCCCCGGGCGCAAGATGCGTCCGGGCGAGCGCATCCTGGTGGAGGGCGGGCTGGAGGCGGAGATCCTGCACTGGGGGCCGTTCGGGGAGCGCACGGTGCGCCTGAAGTGCGAGGGCGATCTGCCGGCCAAGCTGGAAGAGGTCGGGCACGTGCCTCTGCCGCCTTACATTCGCCGGCCGGACCGTCCCGAGGATCGGGAGCGGTACCAGACGGTCTACGCGCGGCGGCCGGGCTCGGTGGCGGCGCCGACGGCGGGCCTGCACTTCACTCAGGAAATCCTGGAGCGCTGCCGGGAGGCGGGGGCGGAAATCGCCTGGGTGACCCTGCACGTAGGCCTGGGCACGTTCCAGCCGGTGCGAGCCGAGCCGATCGAGCAGCAGCGCCTGCACGCGGAGTGGTTCGACATCAGCCCGGAGAACGCGACGCGCCTGCGAGCGGCGCGCCGCCTGGTGGCGGTGGGGACCACCAGCGTGCGGGTCCTGGAGACGGCCGCCCGGGCGCAGGGCCTCGCCGCCATGCGGGGGGAAACCGACCTGTTCATCTACCCGGGCTTCCAATTCCGCGCCACCGGGGCGCTTCTGACCAACTTTCACCTGCCGCGCAGCAGCTTGCTGATGCTGGTCTGCGCCTTCGCGGGGCGGGAGCTGACGCTGGAGGCCTACCGGCACGCCGTCCAGCAGCGCTACCGGTTTTACTCCTACGGGGACTGCATGCTGGTAGTCTGAGAGGCGCCCAAGCCGGTCTCCTCAGGCTTCAAGGCGATGAGGAAGCCGTCGGCCAGCCCACCTCCGTGCGCGCCTTGCAAGGGCGCCTGGCTGAGGGGGAAGCCGCGGTCCTGCACCGAGCCGGCGATGTAAATGACGCCGTCGCGGGAAACGGCGATGCCGTAGCCCACGTTGATGCCGGTGCGGCCGAGATAGGTGGAGTAAACCAGGGCCCGCTCGGCCGGCGCGGCGGGATCCAGCACCGCGCAAAAGGCTTCGACGCCGCCGCCGTAGTCCTTTTGAAACGCCTGGGCGGTCAGGGGGAAATCCTTCGAGAGGGTGTAGCCGGTCAGGTAGATGCGGCCCGCCTCATCGAGGGCCACGTCGTAGGCGACCTCGCCGCCTCCGGCGCCGAAGTAAGTCGAGTACAGCAGACCCTGGCCGCCCGGGCGGGCGGGATCCAAGAGGCTGACGAAGACCTGGCCGCTGCGGCGTGGGGCCGGCTGGTAGGGGTCTCCGGCCACGGGAAAGTCCGAGGATAGCGTGTAGCCGGTCAGCACGAGTCTGCCTTGGCGATCGCGGGCGATCCGGCGGGGCTCCTCGGCGCCGGTCCCGCCCAGATAGGTGGAATAGAGGAGGCCGTCGTATTCGGGGCGGTTCATGTCGAGCACGGTGAGGAATACGTCGCCGCCGCCCTGGTACTTGGGCAGGAAGGCGTCGCCGCTGACATGATAGAGCTCGGAAGTGGTGGCGCCGGCGATGGCCGCTATGCCGCGGCCCAATGCGACGACGGCGCGCGCTTCATCGTTGTATTCGCCGCCCAGGTAGCTGGAATAGAGCACGGCGGCGGGCGGATCCGCCGCGTTGGGATCCATCCAGACGACGAAGCCGTCCTGATCGCCCCAGCGCCCGCGCTGGATGGGCTTGCCGATCAGGGGGAACTCCTCGGATTTGGTGACGCCCACGACGTAGACGTAGCCCTCCTGATCCACGGCGATGCCGTAACCGGTGTCGGAGCCCTCCCCTCCCCAGTAAGTGGAGAACAACAAGCCCACGGGTCCGGCGACCGAAGGATTCAGCTTCACGACGAAGGCGTCCTGACCGGTGTCGCCCGCCCGCTGTATCTGGGGCGCATTGCCGCCCAAGGGAAAGTCGGTGGATTGCGTCCAGCCGGTCAGATAGACGTTGCCCTGAGGGTCCAGCTCCATGGAGGTGGGCGTATCGGCGCCGCTGCCGCCCAGGTAGGTGAAGTAAACCAGCGCGTCGGCGCCCTCGCGTGCGGGATCGAGTTTGGCGACGAAGATGTCGCGGGCGCCTGCGCCGGCCGTCTGCACGCTGTCCGGCGTAGCGGGCAGGTCGGCCGAGCCGGTGTAGCCGGCGAGATAGACCATGCCCTGAGCGTCCACCTTCACGCTGACGATGCTGTCGTCGGAGCCGGCGCCCAGATAGGTGGCGTAGATCAGCACGGGGTCAATGACGAGCGGACGCCGGGGATCGTAGCGCAAGGGCGCCAAGGCGACGCGGTCGCCGGCCAGCAATCGGTAGCGGCACTCGATCGGGCGGCGCCGTCCGCCCTCGGGTTGGTAGGCCAGGGGTTTCTTTTGGAGCAGCCGGCGGCCGCCGGCCAGGATTTCCAGGTCGCCGTGGGGCGTGAGCCGGAGCCGGTCGGCGCCCGCGAAGCGCAAGCGGACGGCGGAGGGATCGGCCCCGGGCGCAAGCCGGAGGTCGTATTCCAAGGCGCCGCCCGCCCCGTAGAACAGCACGTCCACGCCGGGATAGAGGCCCCGGTAAACGAGCGCGCGGTACTGCGGCACCGCCCAGAGCCAGCCTTCGGGCCGGTTGCCCAGGATGTAATGGGCGGCGGAAGGCAACCGCCCCACACCCTCGATGGCGGCCGGAGCGAGCGCGCCTTCGAACGCCATGCGCACGATGCGGCCGGCGCCCGCCAACCGGAGGCGCACTTCGCCCTCCAGGAACTCCGCGGAGTAGCCCCTCAGCCGGGATTGGAAGCGAACCCCGGGCTCGCTCTGCCCGCGGTTGGGCTCAAAGCGAGGCGGCAGCGCGGCCAGCCGGCGCCGGGCCTCGTCCACAGGCGCCGCCAGGCAGCTCGCGGTCGCCAGCAAGAGAATCAAACGACCCGTGGAAGCCATAGACTCGCCGGGCCTGGAAGCCCTTGCCTTCCAGTTTAGCCTCTTCGCGGATCGGCTCGCGCTACAGCACGACCCGCTCGTCGCCCTCGCGGCGCGTCACCCGCTCGCGGTCCAGATACTCGAGCAGCGGGATGGCGTACTTGCGGGAGACGCCGGTCAGGTCCTTGAAGCGACCGACGCTGAAGCGCTCGCCGCGGTGCTGCGCCAGCAGGGCGCGCAATTGTTCCAGGGCGTCGGCGTGAAAGACCAGCTCGTCGCCCAGGCGAAGCAATTTGCCGCGCCGGATGAGGATCTGCAACAGCTCGCGAGCGCGGGCCGGCGGCAGGCCGGACTTGGCCAGCACCTCGGCGGTTGCGGGCACGGCCAGTCCGGCGGCGAGGAAGGCTTGCTCGATGGCGGCCAGGGCCTGCTCCTCCTGCTGGGCGAAGCGGACGCGGTGGGCGGCCAGGCGAACGATGTCGCCCTCGGGAACCAAGGCGCCGGCGGAGTGCTCGATGAGCGCGTCCAGCAGGAAGGAGGGCGCGCCCGGCAGCAGGCGCCCGCGCAACTCTTGCTTGGGCATGCCGGGCTGGAGCGGGTTGCGGCGGTGGAAGTCGGCCAGGGCCTCCCGGAGGGCGGCGGTGGCGCGCTGCGCCCAGAGCGGATCCGCCAGCCACGGCTCGGGCTTGCGCAACACGAGCAAACCGGCCTCGCGAGCCGCCTGCTCTATTTCGGCCGGCATCCAGCCGGTGCGAGCGATCAGGGAGGCCGCGCTCATCCCGTAAGGGGCTTCGCGGACCAGCAGCGCGATCCGCTGCGCCGCTCCGGCCCAGGCCAGGGTGCTCAAGCGTTCGCCGGCCGGCTCGCCGCGGCGGTAGCGGCGGCCGGCGATGTCCACCACCAGGCCGCCGCCGATGGTGACGACCGGAGAGAACATGCGGATGATGAAGCGGTCGCCCGGCAGCACGAGCACGGGCTCGCGCAGCAGGAGGCGGGCCCAGGCCTGCGCACCGGGCGCCAGCGTCTGGCCTTCCAGCAGGCGGACCTCGGCCTCCACCTCGGCCGCGCCGGCGTGAAAGTGCACCGGGGCGCGATGCTTGAGCGGGCGGGCGGAGGGAAGCAGCTCCAGCCGGCAATCCAATTCGCGGACCGCCGCGAACAAGCCCGGGGCGGTCAGCACCGTGCCGCGGGGCAGTTCGGCGGGCTCGGCGCCGGCCAGATTCAACGCCGTGCGCTGGCCGGCCAGCGCCCGCTCGACCGGCCGCCCATGCACCTGAATGCCTCGCACGCGCAGGCGCTGACGGCCTGGATGGGCCTCCAGTTCCTGCTCGCGCGCCACCGAGCCCGAGATGAGCGTTCCGGTGACTACGGTGCCGAATCCCCGCATCGAGAAGGAACGGTCCACCGGCAGGCGGAAGTGGCGGGTGGCGTCTTTCTCGGGCGTCCGGGCGGCCATCTCGGCCAGGGCCTGGCGGAGTTCGGCGAGTCCCTCACCCGTCACGGAGCTCACGGCGAGGACGGGGGCGCCCTGGAGGAAGGAGCCGGCGAGGAACTCCTCGACTTCCAGCCGCACCAGCTCGAGCAGGTCGCGCTCGACCAAGTCGGCTTTAGTCAGAGCGACCAGGCCGCGTCGGATCCCGAGCAGGCGGCAGATTTCGAAATGCTCGCGGGTTTGGGGCTTGATGGACTCGTCGGCGGCCACCACCAGCAGGACCAGGTCAATGCCCCAGGCGCCGGCCAGCATGTTCTTGACGAAACGTTCGTGGCCGGGCACGTCCACGAAGCCGAGGCGCAGGTCGTCGCCCAGCTCCAGGTGGGCGAAGCCCAGGTCAATGGAGATGCCGCGGCGTTTCTCCTCCTCGAGCCGGTCGGTGTCAATACCGGTGAGGGCCTTCACCAAGGCGGTCTTGCCGTGGTCAATATGGCCGGCGGTGCCGACGATGACGTGCTTCATGGGGCCGCTGGTACTATGCTACGCGGAGCGGGGGCGGCCGGGCGAGACGCCGGCCCGGAGCCTCGCCCGGCGCGCTGCGGGCGGTCACCACCGGATAGCCAGGGTGATGTTCTGGAGGGGCTGGCCGCCGCCCGAGGCGGTGGTGCCTTCGTTGCCGGTGGAGGGCAGAATCGTGCCGAAGATGCCGGGGTTGGTGAAATTGACGCTGGTGTCCGGGGGCCCCAGGTTGTACCACTTGAAAGGATTCTGGAAGTCGTAGCGGAACTGGATGCGGAGGCGCTCCCGGATCTTCCACTCCTTGGAGGCGGAGAACTCGTGGTCAATGAAGCGCTGGCGGTCCATGGTGTTGCGTCCCACGTTGCCGAAGGCGTAGGGGGCGGGGTAGCGGAAGTAATCCATCGAGACGATCATCTTGTTCTGGTTGGCGCGGGTCCAGCGGTCGCCGCCCAGATCGGCCCAGCCGTCGCGCAGGTGGGCTCGCTGTCCGGTGCTGTCGGGCCGGCCGGTGCGGTAGGCCACGAGGCTGGCGGGCATATAGCGGTAGGGGCTGCCGCCGTAGCCGAAGGTGAGCGGAGCGCCGCCGGCGATGCGATAGATGAACACCATGTCGAAACCGCCGAAGATTGCGTCCCAGAGGCCGCCGCGGTTCAGCCAGCGGCGGCCCCGGCCGAAAGGCAGTTCGTAGTTCATGCTGCCGGTGTACTGGTGGGTGCGGTCGAAGCTGCTCCGGCCGCGATCCAGGTTGCGGGGAATGAGTCGGTTGGAGCTGCTGCTGTCGAGGGCCTTGGAATAGGTGTAGTAGGTCAGGAAGGAAATCCCGCGTGAATAGCGTTTCTCCAGCTTCACGGTGCCGGCGTGGTAGACGGAATTGGCGCCGTTGGTCAGGAAGTTGATCGTGCCGAAGTTGGGGAAAGGACGGTAAGCCTGGGGATTGCCTTCCATCTTGCTGAACTCGGCCGGGTTAGCCTGGCGGATGCTCCAAGCCCAGTCGTAAGGCACGTGATTGATCTGCATGGATTCGAAGCCGCTGACGCCGCGGTTGCCGATGTAGGTGAGCTCGAGCAGGTAGTTGCCGCTGAAGTTGTACTGGAGGTTCAGGTTCCAGTTCATCACGTAGGGGCTCTTGCGATGGGGATCCACCCAGCTTGCGGTCCGGCTACCGTAATTGGTTCCCAGGAAGGGAATGGTTCCGTCCGGGCGGATCTGCGGCCAGGGCAAGGGCAGGGAGGGCCCGGCGCTCAACTGGAAGCGGGGCCGGTAATCGCCCGAGGGTGTATCAATGCGGGCGGTAATGGAGCCGTACTCCTCGGTGGGGGGGACGGGCAAGCGTTCGTCCACGGCGGCCAAGGCGAAGCCCGCCCGGACCACCAGCTTGCCGCGGGGCTGCCAGGCCAGCCCCAAGCGGGGCTGGAAGTTGTTCCAGTCCTTGTTATGCAAGACCTTGGGGTGGGTGATGACACCGCGGGCGCCGGCCACGACGTTGTCGGGCGCATCGGGATCGAAGCTGGACTGCTGGCCGTACTTATTGTTCATGACACTCTGGACCTGCCAGCGGAGGCCCAGATTGAGGGTCAGGCTGGGCAGCAGCTTCCAGTCGTCCTGAAAATAGAGGCCGTGGATCCAATTGCGCGGCAGGCTGCTCAGGAGGTTGACGGTGAAGGCGGCCGAGCTGACCGCTCCGGTGAGCAGCCGGGTGAGGTCGTTGCCGCCGGTATTGGGGATGGCGGCGCCGTTGGTGTAAATGCCGTTGGTGCCGGCTAGAGTGAAGACGCCGGCGTTGTTGGTGATGGTGTAGTTGTTGCGGCGGATGCGCAACAGGTCGTAGCCGGTCTTGAAGGCGTGCCTGCCGTAAAGCTTGCTGACGTCCTGGCGGAAGTTGAAATGTTCCTGGACATCCACGGCGGGGTTGGCCACGTAGGGCACGCCGGTAATCTGGGGCATGCTGCCCGCCTCGACGTTGGGGATGCCGAACTGCCGGGCCCAATCCTTGCCGTAGGCGGGCGAGGGGGTATCGGCCTTGTAGCGGAAGTAGGTGAGCCGTGACTCGCTGATCAGGGTGGGGCTGACGGTGTGGGTCAGGCCGAGGCCGGTGGTGGTCCAGCCGTTCTTGGTGGCCCGGAGGGTGGCGTCGAAGGCGGGGTTGAGGATGCTGAGGTCGGGCAGGCGCTCCCAGCGGTTGTTGAAGCTATAGTTATAGAACATCCGCAAGCCGGGGGTGAACTGGTGGTCCATGCGCAGCGAATAGTTGTTCCAGAAGACTTTCTTGTAGGGCATGGCCATGAAGTTGTCCACGTAGCCGGTGGGGGTGGCCGTGCCCCGGCGATTGGGTTGGACCCAGATGTTTTGCGCCAGGATGTTGCGCGCGGCCGGATCCCAGGAGCTCTTGGGAATGATGTTGCCGGGGAAGGGATCCCGGTACCAGAGGCCGCCGGTCAGGCGGGTGGTGCGAGGGTCGTAAATCGGGTAGGGGGCGACGCCCGAGCCGGCGTAACTGAAGTCGCCGTTGAGTTCCTCGGGCGTGGGGACGGTGTAGATGCGCTGCTGCGATTGCTTCTCGATGAGCTTCTGCCAGGCGAACAGGAAGAAGGTCCGGTTGCGCCCGTCGTAGAGCTTGGGCAGGAAGACCGGCCCGCTGAGGTTGGCGTCCGGCTGCATGAACAACAGGGTGCTGTTGACCTGCTTGAAGGTCTCCAGTTGGAAGAACCGGCGGTGCTGCATGGGGCTGGTGCGGGCCAGCGTGGAAAGCAGGCCGTGGAATTCATTGGTGCCGGTCTTTTTGACCACTACGATCGCCCCGCCGGCCGCGTGGCCGTATTCGGCGGGCAGGGCGGTGGTGAGCACCTTGATTTCCTCGATCGTGTTCTGGATGGTGTCGGTGGTGTTGCCGCCGGTGGGCTGGACGCCGTACATGCCGTCCTCAAACAAGCCGATGCGGTCCGAGCTGTTACCGCTGATCTGGAAGCCGGAGAGCGAGCCGCCCCAGCCGAAGCCGGCCACGTTGATGCCGGGCGTAAGGTAGAGGATGGAGCGCACGTGGCGCTGGTAGAGGGGCATGCGATAGAAGTAGTCGCCCTTGACGAGGGTTCCCGTCGAGGAGGTTTCGGTCTCCAGCAAGGGCACGGCGGCGGAGACCTCCACGATATCGGTCAGGGTGCCGATTTCCAGGGCGGCGTTGACCGGAACGGTGGCGCCGACGCTGAGGGTGATGTGATCGCGCTGGAAACGCTTGAAGCCCGGGGCGGTGATGGTGACGCGGTAGGTCCCGGGACGCAGGAAAGGCACACGGTACATCCCTTCCGAGTTGGTCTGGGTGGCGGCGCTGATGCCGGTAGCCACGTTGGTCACCTGCACCTGCGCGCCCACCACCACGGCTCCGGTGGGATCGGTTACGGTCCCGCTCAAGGTAGCGGTATCCTGCCCGGACAAGGGAAACGCGAAAAGGCAGAGCCAGGGGAGAATCCCGGCGAGAAACCTGCTGGGCATGAGATTGCCCTCCGCTCGGGCCCGGCAGCGAGCCGCCTCGGCGAAGCCGAGGCCTGCGGCCCGCCGTCACACCCGGCAACGGCTCGTTGCCTCGCCTGCGGCGCCCGCTCCGGACCGGCTTGCCTCACAACCGGGTGAGTTGGCGGCGGACCTTCCCTTTCAACCCGCGGGGATATTGTATATCGCCCGGCCCGCCTGCACGTCAAGGGTGCCGCGGACTTGCCCCCGGCGGGATCCTTCAGTAGGGCACCTTGTCCGGCTTCTGCTCCCAGTGCCGGAACACGGGCAGGGCATGCTCGCGCATGATCTGGATCAGGGGGATGCGGCGCTGCTCCGGCGGGCGCTCGAACTCCCGGTAAATCAGGGCGTCGTCGAAGCCGATGCCGGCCGCGTCGTGGCGGGTGAGGGCGTAGTAGACCCGCGCCGGGCGGGCCCAATAGATCGCGCCCAGACACATGGGGCAGGGCTCGCAGGTGGCGTAGAGATCGCAGCCGGTCAACCGGAAACTGCCCAGCACGCGGCAGGCCTCCCGGATGGCCACGATCTCGGCGTGGGCGGTAGGATCGTTGGTCGAGGTCACCAGGTTGACGCCCGCGGCGAGGATGCGCCGGTCGCGCACCACGACAGCGGCGAAAGGGCCGCCCCGGCCGGCGCGCACGTTCTCCAGCGCCAGCTCGATGGCCCGAGCCATGAAGGGATCGGTCACGGCTGCCACTCGAAGTAGGAGGCGTAGCCGGCGCCCATGTTGCGCGCCATCCAGAGGCGGTATTCGCGGGAGGCGGTGCGGGTCGTCTCCCGCCGGTTGAGGGGCTGAATGTTGGAGAACACCAGGACCGCGGCCGCACCCTCCGGGGTGCGGCCGAAGCAGACCACCTCGTCGCGGTAGTCGCCCGCCAGGTCGGCCGTCATCGGGCAGGAGCCGCCGCCGGGATTGGGCGCCGGGACCTCCAGCGGAACCACTCCCCGGCCGTCGAACCGTCCGAGTTGCCGGCCGTCGCCCCTCATCAGATCGCGCACCGCGCCTCCGGTCCAATTCACCGGGCGCCAGCCGGGCGGGAAAGGATTCAGCAGAATCTTGCCCTGAGCGGAGAACAGCACCTGGTCCTTGGCTTCGTGGCCGTCGCGGTTGGCCAGCAGCTCCAGGCCGGGCGAGCCTTCCCAAATATCGGAGGCCCAGCCCAAGTGTCCGTGCGTCCAGCGCGGATCATCTTCGCGGTTGACCTTCCAAATGAGCTTGCCGAGGGAGGCGTCGGCCAGATAGACGCCGGCGTGGGTCGAGCTCTCGACCACGTAGTAGACCTGGCGGCTCTTCAGGCCGGGCAGGATGTGCTTGACGGCCACGATGTCGGGATGGCCGCGGTAGAGCGCCCAGCGCAGCTTGCCGTCGGGGTTGAGCAGCATGGTGCCGTTGAAGACCTCGTCCCGCCCGTCGCCGTCCACGTCGGCCACGTCAATGTGGTGGGAGCCGCTGCCGTTGGTTTCCGCGAAGCTGGAGAAGCTCCAGAGCTTTTCCAGCCGGGCGTCGTAGGCGTCCAGGATTTCGTTCTCGTAGAGTCCGGTTTGGGTGATGATGGCCGGCGTCTTGCCGTCCAAGTAGGCGATCGCCATGTGGATGCGCGTCGAGGAACGGGAGAAGTCCGAGACCATCGGGGTCCAGGGCGTCTTGCGGCGCAGGCGGCCGCTCATGCCGTCCAGCACCGCCAGGTAGGTCCGGTCGCCCTCCTCCAGGCGGCAGACGACCTCGGCCTTGCCGTCTTCATCCAGATCCCAGAGCAGGACGGGGACGTTGTTGGCGTTGCCGAAGCAGTGCTCGTGGCGCACCAGCGGGCGGCGCCACAAGCTGCGCCCGTAGCTGGTGAAGGCCTCCAGCTCGACCGCAACGCCGGGGTCGCGCGACATCTCGCGGATGCCGTTGTCCAGGCGCAGGACGGCGTCCAGGATGCCGTCGCCGTCCAGATCGCCGAAGATCGGCAGGAAGCCGCCTTGCTGCACGGTGGGCTGGAAGACGGCGATCAAGCCGCTACGAGGCTGGGAGGGATCCACGGCGGCCCATTCCGAAGGCGGGCCCTCGCGGCCGCCCTCCAGAACTGCACGCACGCGGTAGTACAGGCGGGGGGCGGCGGGCGGCCGCGGATCCAGGAAGTTGGTCGAATCGCGCACGGGCTGGGCGGTGACGCGTTCCCCGGCCACGTCGCGCCGCGTGGAGCGATAGACATGGAAGGCGACCCCGGGCGCATCCTGAGCCAGAAGCTGCCAGCCCAGATAGACCGCTCCTTCGCCGGCGGGCTGCGCGATGAGCCGGCGCGGCTGCCGCTCGAAGTGCGTCGCCCCGGCGGGCTGGCGCACCAGGCGGAAGCCCAGATCGGGATGGCGGATGCCGGCCGAAGCGCCGCCGCGCACGCCGCAGCGCAAGTAATATTCGCCCCGCGCCCAGGAGCCGCCGGCAATGCCGCCTTCTTCGCTCTCGGGCGCCTCGATGCGGTACTTGAAGCGCGCGATGGCCGGATCGGGGTAGCTGTCCACCATCTGCCAGACGTTGCCCGCCATGTCGTAAAGGCCCCAGGGATTGGGCGGGTAGCTCTTGACAGGGTTCAGGTACCGCCGCCACTCGGCGAAGCTGCGTTCGGCCCGGGCGTCGTAATTGGCGCGTCCCTCCGGGCTCTGATCGCCCCAGGGATAGCGGGCCTGGGGCGAGCCGGCGCGGGCGGCGTACTCGAATTCGGCGGCCGTAGGCAGGCGGTAGAGGCGCCCCTGCTTGCGCGAGAGCCAGCGGGCGTAAGCCCAGGCGTCGGTGCGGTTCACGAAGATGACCGGATGGTTCTCCAGGCCGGCGGGGATGCGGCCGTTCTCCCAGTGCAGCGGGGCTGGATAGCCGGCCTCCTCCACAAAGAGCTTGTACTCGGCGTTGGTGACCGGGTGAACGGCCATCTCGAAATCGTCCACGCGCAACATAGGTTGGCCCGGGCGGAGCAACCCGCCGCGAATCAAGACGTAGTCCGCCGGGGCCGCGCCGGCGGCGAAGGCCAACAGCAATACCGGGACGCGCATCGCCATCCTCCGTCTGCTGATTGTAGACCGAAGGCGCCGCCGGGCGCGGGCAGGCGAGCGTCTCCTTAGGCTTTGGGGTGGGCTTTGTCGTAGACGCGCAGCAGATCGGTGAGGGAGACCTGGGTGTACTTCTGGGTGGTGGAGAGGCGGGCATGCCCGAGCAGCTCCTGGATGGCGCGCAGATCGGCGCCGTCGGCCAGCAGGTGGGTGGCGAAGGCGTGCCGCAACAGGTGGGGGTGTAGGGAGGAATCCCCGTCCAGCCAGGCGGCGTAGAACTTCACGATGCGGCGCACGCTGCGATCGGTGAGCCGCCTGCCCGCCCGGTTGACCAGCAAGGCGCGCTCGCCGGGAGCGGCCGCGCGGGCCCCCAGATACTTCTCCAGGGCGGCGGCCGCCGGCCGGCCGAAAGGAACCAGACGCTCCTTGCGGCCCTTGCCGCGGACGCGCAGCCAGTGCTCGCCGCGGTCCAGGTCGTCGAGGTTAAGGCCCACCAGCTCGCTGACGCGCAGGCCGGAGCCGTAGAGCAGCTCGAAGATGAGGCGGTCGCGAGCGGGGAAGGGGCGCTCGGGGGGCGACGCGCCCACGCGGTCAATGAGGCGGTTGGCGCGCTCCGGGCTGGGAGGGCTGGGCAGGCTCTTGGGAGCCCGGGGCGTGCGAAGCAGGCCCGCCAGGTTGGCCTCCGCCAGACCCTGCCGGACGAGGAAGTGGAAAAAGGTGCGCAGGGCGGCCAGCTTGCGGCGCAAGGTGAGGGGGCTGAGGCGGCGGGCGTAGAGATGAGCGAGCCACTCCCGCAGGGCCAGAAGGTCCAGCGCTGAGGGTTCGGGGGGAGGCAGGCCGTGAGGGGAGAAGTATCGGAGGAACTGGCGCAAGTCGGCGGCGTAGGCGCGCAGGGTGTGGGGGGAGAGATTGCGGCGGCGGAGTTCTTCCAGGAAGCGCTCGAGCTGGCGTTCAAGCTCGCTCATCTTCGGCGATCCAGCGCTCCAGGGCCTGGAGGGCGCGGCGGGAGAGTTCGCGGCGGCGGGCGGCACGGTCCCGGGCCAGCTTTCGGCGCAGCGGCTCCTCCAGAGGCGGGAGCAGATCGAAGGTGATGTTGGCGGGCTGGTAGTCGGCCGGGTCGGCGCCGGCGACGTAGCGGCAGAGCGAGCCCAGGGCGGTTTCCGGGGGCGGCGGGGCGAGGGGCCGGCCGTGGGCCAGGGCGGCCGCATGGCGGCCGGCGATAAGACCGGTGGCGATGGCTTCCAGATAACCCTCCACGCCGGCGATCTGTCCTGCAAACAATATCGCCGGATTGCGTTTCAATTGCAAGCTCGCCTCCAGCAGGGCGGGCGCGTTGATGTAGGTGTTGCGGTGGATCCGCCCGAAGCGGAGGAACTCGGCGCGCTCCAGTCCGGGGATCAGGCGCAGCACGCGCGCCTGCTCGCTGAAGCGCAGGTGGTTCTGGAAGCCCACCAGGTTGTAGCTGTCGGCCCGCAAGTTCTCCCGGCGGAGCTGCACCACCGCCCAGGGCCGCCGCCCGGTGCGGGGATCCACCAGCCCGGCGGGCTTCATCGGTCCGAAACGCAGCGCGTCGCGCCCCCGCCGGGCCAGCTCCTCGATGGGCAGGCAGGCCTCGAAGTAGCGCACGTCGTCCTCGGGGATGTGGGGGGAGACGGTCTCGGCGGCCAGCAAGGCGTCCACGAAGCGCTCGTACTGCGGGCGGTCGAGCGGGCAGTTCAGGTAGTCCGCGCCGCCCTCGAGCGACTTGCCGTAGCGGGAGGCGGAGAAGATCTTCTGGTAATCCAGGGAATCGGCGGCAACGATGGGGCTGATGGCGTCGTAGAAGAACAGGCGCTCGGCGCCGGTGAGGCGGGCGATTTCGGCCGCCAGCGCCTCGGAGGTCAGGGGGCCGCTGGCGATGATCACCAGGCCGTCCTCGGGGAGGCGGGTGACCTCCTGCCGGCGGATCTCGATGTTCGGGCACGCGGAGAGGGCCTGGGTCACGCGGGCGGCGAAGGCCTGGCGATCCACCGCCAGCGCCTGTCCGGCGGGGACACGGCAGGCATCGGCCGCCTCGAGCAGCAGCGAGCCCAGCCGCCGCAACTCCTGCTTGAGCAGCCAGGGCGCAGTGTGGGGCTCCTCGCTCTTGAGTGAGTTCGAACAGACCAGCTCGGCCAGCAGACCGGTCTGATGGGCGGGCGTGGGGCGGTGGGGGCGCATTTCGTACAGGATCACGCGCAAGCCGGCGCGCGCCGCCTGGAAGGCGGCCTCCGAGCCGGCCAGTCCGCCGCCGATGATGTGAAGCAGCGCGAGATCACCCACCTGAGATCCATTCTAAAGGCGCAGGACGTATAATGCGCCTGATGAACCGTCGCTGCGCGTTGAAAACTTTGGCCGCCGCCGCCGGCTTCCCTTACCTGGCGAAGTCGCAGGCGCGCCGACCTAACTTCCTGTTCGTGATGACCGACGACCAGCGCTGGGACGCCATGAGCTGCGCGGGCAATCGCATCCTACGCACGCCCAACATGGACCGGCTGGCCGAGGAGGGGGTGCGCTTCACGGAAGCCTTCGTGACCAACGCCCTGTGCTCGCCCAGCCGGGGCTCGATCCTCACCGGCCTGTACTCACACGCCCACGGCGTCACGACCAACAGCGGGCCGAGCCACTACTTCCGGCCGGGCGTGGTGACTTTCCCCATGCTGCTCCAGAAGGCCGGCTATTACACGGCGGTGGTGGGCAAGTGGCACATCGCCACGCTGCCGGAGGGACTGGGCTTCGACCACTGGTGCATCCTGCCCGGGCAGGGAGTCTACGAAGATCCGGTGATGATCGCCCGCGGGGTGCGGGTGCGCTTCCGCGGCCATGTCGAGGACGTCATCGGCGACCAGGCCCTGGAGGTGCTGCGCAGCCGGCCCAAGGAAAAGCCCTTCTGCCTGCTCTACCAGTTCAAGGCGCCGCACCGGGCCTGGATCCCCGCCGAGCGCTTCCGCAAGATGTACGAGGACATCACCATTCCGGAGCCGCCCACCTTCCAGGCGGATTTGAGCGACCGGCCCGAGTGCATCCGCTCGACCGACATGCAGATCGCGGACATGCCGGACTTCCGCGAGCGAGGGGTGCCGGCGCACCTGCCGCGCGCGGAGCGCAAGCGGCTGAACTACCAGGTCTTCCTGAAGAACTACTACCGCACGCTGCTGGGCGTGGATGAGAACCTGGGCCGCGTTCTGGATTTCCTCGACAAACAAGGCCTGACCGAAAACACCTTCGTCATCTACACGGGCGACAACGGCTTTTTCCTGGGCGAGTACGGGCTGTTCGACAAGCGCCTGATGTGGGAGCCCTCGATCCGGGTCCCCATGCTGGTGCGCTACCCGGCGGCCGTGAAGGCGGGCAGGGTGGATCGCAACCACATGGTGCTCAACAACGACGTGGCCCACACGATTCTCGACTACGCCGGGATCCCGCGCCCCAAGGCGATGGAGCACCACGGCCTGAGCTGGCGCCCGATCCTGGAGGAGCGCCCGACGGCCTGGCGCGATTCCTGGTTCTACGAGTACTTCGAGTATCCCGGGCCCCACTGCGCGCCCAAGATGCGCGGCCTGCGCACCAGCCGCTGGAAACTCATCTACTACCTCCAGCAGCCGCAGGCCTGGGAGATGTTCGACCTGGAAAACGACCCGCAGGAACGGCGCAACCTTTATCATGATCCGGCACACCGGGCCCAGGCCGAACAACTGCGCCGGGAGCTGGAACGCTGGCGGGACCTGCTGGGAGACGACCGCTCGGAAGACGGCACGCGGCAGCCGGCCTGCGAAGAGCGCATGGCCAAGAGCTGAGGGCGGGAGGACCTCCTCGTCCCCGACATGGCGCGCGAATACTATCTGCGCCTGGCGGCTCAGGGGCTGCGCTTCCCCATCGGGGCCGACCTGGTGCTGGCCGAACAACCGGATCGCGAAGCGGTCCTCCAGGACGGAGACCGCCTGGGCGAAGTGATCGCCGCCGCCGCCCGGCGCTACGGCACGCCCCTGGCCGTGCCGCTGATGGACCTGCGGTTGGAAAAGGCCGACTTGCTCGGCTTGCTGGGCGTGCCGGCCCACGACGCCGACGGGTTCCACTTCGAACAACCGCCGGGCGAGGAGGCGGCGGCCCGGCTGGAGGCGGCCTTCGACGCGCCGTTTGCGCCGCGCCATCGTGCGCACATCGAGGCGGTGCGCTACATCGCCCGGCGGACCGAGTTGTGGCCGGTGGGCATGACGATCGGTCCCTTCTCGCTGGCCACCAAGCTGGCGGCGGATCCGATCACGCCCATCGCGCTGGCGGGCATGGGAGTGACGGGGGAAGAGGACGAAGGCGTGCGCCTGATCGAGCGCTGCCTGGCCCTGGCCGAGCGGGCGGTGGCGCGCTCGACGGCGGCGCAAATCCGGGCCGGCGCCCGGGCCATGCTGGTGTGCGAGCCGGCCGCCAACGCCGTCTACCTCTCGCCCAAACAGATCGCCGCCGGGTCGGACATCTTCGAGCGCTTCGTCCTCGGGCCCAATCTGCGCCTGAAGCAACGGCTGGAGGAGGCGGGGGTGGATCTGATCTTCCACGACTGCGGGCAGACCACCGCCGAGATGGTGCGGGAGTTCGGCCGGCGGCTGCATCCGGCGATACTGAGCCTGGGCAGTTCGCAGAAGCTGTGGGAGGCGGCGGCGCTGGTTCCCAAAGACGTCGTGCTGTACGGCAATCTGCCCACCAAGAGCTTCTACTCGGATGCCGCCATGCCCCTGGAGCGGGTCGAGCAGCTCACCCGCGAGCTGCTGGAGAACATGCGCCAGGCCGCCCACCCGCACATTCTGGGATCCGAGTGCGATGTGCTCGAAGTGCCGGAGGCGGCCGAACGGATCCGGCGCAAGATCCGGGCCATGCTGGAGTGCGGGCGCTGAGGGCGGTCTATCGGCGGCGCGGCGGGCGGCCGATATGCACTGTGAGGAGAACCGACCGTGTTGGAGTTCAAGCCCGAATACAGCGTGGGGGTGGCGCGCATTGACGCGCAACATCGCAAACTCTTCCAGTGGGTGAACGACCTGGAGCAGGCCATGCGGCAGGGCCGGGGCCGGGATGTGCTGGACAAGGTGCTGGCCGGGCTGGCCGCCTATACCCGGGAGCATTTCACGGCCGAAGAGGAACTGATGCTGAAGGCCGGCTATCCGGAGCTGGCGCAGCACAAGGCGGTGCACGACGGTTTCGTCCGGCGGCTGGCGGAGCTCGAGCAGCGCCATCAGGCAGGGGAAGTGGGGGTGAGCGTGGAGCTGGTCTCCTCGCTGGGGGATTGGATCCGCAATCACGTGCTGGGCATGGACAAGAAGTACGCGCCCCACATGGCGGCCCGCAAAGTGGCCTGAAGGGAGCGCCTAAGGCGGGCGGGGCCTTCGGCCGATTCAAGGTTGGGAGCGGGCGGCGCTAGCCGGAGCGCGAGATCTTGTGGGCGCGCCAGAACGAGGACAGGCCGAAGCCGGCCATGACCAGGACGAAGATGGCCGAAAGCAGGACCTCGAAGACGCTGCGCAGGTCGCCGTCGAAATCGCGCAGGGCGCGCAGCAGGCGAGGAGCGGCCAGCAAGGCCAGCACCAGGAACAGGAAGCCGATGACCTGATTCCAGAGGATGCGTGCAGGGCGGGCCACCGCGGGCAGCACGTAATGGAGGAACTGGCGGAGGCGAGCCAACATGGGAGCCGGCCGTAGCTACATGGTAGCAAAGCCGGAGGGAAGCGAACATGCTAAGCTATGAGAGGTCCTGTCTAGTACCCGGCGGCTCGGCAGGGTGGTACAAACAGGGCTTGTGCGGCGGGCTGCCGTCAACTACAATCAAGGCGGGGGTGAACGAGCGCGGGAGACCTCGCAAAGATTGAAACGAGGTGCCCGAGCGGCACATCCACTACATGGGGCTGGTCCCCGGGCAGTCCCGCGAGCGGATCGAAAGGCCCGCCCCGCGCGGTCTGGAGGCCGCCCGGAGGGAGGGGGCGCATGGACGAACGACTGAAAGCGCTGATGCAGGAACTCGGCAACGCGATCAACGAGACGCTGTCGGAGTCCGAACAGATCGCGGCGGCTATCGGAGAGATTCGCCGAGCCGGCTATGATGTCTTCCTGATCCTGGAAGCCACCATCGGTTTCAACCGCCGCGAGCCCAGCCACGAGGAGGCGACACCCGCCCGATCCGAGCCGTCCAGCGAGCGCCGCCGAGCGCGGGACTCCGAACCGCGAGCCAAGATCAAGTGGACCTCGCAAGACCAGAAATTCCTGCGCGCCTTGAAAATCGCGATTGACGAAGACTAGGCGCGCCGCGCCTCAGCTCGCCAGGAGCTGCCGGTAAACCTCCCAGGTTTTGGCCACTGCATCCTCCCAGCGGAAGGCGACCGCACGCCGGCGTCCGCGCCGGATGAAGTCGGCGCGCAGGTCCGGATCAGCCGCCAGCCGACGCAAGGCGTCCGCCAGAGCATCCACATCCTGCGGATCTACCAGCCAGGCGGCCTCCCCACAAACTTCCGGCAGCGCCGAGACGTTGGAGGCGACGACCGGCACGCCCCAGGCCATCGCTTCCAGCACCGGCATTCCGAACCCCTCATCCAGGGAGGGAAAGGCAAAGATACGGGCCCGGGCGTACCAGCGGTCGCGCTCGGCGGCCGGCAGGTATCCCGGCACGAGGATGTCCCGGCGGCGCGGACTGTCCTCGACGGCCCGCAGGATCTGCCCCGCGCCGTAGCCGGCCGAGCCGATCAGCACCAGGCGCCAGCCCGGCTCCATGCGCTCGAAAGCCTCGACCAGCCGGCGCAGGTTCTTGCGCGCCTGCAAGGCGCCCACGTGCAGCACGACGTTGTCGCGGGACTCCTCGCCGGGCGGCGCCGGCGGCAGCACGACGCCGTGGTGGATGACGTGCAGCCGGGCGCGCTCGACCCCGAGCAGTTGCGCTACCTGATCGGCCGTGAAGCGGGAGACCGTGATGATGCGGTCCGAGCGCTCGGCCGCCTCCTGGGCCTGGCGGCGGAAGCGGGCCCGGAACTCGGGTGTCGAGTACTCGCCGCTGATGACGAACAGATCGTGGAAGGTGGTCACCGCGCGCGGCAGGCGGGCGCGGGGCAGCCGCTGGTTCAGGCCGTGGAATAACCGAGCGGGCGGCACGCGCCCTTCGGTCAGCAAGGCGCGGCGAGCGTTGGCCGGCAGTCGCTGAAGCCAGGCGCGCGCCCAGCGGTGCAGCCGATAGCAGAAGTAGAAGCGCGCCTCGGGATGCGCGGCCGCCAGGCCGAAAGCGATCCGGCGCGAGTAGACACCGACGCCGGTCAGGTTGGCGCCCAGGCTGTAGGTGGCGTCCAGCGCGATCGTCATGGCCGGCCGGCCTTGATGGCCGCGGGCGAGACGCCGTACTGCCGGAGCTTGCGGTAGAGGGTGGTGCGCCCGATGCCCAGCAGGCGGGCGGCTTTGACCTGGTCGCCCCGAGTGAAGGCCAGCGCGTCGAGGATCGTGCGCCGCTCGACCTCCTCCAGGGAGAGCGGGGGCGCCTGGCTCTCGCCGGGCGGCTCGGCCGGCGCTTCCGGCGAGCGGCCGCGCAGGTGATTGAGCAAAGCGGTGGGCAGATCCGCGCCGTGCAGCACGGGGCCCGAGTTCAGAGCGGCCAGCCGCTCGATGCAGTTCTCCAACTCGCGCACGTTACCCGGCCAGTCGTAGGAGAGCATGAGCTGGAGAACCTCGGGCGCCAGGCGGCGGCCGCCGTAGCGGGCCAGGAAGTGCGAGGCCAGGGCGGGAATGTCCTGCTTGCGCTCGCGCAAGGGAGGCAGGCGCAGCGTCACCACGTTCAGCCGGTAGTAGAGGTCGCGGCGGAAGGCGCCGCGCCGCACCTCGGCCGCCAGGTCGCGGTTGGTGGCGGCGATGATGCGGAAGTCGGCCTGCCGCCAGGTGAGCGAGCCGACCGGGCGAATGCGGCGATCCTGGAGCACGCGCAGGAGCTTGACCTGCATCTCCGGGGGGAGTTCTCCGATCTCGTCGAAGAAGGCGGTGCCGCCCTGGGCCATTTCGAGCAGGCCGATCTTGTTGGCGGCGGCCCCGGTGAAGGCGCCCTTGACGTGGCCGAACAGCTCGCTCTCCATCAGAGCGGGATTCAGGGCCGAACAATCAATCGGCACGAAGGGACCGGCGCCGCCGGCGTGATGGATGGCGCGCGCCGCCACCTCCTTGCCGGTGCCGGTCTCGCCCAGCAGCAACACGGGGGAGCGCGAGCGGCCCAGCTTCTCGATCATGCGGCGGATCTCGCAGATCCTGGGCGAGTCCCCCACCAGGACGGGCGGGGTGTCGCCGTCCTCTTCTCTCAAGCCGACTCCAATTATAAGTGGTCGCCCGGCGGGGCATCCACTCTCACCACGAAGGCCTCCCCCAACTCGGCGCGCAGCTTCTCGGCCAGGGCGGCGGCCGCCTCCGGGCTGGGCTCGCGGCCCACCAGCACGCGCCACAGGGGCGGATCGCCCTCGCGCCGCACCAGGCGCACCTCGCGGTAGCGACGCTGGAGCACGCGGCGCTGCCGCTCGGCATTGGCCTGCTCGCGAAACGCACCGATCTGCACGGCGAAGAAGCCTCCCTCCTCGACCCCGGGCGGCAACCCGACCAGCACCAGGCGCACGCGCGCCACGCCCGGTCCGAGCAGGCCGATGCGGCGCGCCGCGGCGCGGGACAGATCAATGATCCTTCCCCGGACGAAAGGGCCGCGGTCGTTGATGCGCACCTCGACGCGCCGTCCGTTCTCCAGGTTCTCCACCAGCACGTGAGCGCCGAAGGGCAGCGTGCGGTGGGCGGCGGTCAGCTCCTCCATGTCGTAGATCTCGCCGCTTGAAGCGGGCCGGCCGTGGTAGGGATAGCCGTACCAACTGGCCAGACCGACTTCACTGTAGCCGAGGGCGGGCGGCCGAGCGGCCGGCAGGCGCTTGCGGCGGGCGCAGCCGCCCAGAGCGAGCGCCGCGAGGATCGCGCACAGCAGCGTGCGGCGGCTCATCAGCCCGATGCTATCCCGCGCGAGGGCGCTCGGGCAAGCGGGCGGAGGGTGCGCGGGGCGCGGGAGGACCCGCCTCCGGAGCGAAACAAAACTGCTCGCGGACGTTTTTCCCGCCCGGCCGCCCCCCGTCCTGCATTTTTCTCTTGACATTCCGCGCAAAGCGGCTTATATCTGAATCAAACCGCGATCTTTTGGATCGCGCGAAACCGAATGTCAAGGGAGAATCGAACGATGAAGAACGCAACCAAGAAGAAGGCTGCCAAGAAAGCTGCTCCGAAGAAGAAGAAGTAGCGGCCTCACCTCAGGCAGGCAGTATCCAAGCAGGTTCGCTCAGGCCCCGATGGCTTCGGGGCCTTTTTCATTTCTGCTCCCCTCCCTCCTTCTGCTGGAGCAGGACCAGGAAGCTCTCCCCCGGTCCGAACAGCAGCGTCTTCAACTGGAGCCGACGGCGCAGGCTCTCGGCGGGACCGCCCTCCAGCACGCCGGCGAAGCCGTCGGCCTCGCCCAACTCCCACAGCAGGCGCCCCAGGCGCTCCAGGCGCAGGGTGCGCAAGCCGCAGCGCGCGCCGTGCTCGGCCAGCGCCTGGAAAGGGACGTGCGCCGTGATGTCCCGGCCGCCCGGTTCCGCCAGGACGTCCTCGAGCGCCTGATGGCGGCGGTAACTCATCAGCGTGCCTTGGGGGAAGCGCGCCGCCTCGCGCCGCGTGTAGCCGTAGTCAACGGCCAGCAGGAAGCCGCGGCGCAAGCTTCGGGCGATGCGCTCCGTCCAGCGCAGGGCCCGCAAGGGTATTTCGGCCAGCCTGCCCTCGGGCGCCGGCTCGCAGAAGCGTTGCAGGTACTCGGCCGCGGGGCCGCGGACGGGCTCGGCCTCCACCCAGACGAAGCGGCCCCGGCGGTGATCCACGCGCATCATGCGCCAGCCGCCGGCGCGTCGCACCGCTTGATCCACCGGCAGCGCGTCGAAGAACTCGTGGGCGAAGACCACGCCGGTGAAAGCCTCGGGCAGGGCGCCCCGGCCGATCTCCACGGGCAGGTAGCGCCAGGGGGAGAAGGCTTGCGCCATCTCGCCGCGACCGGCGCCCAGTTCGACCAGGGTGAACTCGGCGGGCGACCCCAGGCTCTCATAGAGAGAGCGCACCAGGCGGGCCATGAGCAGGCCGAAGACCGGCTGGAGCTGCTCGGCGGTGAAGTAGTCCCCGGCACGGCCGAAGGGGTCGCGGCCGCGGCGATAGTAGCCGTGCTCGGGGTGATAGAGGGCCAGTTCCATGAAGCGGCTGAAGCGGAGGGGGCCGCGGCGGCCGATGAGCGCGCGCAGGATTTCCTCCAGGGGCGTCATCTACGCTACGATCATACCCGTGGCCCTGCCCGAGACGGTGCGCGTCAAACTCAGCCCGGAGAACGCCGGCTACGTCTCGCTGGCCCCGGTGGTGACGCGCGAGATGCCGCTGGGCGAACTGGTCGAGTTGATGCTGGGCGTGGCGGGCAAGAGCGCCGAGCGGATCGCGGAGTTGCTCCGGGGCGGCGCGCTGGTGCAAGGCGCGACGCGCTTCCGCTGGCAGGGATTCCCGGCCGAGCCGGCTGAGCTGGCCGGACTGCTGGCCGCATTCCCCGACCCGGAGCCGTCCCGCCCCTTCTCGGCCGCGCGTTGCGTGCGCGCCGTGCTGAGCGGAGGCGGCCGGCGCCTGGAAATCTCGCGGGAGGCCGGGGAGCGCCGCCGATGGCTGAGGCGCACAAGCTTCTGGGAGGCGCTGCTGAGCCTGGCGGCCGAAGCCCCGGTGGAATACCGCGAGTACTCCTACCAGGAGCGGGCCGATTGCTACCGGCTCCGACTGACGCCGGGGGCGGCCGAGCGCCTGCGCCGGCAGGCCGGGCTGCTGCGCTACAGCGCTCTCGAGCAGCGCCTGCGCGGGGCGCAGTTCGAACAGGTGGACTTCTACGTCAGGCGGGCCTGAGGCCGGGCGGTTGATTCAGCTCCTGGCGCGGGAGCGCCTGAGGCGCGTCTTGATGACGATCGGGGCGCCCTGGAAACCGAAGCGCTCGCGGATGCGGTTGACCAGATAACGCTGGCGCGAGAAATGCAGCGGGCCGGGGCGGTCCGTGAAGACCACGAAAGTGGGCGGACGGACGGAGGCCTGCGTGAGATACAGGATGCGCGGTTCGGTCTGAACCTTCAGGTCGGCCAGCAGGCGATTCAACTCCCCGGTGGAAATGCGCCGGGAGGCGGCGCGGTAGGCCTCGCGCACCAGTTCGAACAGGCGGGGCACGCCGGCGCCGGTGAGCGCCGAAACGAAAGCCACCGGCGCGTAGTCCAGGAATTTGAGTTCCTGCCGGAGGAGGCGCTCGAAGGCGGGCCGATCGCGTCCCCTTCTCAAGTCCCACTTGTTGACGCAGCAGATCAGTGCGCGGCCCTGCTGGTGGGCGTAACCGGCGATGGCGGCATCCAGGCCCACGACGCCCTCGGCGGCGTCCAGCACCAGCAGCGCGACGTCGGCCAGGCGGATGTGGCGGCGGGCCATCATGACGCTGAGCTTCTCGGCCATCAGGCGGGTCTTGCCCTTGCGGCGAATGCCCGCCGTGTCCACGAAGACGTAGGGGACGCCGTCGCGCACGACGGTCTCATCCACCGCGTCGCGCGTGGTGCCCGGGGTGGGAGAAACGATGGCGCGCTCCTGGCCGACCAGGGCATTGAGCAGGGTGGACTTGCCTACGTTGGGCCGCCCGATGATGGCCACACGGATGGCGGAGGCGGGCGGCGGGGCCTCGTTGAGGGGGAAGTTCGCGGTGACGTGTTCAAGCAGCTCATCCAGGCCCAGGTGGTGCTCGGCCGAGACGGGGAAGACGTCGGGGATGCCCAGGCTGTGGAAGTCGTGAACCAGAGCCTCCCGGGCCGGGACGTCAATCTTGTTGACCGCCAGGGAGAGCGGCTTGCCCAGCCGACGCAGCAGTTGCGCCAGATCCCGATCGGCGGCGGTCAGCTCGCTCTGCCCGTCCACCAGGAAAATGATGTGGGCGGCGGACTCCAGAGCCACCCGGGCCTGCTTGAGGATCTGGGCGGGAAGATCGGCGGACTCGCTGGGCAGGAGGCCGCCGGTGTCCACCACCTGGAAGCGGCGCCCGGCATAGAGCGCCTCGGCGTGGAGGCGGTCCCGGGTGATGCCGGGCTCGTCGCCCACGATGGCGCGCCGGCGGCCGGTGATGGCGTTGAAGAGCGTGGACTTGCCGACGTTGGGTCTGCCCACGATCACCACCGAGGGCAGCGGCTGCTCCATAATTACACTGTACGAGAAGGATCCGGATGCCGGCTCGAGCGCCTTACTATCCGATCTTCCTGGACCTGCGGGAGAAGCCCGTGCTGGTGGTGGGCGCCGGCGCGGTGGCCTTGCGCAAGACGCGGGGGCTGCTGGAGGCGGGAGCGCGGGTCACGGTGGTGGCGCCCCGCTGGAGGCGGGAGTTCGAGTCGCTCCCCGTGCGCCTGGCGCGGCGGCGTTTCCGGGCCTCGGATCTGCGCGGCGCCTGCCTGGCGTTCACCGCCACCGACGACCGCCGCGTGAACCGGCGCGTCGCTCTGGAGGCCAGGCGCCTGGGCATTCCGGTCAACGTGGCCGACGCGCCGGCCGAGTGCGACTTCCTGGTCCCCGCGCGGGTACGCTCGGGAGCGCTGCAACTGGCGATCTCGACCGGAGGGCGCAATCCGCGGCTGGCCGCCGAGCTGCGGCGCAAACTCGAGGCGGTGCTGAGCGAGCCGGGCGGCGGAAGCTAAGGACGCTCACGGGCGATCGCCCGAGGGCGAGGGGGGCCGGGCCTCCTCGCCGGCGCCGGCCAGTCCGCCGGTGATCAGCTTGTAAAGGACCCGGTTCTCAGGGACCTTGGACTCGACGAAATCCACGCCCTCGGCTGTGATGGCCAGCTCCCCGCTGTCGCCCCGGTAAACGAGGTTCTTCTGCTTGAGGTACCAGGTGGTGAACTCCAAGTGCTCGCGGGGGATGGACATGAGGGCTTCCAGATCGAGCATGGAGAGCGAGGGTGCCTCCGGGTTGGTGCGCCGGCGGTTGTACAGCAGGCAGAGGATGCCCAGGCGGCGGTTGGCCTCGGCCTCGACGCCCACCACGAATTCCCGCATCTCGAAGACGGGCAAGGGCTGGAGGCGCTGCGCCTGGTACTTGGCGTTGTAAGCGGCGCGGCGCTCGGGATCGGAGAGCACCTGATAGGCCCGCTGGAGCAGCAGGAAACGCTCGCGATCGCCGGTGGCGGGATTGTCGGGATGGTAGCGGGCGGCGAGCATGCGGTAGACGCGCTGGATGGTTTGCGGTTCGGCGTTGGGGCTGATTTGGAGCAGCTCGTAGAAATCTACGAAATCTTCCATAAGGGAAGGGCGCCGGCGGCCGGGGCGCCGCGGGCACTCCCTGAGTTATAGCACGCGGCCCGGCGGGGGGCAAAGCGGGGAGGCGTCGGCTGGGGCGGGGATGCAAGAAAGTTGTTTGCACGGGGGGCGATCTGTGGTAGAAAAGGATATAGAGATATCAAGATCCGATTATCTCTGATCCGGCCATGCGCTCCGGCGACACGAAGGACTGGTTCCCCCCGGCCTCCCGGCTGCGCACGGCCCCCGTCTCGGTCGAGTTCGCCCCTCCCCGCCGCAATCCCCATGTGCGACACCGGCATCCGCGCGGTGCCGACCGTGATCGTGCTCCTTTCCTCCCTGGACGGGGAGGGGCCTCAGGCACCGGCTGCCGGATTCCGGCGCAGGTCGCCTGGTCTGGAAGCCGGAGGTGGCGCACCCACCTGGGTCGAATGCCTGGATCCCTCGCCTACCCCCCTTAACCCAGGCATTTTCACCTCCTAGCTACTCCGACCCCGCCGTGGGCGGGCGTCTCGAGCCGGCTCGGTTCGAGGCCCCGCCCAGGCGCCGGCCGCAGGGCCAGGCGGCCCGCGCCGGTCCGGACCGGCTCGGGCGAAAGTCAACGCGGTTCAAGCAGGCAACCATGTAGATTGCCAGGAGCTCGCGCATGGAGGCGCACGCCGCCGCCCCGCCCCCCTGTTTCGAGATCACGCTGGACAATCTTTTCGAATTTCCCCAAGGCCGCCGGGTGCTGAGCTGCATTCAGTGCGGGATGTGCGCCGGCACCTGCCCCTACGGGGACGTGATGGACTACCCGCCGCGCCGGATCATCGCCATGCTGCGCGCCGGGCTGCTGGAGAAGGTTTTCCAAAGCGACGGCCTGCTGGCCTGCGTGGCTTGCTACGCCTGCATGGCCAAGTGCCCGCGGGACATCCGGCTGACGGAAGTGCTGCTGCCGCTGGTCAAGGAGCAGGTCTTTCTGAATCTGCCGGAGACCCCGGCCGAGTTGCATCGCGCCTTGGAGAACACGTTGCGTTACGGCAACCCGGCGGGCGAAGCCGCTCTGCCGGGCGTCTTGGAGCTGATCGCGGAGGCGCCGGCCGGCCGGGCGCTCAGACGTCCAGGTTGCGCACGTCCAGAGCGTTCTCCTCGATGAAACGGCGGCGGCTCTCGACGTCCTCACCCATCAGAGTGGAGAAGATCTCCTCGGCCTCGACGGCGTCCTCCAGGCGCACCTGAAGCAGGGTGCGGGTCTCCGGATTCATGGTGGTCTCCCAGAGCTGCTCGGCGTTCATCTCGCCCAGGCCCTTGTAACGCTGGACCTGGGCGTCACGCGTGCCTTCCGCTTTGACGAAATCGAGCAAGGCTTCCCAGTCCGGCAAGGTCTGGCGGGCGGACTCCTTGAGGACCGTAAAGGGCGGGCGATTGTGGCGCGCCACCTGGCGGGCCAGGGACCGGAGGCGCCGGTATTCGGGCAGGGAGGCCAGCTCGACGCCGATGACGCGCTCGGCATGGGTGGCGTCGCGGAATACCGCGGCCCAGGTGGAATGCTCTTCGTCGCAGCGCAGCTCGGCGGGCAGGCCGGCCGCGGCCAAGCGCTCCCGGACCGCCTCGAGGTTGGCTTGCACCGTGAAATCGCCCTTGCCGTCCAAGCTGAGGGCGGGGTCGGCCAGCACGCGGACGGCGCGCGGGTCGCGCAATCGCCGCTGGAGGCGCTCGAACATGTGCCGGTAGTCGTCCAAGGCGGTCAGGAAGGCGCGCAACTCGCCGCCCTCCAGCCGGACGGGGCCGGCCTCGGCGGAAATTTCAACCGCCAGGTTCTCGGTGGCCCGGCGCAAGATCTCGCGCAAGAACTCCTTCTCGTCCTTGATGTAGTAGTCCTTCTTGCCCTTGCGAATGCGGTAGAGCGGCGGCTGAGCGACGTAGACGTGGGAGCGGGTGATCAACTCCTGCATCTGGCGGAAGAAGAAGGTCAGCAATAGGGTGCGGATGTGCGAGCCGTCCACGTCGGCGTCGGTCATGATGATGATCTTGTGATAGCGGAGCTTGCCGGCGTCGAAATCCTCGTTGCCGATGCCGGCCCCGATGGCCGTGACCATGGCGCGGATCTCTTCGTGGCCCAGCATCTTGTCCTGCCGCGCCTTCATCACATTCAGGATCTTGCCTTTCAGGGGCAGGATGGCCTGGGTGCGCCGGTCGCGGCCCATTTTCGCCGTGCCGCCGGCGGATTCGCCCTCGACGATGAACAGCTCGGCGCGCTGAGGGTCTTTCTCCTGGCAATCGGCCAGCTTCCCGGGCAGCCCTCCGGAGTCCAGGGCCCCTTTGCGCCGGATGATTTCCCGCGCCTTGCGGGCCGCCTCGCGGGCCCGCGCCGCCTCGATCGCTTTGGTGACGATGCGGCGCATCACGCTGGGATTCTTGTCGAAGTACTCGCCCAGTTTCTCGTTGACGAACTGGGTGACGTAGCCGCTGATGTCGCTGTTGAGCCTGCCTTTGGTCTGGCCTTCGAACTGGGGTTGGGGCAGCTTCACGCTGATCACCGCGGTCAGACCCTCGCGCACGTCCTCGCCGCTGAGGTTCTCCTTGACGTCCTTGAACAGGCCGGCCTGCTGGCCGTAGGCGTTGATCGTGCGGGTCAGAGCGCTGCGAAAGCCGGTGAGGTGCGTGCCGCCGTCCACCGTGTTGATGTTGTTGGCGAAGCTGAAGACGTTCTCAGTGTAGCCGTCGTTGTATTGCAGGGCCACGTCAATCGTAAGCAGGCCGCCGCCGGGCAGCTCTCGGGTCCCTTCGAAATGGATGGGGCGCTCGTGCAGCACCGTCTTGCCGCGGTTCAGGTGCTTGATGAATTCGGCGATCCCTCCGCTGTAGTGGAACTCGTGAACTTTGGGAGGCTCCGACCGCTCATCCGTTAGCGTGATACGCAGGCCCTTGTTCAAGAAGGCCAGCTCGCGCAGGCGCTGAGACAGTGTGTCAAAGTTAAACTCGGTGGTCTCCATAATGGTGGGGTCGGGACGGAAGGTGATCTTGGTCCCGGTCTTGCGTCCCGCCTTGCCCCGCCGCTGGAGCGGTCCCTTGGGAATCCCGCGCTCGTACTCCTGCTCCCAGGTGTAGCCGTCCCGCCAGATCTCCAGTTCGAGCAGCTCCGAGAGTGCATTCACCACGCTGACGCCCACCCCATGCAGGCCGCCGGAGACCTTATAGCTGCGGGTGTCGAACTTGCCGCCGGCATGCAGCTTGGTCATGACGACCTCGGCGGCCGAGATGCCCTCCTCAGGATGGATGTCAACCGGGATGCCCCTCCCGTTGTCCACCACAGTGATCGAGTTGTCTATGTGGATGGTGACCTGGATCTCCGTACAGTAGCCTGCCAGCGCCTCATCCACCGAGTTGTCCACCACTTCGTAGACGAGGTGGTGCAGGCCGGACTCGCCGGTCGAGCCGATGTACATGGCGGGGCGAAGCCTTACCGCCTCCAGACCCTCCAGCACCTTGATGCTGCTGGAGTCGTAGACCTCGGGACCGGCCGGCGTACTGTCTGAGTTCGCCATCTAGCCCTCGTCAGCTCCTGCCGGAGCGTCAAATGCGCATGGGCATGAGAACATAGCGGTAACGATAGCCGTCCTCCTCTTGCTCAGCCGGGCACATCTCGGCCGCGCTATGCGGGTCCTTCAGGGCCAACTGGAGCCGCTCGGAAGTAGTGGCCCGCAGGAAGTCCAGAATGTAGTTTGCGTTGAAGCCGATCTCGAACGTAGGCCCGTCGTAGTCAGCCGGGACTGCTTCTTCGCTCTCTCCGGCCTCGGCAGCCGACGAATAGAATCGGACCTCACCCTGCTCGAGCTGGACCCGCATGGCACGCGAGCGCTCGTCGGCAAACTGTGCGACCCGCTCGATAGCCGCACGCACCTCATCTCGGTTGAGCGCTAGTGTGATCTTGGATTCCCTCGGCAGGACACGCTCATAGTCGGGGAAGCTCCCGGTGAGCTTCCGTGCGATGAGCATGCGATCCGCAAGCTCGAAGAACAGGTGGTTTTCCTCCGCGGCGACTCGCACCATCACCCCCGGGGCCGTATCCTGCCCCAGCCTCAGAAGCTCGCTCATGGCCTTCCTCGGAAGCAGAGCCCGGAATGGGCCGGTTAAACCGGCGATCTCCCGCATTACCTCCACATGAGCCAACCGGTGGCCATCGGTGGAGACCATCGTGGCGCCCCCACGGTCGAGCAGCAGGAGTCCGCCATTGAGGGTGAACCGTGACTCCTCGGTCGAGATGGCAAAGATCGTCCTGGCGATCATCCCGGTGAGCGTATGCATCGGGATCTCAGCCAGCGCAGCCGGCATGGAGGGTAGCTCGGGGAAGCTTTCCCGGGACATCCCCGCAATTCGTGTCCTGGAGCGGCCACAACTGACCGCAGCCCAGTAGTTCTCAAGGAACTTAAAGCTGATGTCCACATCCGGCAGCAGCCTTACGTAGTCCAGTAGCCGGCGAGCAGGGAGAGTGCCGGCTCCCTGCTTGGCAACGGCAGCCGGACACGAGCAGCGGATACCCAACTCGAGGTCAGTGGTAGTGAGAACAACCCGGTCCGCTTGAGCTTCGATAAGGACATTCGAGAGGACCGGTATGGTCGTACGCTTCTCGACCACCCCCTGCGTCAGGCTCAGCTCTCTTACCAGGTCTGCCTTCCTGATGGTGAACTCCATGGGCTGCTCCGTGAGCACTGATCTGTGAGAGTAGCTCTCTTAAGATAGCAGATCACAGACCGTAATCGTAGGGCTGTTGACGGTGTGCAACTCTCCCTAAATTGTAGCAAATCTAATAGCTTAGTGCGTGGAGGGACGGTGGAAGGTGCTGTGAGCCCGCTGTGGATTCCACGAAGCCGTCGGCTTGGAGTGAGCCGGGCGGGGCCGTGTCCTGCGCCGTGCTGTGGAGGCCGGCCCAGGGTCAATGTAGTGACTCGCTTAGGCTGTGGATGAGCCTGTTGAGCTCGGGGCTGTATTGCCGTTGGCGTTCGATCTTGCGGATGGAGTAGAGCACTGTGGTGTGGTGCTTGCCGCCGAAGGCCCGGCCGATCTCCGGTAGAGAGGCCGAGGTCAGTTCCTTAGCTAGGTACATGGCGATCTGGCGCGGGTAGGTAATGTTGTGGCTGTTGGTCTTGACCTTGAGCTGTGCGGGCTGCAGCTCAAACTTGGCGGCGACTGCCTTGAGGATGCTTTCGATTGTGATGCGCTGCTCATGGTTGGGTAGCGGGCCCTTAAGCGCCTGCTGGGCCAGGCAGAGGCTGATGGGTGCACCGGTGAGGGAGGCATGAGCGAGCACACGGGTAAGGGCGCCTTCGAGTTCCCGGACACTAGTGTGCACGCGGGTGGCTATGAAGATGCGCACGTCCTCCGGCAGCTCGATCCCCTCAGCCTCCGCCTTCCTATCGAGGATCGCCATCTTGGTTTCCAGGTCAGGCGGCTGGATGTCGGCCATGAGCCCCCATCCGAAGCGGGAGCGAAGGCGGTCTACCAAGCCTGGGATATCCTTGGGCGGCGAGTCGCTGGTCATGACGATTTGCTTCTCCGCAGCGTACAGCTCGTTGAAGGTATGGAAGAACTCCTCTTGCGTAGCCTCCTTACCGGCCAGGATGTGGATGTCGTCCACAAGCAGGACGTCCACTTTCCGGTAGGCCTCTCGGAAAGCTTGCATGCGCTGCTGGCGGATGCAGCGGATCATATCGTTCATGAAGCGTTCGCTAGGGGTGTAGAGGACACGCAGCCCCCGGTGCTGCTCGATGAGAGCATGGCCCACGGCATGGATCAGGTGGGTTTTACCCAGTCCCACACCAGCGTGGATAAACAGAGGGTTGTACGTGCGGCCCGGGCGGTCCGCTACTGCCCTGGCTGCCGCATGGGCAAACTGGTTGGACGAGCCGACGACGAAGTTGCCGAATGTGAACCGCGGATTGAGTTGGCCGGCGACATCCATGGGACCCGACTCATGATTGCCGTTACCGGCTGCCTCGCCAGGCCCGCATGGGGAGGACCGGACGGTGTAGCAGACCTGGCGGAAGGGGAGCTTCAGCTCCCGGATGGCACTCTGGATGAGCGAAGAGTACTCCTGCTCGACGTATTGCTTGGCGGCTTCGCTGGGCACAGAGACCCAGAGCGTATCGCCGTCCTCGGAATCCAGCCGGGTGTCCGCGAACCAGTTCTGGAAGCTCTCTGCGGTCAGCTTGGTGCTGAGTTTGGCTTTGACGGTGTCCCACACGCTCATGTCCTATAGCACCTGCCCACACAACCGGCGTCTGATTTCCACAGGTTTTCCAGAGCCGGTGGAAATCACCGGGTACCAGTTCGGCTGTCGGGGTTTTGAGCCAGACGAAAACAAGGCGCAACGCCGGACGCCTTGGCCTCACCCGAGCAGTGCGGAAGCAAAAGTCTAGCACAGAGAGGGCGGGCGGCGCGGAAAAAATTTGAGGCAGAACCGCTTGCTGATCAAGCAGTTGGGTGCGGCGGCTCGAAACGTTTCGAGTCTGTCTTGTCGCCTTCGGCGGGGGCCGGACTATGCCTGCCTCCGCCCAACCGGATGGGCCGGCCCGGAACCGCTCCCCGAGAGGGCTTGACACTGCTGAGGGCCGCAATAGAATAAGGGTAACCCCGTCTTTATGGAACCTGCTTGCCGGCACTTGAGGACAGAGGTCATCGCCCGCCGGGACGGTGTGGATTACCTCCGCTGCCTGGACTGCCACCAAATCCTGGAAGAGGAAGACCTGGAGCCCACCCCGAGCTTCGAGGATGAGGAAGCGGCTCGCTGAGGCGCTCCCACCGGCCCAAGCAGGGGAGCAGGGTCGTTCCACAGGACCGGTTCACCGCCCGGCATCGCCTACGAGCCGGGCCAGCCTCGCATCGAGACCCTCGTAGCTGATCCGGCCCGGATGGTAGAGGCGGACCAAGCCCTGGCGATCCACCAGGACCAGAGTGGGCGTCGTACTGGCCCCGTAGACCCTGAAGTTCTCCTCGCTCAGCGGCACCGCCGCATCCGGCAACGCTCGGTACTGGCGCCGCCACACCTGTAGGATGTAGTCCGACTCCTCGGAGGGGCCTGCCTCCTTACCGGCGGCGACGTAGCCGTAGCGCTGGGTCGGAGCAATCAGCACCAGGCCGCGCGTGCCGTACTTCTCAAGAATCCTGGCCAGGATGGGCGCCTGCTCCTTGCAGTCACGGCACCAGTGGGCCCAGAAGAACAGCAGCACCACGCGGCCCTTCCAGGCGGCTTGAGGGAGGGGATTGCCGGCCAGGCATGTGCCCATCTGAAGCGCTGGGGCCGGCGCGCCCTCGAGCGTCAGCAGGTTGATGTTCTTCTGGATCCGGGTGCGTATCGAGGTGTCCCGCCAGGCGGCCAGCTCGCCTTGCAGGAAGGACACCGCCTCCGCGCGCCGGCCGCCTGCGGCGAGCGCCTGTGCGTGGACCTCGATCGAGGCGCCCAGCGCGATCGGTAGATGGCGGTCCTGGTCCAAGGGCCGCGTCTTGAGCAGTTCGAGCGCCAGCCGCCGCGTCTCCTCCGCGTACTCATCCGCCTCCTGGTAGCGAGCCGCCGCCAGAGCGCCGCGGCCCAACCAGGAGAGTGCTTCCAGCATCTCGGCCGTGACGCCGTGCTCGGCCCGGTAATCGGCGACAGCCTTGCGGGCGGCGGCAAAATCGTTTCGAGCCAGGGCGGAACGAACGTCTTGGATGACCCCTGCCGTCGCGCCCAGCACCGACAGCAGGACCCAGCCGGTCAAGCGGAGCATTTGTTCTCAGGATATCAGCCCGCCGCCCGCTCGAGGAGAGCCTGGGTGTAGCGCAGGCTGGCCTCCAGATCCTCGCGCTCCCGCCGGGCGGCCGTCTCCTTGTCGGCCGGGGGCGGGGCGGTTCGGGGCGCACCGCGCTCGGCCAGCGCCAGGAAGCGGGCGAACTCCCAGGCGGGCATGCGCCGGTAGGCCTCCCAGAACTTCGGGTCGTAGCAAGCAAAGACGCGGGGGGCGGTCACGATGACCTCCAGCGAAAGCGTCTTGCCCGGGCAGAGCTGTAGGTAGCGGCGCACCCAATGCTCGATGCCCACATTGCCCTCCCCCATCCTGACCCAAGCCACGGCGACGCCCTCGGGAACCCGCCAGACGGCGCTATCGCGCAGGTGGCTTGTGAGGACGTAGGGCGCCAGGGTCTCCAGCGTCAGGTGCGGGTCTTCCAGGGCCCAGAGAGGATTGCCGGAGTCCAGGCAGGCTCCCACCCAGTCCGTGCCCGCTTCCTCGAGTAGCGCCTTCAGCTCGCGCGCCTGCATGTCTCCGGCGTGATTCTCGATGGCGATCTTGACCCCCGCCTTCTCGGCTTCCGGGCGCACGGCTTTCAGCACGCGGACGGTGTTCTCGATGTGCGCCTCGATGCCCGGGGGCGCCGCCCGATCCGCCATGCCGCCCAGCACGGCGCGCGCGACGGGCGACCCCAGCAGGCGCGCCGCCCGGATCAACCGGGCGAGCTGCTGTTCGGCCGGGCCTTGCGAGGGGTCGAACATCTTCGAGCTGGGGCAGATCGAGCGCATCCCCACTTCCAGGCGCAGATTGAGGCGCCGGGCGTGCTCGCCCACCCGCCGCAAGTGGCCTTCCTCGAAGGAGCCCAGGAAGCGCGGCTCGCTGAAGTGAACCACGGCGACCCGCCGGCGGGCGCAATAATCCAGCAGCTCAAACGCATCCCAACCCTGGGAACGCAAGCTGAACAGATCAATCCCCAGGGGCACGGGGCCGGCCTCCCGCACCGCAGCCGCGGCCGCCGCGCCCAAGAACTCCCGCCGGTCGAGCATCGCCCTCACCCTCGCAACTGTTCCGCCAGCCAGACGATGTAGCGGGTGTTGCGCCGGCGCACCTCACGCAGCAACTCGGCCGGCAGCTCGTCGAGCTTCTCCTTGAAGAACCGGCGGTCGCCGTCGGGCGCCTCCAGGTCGCGACTGCCCACCATGTTGCCGATCCAAAACACCAGGAACAGGTTGCCGTCCACGCGGCCCCGGGCGGGATCGCCCAGATAGGAGCCGCGCCCGAGCTCGAGGTAACGGGCGGCCAGCTCACTCTCCTCACCGAAGGCGCCCGCCTGGGCGAAGCGGTTCGCACGCTCGGCCATGCGCTCGTACAGCGCTCGCCAGTAGGAGCCGGGCGGCTGCTCGCTGAGCACGTCGAAAAGCTGCAACTGGAGCTCGCCCGAGATCTTGTAGTTCACCCGCCCGGCGGTGGCGCGACCGATCCGGCGGAGCACTTCGGGCTGCTTGCCGCTGCCGGAGTGGATCGAAAGGGTGGCGTTGAAATGGCGGGCCACGGCGGCCAGCTCGGCCAGCCGCGCGCCCAGCTCCTCCAGAGGGCGCCCGCCGAAGTCGCGCTCGACCCGGGGGACGAGCTCGGGCCACATTTTCTTGGCGGCGTACTCGACCAGCCCAAGGCCGGCTTCCGGACTGCTTTGCATTTCGCAGGGGTAGGCCTGCCGCTTCTTGAAGCCCAGGTTGGGCGGCACGAGCTGGGCCGGGCGTCCCCGGGCCCGCAGCCAGTGCATGTAGAAGAGCAACTCCTCGGGCGTGGTGAGGGTCTCGGCCTCATCGAGCGAAGGTTCGAAATCGAAGGCGCGGCCGGCGCCCGCGGCGGCTTTCGCCTGGCGGATCCAGTCGTAGAGCTCTTCGTTGAGCTTCAAGCTGGGACCGAACTTGACGGCCAGGCGCCGGATCTGCTCCGGGGCGAGCCGGTAGGTTCGCTCGCCGGCCCGGAAGGGGCGGGAGAATTCCTCCAGGATCCATCGGCGTTCGGCCTCGCTGAAGAGGCTGTCGAAGCGCTGGCTGACGAGGCTGTCGCTCCAGGCCTCCGGATGGCGGATGTCGGCGCGGAGCTCGAAAAGCCGCGAGGTGTCGGTAGTGAACTTGGTGTAGCCGGCGGCCTGGCGGATGGCCTCCTTGGCGGCCTGGATGGAGCGGGCGATCTCCTCGGGATCGGAGCCGCTGATGATGATGTGGTCGGCCTCGGCGGTGTAGCCCTCGCGCCAGCCGGCGCGAATGGCGGCCCACAGCCCGGCATGGTACAAGTGGCGGATGCTGACGCGGGTGTGGCCGGGTGCGGTCGGATTCTCGCCGTCGCGCCGGGCCAGCTCCTCCTCGGTGGTCATCTCGCGCGTGGCAGAAAGCTGGGGCGTGGAGGCCAGGTTCAGCCCGGTGTTCTTGAGGATGGTACGGTAGGCCTCGAAGACGGCGGGCAAGCTGATTTCGGGATGCCGGTTGCCGGCGGCGATGGCCGCCCGGGCGCCCTGCGGCTGCGGCAGAAAGGCCGTGTCCACCTGCTGGGCGAAGGTGAGCAGAGCCTCGTGGTCAGCCGAGGCAAAGCCGGCGGCGCTGACGACCACCTCCCGGCCGGAGGCGATGCGTTGCCGCAGGATGAGCAGCGACTGAGGAAACAGCCCGCTGGCGGGCGCCGCGGCCGGTGCGATGCGCAGCAGCAAGGGGGTCGGCCGGGCGCGGGCCAGCCCGTCCACCGCGATGTAGTAGGCCGATTGGTGGATCGGGTCGCGGGCCAGCGAACCGGTGAAGACTTCCATGCCTGAGAAGCGCAGAGGCGCCAGGCGGGCGGCCAGGCGGTGGCGCAGTTCCTCGTTGAGCTCGCGCCCTTCGGCCAGCTCGAAGACGGCCTCGGCCAGGGCCAGGGCCTCCTGAGCACCCAGGGGCAAATCCAAGGGGATGGCGGTCACTGGAGTCCTCGCTCAGAGCTTGAGATTCTTCAGATACTCGCGGAAAGCGGCGCCCAGATCCGGGCGGCGCAAGGCGAACTCGACGGTAGCCTGCAAGAAGCCCAGCTTGTCGCCGGCGTCGTAGCGCGTGCCGCGGAAACGGTAGCCGTAAATGGGCCGCCGAGCGAGCAGGCGGCGCAGGCCGTCGGTGAGCTGGATCTCGCCCAGGGCGCCGGGTCCGGCTTCCTCGATGGCGGGGAAGATTTCCGGGGTGAGCACGTACCGGCCGATGATGGCCAGCCGGGAGGGCGCCTGGGCGCGTGCCGGCTTCTCGATGAGGTCGCGGATGCGGTAGAGCCGGTCGCGGCCGCCGTCGAACTCGACCGGCTCGGCGGCCACGATGCCGTAGCTGGGGACCGCCTCCTCGGGCACTTCCATCAGGGCCAGGACCGGGGCGGCGAAGCGCTCCCAGACGTCCAGCAACTGGCGCAGGGCCGGGCGCTCGGACTCGATCACGTCGTCGGAGAGCACGACGGCGAAAGGCTCCTCGCCCACCAGTTCCCGGGCGCGCAGCACGGCGTGCCCCAGCCCGAGGGCCTCGCGCTGCCGCACGTAGGCCACCTCGATCATGTCGGAGATCTGGCGCACCGCGGCCAGCAGCTCGAGCCGGCGGCGCGACTCCAGCAGGTGCTCGAGCTCGAAGCTGACGTCGAAATGATCCTCGATGGCGGTCTTGCCGCGTCCGGTGACGATGATGACGTGGCGGATGCCCGACCGGGCGGCTTCCTCGACTCCGTACTGGATCAGGGGCTTGTCCACCAGGGGAAGCATCTCCTTGGGCTGGGCCTTGGTGGCGGGCAGGAAGCGCGTGCCCAGGCCCGCGGCCGGGAAGACCGCCTTGCGCACTTGGGAAGTCATGATTGCCAGCCGGCTCCTCGCTCCCGGCCTGCGGCCGCCGCCGCTTGCCGGATGGGACCTGAACTATGATTATAGGGGCATCCGAAGGGGTTACAGCGCAAAGGCCTATGCTCGCGCGGCTGCGGCTGACGCTGGAGATGATCAAGTTCGAGCACTCGGTCTTCGCCCTGCCCTTCGCCCTGACCGCCGCCCTGCTGGCGATTCGCGAGACGGGCCTTCCGGCGCGGACGGCCGGGATCAAGCTGGCCTGGATCGTGGCCGCCATGGTGGGGGCGCGTTCGGCCGCCATGACTTTCAACCGCATCCTGGACGCGCCCAGCGATGCGCGCAACCCGCGCACCGCGGGCCGCCACCTGCCTGCCGGACGGCTTTCGCGCCGCTTTGCCTGGGGCTTTCTGCTGGCCTCGGCCGCGCTGTTGCTGGCGGCCGCGCGGGCGCTGAACCCGTTGTGCTTCCGGCTGGCGCCTGCGGCGCTGGCTCTGCTGCTGGGTTACTCCTACACCAAGCGCTTCACCTCGCTGTCCCATCTGGTGCTGGGCTTTTGCCTCGGGGCGGCGCCGGCGGCCGCCTGGATCGCGGTCCAGGGGGCGCTGGATGCCCGGATCTTGTGGTTGACCGCGGCCGTGACCTTCTGGACGGCGGGCTTCGACATCATCTACGCCTGCCAGGATTACGAGTTCGATCAGGCCGAGGGGCTTCACAGCCTGCCCCGAGCGCTGGGCATCGCAGGCGCGCTGCGGGTGGCGCGCGGACTGCACGGGCTGATGGTGCTGTGCCTGCTCGGGCTGGCGGCCGGCTTCCGCATGGGCTTGCTCAGCCTGGCCGGGGTGGCGGCCATCGCGCTGCTGCTGGTCTACGAGCACCGGTTGGTGAAGCCGGAGGATCTCTCGCGGGTGAACGCCGCCTTCTTCACCGTCAACGGTTACGTGAGCGTGCTATTCTTCTTGTTTTGGGCGGCGGAGATCCTGGCCCTGGGACCCGGGATCTGAGCGGCGCCGCCCGGAGGGGTCGAACCGGGGCCGAAGGAAGCGGACCGATGCCGGTGTTCATCGAAGATCCCGCTCTGCTGCCCGTGCTGTGCAAGCTGGAAAGCGGCCGGCGGCTGAGCGCCGAGGACGGCCTGACGCTGTACCGCACCGGCGACTTGCCGGCCTTGGGCTACATGGCCAACCGCGTCCGGGAACGCCTGCACGGCAACGTCACCTACTTCAACGTCAACCGGCACATCAACCCGACCGACGTCTGCGTAGCGAGCTGCCGGCTGTGCGCTTTCGGCAAGAAGGCGCGCGACCCCCGCGCCTACACGCTCTCGCTCGAACAGGTGTGGGAGACCGCCGCCCGGGGCTGGAGCGAGGCGGTGACCGAATTCCACATCGTGGGCGGCCTGCATCCGGAGCTCAGCCTGGACTGGTACTGCGAGATGCTGCGGGGGCTCAAGCAGCGATTTCCCCAGGTCCACTTGAAAGCTCTCACCATGGTGGAGATCGCCTGGCTGGCCCGCCGCAGCAAGCTCTCGCTGGAGCAAACGCTGGCCCGGCTGATCGAGGCGGGAGTGGATTCGCTGCCCGGCGGCGGGGCCGAGATTTTCTCCGAGCGCGTGCGGCGCATCATTTGCGATCACAAGATCACGGGCGAGCAGTGGCTGGAGGTGGCCCGCACGGCGCACCGGATGGGGCTGCGCTCCAACTGCACCATGCTCTACGGCCACATCGAGAGCGACCGGGATCGGGTGGATCACCTGCTGCGGCTGCGGGCGCTCCAGGATGAAACCGGGGGCTTCGCGGCCTTCGTCCCGCTGGCCTTCCATCCGGCCCATACCGCGCTGAGCGTTCTGGCTCCGCCCACCGGGTTCGACGATCTGCGGGCGGTGGCGGTGGCCCGCCTGCTGCTGGACAACATCCCCCACATCAAGGCCTACTGGGTGATGATGACTCCCCGGGTGGCGCAGATCGCCCAGCGCTTCGGGGCCGACGACATAGACGGCACGGTCATCGAGGAGCGCATCTATCACGAGGCCGGCGCGACCACGGCCCAGGCGCTGCGGCGCAGCGAGTTGCTGCGCCTGATTCGGGAGGTCGGCCGGGAGCCCGTCGAGCGCGATACGCTTTACCGCCCTGTAACCCGCAGCGAAACCACCCTGAGCGTTCTGGTCTGAGGCCGCTTCTCAGGCGGCGCCGCCGGCCGGGGGCTGGGGTGCGGGCAGGAAGCGGCGGATCGCCGTGTCGTACAGCCAGGCGCCGAAGAGGCCTCCGGCCAGCGGTCCTGCGATGGGAACCCACCAGACGCCGCTGCCGTCGGTCAGGCCGTTGCGGCGGAAGCCGGCCAGCACGGTCATCAGGCGGGGCCCGAGGTCGCGCGCCGGGTTGATGGCGTAACCGTGCAGCGCTCCGAACGAGACGCCGATGGCGATGACCACCAGGCCGATCAACAGGGGCGTCAGGTTCGATCCCGGCGGCTGGTTGCGCTCGTCGGTGAGGGCGAACACCAGCAGCAGCAACAGGGCGGTGCCGATGAACTGATCGAGCAAGCCTGCACTGGGCCAGTCCGGGAAGGCCGGGAAGGTCGTGAAGATGCCCGCCGTTCGCTCCAGCAGGGGATCGGCTTTGGCGAAGGCGGGGCGGTAGTTCAGGAACACGATCGCCGCCCCGGCGAAAGCGCCTGCGGTCTGCGCCAGCCAGTAGGGAAGTACCTTGCGCCAGGGGAAGCCGCGGAAGACCGCCAGGGCCAGGGTGACGGCGGGATTCAGGTGCGCCCCGCTGATCCGGCCCGCCACCCAGACGCCCATGGTTACTCCCAAGCCCCAGCCCAGCGTGATGTTGGTCCAGCCGCCGTGCACCACTTCGCCCGGCAGGCCCGTGCCGAACAGCACCACCATGGCGCAGACGCCCGAGCCGAAGGCCAGCAGGATCAGGGTGCCCAGGAACTCGGCGGCCAGCTCGCCCGTCAGAGTAGGCCGCCTCACGGTTTCGCCCGCCTCCTTTCCTCCAGGCGTTTCTGCAAGTACTCTTCGTATTCCTTCTTGAGCGCGGGGTCGGTCGGGCTGCCGTAGATTTCGCTGGACTTGTACTTGCCGGTGCGCAGTTTTTCCTGGGTCCACTCGTCGTGGATGCGGGTGCGCTCGGCCAGGGCGAGGACCTTCTCGACCAGGTGCGGCGGGACGAACCAGACGCCCTCGCGATCGGCGAAGACCACGTCCCCGGGCATCACGGTCGCCTTGCCGATGCGGACGGGAATGTTGTAGCCGGTCAGCATCACGTTGCGAATCGCGCTGGGGTGGGCGGCGCGGAAGTAGACCGGCATGCCCAGCGGGAAGATGCCCTCCAGATCGCGGATGCCGCCGTCCACCACCAGGCCGGTGCCGGTCACGGTCTGGATGTAAGTGGCCAGGTTATCGCCCACGAAGGTGCCGTCCTCGACCTTGCCGAACAGGTCTACCACCATGACGTCGCCGCGCTCCAGTTGATCAATGACGCGCTGGTTGGGGCTGCGGCCGGGCAGGCGAGCCTTGCCTTCGGCCTCGGCCGCCCGGGCGAGGTCGGCGCGGAAAGGCATGAACTGGGCGGTGACGGCCCGGCCCACCAGCTTCCGGCCCGGGTGCAGGATCCGCCAGCCGTCTTCGTATTGGTTGGCGTAGTCGGGCTTGGGCAACGCCGCCCAGACCTCCTCGGAGGTGAGCGCCTTGAAGCGCTCGAGCAGCTCGTCAGGGACCTTGGGGCGGCCGTCCGGGAAGCGTTCGTAAGGGTTCTTTTCGGTGTAGCGGATCATCTGCTCGCGGCTGAGGGTGAAGATCTGCCCCGCCGCCGCGTGCGCCAGCAGGAGTGCGGCCGTCAGCGCGGATTTCATCGAGGAGAATGTATCACACCGCCGGCGCGGCGGGCTCCGCGCCCCCCAACAGGCTCTGCCAGCGCCGATAGTACTGCTGGCGCATGCGCTCCAGGTCCTGCTTGACCAGGTTCAGCCCGAACACGCACAGCTCGAAGGCCTCCGAGAGGCGGCGGAACAAAGGGGCCTCCTCGCGGTACTCGAACTGATCGAAGCAGGAGACGATGCGATAGGACTCCTTACCGGCCTTCAGGTAATCAATGAAGGCGTCCAGGCGCAGGCTGCGGCGGGGCAGTGAGGCCACGTATTCCGGGAACAAGCCGGCCAGGAACAGGGTGTAGTCGCCGATATGCTTGCGCACCTCGCGCTCGCGATCGAACGAGCGGGCCTCCAGCAGCGGATTGGACTCGATGAGCATGAGACCCACGTCCTCCAGGCGCCGGCCGCGGGCGTCGCGGATCTTGTACAGGTTGCGGACGTGGGCGAACTCGACCAGCAGGTTGGAGACGTAGCGGGCGATGTCGGGATCGCGCACCTGCGCGTCGCCGTAATAGCGGCGGACGACCAACTCGCGGAACAGTCTGCACAGAGGATGGTCGGCGGGGACTTGCATCGGACCCTCCCTGAGCAACCCGGTTCCATCCTGATTGTAGCCCCGGTGAGGGCCGGCGCGCCACCGCCGACCTCGGTGGTTACAGGACGCGCAGGAAGGCGACCAGGGCTTCCTTCTCCTCCCGGGTCAGCTTCACTTCCGTTACCAGATTGAAGAACTCGACCGTGTCCTCGATGGTGAGCAACCGCCCGTCGTGCAGGTAGGGCGGGGAGTCCTTGAGGCCGCGCAGCGTGAAGGTCTTGATGGGGCCGTCGGCCGAGGCCATGCGCCCGTTGATCATCCGAGGCTGGAAGAAGCGCTCGGCGCGCAGGTTGTGCATGAGGTTGTCGGTGTAGTAGGGGGCCGGATGGCAGACGCCGCACTGCGCCTTGCCGAAGAAGATCTCCTGGCCGCGCAACTCCTGGACGGTGGCTTTGGCCGGATCCAATTTGCCCCAGACATTCAGCTTGGGCGCCGGCGGGAAATCCAGCAGGGACTGGAATTCCGCCATGAAGTGCACCTGGCTGCCGCGTTCCAAGATGTTGACGCCCTTCTTGGTGGCGATCACCGGATCGCCGTCGAAATAGGCGGCGCGCTGCTCGAACTCGGTGAAGTCTTCGATGGTCTTCAGGGCCCGCTGGGATCCGAACAGCCGCTGGATGTGGACGCCCCGCAGGGAAGGGGTGTCAATGCGATGCCGGAAGGGTTGCGGCCGGATGTCGCCCACCAAGTGGGTGGCGGCGTTGGTGTGGCCGTTGACGTGGCAGTCGAAGCAGCTCACCCCACGGCTGGGCTTGGCCGAGCGGCGGTCTTCGGTCATGTTGAATTGCTGCTGGGGGAAAGCGGTGACCAGCAGGCGCAATCCCTCGAGCTGTTTGGGATTCAAAATGCCGTTGAACAGCTCATAATAGTTGGCGATTGTGACCAGCTTTCCTTGCGAGACGTCGCCCAGGTCGGGGCGCGTGGTCAAATAGATGGGAGGGGGAAATTCGGGCAGGAAGTGGTCGGGCAGATCGTAATCCAGATCGAAGCGCGTGAGGTCGCGCCCTTCCTGCCGGAGGATTTCCTGGATGTGAAAGCTGGGAAACAGCATGCCGCCTTCGGCATGATTGGGGTGGGGCAAGGGATAGAAGCCGGCCGGCCAGAGGCCCTGGCTGCGGATCTCGTCCGGGCTCAGTTGGGCCAGTTTCTCCCAGCTCATGCCGGGCGGAAGCTTGACGCGGACGCCGGCCTGCACCGGCTTGCCGCGCGACATGGCCACGCCGGGCGCGGGCCGGTCGGCCAGATCGTAGCGCTCCGCGAGCAGGGCCATGTGCCGCTTCATCACGGCGGGCTTGGCCTCGCTCATGCGTTGCATGATGGTTTCGAAGCTCTCCTGGATGACCACGGGCGAGTAGCTGGAGGGCCTGGGTTGCTGGGCGCGCAACAGCAGGGAAGGCGCCAGGACGGCCAGGCCCAAGCCCAGCGCTACGCCGGTAGGGGAAACGGGACGGAACATCGCTTTAGCTCCTCCTTGACTGGCTCGGGCGCTCCCCCTTGCGGGGCGAGCCGCCTCGCACTGTCAACACCGCCGGGGCCTGTTTATTCCGGGAATTTTCCGGGCGGGCGGCGGGTTGAATGGTTGAGGGGGCGGCCGTGACCGAGTTCGGCCGCGCCCTGTTGGCTTGTCATGCCCCGCTCTACCGGTATGCCCGCGCTCTGTGCGGGGATCCTTGCCTGGCGGAGGACCTGGTGCAAGAGACCTGCCGGCGCGCCCTGAGCGCGCGCCGCCGTCCCGACCCGGCCACGCCCGAGCAGGTTCGCCCGTGGGCTTTCACCATCCTGCGCAACCTGTGGCGGAACGAACTGCGAGCCCGCCGGCAGCACCCCGCCCGCGCGCTCGGCGAGGAGATAATCGAGGAGGCGGATGGCCCGGAGAGCCGGCTGGCGCGCGAACGGCTGCGGTCGGAAATCGCCGCTGCGGTGGATGCCCTGCCGGAAGCCTATCGGGAGGTTCTGCTGTTGCGTGAAGTGGAGGGTTTCTCTTACGCGGAAATCGGGCGGGTGGTGGGCTGTCCCGCCGGCACCGTCATGAGCCGCCTGGCGCGGGCGCGCGCCCTGTTGCGGCGCAAGCTGTCGGCCTGTGCGCGAGCCGCTGGGGAGCTGGGAGAATGAGAGACTGCCAGGCGCCGACCGAGCGGCTTCATGCTTACTTGGATCAGGAATTACCGGCCGCCGAAGCGCTCGAACTGGAGGAGCACTTGCGCCAATGCCCGCGCTGCCGCCGGGAGTACGAAGGGGCGCGGGAGATGGCCCAGGCGATGCGCAGTGCCGGTCCGCTCTACGAGGTTCCGGAAGCCTCGCGACGACGGATGGCCGGGTTGATCGCGCGGGCCGAAACAGAGGCCGGGCGGCGCCGGCGGACGGCGGCGATCGCGGTGGCGGCCGGGTTGGCCGTGGCGGTTTTCTGGATCTCCCGGCCGGCTGCCATCCCGGACTTCGCAGGCTTCGCCGTCCAGGCGCACCGGCGCTACGCAGCGGGCGCTCTGCCGCTGGCTGTGCTGTCGGGCGATCCGGAGACCGTTTCCCGGTGGTTGCGCGAGCGTCTCAGCTTTCCCCTGAGGCTGCCGGATTACCCGGCGCCGCCGGGCGGGCGGAAGCCTTACCGGCTGGTGGGGGCGCGGCTGCTGGATTACTCGAACCAAGCTGCGGTGTTCCTGGCTTACCGGATGCAGGGGCGGCCGATATCGCTCCTGCTGAGCTCCGCCCCCCAGGCAGCCCCCGCCGGCGGCGAGCGGCGCCGCTCGGGACGGCTTATGTTTCATTTCTGGCGTCGCCAGGGGCTCGAGGTGATCTGGTGGAGCGATCAGGGCGTTCACTATGCGCTGGTCTCGGGGGTGGTGGGGGCGGAGAGCTGCGTGATTTGTCATGGCTCGGCGGCCGAACGCGTGGTAATCGAAGAGTTGCGCCCGGAGGGGCGCGGCGGTCCCTAGGGCGAGCGTGGGCTTGCCTTATAATGGCACTCCGGTGAATCGCTTCCCAGGAGAGGGGTCGCATGCTTGCACTACCGGCTTTTCTCGCCCTTGCTCTGACGGCTTCCGCCGGCAAGGCGCCCATCACTCACGAGGACGTCTGGCTGATGCCGCGGGTCGGCGCGCCCGCCGTCAGCCCGGACGGCAAGTGGGTGGTGGTCTCCGTCCTGGAGCCGGCCTATGAGGACGGCAAACAGGTCTCGGACCTGTGGATCGTGCCCGCCGACGGCAGCGCGCCTGCCCGCCGGCTGACCTCCACGCGAGGACCGGAGAGCGGCCTCGCCTGGTCGCCCGATTCCACCCGCATCGCCTTCACGGCCAGGCGCGAGGGCGACGAGACCCCGCAGGTCTACGTGCTCTCGCTGGCCGGCGGCGAAGCCCAGCGGGTCACTTCGCTTTCCACCGGCGCGTTCGATCCGCAGTTCAGCCCGGACGGGCGGCGGCTGCTGTTTCAGAGCAACGTCTTCCCCGGCGCGGCCGACGACGAGGCCAACAAGAAAATCCTCGAGGAGCGCAAGCAGCGCAAGTACAACGTCCGCATCTTCGAGAGCTTTCCCATTCGCCGCTGGGACCGCTGGCTGGAGGAGCGCCGCCCCCACGTCTTCCTCCAGAGCCTCGAGCCCGGCGCCAAGGCCCGCGACCTGCTGGCGGGAACCCGGCTGGCCGCCGAGCCGGGCTTCGGCGGCAGCGGCGGGGGCATGAGCGGCGAGGAGAATCTCCAGGCGGTGTGGGCGCCCGACGGCCGGAGCATCGTCTTCGCCGCCACGCGCAATCGCAACGTGGAGGCTTACGACTTCTCGAGCCTGCACCTCTACCGCATCCCGGCCGAGGGCGGGGAGCCTGAGCCGCTGACTTCGGGCCGCGACAGTTACTCCCGGCCCGCATTCCGTCCCGACGGGGGAGCCCTCTACATGCTGCACACCCGGCGCGACGACAAGCGCCTCTACAGCCTGCGCCGCCTGGCCATGCTGCCCTGGCCGCCCGCCGGCCCGCCCCGCCTGCTGAGCGAGAGCTTCGACCGCTCGGTGGATAGCTTCGCCTTCGCTCCCGACAGCCGAACCATCTATTTGACCGCCGAGGAGCACGGCCACGACAAGATCTTCACCCTGCCGGCCGGAGGCGGCCGGACCAGGCTCGCTTTCGAGGTTACTTCGGGCTGCTACTCAAACCTCGTGATCGCCGAAAAGGCGCCTCAGCCCGTCCTCATCGCCAACTTTACCAGCATGATCCAGCCGCCCGAGGTGGTGCGGGTGGATGCGGCCGCCGGCCGCCATCACAACTTGACCTCCTTCAGCCGGGAACGCGCCTCGCGCATAGACTGGCAGCCGCCCCGCCACTTCTGGTTCACCGCCTCCACCGGCCGGCGAATCCACAACATGATCGTGCTGCCACCCGCCTTCGACGAATCCAAGAAGTACCCCCTGCTGGTGTTCATGCACGGCGGCCCGCACAATATGTGGAAGGATCAGTTCTTCATCCGCTGGAACTTCCATTACCTCGCCTCGCCCGGCTATGTGGTCTTGATGACCAACTACACGGGCTCGAGCGGCTTCGGCGAGGAGTTTGCCGACGCCATCAATCGCGACGCCTTGCGCGGCCCGGCCGGCGAGATCAACGAGGCGGCCGATGAAGCGATCCGCCGCTTTCCTTTCATTGACGGGCGCCGGCAGGCGGCCGGCGGCGCCAGCTACGGCGGCTATCTGGCCAACTGGATGGAAGGCCACACCACGCGCTACCGCACCATCTTCAACCACGCCGGTCTGACCAACAACGAATCCATGTGGGGCACCACCGACGGGGGCTACTTCTGGGAGCGCCGCTTCGGCAGCCCGCCCTGGGAGGGGGGCGCCCAATGGCAGGATCAGAATCCTTTCCGCTACGCCGCGAATTTCCGCACGCCCATGTTCATCTCCCACGGCGAGCAGGATTTCCGCGTGCCCATCTCGCAGGCTCTGGAGATCTACAAGCTGCTCCAGCGGCGGCGGGTGCCCGCCCGGATGCTGATCTTTCCCGAGGAGAATCACTGGGTCCTCAAGGGAGAGAACAACCGGTATCTGTTCCAGGAGCTGTTCGCCTGGCTGAAGAAATACCTGGAGCCCGAGACGCCGCCCGCCGCGGGGAATTGAGGGCTGCTCGTCGGCGACAAGGCGGGTCTTGTGGGACCGCTTGCGGAGGAAGACCCTCGCCCGGCCCAAGGATTTCACCGACGGCGCGGCGGGCTCGGAGTTACGCGGCCGACTCCCAGACCCGCAGGCCGAACCGGCTCAGGAAGATCGGAATGTGGCGGTAGCGGGGGTCGGCCGCTTCGATCTCGCGGATCATGGCCCGCTTGGCCGCGCGGTCCGGCCCGCTCAGCAGGCTGACCGAGCCCCCCGCCCCGCCCGCCCCGTTGACCTTCCAGCCCAGGGCGCCGCAAGCGCGGGCGATCTCGATGATGCGCCGGTGATGCGGCCCCACCAGCGCCGGGTGCAGGTCGGCTTGCGCCTCGGTGTTCTCGATCATCGCCCGGCCCAGGGCGGCAAAATCGCCCGCGTAAAGCGCATCGCGCGATTTCTCGGCCGTGGCCCGCAGGGGCGCGAGCTGGGGCGCGTCGGGCCCGGCGTCCTCCAGCGAGCGGATCACCATCTGGTGGACCTCCGAAGAGGCGTGCGCCTCGCCCACGAAAATCAGCGAGAGACGCGCTTCCAGCTCCCACCAGACGGCGTCCGGCAGGCGGATCGGGCTGACCGCCGCGTGCGGGTAGCGGAACATCTCGATGTAGTTGATGCCGCCGTAGGCGGAGGCGATCTGGTCCTGGATGCCGCATTGCTGGCGGAGCAGCTCGGTCTCGATCTTCTGCGCGGCCAGAGCCACCTCGTGGGCCGTCATGCGCCCGGGAGTGAGGCAATCCAGCGCGCCGATCAAGGCCACGCTGACCGCGGCCGAAGTGCCGGTCGAGGCGCCGGCCGGCGCTTCGCTGTGGATCCAGACCTCCAGAGCGACGCGCTCGGGCACGCCCATGTACTCGATGGCGGCCTCCAACAACGGGTGCTTGTCGTAGATGCCGCGGGGCGGCGCGATGCTGTAGCGCTGGCCGTAATCTTCGGCGTGGATGAAGACGCGGTCGGCTTCGCCCCGGTGCTCGCGCACGCGCACCTGCACTTCGGCGTAGGGATAGACCGCGATGTTGAACACCTTGCCCCGCCCGGCGAACCAGGTGTCGGTCCAGCCGCCGTTGTCGCAGATGCGGATGGGGGCGGCCGCGTTGACCACCCGCAGCAGCCTGCCCGTGGAGCTCACCGGAACTGGTAGAGGCCGGGCACGGGCAGCGGCGGGGCTTCGATCGCGGTCTGGTAGCCGAACTCCTTGGGCATCAGGTCCTGCTGGGAGGCCATGATCTGCTCCCAGGTGATCTCCTGGCCCGAGTAAGCCGACTCGCGCGCCATGATGCAGGTCATCGTGCTTTCGGCCACCGCCATGCCGTGGTTGATGTAGGGACCGTCGCCCAGGATGCTCTTCACCATGTTGATGTGCTCTTGGACCTGGCCGTTGATGCCCTTGGTCCCCAGATCGGTCCCGTTGGAGCGGCCCTTCGAGCCCACGATCAAATCGTCCACCTTACGGTAGCAGCCCTGCGGATACTGGCGGCAGTGGCTGGAGTAGTGCACTCCGTTCGGGTAGACGAAATCCGAGGCCAGGTGGTCGTAAATGTTGCCGTAGAGTTCCTCCCGGGGCCGCCAGGCGGCTCCCCCGGAGGCCACCACGCGCGCCGGGTGCGTCCCCATCACCCAGTTGATGAAGTCAATGTTGTGGAAGTGCTGCTCGACGATCTGGTCGCCGCACAGCCAGAGGAACGAGTACCAGTTGCGGTGCTGCCACTCCATGTCCCCCCACTTGGGGTCGCGCGCCTTGGCGTGCATCACCGGACCGCTCAGGTAGTTCGAGTACAGGGCCAGGATCTCTCCGATGGCGCCGTCCTGGATTTTCTGCACGGTCTCGATGTACTCGCGCGAGGAGCGCCGCTGGGCGCCGGACATCACGGTCAGTTTCTTTTCCTCGGCCTTGCGGGCGGCGGCCATGAAGCGCCGGCAGCCGACCGCATCGGTGGCCACGGGCTTCTCGGTGAAGACGTGCTTGCCGGCCTCGACGGCGGCCTCGAAATGGACGGGGCGCCAGCCGGGCGGAGTGCAGAGCATCACGATGTCCACTTCGGAGGCGATCAGTTTCTTGTAGGCGTCGAAGCCGATGAAGCGGTGTTCGGGATCCACCTTGATGCGCTCGGCGAACTGCGGATTGCTCTTCAGCTTCGCCAGGTTGCGCTCCAGATGGTCCTCGAAGAGGTCGGCCATCGCCACGATCTCGACGTTCGGGTTGCCCGTGAGGATGTCGCGCACGGCGCCGGTTCCCCGGCCGCCCACGCCGATCAGGCCGGCTTTGAGCGTGCTCGGCGCCCAGCCGCGCACCAGCTCCGGGCGGACGATGGTGAAGGTCGTCGCGCCGGCCCCGGCTTTGCCGAGAAACGACCGGCGGGAAAAGGTCTCCGACATGGTTCCTCCTGTTCAGATGAACTTGTACTGGCCGGGCACGGGCAGGGGCGTCGGCTCCAGCCGGGCGTCGTAACTGAAGGCCTTGGGATAGAGGTCCAGCTTCGAGTTCATGACCATCTCCCAGGTGATTTCCTGGCCGGAATAGGCCGCTTCCCGGCCCATGATGCAGGTCATGGTGCTCTCGGCCACCGCCATGGCCTCATTGATGTACGGCCCGTTGCCCAGGATGCTGTTGACCATGTCAATGTGCTCCTGGACGTAAGGATCTATCCCCTTGGTTCCCATATCCCGGCAGTTGGTGCGGCCCTTGGTTCCCACCAGCAGCTCGCTCACGTTGCGGTAAATATGCTTCAGGTTGGGATACTGCCGGCAGTAACTCGACAGGTGAACGCCGTTGGGATAGACGAAATCGGCCGCGATGTGATCGTAAATGTTGCCGTAGACCTCCTCCCGCGGCCGCCAGGCCGCCCCGCCGGAGGCCGACACCCGCACCGGGTGCGTCCCCATGAACCAGTTGCAGACGTCGATGTTGTGCAGGTGCTGCTCGACGATCTGATCGCCGCACAGCCAGACGTACGAGTACCAGTTGCGGTTCTGATACTCCATGTCGCCCCACTTGGGATTGCGCCGGCCTTTCTCCCCCGGCCAGTTGGGCCCCTGGAACTGGAGTACCGGCGTGCCGATCCAGTAGGCGTAGCAGGCCGCGATCTCCCCGATCGCTCCCTCCCGCACCTTCTGCCAGGTCTCGACGTACTCCCGCTGCGAGCGCCGCTGGGCGCCCGACTTCACGGTGAGCTTCAGCTCCTCGGATTTCCTGGCGGCCGCCATGAAGCGCCGGCAGCCCACCGGATCGGTGGCGAACGGCTTCTCGCAGAAGACGTGTTTGCGTGCTTCCACCGCAGCCTCGAAGTGCTCCGGCCGGTAGCCGGGCGGAGTGGCCAGCAGCACGATGTCAATCTCGGAGGCCAGCACCTTCTTGTAGCCGTCGAAACCTACGAAACGGTGTTCCGGGCTTACCTTGACCCGGTCCGCGATCCCGGCGTTGCGCGGCGCCTCTTTGAGCTGGCGGTAGGACTTCTCCAGGCGGTCCTCGAAGATGTCGCACATGGCGACGAATTCCACGTTGGGGCAGCCGTTCAGGATGTTCTCCACCGCCTGGGTGCCGCGCCCGCCGCAGCCCACCAGGCCGGCCCGCAGAGTGGCCGCTCCCACCCCGCGCACCTGCTCCGGCTTTACGATCAGGAAGGCCGAGGCCGCCGAACCTCGGGCGGCCGAAGATTTCAAGAAGGACCTGCGGGAGATTGCTTCATTCGGCATGGGACACATTCCTCAGGCAGCCTATTGTATCCCATGACCGCCGGCCGTCAAGCCCCGCCGCGCCTTTCGAACCGGCCGTCGGCCAGGCGCCGTCGCCGGTCGGCCTGGGCGAACCAGCCGGTGCGCCTCACCCGGTAGCAATCGAACTCCGGCACGTAGGGCTTGATATCCAACAAGGGAGTGCCGTCCAGCATGTCCACGTCGGCCACCCTCAGCAGGCCGCCTTCCACGCGCAGCAGCCTCACGGCCGACATGCCGATGGCGTTAGGCCGGCAGGGTGCTCGGGTGGCAAACAACCCGCGCTCGCACTGGTCCAGGTAAGGAACCACTCGCAGGCTGGCCTCCGCGGCCCGGTCGAACCAGTACAGCAGCCAGATGCGCTCGAAACCCTCCAGATCCTTCAGCCCCTCGCGGTACTTCTCGAAGACCTCCACCGTGCCTCTGGCGCCTTGGGCGCGCCGGGGCTGGATGGGCGTGTGGGGCGCCTGGCGGAAGGGCGTGTGGATCACGCCGATTGGTTTGAGACGAACGATCTTCGCCGCGGGCATCCGCCTTATTGTCTCCCAGTATCAGGCGATTCGCGGCCTGCCGGGGTAAGGCTCAGCTCGCCGTTGGGCATCGCCGCGCACAGTGCGGGATTCGCCGGGGCCGGCGACCGCGATTGCGGACCGGCCGGTTGATCCCTCCGGCGGGCGCCTCACGCTCCCTCGGTCTGCTCAGGCGCCTTGGCTCGGCCCGAGAGCTCCGCCAGGCGCCGGGTGACCGCGTCAAGCTGAGCCCGGAGGCATTCGGCGCGGCGTTTGAGAAACTCCGTCTCGGCCTCCAAGGGTGGCGCCGCCGAAGGCGCCGCAGCCGCGCGGCCGAAGCGCATCCAGCCGGGCAGGCCCGTGATTCGGAACATGTTGCGCCGGCCGTGCCCGGCCCCGCCGCACCACCAGCCCTGTCCCCCGCCGAATCCGGGTCCCATTGCCGGGTTCGCGTAACCAGGACTCCCGAATCCCGCGCAATAGCCGGCCTTCCTGCCGGTCATGGGGCCCAGGCCGGCCGGCCCGCGCCGATTTCCGAATGGCATCTGGAACCTCCTCTTGGCTGTCGAATTAGGTTTGCACCTGCGGGTTGCCGCCGCGTCCACGGCCGAAGCGCCGCCCTCCACCGGGACGGAGCGCCCGGCCGCCGCGGATCCCTGGGGCGCAATCCTCGGGACGCCCCGCCGGCGCGGCGGCGCCGGTCTGACCCTGACGGCGGCAGTGGCCGCCGCCACGGCCGGTTTGCGGGCCCCTTCCGGCGGGCCCGGTCCCATCGCGCATGGGCATGGGGAAGCCTCCTTGGAGCGGCGGCCGGAGGGGCCGCCGCGGGTTAGATGTATTCTACATCTAGAATAAACCTACCCCCATGCCCTGTCAAGCTCCCCTTCGCCCGCTCGCTGCCGGCCGCTATCGCAGCCGCCCGCCTCCAGCCCTCCTCAGTACTCCAGCCGCAAGGCGAATTGCAGGATGCGCGGATCCTCCGCCGAGGTGATGCGCATGAAGTTGCTGCTGGTGACCGTGCTGTTCGGATTGCCCAGGTTCACGTTGTTGAACAGGTTGAAGGCCTCGAAGCGGAACTGCCACTTGAAGCGTTCGGTCATGGCGAAATCCTTGTGCAAGCCGAAATCGGTGTTGAAGGAGCGCGGCCCGCGGAAGCTGTTGCGCCCCAGCGTACCGTAGGTGCCCAGCTCGTTCACCTTGAAGGCCGCTTTGTTGAGGTACTGGACCGCCAGCGCGCCGTGGTCCCGATCCCCCGGGATGTAGGGATCGCCGATCATGTCCGCCCGCTGGCCGCCCTGGCCGGTGCGTGCGTTGTCCTGCCCGCTCAGCACCGTGAAGGGGAAGCCGCTGCGCCAGGCCACGATCGAAGTCAGCGACCAGCCGCCCAGCAAGAAGCGGGCCAGCCGGTCCTCGAAGCGCAGGGGCAGCTCCCAGATGCCCGAGAGATTGAAGACGTGGCGCAGGTCGTAGTCCGCCGGGCCGCGATCGAACCGCTGGTTGCGCGGATCGGTCACGCTCACTCCGTTGCCTTTGTTGGCCGAGCCCTGATTGTTGTCAATCGTCTTGGCGAAGGTGTAGTTGGCCAGCAGGGTGTAGCCGCCCGTGAACCGCTTCTCCGCCGTCCACTGCATCGAGTGGTAGCTCGAGTTGCCCGCCGGCTCGACGATCACCATCGAGGCGTAGTCAGGATACAGGGGACGGCGCTGGTTGGTGGTTGCCGTGCTGGCCTTCGGGTCGGGCCACGGTGCGTTGAAGTCCCGCCCGCTCACCAAGGCCGTTCCCTTCGAACCGGCGTAGGAGCCGCGGCCCACCCAGCCGGCGGGCAGTTGCCGCTCCAGGGTCAAGTTCCAGGACTGCACGTAGGGATTGCGCAGATCCCCGGCGTACAGGAAGGCGGTCATGGGCAGGACGAACTTGGCGTCCCGGCCGGGATTGAGGACCTCGGTGCCGACCGCATCGAAGCCCACCACCCGGAAGGGATTTCCGCCCGGAAAGTTGGCGTAGGGATTGGCGATGGTGTCGTTGGCGCCGCCGTAGAGTTCGACCACCGGGCCGAAGGGCGCCTGGGTGGCCGCGCTGTTGGTTTGCAGCGTGTTCAACCGGTCGTAGAAAATGCCGTAGCCCAGGCGCAGGCTGGTCCTGCCGTCCCCGGTGAGATCGTAGGCTAGGCCCAGCCGCGGCCCCAGGTTCGACCAGGTGATCGGATAGCCGCCGTCCGGCACGCCCGGATCGCCCGGATAGAGGATGCCCGGCGGCGCGTTGACGAACCGGGTGGACTTGGCGTTGTAGCCGCCCCAGATCGCCAGACGGCCCAACGTGTCGGTGTTGGGCAGGAAGGGCTCCCAGCGCAGGCCCAGGCTCAGCGTCAGGCGGCGGCTCAGCTTGACGGTGTCGTTGGCGAACAGGCTCACGATCTGGAAGCGCGTGGTCTTGAACTCGCCCACGCCCTGCACCAGCCGTTCGAGCCGGCCGATGAGGAAGTCGGCCACGTCGTAGCCGGTGTAGGGCGCGCTGTGCCGCCAGCGGAATTGTCCCTGCGCCCGGTAGTTATTCACTACGTCGCCCAGGGCCCAGTGATACTCTCCGCCGAAGGCCAGGCTGTGCCGGCCCCGCGTCCAGCGGGTGGTGTTTCCGACTTGATATTCCTTGCGGATGAAGTTATTGGTGTCCCCCGTGTTAATACCGCTGATGGTCTGGAAAGTCATGTGGTACTGGTAAAAGCGGTCCACGGTGATCTTGACGCCCAGATCTGGCCAGCCTTTTTCGGGATAGACGTGGGCGGCGGGGCCGTCGGTGGTGTTGTAACTGAAAATCGTCTGATTGAGTAGCGTGGGCGAAGCCAACCATTGGGCGTTGGCCACATAGCTGGTGTTGCGCCAGTCGCGTATGTCGGTGTTTTCCAGATAATTGCGCGGATTGAGATTCCCCGGCTGGTGGGCGCGCGACCAGAAGCCCCGGCCGGAAAGGCGGAAGCGGGAGCCGAATTGCTGGTCAATCTTGGCCAGATACTGGTCGTCGTCGTAGTTGGCCACGTTGGTGATGGTGACCAGCCGGCCCTGGGACGGAGCGGGAATATAGTTGTCAATGAAGAATTTCGTTCCCGGGAAGAAGCGGGAGGGCGGCACCAGGTTGCCGGGGAAGACGCCTCCCAAGGGATCGCGCAGGGCGCGGGTCAGTTCGGAGAAGTCCCCCGCCCGCTCCTTGGGCGTCAGCACATTGACGAAGCTGGAGGTGGGGCGGCGGCGGATGCGCGTCCCCTGATAGGAGCCGAAGAAGAAGGTCTTGTCCCGGCCGTTGTAAAGGCCCGGAACAAGGACCGGCCCGCCGCCGGTCAGCCCGAACTGATTGCGCTTGAGGCCGTCGTCCTGTTTCTCGTTCGGCCGGCCCGGCTTGGCGGGCGCGAAGAAGTTGGCGGCGTTCAGGTTGTTGTTGCGCAGATACCAGAAGGCCGCGCCGTGCAGTTCGTTGGTGCCGGACTTGGTCACGGCGTTGACGATGCCCCCGGACTGGCGGCCGAATTCGGCGCTGAAGTTATTGGTCTGCACGCTGAATTCCTGGAGGGCGTCCGGATTGGGCATCGGGTTGGGCGCGTTGTTGTAGTGATCGTTGTTCTGCCCGCCGTCCAGAATGTAATTGGTGGTGTTGCCGCGGTTGCCGTTGACCGAGACCGGCACCACGCCCGGATAGGTGGTCCCGGAGGTCACGCCGCTGCCTTGATACCGCGACACTCCCGCCACCAGGCGCATGAGCTGCACCGGGTCGCGTCCGTTCAGCGGCAGCCGTTCCACTCGCCGCTGGTCCACGACCGTGCGCAGGGTGGCGTCCTCGGTGTTCACCGTGACCACGTTGGCCGCCACCTCGATGGATTCGGCCAACTGGCCGACCTGCAAGGTGACGTCCACCCGCACGACTTCGTTGACTTGCAGCCGGATGTCGGTCGCCTCGAAGCGCTTGAAGCCGGGCGCCTCGGCCGAGAGCCGGTAGACGCCCACCGGGAGCGTGCGCAGGGTGTAAGTTCCCAGTTGGTTGGTGGCGCCGCTATAGGTGGCGTTGGTGCCGGTGTTTTGAACCGTGATCTTGGCCCCCGGGATGACCGCCCCGGTGCTGTCGGTGACCACCCCGGCGATCGTCCCGGTGGTCTCCTGGGCGTTGAGCGGCCGCCCGGCCGGCAGTGCCGCGAGGGCCGCCCAAAGGACCGCGGATGCGCGCAAGAAGCGCCGGGCGCGAGAATGCGCTCGCGATTGAGGCATGTTATCCTCCTTGTTGTTCGAAACCGGACGCGACGCCGCCCGCGCCCGGGCGGCCGGGGCGACCGCCGGGGTGTGGCGGACGGGCGTTGCGGCCGGAGGGCGACTACGTTAGTATATCGTATGCAAGTGCGTACGTCCCGTCAACCACACCCCCTCTCAGCCGCCCCAGGCGCCTCCCCGCCGGGAGCCTCGGGCGTCCCCTAGGAGGCCCATGAAACCGGCTCGCACACGCGACGGCTCGCTTCGCCGCAAGGCTTACCAGTTCATCCAGCAGCAAGTGCTCAGCGGCCGGCTCCGCGCCGGCTCCGCCATCTCCGAGGTCGGCCTGGCCAAGCAGATCGGCGTCAGCCGCACCCCTGTCCGGGAAGCCATCGGCCAACTGGTTGCCGAGGGCTTCCTCGAGCAGATCCCCGGCCGCGGAGCGGTCGTCATCCAGCCCGAGCGCGAGGACATCCTCGAGCTGTACGAACTGCGCGAGGCCCTGGAGGTTTACGCCGTGGGAAAGGTCGCCCGGCAGCGCCTGCGTTCGGCCGATTCGGCCGCCTTGCACGCCGCCTGCGAGGAGATCCGCGCCATGGCCGAGGGCCTCCGCCGTTCCGGCCGCGAGCGCCTGGATGAGGCCGAAATGCAGCGTTTCCTGGCCACCGACCTGCGCTTCCACATGCTCCTGTTGCGTATGGCCGGCAACCGCCGCATGATGAAGGTGGTGGCCGACACCCGCCTGCTGACTCGCGTTTTTTCCTACCGGCGCGAAGGCCACGACGCCGCCTTGCTGGATCGCATCTACCAGTACCATCACGGCGTTCTGGAGGCCATCGAGGCCGGCGACGCCGCCCGCGCCATGGAGCGGCTGGGCGAGCACATCCGGGTCAGCATGCAGGAGCGGCTGGAAACCTACGAGCGCTGGGAGCGGGAGCACGAGTTGAACCGCATCATGCCTCTGCCCACTTCGGTGCTGGCCCAACTGGAGCCGCAAGGCGGGGCCCCGCCGGCTCCTCCCAGGCCGCGGGTCCGCTCAGGCGCCGGGCGAACCGCGCCCTGAGGCCGGTCCCGCGGGCCCGGCCGGCCCGCAGGCCTTGCCCGGCCCGCCCTGTTATAGTGGGCTCTGGATGCGAGGCACGCGCGGTCTGCTGCTGCTGGCCATGGCGGGCATCCTCGGGGGGGTAGCGGCCACCTATTATCACCAGAGGAGGAGCCAGGCCCGGCAGGCGCCGCCTCCGCCGCGGCCCCTGCCTCAGGGCGTGGGCGCCGCCGCTCGGGACTGGCAGTGGTCGCGCAACATCGGCAGCCGGCCGGGCGTGGAGATCCGGGCCCGCAATTTCCGTCAGCTTCAGGACCCCGACCGCATCGAGCTCGAACAGGTCGAGTTGCGCCTTTACCACGGCGACGGTCTGCGCTTCGATCAGGTCCGCTGTTCACATGCCGCCTTCGATCCCTCGCAAGCCGTCCTGTATTCGGACGGCGCCGTCGAGATCACCATGGGACTCCGTCCGGAGGGGCCGCAGGGCCGCCTGGTTTCCATCCGCGCCTCCGGCGTCAGCTTCGACAGCCGCACCGGCCGCGTGGCCACCGACCGCCCGGCCGGCTTCACCTTCGATCAGGGCGAAGGCGCCGCGGTAGGCGCCTCCTATGATCCGGCCACCCGCGAGCTGCACCTGCGCAGTCGCGCCGAGTTGCTTTGGCGCGGCCGCGGTCCGCACAGCCGCCCCATGAAGCTCGAGGCTCAAGAGCTGGTCTACAGGGAGGCTGATTCGGTGGTCGTGTTGTCCGGCTGGGCCCGGCTCACCCGCGGCAACGCCGTTCTGGAGGCGGCCGAATCGGTGGTCACCTTGCAAGAAGGCGCCATCCGCCAGGTCGAGGCCAGGAACGCTCGCGGGCGGGACGCCGAGCCGGACCGCCTGCTCGAGTACTCCGCCGACCAGCTCTGGATGACTTTCACGCCCGCCGGCGAGCTGGAGAAGCTCACCGCCGAGGGGCGGGCGCACCTGGCCTCCAGGGCCGAATCCGGGCGCCTCACGGTGAACGCCGCCCGGCTTGATCTGGAGTTCCAAGCCCAGGCCCGGACCAGCACCCTGCTGCGCGCCCTGGCCGCCGGAGGGGCCTCGCTGGAGTCCGAGCCGCTGTCCCGGCCGGAGGTCCCGCCGCCCGAGAGCCGCCGGTTGCAGAGCGAGGTCATTCAGGTGCTCATGGCGGCCGGAGGCAAGCAGATCGAGCGGGTGCAGACCGAAGCGCCCGGGCGCATCGAGTTCCTTCCCAACCGGCCCGGACAGCGCCGGCGATCGCTGGAGGCTGAGCGCCTCTGGATTGACTACGCCGACGACAACCACATTCGCTCCCTGCGCGCCGTGGGCGTGGCCACGCGCACCGAGCCCGACCCGGCCCGCCGCGAGGCCCGTCAGGCCGCCCCGCTGGAGACCTGGAGCCGCGACCTGCTGGCCGGCTTCGACCCCCACACCAGCCGCCTGCTGCGCATCGAGCAATGGAACGACTTCCGCTATCGTGAGGGCGCCCGCCAGGCTCGCGCCCAGCGGGCGGTCCTGGACCAGACGGCCGAGCGCATCCTGCTGGAAGGCGCGGCGCGCCTCTGGGACGAGAGCGGTTCTGTGGCGGCGGATCGCTTGGAGTTGGACCAGACCAGCGGCGATGTCGAGGCGCGGGGGAACGTCTCGGCCAGCCGCCGGCCGGAGCGAAAAGGCCGCTCCTCGGCGCTGCTTTCCAACGAAGAGAACCTGGAGGCGCAGGCCGACCGCATGACCAGCTTCGAGCGCCGCCGCAGGACGGTCTTCGAGGGCCGCGCCCTGCTCTGGCAGCGAGCCAATCGGCTGGAGGCGCATCGTATCGAGATAGACCGCCTGGAGCGCCGCCTGACGGCGCTGGGCGACGTGCGCAGCCAGTTCACCGAGCAGCCCAAGGACCCCAAGGCCGCTGCCGGCCGGTCTCCGGCTTTCATCGTGGTGACCGCCGGCCAGTTGGTCTACACCGAGCAGGATCGCCTGGCGCGCTACAGCGGAGGCGTACGGTTGCACCGCGGGGCTCTGGAAATCGAGGCCCCGGAAATCCGGGCCTGGCTCAAGGAGGCGGGCGCCGACTCGGCCCTGGATCACGCCCTCGCCCAAGGCGGCGTGCGCATCGTTTACTCCGAGCCCGGACGCCGGCGCCGCGCCTCGGCCGAGAACGCCGAATATTACACGGCCGGCGACAAGGTGGTGCTTTACGGCGGCGCTCCCACGCTGACCGACAGCCTGCGCGGCCGGACCGCCGGCCTGCGATTGACTTGGCTGGCGCGCGATGATAGTTTCGAGGTGGAAGGCGCCGAGAGTCGCCCGGCCCTCAGCCGCGTCCGCCGCCCCTAGAGCCCATGCGCAAGCTGGAAACCCAGGAGATCTCGAAGTCCTACCGGCGCCGGCGGGTGGTGGACGACCTTTCCATCGCGGTCGAGCAGGGCGAGGTGGTGGGGCTGCTGGGACCCAACGGCGCCGGCAAGACCACTTCCTTCTACATGATCGTGGGGCTGGTCCTGCCCGACTCGGGCCGCGTCTTGCTGGACGGGCAGGACATCACCTCCCTGCCCATGTACGAGCGGGCGCGGCGCGGCATCAGTTACCTGCCCCAGGAGCCGTCGGTGTTCCGCAAGCTGACGGTGGAGGAGAATCTGGCCGCCATCCTCGAGATGCTGCCGCTGACCGCCGCCGAGCGCCGGACGCGCATGAACAGGCTCATCGAGCAGATGGGCCTGGAAAGGGTGCGCCGGAGCAAGGCCTACCTGCTCTCGGGTGGGGAGCGGCGGCGGGTCGAAGTCGCCCGGTCGCTGGTGCTCCAGCCGGCTTTTCTGTTGCTGGACGAACCCTTCTCGGGCATTGACCCGATCCAGGTGCTCGAGCTCCAGCGGATCATTTTCGAGCTGAAACGTTCCGGCATAGGCATCCTGGTCACCGATCACAATGTCCGCGAGACCCTGGCGGTGACCGACCGCGCCTACATTATCCATAACGGGCGCATCTTCCGCGCGGGCACGCCCGAGGCCCTGGGCGCCGACCCGGAGGTCCGGCGCGTTTACCTGGGCGAGACTTTCAGCCTGGGCGTGGAGGCCCGCCCGCTGGCGGAGTGACGGCGTGCGCCTGCGGACCGCCCGAGGCAAGCTCAAGGTCCAGCACAGCATTCTGGAAGGACTGCGCGAGGTCCTGGAACGGCTGCTGGCCGGCAATCCCTCGATCCGCGGCATCATCCCCGGCGTGATTCGCCCCGTGCGCGATGCGCGCGGGCCGCTGCGCTTGCGGCTCACGGTTCCCACTTCCAACGGCTGGAAGGCCCTGGCCTTCGCAGCCGGGGCGCGCCAGGAGCTGTTCATCAGCACTTCGCTGGGCAAGCAGCAGCTCGAAGAGGCTATCGAGCGGGCGTTGAAAGGCTGAGGCGGCCGCAGGGCGCACGGGCGCCGCGCGCCGGAGGCGGCCCCCCGGGCGGGCTCAGCCGCTCCAGCTTTGTGCTACGTACTCGCCGGCCTGCGCAGGGTAGGGGGCTTGGGCTGCCGGTCCCAGGGGCTCCGCCTCCGGGCGGCACTCGCGCCAGCCCTCCAGCAGCGTCCCCAACAGCTCGGCGACCTCGGCCAGGGGCTGCTCGGACTGCTGCACGTGCGCCTCGATCAGCCGCCGCTGCATGTAGTCATAAAGCTCCGCCAGGCTGCGGCTGAGCGATCCTCCGGCCTCGTGGTTGATCGAAAGCGCCAGCTCGGTCAGGATGCCGTGCGCCCGGCTGATCTGCCGGGACCGGCCCGGGATGTCGCCCTCGGCCAGGCAGCGGCGAGCCTGAGCCACCGCCTCCAGCGCCGCCTGGTACAGAATCCGAATCAGCTCGAGCGGATCCGCCGAAAGGATCTTGCTCTCCAGATACGCCTCGCGAGCCTCGAACGACATGCATTCTCCTTGGGCGAACGAGCCGACCCGATCCGCCGACCGGCCGCGCCTCCGCGCCTCATTTCTCGACTCGGAGCAGGCTGAGATCCTGCGCCATGCGCAGCACCAGTTCGGGCGGGATCTGCCGGATGACTTCGTTGGTCTTGCGATCCACGATGCGCACCACCGGCCGGCGCGTCTCCCGGTCCACGGCGAAGGTCAGTTCCTGGTTCTGACCGAACAGCTCGGCTGCGTTCAGGGCCTTGACCGCCTGAATCAGGTCCCGGTGCTCGGAAAGCTTCTCGACCGGCAAGGGGGCTGCGGCCGCCGCCAGCGGCTGTCCCACCGAGTGCAACGAATCAATGTTCATGCCGCCTCCTTCGGCCCCGCCGGCGGCTGGGGGAGCGGCCGCGGCCGGGACCCGGGTGAAGGCTCACCCGTGTTGACTTATCGGACGGGCCGGGGAAGGTTTCAGCCGAATGTGCCGGACCGGCGGGCCTCAGCCCAGCGGAAGCAGCTCCCGGAAGCTGCCCGCCTGCCCCTCGATCTTCTTCTGGAGCAGCATCAGGGCGTAAATCAACTGCTCGGGCCGCGGCGGGCAGCCCGGCACGTAGACGTCCACCGGGATCACCTGATTGACCGGGATCAAGGCGTAATTGTTATACACCCCGGTTGAGGTCGCGCAGGCCCCCATCGAGATGACCCACTTGGGTTCGGGCATCTGCCGGTAAAGTTGCTGGATCACCGGGGCCATCTTGTTGGAGACCCGCCCCGCGATAATCATCAGGTCCGACTGCCGCGGCGAGCCCCGGAACACCTCGGCCCCGAAACGCGCCACGTCGAAGCGCGAGGCGCTCATGGCCATCATCTCGATGGCGCAGCAGGCCAGCCCGAACGTCATGGGCCAGATCGAGTTCTTCCGGGCCCAGTTCACCACCCGATCGAGCTTCGTCGTCACCACTGCGCCGGACAGAAAGCCGAACTCGTCGGCGTCAATCCGGGCGAACAGCTCCTCGGGGGCGCGGGCTGTCCGCTTGACCCATTCGTCCTGCGCCGGACGGCCGCTCTGCATGCCTTTATTCTCCCACGCCCGAGCCTTCAGCGGCTCGCTCCCCCGCCCGATAGAATCTTATAGAGCGCCGCGCCCGCCGGCAGGGGCCGCCTGCCGGCCCGCCGCCGGGAGATTGCCCAGCTTGACGCCTAGCGAACCGGTTCGCTTTTCACCCGCCGCCAGTTATGAAGAGGCCTTGGCTCGCGCGGCCGCCCTCTGGGGCATCTTGCCGGAGTACCAGGACGTCCTGGGCGAGCGGCACCCCACTTCGCCCGAGACGCAGCGAGCCCTGCTCAGGGCCCTCGGCGTGCCGGCCGATGACCGCGAGGCGCTCGAGAAAGCCGTCCAGAGCCGCCTGCTGGAGGAGTGGTCCCGCCCCACCCCGCCCGCTGTGGTGGCGCTGGCCGGGGATCGCCGGATTCCCGTGCAATTGCCGGAGGAATTCCGCCCGGGCTGCCTCTCGCTCACCATCCTGCGCGAGGACGGCTGGAAACAGCAGCGCCGGGTCTCGATCGCGGATCTGGCCGAGCTCGGGCGGGCCGAGCTGTGCGGGCGCACCTATATCCGCTTCGCCGCGCCGCTGCCTGAAGGCTTGCCCCTGGGCTATCACCAATTGCGCCTCTCGGCGTCAGCCTCCGGGCGCAAGCTGGCCGCCCGCGCGCAGCTCCTGATCTGCCCGGACCGGGTCTATGCTCCGCAGGCCTGGGACGGTCAGAACCGCGGCGCCGGGCTGGCCGTGAGCCTGTACAGCCTGCGCTCCGCCCGGAACTGGGGTTGCGGGGACTTCACCGACCTGGAGGGGCTGATTGACTGGCTGGCCGAGGCGGTCGGGGTGAGCTTCGTGGGATTGAATCCGCTCCACGCCATCGCCAACCGCCGTCCCTACAACACCAGCCCCTATCTGCCTGCTTCGATCTTCTACCGCAACCCGATCTATCTGGACGTGGAGCGCGTCGAGGATTTCCAGCGCTCGGCGCGGGCCCGGCGCTGGTTGGAGCGCCCCGAGGTCCGGCAGGAAATCGAGGCCCTGCGGGCGGCCGAGTTCATCGAGTACGAGCGGGTCTATGCGCTCAAGCTCCGGGCGCTCAAGCCGGCCTTCGCCCAGTTCTTGCGGGGCGAGCTGCGCCGGGGCGGCCCCCGGGCACGGCAGTTCGAGGCCTGGCGGCAGGGCGAAGGCGAGCTGCTGGAGCGCTTCGCCGTTTACTGCGCGCTGGAGGAATGGATCCGCGCCCGGCATCCCGGCGTTTGGGTCTGGCCCGAGTGGCCGGCGCCCTACCGGGACCCGGAGTCGCGCGCCGTGAGGGAGTTCGCGAAAAAACATTGGAGGCTGGTTTTGTTCTATCAGTACCTCCAATGGCAGCTCGAACTCCAGCTCGCCGCCGCCCAGCAGCACGCCCTCCGCCGCGGCCTCCGCCTCGGCCTGTACCACGACCTGGCCCTGGCCGCCGACCGCTGCGGGGCGGACTTCTGGGCCTACCGCTCCCTCTACGTCCCCGGCTGCCGGGTGGGCGCTCCGCCGGACGATTTCTCCCCCAACGGCCAGGACTGGGCCTTCCCGCCCCTGGATCTCCAGCGCCTCCGCCGGACCGGCTACCGGCTGTTCCTTGAGTCCGTCCGCCGCAACTGCCGCCACGGCGGCGCCTTGCGCATGGATCACGTCATGCGCCTGTTCCGGCTCTACTGGATCCCCGAGGGGCGCAGCCCGGCCGAAGGCGCCTACCTCCGCCAGCCCCACGAGGAACTCCTGCCCATCCTGGCCCTGGAGAGCGTGCGCAACAAGGTCGTCCTGATCGGCGAGGACCTCGGCACCCTCACCCCGGAAATCCGCGCCGAGCTGGAGCGCTGGGGCTTGCTGGGTTATCGCGTCCCCTACTTCGAGAAGCACCCCGACGGCCGCTTCCGCCGCCCGGAGCATTACTCCGAGCGGGCCCTGGTCAGTTCCACCACCCACGACCTGCCCACTCTGGCCGGATTCTGGCTGGGCCGGGACATCGAGGCCCGCCGCCGCGCCGGTCTCATCGAGGAGGACGACCGGCGCCGCCAGCTCGCCGAGCGTGCTCGGGACAAGCAGCGGTTGCTCGAACTGCTGGCCGAACTCGGCTTGCTGCCGGACTGGCACCCTCGCCGGGCCGAGCTCGCCCCGGAGTTCAGCGGCGAGCTGCACTATGCCATGGTCGGACTGGTCTGCCTGGCGCGTTCCCGGCTGGCGGTCCTCACCATCGAGGATCTGTTCAAGGAGACCGAGCAGCAGAACCTGCCCGCTTCCACCTGGCAGTATCCCAACTGGCGCCGCAAGATGAGCTTTGCCCTGGAGGAGCTGGGCACGGCGCCCTTCGCCCGGGATTGCGCCGCCATGTTTCGCCGCTGGCTGGAGAGGACCGGGCGGCGCACCGGCTGACCCCGCCGCCGGCCGGGCTTTGCAGGCGGCGGGAATTCGTGCACAATACTCTACATGGCTCAGGTTCTGGCGGAACGCCCCTGGGCGGCGTGGGTGCGTGCGGCCGGGTTGGTCTGGTGGCCCATTGACACCTTGCTGGCCGCCTACCTGGCCGGCGTCGGCCTGCTGGTTTTCTGGAACCGCGCCCGGATTCCCGCGGCCGGCGCCTTGCTGGCGTTGCACGCCGCCGGGGTGGCGCTGATCTTGCTCGCGGCTTGGGCGGACCGCTTTCGGGCCTCTCCCCTGGTCTGGGTCTTCCGCCATTGGTATCCGCTGCCGTATCTGGCGGCCTGCTACCGCGAGATGGCCATCCTGATCCCGGCCGTGCGGCGGGTGGATTTCGACGCCGTCATGGCTCGCTGGGATCTGGCCCTATGGGGCGTCTACCCCAGCCTGTGGGTGGAGCGCCTCTACCGGGCTTGGCTGACGGAGTTGCTCCAACTGGCCTACGCTCTGTTTTTCGCGGCCGTGCTGGGGGCGGCCTGGCTGCTGTGGCGCCGGGGACGGCTGGAGGAGTTCCGCTACTACGCCTTCCTGTTGTCGTTGGGCTTCCTGGCCAGCTACCTCGGTTACTTTCTGGTGCCCGTGCGGGGGCCGCGCTTCTGGCTGGCGCCTCTCGAGCGCCTGCCGCTGGAAGGGCTGTGGCTGTTCTCCGGGGTGCGCGGCCTGCTGGACCGGCTGGAGTCGGTCCACTGGGACTGCTTCCCCTCCGGTCACGTGGCCATGACGCTGTTGGCTTGCTGGGCGGCGCGGCGGATCTCCCCGGGGCTGGGTTGGGTCTACGGCCTCTACGCCGCCTCGATGCTGCTGGCGACCGTTTATCTTCGTTACCATTACACGGTGGACTTGCTGGCGGGCGGGCTGCTGGCGGCGGCCGTGCTGGTCGCCTCCCCCCGCCTGTACGGCAGGCCGCAGAAGGGCGGGTAGTTGGTCGAGATCGAGCGCGTCCGGGACCGGCGCACCAGCCGGGAGTTTCTCGAATTTGCTTACCGGCACTACCGCGGCGATCCTTGCTGGGTTCCGCCCCTGCGCCTCCAGCAGAAGCGCCTGTTCGACGGCCGCCACCCCTTTTACCAGGAGGCGGAGGCGGAACGCTTCCTGGCACTGCGAGAGGGGAGGACCGTGGGCCGCATCGCCGCCATCCTGGACCACCGCTACATCCGTTACCGGCAGGAGGAGGCGGGCTGGTTCGGATTCCTGGAGATGGAGAACGACCGGGAGGTCGCCGCCGCCCTGGTGGGCGCGGCCGCCGAGTGGCTGGCCGGGCGCGGCATCCGCCTGATGCGCGGGCCGATGAACCCCTCGGCCAACTATGAGTGCGCCTTGCTGGTGGAGGGCTTTGAGTCGCCCCCCTGCGTGATGATGCCCTACAACCCGCCTTACTACGGGCCCTTGCTCGAGGCGGTCGGCCTGAAGAAAGCCAAGGATCTTTACGCCTACTACACCACCCACACCGAGATCAGCGTCGAGAAGGCCGAGCGGGTGGCCGCCCGCGCCGCCGACGCCCATCAGGTGCGGGTCCGGCCCGTGCGCCTGAAGGACTTCGCGGCCGAGTTGGAACGGTTCTTCCAGGTATACAACCAGGCCTGGCGGCGCAATTGGGGCTTCGTGCCCATGAGCCGGGCTGAGCTGGAATTCCTCGCCCGCGAGATGAAACCCATCCTGGACCCCAACCTGGCGCTGCTCGGCGAGGTCGGCGGCCGGCTGGCCGGTTGCGCCTTGGCCTTGCCCGACATCAACCAGGCTCTGCGGCACGCCGGAGGGCGGCTGTTCCCTCTGGGGCTGTTCCGGATCCTGTATCATAAGCGATCCATCCGGCGCATGCGCGTGCTGATCCTGGGGGTGCTGGAACCCTACCGGACTTCCGGGCTGGCGGCTGCCCTGTACGCCGCCCTGTTCCGCAACGGGCGGCGGGCCGGCTACCAGGAGGGTGAATTCTCCTGGGTGCTCGAAGATAATGTGATGATGAACCGGTCGCTGGAGGCGCTGGGCGCCCGGCGCTATAAGACCTATCGAATTTACGAATGGAAGGGATGAAGCATCATGGGCACGGACGCTGGCTCCGCGGTGCCCGGGCAGGCGGTGATCGCCCGCCCGGATCTCTTTGAGAAGTGCCGGAACTACGGCCGGATGGTGGGCGGCTACTTCATGCGGCCGCAGGACGCCAAAGCGGCCGGCCTGTACACCTACTTTGAGGTTTTCGGCCCGCGGGAGGGCTGCGCGCCCGGCGAAGTCCGGCTGGGCGATCGGACCATCCTGATGTTCGGCTCGAACGATTACCTGGACCTGATTTCCCATCCCAAGGTCAAGCAAGCGGCCATGGACGCCGTGCGGCGCTACGGCAGCGGCTGTAGCGGCTCGCGCCTGCTCAACGGCACCCTGGATCTGCACGTGCGCCTGGAGGCCGAGCTGGCCGCTTTCGTGGGCAAGCCGGCCGCCATGAGCTTCGGCACGGGCTTCCAGACCAACTACGCCGCCTTGAGCGGGCTGACCGAGAAGGGCGACGTGCTCATCTGCGACCACAACCTGCACGCCAGCCTGGTCGAGGGCGCCCTGCGCTCCACCGCCCGCACCGTGCGCTTCCGCCATAACGACATGGAGCACCTGGAGCGCTGCCTGAAAAACTGCGCGCCCGAGGAGCGCATCCTGATCGTTTCCGAAAGCGTCTTCAGCATGGAAGGGGACGTAGCCGACCTGCGCGGCACCGCGCGCCTGGCCCGCCGCTACAACGCTCGCGTCTTCGTGGACGAAGCCCACGGCATCGGCGTGTTCGGCCCGACCGGCGCCGGGGTGGCGGAGCAGCAGGGCGTGCTGGCCGAGATGGACGTCATCATGGGTACCTTCAGCAAGTCGCTGGCTTCCGTGGGCGGCTTCATCGCCTCCTCCCAGGAGGTGATCGAGTACCTCAAGCACACCACGCGAGGCTTCGTCTTCTCGGCCGCTCTGCCGCCCGCCACGGTGGCCGCCGTGCTGGCCGCCCTGGAGGTGATCCGGGAGGAGCCCGAGCGGCGGCAGCGCCTGCTGCGCACGGCCGCCCTGCTGCGCAGCCAGTTGCGCGCCCGCGGCTTCTGGGTTTTCGACGGCCAGACGCCCATCGTGCCCGTGGTCATCCCCAACGAGCTGGATCTGTTCCGGGTCTGCCGCGGCTTGCTGGACGAAGGCATTTACGTCAACCCGGTGCTCAAGCCGGCCGCCTCGCAGAACCTGGTCCGGATCTCCTGCACCGCGGCGCATACCGAGGCGCACGTCGAGCGGCTGGTCGAGACCCTGGCGGCCGTCACCCGGCGCCTGGGCGTAGATCTCAGCGCGCCTACCTCGGCATGATCATCCTGGGTATCGGCGGGATCCTGGGCGAAGCCGCCGCCGCGGTGCTCAAAGACGGCGCGCTGGTCGGGGCGGTCGAGCAGCGCAAGCTGGCGCGGCGCATGCGCCCCGGCGAGTTGCCCGAGGAGGCCGTGGCCGCCTGCTTGCGCATGGCGGGCGTGGCGGAAAGCGACGTGGACTCGACCGCGGTGGCGCGCCCGCTGGCCGCCGGACCGGACGCCGCCATGCATCTGGAACTGCGCGCCCGCTTTCCCAACAGCCGGATCGTGGTGGTGGATCATCACACCGCGCACGCCGCTTCGGCCTACTTCGCTTCCCCTTTTGCCGAGGCGGTCGTGCTCACCCTGGACGCCACCGGCGACGCGCGCTGCGGGGCGCGCTGGCGGGCGGCCGGCAACCAGATCGAGCTGGAGAAGGAGCTGTACTATCCGGATTCGCTGGGCGACCTCTACCGGCGGGTCACCGAGCTGCTCGGCTTCGAGGCCAACGCCGACGAACACAAGGTCCAGTGGCTGTCGGCCTCGGGCGACGACCGCTTCCAGGATCTGTTCTTGGAGATCCTGGGCCTGGACGGCGGCGACTGGCCGCGCCTGGACCGCTCCTTCTTCGACAGCGAGCGGGTGGGCCGCGGCGGCTTCAGCGCCCGCTTTTATCAGCGCCTGGGCCTGCCCGACGGCGCGCCCCTGCCCGCCTCGCTGCATCCGGCGTTGGCCGGCGGCTTGCAGCGCGCCATCGAGCAGGCTGTGCTGCGCATGGCGGGCCGGGGGGAGAACCTGTGCCTGGCCGGCGGGCTGGCCCACAACGCTCTGCTGGTGGCCGCCCTGGAGAATTCCGGGCGCTGGCGGAACGTCTTCGTCCAGCCGGCGGCGGGCAACGCCGGCACCGCCCTGGGTGCCGCCTTCTACGCCTGGCACGCCGTCTTCCGGCAACAGGCGCGGCCCGGCATCGGCAACTTGTGCCTGGGCCCGGAGTTCGACGCCGAGCAGATCAAGCAGGTGCTGGAGAACTGCAAGCTGCGCTTCCGCTACCTGCTCACCGACGAGGAGTTGATCCAGACCGCGGTGGGCGAGCTGGCCGACAACAAGATCATCGCCTGGATGCACGGGCGCATGGAGTTCGGCCCGCGGGCCCTGGGCAATCGCAGCATCCTGGCCTCCCCTCTGGATCCTTACTCGACCGAGAACCTGAACATCTACATCAAGCACCGCGAACCCTTCCGCAAGTTCGCCGCTTCAGTGCCCGCCGAGCTGGCCGAAGAGTACTTCCAGGTCGGTCCCAACGCGCGCTTCCTGGCCACCGTGGGACGGGTGCGCCCGGCCCACCGCCGCACCTTCCAGAGCGCTTTACTGGACCAGGACCGCATCCGCGTCCACACCGTCAGTCGGGAGGACAACCCTCTCTATTGGCGCCTGCTGCACGCCGCCGGCCGGGCTTCCGGCCTCCCGGTGCTCTACAACACTTCCTTCAACCTGTTCGGCGACCCGCTGGTCTGCACGCCCCGCGACGCCGTGCGCAGCTTTTATTCCTCGGGCATAGACTCACTGTTCGTCGGCCAGTTCTGGTTGCAGAAGTGAAGGCCCCCCCGGCGGCCTTCAATTCCCGGCGCGCAGCAGGGCGGCTTGTGCGTTCAGCCGCCCGTAGCCGTAGCGCGTACTGAAGCCCCGCTCGTCGTAGTGCCCGTGCGCCCGGTCAATCTTGTCGGCGCTCTCGCGCAGGATCTGCCGGGCCTGCCGCCAGCTCAGCCCGGGCTTCACCGACAGCAGCAGGGCCGCCACCCCGGCCGCCAGGGGGGTGGCCGAGGAGGTTCCCCCGAAGTCCGTGGCGTACGCCCCTTTCAGGTTGTAGCCGCGGTTCTTGCGCGAGACGTCGGTGGTGGTGATGCCCGGGCGCCCGCGGTCCTCGTCGCTGCTGGGCGCCACGAAATCCAGCTCCGGCCCCCAGTTGCTGTAGAGCGCCTTCACCCCCTGGTCGTTGGAGGCGCCCACCGCCAGCGTGTTCGGCAGCGCCGCGGGGAAGGATATGCGCCCCCGCTGCTCGTTGCCGGCTGCGCAGAACACCAGGCATCCCCGGCCGCCGCGCCCCCCGGTCACCACCTCCTCGATGGCTGCTTCCACGTCCGGATTGCGCGCGATGCCCCAGCTACAGGAGAGGATCGAGGCGTGCCGCCCGGCGTATCGGATGGCGTCCGCGATGCGGTCGTTGGGCGCCAGGCTGGGTCCGGCGAAGATCTTCACGGGCAGAATGCGGCAGCGATAGGCGATGCCCGCCACGCCCTTCTTGTTCCGCCCGGCGGCGGCCGCCACCCCGGCGCAGGGCGTGCCGTGGATGTCGTTGCCGTCGGTGTCGTCGTAGGGCGGTTGAAAGAAACGCGGGTTGGGATCGTAGGGGTGCTCGTCGTCGGCGAAGTTGCGGCCCAGGCGGTCGGGGGCGTCGCCGTCCGGGTTGCGCCACAGGTTGGCTTTCAGGTCCGGGTGGCGCGTGTCCACGCCGTCGTCAATGATGGCGATGACGATCGAGGGATCGCCGCCCGGCGTGATCTCCCAAGCGGCGATAGCCCGCACGTCCTCGCCCGCCTTGGCCCCGTCGCCGCCCGCGTTGTCCAGGTGCCATTGCCGGCTCAGCAGGGGGTCGTCAGTGGCGCCGTACTTGCGGTATTCGGCCAGGAAATTGGGAGCGGCGAACTCCACCAGATCGTCGGCCTCCGCCAACGCGTTAGCCAGGTCCACCGCCCGGGAGCCGCTCCGCAAGGCCGTCGGGGCTACCACCGCCTGCCCCGGCACGAAGGGATTCTCCCGCAGGACGGCCAGATCCAACCCGCTGAGCAAGCGGCTGCGCCGGGCCGCCGTCACGCGCGGCCGGAAGCGCACCGTGATCTCGTGTCCCGCTGCCAGCCGCAGCCCGGAGCTCTGCTCCACATAGACCGGGTAAGTACGGGCCACCTGCCGCCCTAGCGCCTTGGGCAGCGCGTTCATCGCGGCCGAAACCGGTGCCTCCGCCGCGCCCGCATCGTGCAGCAGCAGGTAGCGGCCGAATTGCCGCACCGCCGCGCCGGGCGCCGCTGCTTTGGCGCTCAATCCGGCGGCCGCCTTGCGGGCCGCAGCCCGACCGGCCTCGCCTCCGAACCGCAGCAGCACGTCGTCGCGCGAAAGCTCAAGCGCGATGCGCTCCCGCCTCCTGCCGTAAAACCTCGCCATCGCCTGGCCTCCTTATCGTTCCGCCTCGGTAAGCAAGTTCGCAGCCGCGAACTCGACCTCCGGCAGGCTGTCCACGGCCTCGGCCGCCTCGAGGGTGGCCAGGCCGAAGGCTTGCTCCAACCGCAGCAGCCATTGCCGCTCGACGAACTCGTTCCGGCGGACCGCGCGCAAACCGAACTCCCTGCCCAGCCGCTCCAACCCGGCCGCCGTGGCCGCCTCCGTCCGGAAGCGCACCGTGATTTCATCCGTCAGAATCTGATCCTGGCCGCTGTCGCTGTCGCGCAGCAGCGGCGTAGCGAAGCGCAGGCAGCCGCGCGCGTTCCATTCTTCCAATCGGCGCCAAAGCGCCGCCGCGGCCGGTCCTCCGGCCGCCTCCACCAGCGCCAGGTCCCGCCCGGGCAGCCGGCGCACCCGCGCCCCCGCCCTGAGGCCGGCTTCGACGGCCACGGCGCACTCGGGCCGCCAGCGCACGGCCGCCCGCTGAGCCAGCACCTCGGCCCGAACCCTGCGGCCCGCCTGCCGGTAACGGATCGCCGTCGAACCCGTGCGCCGCCAGCGGATCCGCCGCATCGCTCCGGCCGGAAGTTCCGTGGGCGCGCTCATGCGCCGCCGTTCCGCCCGCCCGCCGCCCTCTCCGCTCGCAACGCGGTCATCAATTTGGCTTGCCAGCCCAGTCGCAAGGCCAGCAGCGCGACCCACCGCGGCGCCAGCGCTTCCCTCAGCCGCCCGGTCAACTCGGAGTCGCTGAAGATCTCAAAGCAGGCTTCGCAAGGCGAGGTAAAAGTGCGGCGCTTCCATTCCGGCCGGCCGAGCCTTTCCAAAATTTGGACCAGGCCCCACGGCCCGCCGTACACCGCCAGCGAGTTCAGCACCGGCGAGCGCAAGGCCCGCTGCACGATCTCGTCCACGCTTTCCCGGTACACATTGCCGATCACCAGACCCGGGGCCTCCGCCCCCGTGCCGCAGCAGGGGACGGCAGAGCCGTCCAGACGCACCGCCAGAAGTCGCAACACGCTGCACATGCTCCGCCGGGGAAGCCGCCGCCGGCCCAATTCCTCCGGGGCCAGCTCACGCCGCGCCCGCCCCACCGGATCGCAGGGGTTCTCGATCCACTCCAGACTGCCCGGCCCCGGGCGCAGCGCCAGCAGCTTCTTGAAATCCGCCGCGCGCCGCGTACCGCGGGCGTAGATCACCTGGGCCGAGCAGCGCAGCCCCAGCTCCAGCCCGGCGTTCAAACAGTTCTCGATCCGCTCGCGCGGGATGAACTCCAGGTGAAAATCGTCCACGCTCACCAGCAAGGAATGCAGCCCGCAGGCGGCCAGCGGCTCCAGCAGCGCCCTGGCCCGCTCGGCGGTCACCGCCCAATAGCCGTTGGTGGCCACGCCGATCTTGAAGCCCAGCCGGCCCCGGACCAACCGGCAGGCCTCCAGCAGTAGTTCGTAGCGGAGGAAGCACTCTCCGCCCGTGAACCCTACCTCTCGGAACGACCCGTGCTTCCCGAGGTTGCCCAGCACGAGGCCGATTCGTTTCAAATCCAGACTCTCGCCTCGTCCCGGAGCGCACTCGCGCAGGCAGGAGCGGCAACGGGCGTTACAAGCGTCCGTCAACTCGAACGCGATGCCCGCAAAGTTGAAGTACCGCACGTCTTCAGGCGTGATCATGCGCCCTGCCGTCTCCGGCCCGGTGGGCAAGCGCCGCCCGCTCGCCTACCAGTCCACTGTGACGCTGCCGGCCACCTCGCCGCTGACCTTGGCCTGCGCTCCGCCGGGAGGTACGCGCAGGTTCACGCCCTTGTGGATCAGCCGGTCCAGCCGCTTCATTTCCGCCGGACTCAGCTCCACGCCCGTCTCCAGGACCATTTCCTTCAGGATGGGAGCGACCTTGGACACGACCGTGTTTCGGACAGCCGGCGCGAGCTTGGCGCTGGTGCGTTTCACCGTGCTGGTCTTGACTCCAGCTTTCTTCGGTGGCATAGAGTAGTTCTCCTTTCTCAAATCTCGTGGCCCCTGCCTTCAGCCCGTGCGGAGTGCCTCCCGCGCGGCCGGCGAGCCGGCCACCGGCCCGCCGAAACCTTGGCTTACAGTTTCCGCAGCACGCCGGCCTCGTTGTTCAAAACGAAGCCGTCCACATAGACCCGCCGCCCTTTTACGCACAGGTAGCCGATCTGCTGGAGATCGTTCAGAAAGCGGCGGATCATTTCCACCAGCGGATCCTGCTCGTCTCCTCCCTCGGCCACTTCCTCCAGGGTGAAGCGAAAGACGAACTCCTCGCTCTCCGCGCCCCCTCGCTCATCGGCCTGCATCGCCCGGCCTCCTTCACATCTTCACCGGCCGCGTCGGCACCAGCTCGACGCGGCACCCGGTTTGCCTCTCGATCTCCAGGTAGGAGCACCCGAGCGCATCCAGGCCCCACTCCCCCATGGTGAACGAGGAGGGAATCAGGACCAGATCCGGGCGGTAGCCCATGCGCTCGAGATCCCGCAAATGCTCGACGTAGTCGGAGACCACGTGCAGGTCGCCCACCACGATGTTGCCTCCCAGGTGCCGGTGCGGCGGCACGCTCAGCCGGATCCTCTCCAGCGGCAGCTTGAACTCGGCCGACTGCCCGAGCAGACCCAGCACCTTGCGAAACAGCCCCTCGCCCAGCACGGTGGTCAGCACCAGGATCCGGCCCGCCTCCGGATGCTCGCGCAGGATCCGCGCCATCGCCAGCACCGACTCCAGCGGGAACGGATCAATGAAATGGATTCCGTACAGCATGCGCGGGTCGGGCCGGTAGCCGGCCGGCTTGTAAGGATAGCGGTCCTCCTCGGCCGGCCCGTCTCGGTCCAGCCGGAAGGTCTGCGGCCGGCCGTCACGCGCGATCCTCAGCCGCGCGCTCCGCCCCGCCCGGTGCAGCCGCACCAGCTCGGCCGCTGCGTCCTGCCGGGTCAGCACCGGCTTGCCTTCCACCGCCAGAATGACGTCGCCGAAACGCAGGCCCGCCTGGAAGGCCGGCGAGTTGCGGATCACGCCGTCCACGTGGGCGCGAATCTCCCGGCGCAGGTACCAGCTCGGTTGTACCAGCAGCGGCGTGGCCAGCTCGGGGCGAACCCGCTCGATCAAGGCCCCTAGCTTTTCCCAGTGCTCCCAGCCCTGGAAGGGAGCCACCGGGTGGGAGTGGCGCGTGAAGCTTGGCAGGCAAACCCGGATCAGGTAAGCCTGCTCGCGATCCAAGAACCGCAGGGAAGCTTCCACGTCCTCCAGCGGGATGCTGGGCCAGGGCACCACGCTGCCGATGAAGGGAATCCCGTTCCGGCGCAACAGCGAGAAGGCGCGGATGCCCACCTCGTCCCGCCCGCTGCGCATCAGGCGCGCGCGCAGCTCGGGATTGGCCGAGTTCAGCGAGATGACCACGAACACCGGCTTGAGTTCCGCCAGCCGCGCCACCGTCGCCTCGTCCAGGAAATTCCCGTGGGTGGTCAGGTCGTCAATCAGGGCTTCGGGATCCCGCGCCCGGGCCGCCCTCAGGATGTCCAGCAGCTCGCGGTTCAAGAAGATCTCGCCCGTGTCGTCCACCGGATAGGGCAGACCCTTCTTGACCGCCGGGTCGTAATATTTCAGCCGGGTCTCGGCTTCCGCCCGGCTGAGCAAGCGGTGGGGGAAGCGCTGGAACATCGAGCCGTAACGAAAACAGAACTCGCAGCGCGCGTTGCAATAGCCCGAAAGGCAGCCCAGGCATCCCACCACCGTCTCGCAATGGTAGCGGGCCCAATAGCGCAGGTTCCTCAGCCGAAAACCGTCCACCGCCACCGGGCCTTCCGCCCCGAGGAACACTCCCATCCGGCGCACGCATTCCAGCATCCGCCCCATCATCCGCAGCCGCGGTTCCAGAAATTGGTAGGAGCCCAGATGCTGGTAGCCGCGCGGAAATTTGCCGCCGCCGGGGGCAGGCTGCCCGGCCGCCGACCGGTCCCACCGGAAGCCTTGCGGCCGCACGATCGCGCCGCGGCTCTCCAGGGCGATGACCCGCAGCATCAGCTCGAGCTGTCCGCGCAACAGGCGGGCCACCCCGCTGCGAAACTCAGCCGCCCCTGGCGCCGCCCGGCCGTGCCGGCCGGCGCACAGCGATCGCTTCGGCTTGCCTGGCGTGCGCAATTGCCCGACGCATGAGTTGGCCAGCGCGCCCTCCGAGTGTCTTCTTAATTTGTATCACCGAGCTCTCGGCAGGGCAAGAATTTTTTTTAATTTTTTTGTTTTTGCCGGGCCGCTCGGCGACGGCCGAGCTCTCAGAGGCTGAAACGCGCGCCGGTCGCTGCCGGCGCAGGGCGCGTTTTTTCACCAAGCCAGGGCGTAGGCGTCGCAACGCGGGTCCGTTCCCACGCTGATCACACCGCTTGCGGGATCCAGCACGATAGCGGCGTTCGAGCCCAACGACCACGACCCCGTCACGCGCACCTTGTGGCCCTTGGCTTCCAGCGCCTTGCGCACCGCCTCGGGAATGCGTTCCTCCAGGCCCAGGTCGCCCGGATACATCACGTGCGGGAAGGGCGAGGCGGGAAAGCTGCGCGTGGTCCAGCGCGGAGCCTCGATGGCCTGCTGTACGTTCATGCCGAACTCGACCATGTTCAGCAGCGTCTGCATCGTGCGCAGGCACTGGTCGTCGCCGCCTGGACTGCCCATGGCCATCACCGGGCGTCCCTGGCGCACCACCAGCGTGGATTGCAGCGTGCTGCGCGGGCGCTTGCCGGGCTCCAGCGCGTTGGCGTGTCCTTCCAGCAGGGAGAAGTAATCGCCCCGGCAGTTGAAACTGAAGCCCAGCTCGCCCATCACTACCCCGGTGCCGAAGCCGGTGTGCAAGCTGGGCGTGAAGCTGACCACATTGCCCTCCCGGTCCACGATCGCCAGATAACTGGTGTCGCCTTCGTGATCGCCCGGTCCGGCCGGCCGATAATCCGCCGGGCGGTGGAGCAACTCCATGCCCGGCGCGAAGCGCTCCGCCTCCCCGGGGCGATACTCCAGCGAGGCGCGCTCGGGATCTATCAGCTTGCGCCGCTCGGCCGCATACTCCTTCGACAACAGGCCCGGGTAGGGAATCCGGATGCGGTCCATGTCGCCCAGATACTTGTCGCGGTCCGCCATGGCCAGCTTGACCGCCTCGGCGCAAACGTGGATGTAGGCGGCCGAGTTGTGACCCATGGCTTTCAGGTCATAGCCTTCCAGCAGGTTCAGGGCGAACAGCTCGGCCGGACCCTGGCTGGCCGAGGGGTTCTTGTAGACGCGGTAGCCCCGGTAGTCGGTCCAGACCGGCTCCTCGATCTTCGCGCTGTAGGAGGCGAAGTCCTCGTAGCGGAACAGGCCGCCGTTTTGCTCGGAAAAGCTCGCCATCTCGCGCGCGATGTCGCCTTTGTAAAAGCGGTCGCGCGCGGCGCGCAAGGCCTCGCGGCGGCCCCGGCCGGCGTTCTGCCGCTCGGCTTCCACCAGGCGGCGCAGGGTCCGCGCCAGATCCGGGTTGCGGAAAATGTCGCCCCCCTGCCAGCGCCGGTTCTCCGGGAAATACAGGCGCGTGCTGGTCGGATATTTGCGCAGCTTGCGCGAGGCGTTGATGGCCGCGGCCAGGCGATTGCTCAAAGGGAAACCCTGCTCGGCCATTTCGATGGCCGGCGCCAGCGTCTGGGCGAAGCTCATCGTGCCCCAGCGATCCAGCAGCAGGTACCAGGCGTCCACCACGCCGGGCACCGTCCCCGACAGCAGCGTGTCGTCCACGGGAATCTTGCCGCCTTGGTTCCGGCGATACCACTCGATGGTGGCCAGCCGGGGGGCGGTTCCTTCCGCGTTGATCGAGACCACGCGGCCGCTGCGCGCCTCCCAGACCAGGATCACGGCGTCGCTTCCCACGCCGTTGTTGGCCGCGTCCACCAGCCCGAGCACCGCTTGGCCGGCTACGGCGGCGTCGAAGGCGTTTCCGCCCGCCCGCAGGATGCGCTCGGCCACCTGGGTCGCCTCCGGTTTCATCGAGGCCACGGCGTACTGACGCCCGCGAATCACCGGGCGCATGGTCTGCTGAGCCCAGAGGGCGCAGGCCGCCGCCCCGGCCAGCATCAGGCATTCCAGTTTCCGCATAGAGGGCACTTTAGCGCACTTGGTGCCCGTAGCGGTTCGAGCGGGCCAGCTTCTGGTAATGCTCGAACAGGATGCGGGCGGCCTCCTCCACCGGATCCTGCTTCTCGCCCAGAAACGCGCTCATCACGCTGAGGGCGAACGGCCGTCCGGGCAGAAACACGAGGCCCGTCTCGCCCCGCACGCCGGGCAGCTCGCCGGGCTTGGAGGCCACCGGGATCTCGGCCGGAATCGCCCTGCGGAAGGCGGCCTTCACTCCCTTCATGATCTCCACCATCCGGGCGTCGGCCTCTTGGTCCACGGCCCGCCCCCGATAGATCAGCTCGGCCAGGCGCGCCATCTCGCGCGGAGTGGACAGGTTCTCATCCTCGCGCAGCGCCGCCGCCGCGTCCATCATGCGACGCTGGAGGCGCGTGCGCGTCAGTCCCAGCCCTTCGAGGGTCCGGTTCACCGCCTCCATGCCCACCAGGGCGATCAGCTTGTTGGTGGCCGTGTTGTCGCTGTCGCGGATCATCAGCTCGACAAGCTGCCCCACGCTGCGGCTGGCGGGACCCCGCTTGAGTTCCTCCTGGAGCCGCCCGCTGCCGCCCGCCGCATCCTCCGCCGTCAGCCGCAAGGAATCCTCCAGGCGCACCCGGCCGGCGCGCGCCGCGCGGAAGACCTCGATCATGATGGGCAGCTTGATGACGCTCGCCTGGGGGAAAACCGTGTCGGCGTTGAAGCCCAGCACCGCGCCGGTTTCCAGATCCACCGCCGCCACCCCCAGCACGCCGTCCAGCTTTTCTTCCAGCGCGCGCAGGCGGGCCGCCGTGCGCGCCTCCAACAGATCGCCCACCGTAGGTTGGGCGGCCAGAGTCCAGCTCGCCATCCACCAGAGTAGATGCCGCATACCGGCCAATGTAACCCGAATCTTCCCGCGCCGGTCCTTCCCGGGCTGCTCTGCTATGATCCGGGTATGAAATTCGGTGTGCACGCCTTCCTGTGGACGGCCGCCTTCGATTCCTCCCATCTCGACCTGCTGCCCAAGGTCAAGGACTACGGCTTCGACGGCCTGGAGATCCCGCTGTTTCATCCGGCGGAATTTCCGGCGGCGGCCATCCGCCGGGGCCTGGCCGAGAACGCCCTGGAATGCACCGTCAGCGCCGTGATGGTGGACGGCCTCAGCCTGATCTCCCAGGAGGCCGCCGTGCGACGCCGCGCCCGCCGGCACCTGGCGGAGGCCGCCCGCGCGGTGGCCGAGGCGGGCGCCAGGATCCTGGCCGGCCCGCTTTACTGCCCGGTGGGCTATCTGCCCGGCCGGCGCCGCACCGAGGACGAATGGAAATGGGCCGTGGAAGCCTATCAGGAGTTGGGGCCCGAGCTGGAAGCCTGCGACGTCACCCTGGCCATCGAGCCGCTGAACCGCTTCGAGACCTATTTCCTGAACACCGCGGCCGACGCCATCGCCCTCGCCGATCAGGTGGCGCACCCTCGCGTGGGCCTGTTGCTGGACACCTTCCACCTCAATATCGAAGAGAAGGACCTGGGCGCGGCCTATCGCGCCGCGGGGCCGCGCCTCAAGCACGTGCACGCCTGCGAGAACGACCGCGGCACGCCGGGCAGCGGCCACATCGAGTGGCCCGCGGTTTTCGCCGCCCTGCGCCAGATCGGCTACGACGGCTGGCTGACCATCGAGAGCTTCGGTTTCGCCCTGGGCGGCATCTCGGCCGCCGCTTCCATCTGGCGCGATCTGGAAACCTCGCCCGACCGGATCGCCCGGGAGGGAGTCAAGTTCCTCAAGCGGATGGCGGCCGGCTGAGCCGGCGCCCCTCAGCGCTCGGCCACGATCTCGTACCAGGGCGAGAACACCTGTCCGTCGGCCTGGAAGTGCACGCGGAAGCCGCCCTCGGTTGTTTCCACGAAGCGCTCCTCCAGCGGCGACATGCGCCGGCCCGCCCCGTCCAGCGGATACACCGTGATGCGCCCGGCCCGCACCGGCAGCAGGAGCCGGAACTCAACCCGCTCCATCCATACCGGCGCCGAACCCCCGTTGAGGTTTCCCGAAGGCTTGTTGGGATAGCCGGGCTCGGGCTCCAGCGTGAACCAGTCGCGCGCCCCGCCGTAGGCCACCAACTGCTGCGGGCGCGGCGGATCCGTCCCGGGCTGCGTGCGGAACGTCGCCCCCGGGCAGGAGACTAGCAGGCGCTCGGACTCCTCCAGCGGGCGTTCATCCAGCGCCGTCACCAGTACGGCAAAGAAACCCCGCGCCGAAGCGCCCGGCCGGATCTCGAGCCGCCCCGCGCCCAGGCCGCCTTCCGAGACCCAACCGAAGACTCCCGCCGCCGACGGCGCTTGAATCACCAGGCGGCGGCCTTCAGGGTCGTAGCGGATCTCGCCCGTGTCGGAGAGGTAGGGCGGGGCCGGCGGCCGCCGCGCTTCCTCGTCCAGCTCGCCTTCGCCCCCCGGCGCCAGAGCGCAGGCATGCAGAAAACAGACCGCCGGCTCGAAGCCCGCCAGGCTGGTCAGGAATGCCCCGATCGCCGCGTTGCGCCGCTCCCGTCCCGCGCGCAGCCGATCCTCCCGGCTGAGAGGCAACTCGATCGTCCGCCGTGCCCGCTGGAGGGCGCCGGAGCGAAACAGCCAGGCCGCCTGGCCGAAGTTCGCGAACTTGCCCCAGTCGCCGTTCAGGTTGAAGCCGTGGGGCACGCCGGACTCCCAACTGCGGCTGTGTTCGTAGGCGAAGTGCACGATCCCGTCCCAGTCCTGGAAGGCGGCGAAGGCGGCCAGGGTGGGATCAATCTCGGGGCCTTGCCGGTTGGGCCAGGGCTGGTTGTACTCGCTCACCGTGTAGGGCAGCCCCAGCGCGCGCGCCACCGCCATCGCCTGGAAGCTGGTCAGCCCGCCGCCCACCGAGGAGGAGTCGCGGATGCGCCAGTCCCGCCCGTCCCAGGCCGTGTTGGGAAAGTTGTAGTGGTCCACGTAAAAGTGGTTGTCCAGATAGTCCATGTCCCGGTGCGAATCCAGGTTGAGCAGCCCGCCGTAGCCCATTTGGGTTCCCGTGACCGGGACCAGCTCGTCGGTGGCGGCCCGCACCGCCTCCCGGATCGAGCTCAGGTAGCGCCGGTCGGCCTCCGCCAGGAACTCCAGGTAATCGTTGAGGCGCGGCTCGACCGCCACCTCGTTGTCTCCCACCAGGGCGATGTTGGCCGCCTCCAGCCTCTCGCCCTCCCCCAGCGAGCGCCGGCCCGCTTGCCGCAGGCTCCAGTTGCGCAGGTAGACCGTCGTCCCCGCCAGGCTTTCCACTGAGAGGCCCATCCGGCCCCGGCCCTCGATCTCGAAGCCGGCGGTGAAGGCCAGACGATACTTGCGCCACTCCCCGGAGACTGCGATCGTCACCCCGCGCTCGGTGCGCCAGGGACTGACGTCTTCTTTGACGTCCCAGTAGACCGAGCGCGTCTGGCCCGCCGGCAAATCGGCCCGGATCTCGATCTCGGCCAGGTAAGGCTCGCCTCGCCGCAGCGAGAAGCCCACCTGTTTGACGATCACCCAGTTGCCTCCGGCCGTCACTTGGACGCGGATTCCCGGCGCGCCTTCGGCTTCGAAGGATTCGGGCTGCTCCCCGCGCGCCGGCGCGTGGTTCTCGATCGTCCAGCGCCCCGGCAACAACTCGGGGCCGTCGGGTTCCCCCTCGCCCCAGGCGGCGCGCAGCGCCTCGTGGTCGCCGTACTTGCCGGTCAGGAACGCGTTCCACTGCCGGGTCAGTTCCTCGCGGTACTCGCCCGCCAGGACCGGCTCGAGGTTGCCGGTCTGCCAGTCGCGCACCAGCGAGCTTTCGTTGTTGATCTCGACCATGGCCAGCACAGGATCGTCCTTGAGCCGGAGCCCTTCGAGCAGGCGCCGGGCGTATTCGGCCTGAAGCTCGACCATGCGGGGATAGAAAATGTGCAGCGGCTTGCTCTGGCGGGGAAAGGCCGGATGGGCCGGCAGCCCGTCCACCGCGGGCCGGAACTGATAGCCCACGTGCAGATTCAGGTTCACGTAGATACCCTCGGCCCGCAAGGCGTCCAGAAAGGTTCGCAGTCGTTCGAGCGCGACGGGGTTCAAGCTCGGATAGGGCCCGCGGGTCAGGGCGCTGCCCGCGTTGTTGGGGTCGGCGTCCGGCTGGCTGTCCATGTGATGCAGGCGCACCAGATTGACGCCCAGCTTGCGCAGCCGACGGGCGATGCGCCCGGCCTCCTCTCCAGCGGGGAAGTTGGCGCCGAAGCACAGGTTCAGGCCGAAGAAGCGGACCCTTTCGTCGTCCTCGGTTCCGGGCGCCAAGTCCGCGCCCACGCGGTAGAAACGGCCCTGGCGCACGAGGATGCGGTCGGACGCCTCGAGCGGACGGTTCAGGCGGCTGAAGTCGGGCGCACCCTCCAGCTCGTCCTGGAGGACGGCGAACTGGTAGTATTCCGGCTGCCCGGCCAGGGGGGCCGCCGCCAGCAAGCAGAGCCACAGGCCGCGCATCTGGGAGTCCCTTGAATAGTATCGCCTGAAGGCGGGCTGCTCGAGTCTCCACCCGGACGATTTAGTGCAGCCTCGAACTCTCCCGGCCCGCCGGCGCTATCAGGCTCAACTCCACTTGGGCCAGCCAGAGCGCGCCTTGGATGCGCACGGCGCCCGGCGGCCGCCGGTAGGCCAGCACCAGCTTGGTCAGCGGGGCCGACTCCTCCAGCAGGAAGGCGAACTCCTCGGCCCGCCACTGCTCGCTCGACAGCGAGGGCGAGGTCGCCTGTCCGCACTCGAAGCGCAAGCCCGAGTCGGGAGGGATTCCCGCCGTGCGGTAGTGCAAGCGCAGGCGGTATCGGCCCGCGGGCGCCAAAGGCAGGAACTGGACCAGCAATTCGCATTGCTCGGGCTGGCGTCCCGAGAAACTGAGCTTGACACCCGAGGGGTAGCCCGCCCAGATCGCGCGCACGCCTTCCGAGTGCGGCATACGCCAGTCGAAGCCCGCCCCCAGCGGCCGCAGGCCGAAATCACCGTTGCTCAGCAGCAGGCCCCGGGAAGGCGCCAGGGGACGGGTGCGGATCAGCCTGCGCTCCGCCATGGCATTCCACAGCCGGAGGGCGGCGGCCGCCTCGCCCCGCTCGATCAGCCGCTCGCAATAGGCCAGCAGGACCGGGCCGGCCTCGCGCCCGCCGTTCTCCAACAGGCGCGCGGCCACCGCCGCGCCCGCCTCGATTCGATTCTCGGCCAGCAGAAACGACAGATAGGCCGCCAGCACCGCGGGCCGGTCCGGCAGGCCCCGGCGCAGGATCAGGTCGGAGTCTTGGGAAAACTCCCAGCACAGGCGGAACAGGGGCCTCAAGTCGTCGCCCGAGATGGCCGCCGCTTCCCGCGTCCAGCGCCAGAAGGCTTCCGCCTGTCCGCGCCGGAAGTAGAAGCTGGCCAGCACCCAGCGCGGTTCGTACCTTCGATCCACCTCGGCGGCCTTCAGCAGGTAGCCCTCAGCGCGGGGGAAATCCCGTGCGGTCTCGGCCAGCAGCCCCAGCTCGATCCAGACCGCCGAGTCGTAAGGGTTCAACTCTACGGCGCGCCGGAGGGCTTCGACCCGGCGGGTGGGATCCAGTCGGGCCAGACGTTTCCAGTAGCGGGGTTCGAACGGCGCCCAGCGCAGGGCCTGCTCCAGGCGAGCCGGATCGTCGCTTCGAGCGAGCGATTCGGCCCAGGCCAGGCGGAGGGCCCAGTACAGGGCGAAGGCCGCGAGGGCGAAGACGAGCAAGGCTGCGGCGCGCAGCGAGAGGCGGGACATCGGGCCATTAAGAAGGTGCCAAGAAAGCTAGTGGCTCGGCCCCGGGGATTTCTCTGTTTTCCGCCGGCAATTCCCCTTACGACCCTGGAGGTGCGGTTCCTGCCGTCCGATCAAGCCACTGACGAGGGAATTCGCCTCGTGCCATTACCACCGACGGAGGGAGAGTTCGTGCTTTCAGAAACCGTTCGCGCCGCTTTGGCATCCGCTTTGGCCGGATGCCTCACCTATACGCTCGCTGCCGGTCCGGCTATCGGCTTGGTCCTGGCTCGGGGCAGCTTCCGGTTGGATGACGCCACCGTCTTCCGCAGCGCCACGCTGTTTGAGGGGACGCGGATCGAGACCGCCGGGACGCCTTCCGAGCTGCAACTGAACTCCGGGGCGCGCTTCCAGCTCGCCGGTCAATCCCGCGGCACCGTCTACCGCGACCGCCTGGTCTTGGAGAAGGGCGGAGGTCTACTGGAAGGCGCATCCTATCCGGTCGAGGCCCAACACCTGCGGATCGCCCCGGCGGTCACGGGCGCGCAGGCCCGCATCGCTTTGGATCCGGGCGACCGCGTTCTGGTGGCGGCCCTGAGGGGTCCGGTGCGCGTGACCACCGCAGACGGCCTTCTGCTGGCCAACATCGCCGCGGGGCGCGCCCTGGCCTTCCAAGCCGCCCAAACCGGCGCTTCGGGCCCTGTCAAGCTGACCGGCATCGTCAACAAGCGGCAAGACCGCTATTTCCTGACGGACGACACCACCGGAGTGACGGTCGAGCTGGTGGGCGAGGATTTGGACCGGCATGTCGGCAAGCGCGTCGAGGTCGCCGGCTCGGTGATGCCCGGCGTGCAGCCGGCCGGCGGCGCTTCCCAGGTGGTCCGTGTGGCGTCCGTTCAGGGCGCCGCGGCGGCGGGAGGCGCGGCGGCAGCGGCTGCGGGCGGGGTTTCCAAGGCCGTGATCGCAGGCGTGGTGATTACCGGGGCGGCTGCCGGGACCGTCATCGGTTTGGTCGCGACGGGCGAGGAGAAGCAATCAGCCAGCCGCTGAGGCGGGCCTCTGCCCCAGGGAGAGCAGGCTTTGGGGGCTGACATTGTGTCGGCCCCCTCCTGAAAACAAGGACTCCCCGCGCAGCGGGGAGCTTGTTGAGCCACCTACCCCTTCGCGGGCCGCACCCACCCGAACCCGGAGGCACCCCCACCAAGCGAGGAGAACCTCTTTCGAACCCCCAGACTGGTTGAGCAATTCCCATGCCAGCCCTATCTGCTTGAGGGATTTCACGTAAGCCCGAGCGCACTCCCGTTTTTGGTAGCTCCCCCTTATGCCCTCCTCCCGGATCTTGAAATCTGCCCGCCCCCGCCGCGGCGGTACAATACCCCAGTGGCGCCCATGGCCCCGCCCCGCAACCCGCCGCCGCCCGCGGCCGGCCCGGCTTCCCTGGCCCGCAAGGGCTTGACGGGCTTCTTTCTCTCCGGGTTGCTGCTGGCCTTCCTGGGGGCCATCCTGCCTGCCTGGGGCTATCACGTCCGCGAGGATTTCCTCACGGTAGGCAACTTCTTCCTCAGCATGAACCTAGGCCTGTGGCTTTCGGCCGCCGTGGCGCAGTACCGCCTGGCGGGCCGCAATGGTCCGGCCATGCTGGTCAGAGCTTGCGCGCTGGCCTGCGCCAGCCTCCTGATGCTGGCCTTGCTGCCGCCGGGCTTCCCGGACTGGGGGCGCATGGCGGGCATCGCAGGCGTCGGCTTGGCGGCGGGCCTGCTTAACCGGGGCGTTTTCCAAGCCATCTCCGTGCTGTACCGGAGCGATCCGGCGGCCACCGTCAACCTGGCGGGAATCTTCTTCGGCTCGGGATGCGTGGCGGTGTCGCTGCTGGTGGCGGGCACGTTCTACGTCTACACGGTGGCCAGTATCCTGGTTTGGATCGCCTTGATTCCGGGCCTGTTCCTGGGCATGTACCTCAAGGCGCTGAAGGCTTGCGCCCCTTGGAGGGAGGAGGCGCCTGAACGGGCGGGGACCTCCGGTTGGCAGGAGACCTTAGCCGAGCTGCGCAGCCCTGCGGCCGTGCTGCTGGCCTTGCTGCTGTTCTTTCAATTCGGCAACGAATGGTCGCTGGCCGGGTGGCTGCCGCTGCTGCTGACCAAGCGCCTCGGTGTCAGCCCGGCCTCCTCGCTGCTCATGCTGACCCTTTACTGGCTGTCCCTGTTGGTCGGGCGGGTGGCGGCTTCGGCTCTGTTGCCTCGCCTGCCTCACGGCAAGCTGTTGGGCGCCAGCGGCCTGGCCGCCTTGCTGGGCTGCGTAGTGCTGGCCGCGACCAACAATCGCTTCGGGGCCGTCAGCGGCATCCTGTTGGTGGGCGGCGGCTTCGCCTCCGTCTACCCTCTGGCGGTAGAACGCATCGGGGGGCGCTTTCCCTCCTACCATCCCGGCTTCTTCAACGGGATCTTCTCCTTTGCGGTCTCCGGGGGCTTGTTGGCCCCTTGGTCGTTGGGCTTCTTTGTGGACCGCTGGGGCGCCGGGGCGGTGATCGCCGTACCGCTACTGGGCACGTTAGTCGTGTGTCTGCTGATCGTGCTGCTGTGGGCCGAGGCCAAGCTGGCCTCCTACGGCTGAGGCGGGGCGGTTCAGAAAAGGCGCAGCGCGCACTCCCCGGCCGGGCCGCTGTAAAGCAACTCGAGCGAGCGGATGCCCTTGGTCTTGCCCTTGTAAGCGAAATAGAGCAAGCCCGCGACCGGCTGAGCGGTCTCCCCCTCGGGAATCGCGGCCTCGACCACCACTTCTTCCGGACTCGGAACCGGCTCTTTGTCCACGCCGGCCGACGCGGGCACGCGCGGCGCCTCGGGCAAACGCGTCTGGCGCGGCCGCGGGTCGCCCGGAAATCGCTCCGCGGGCCGGCGGCCCCCGATAATGATGCCGGCGTCGCCGACCCCGCCGCCCACCGTCAGTTCCGGACGGCGTTCCCAGTCCGGATACTTCAGCGAGGCCGCCACCATTCCGGGAGTCTGCGGGGCCAGGGCCGCCCTCTTGCCGTTCACCCTCAGCGCGAAGTCTCCGGCGCTGACCTTCAGCGGCCGGCCCCGTTCCGGGTAGACGGCCGCCTCGATGACCAGGTAGCCCTCCACTAAGAACGCCTGGCCCCGGGCGGCGACCCCGCGCGCCAGATATTCCGCCCCGAAAGCAACGGCAGGCAGCCTCGCCTCGGCCGGGTAATCCTTAGGCGACGGACGGGGATCCAGACCCGCCCCCCACAGCAGGCAGGCCGAAAGCATCCCCGCGGCGAGCCGCATGCCTCCAGTATAGTTCCGCGCCCGGGGCCCCGCAGGCCCGAATCGGCTGCGGCTCAAGGCCGAGTCGCTGTGGGATAATTCCTGGCGTCATGGCTAGCCTGCGCTTGAACATCCTGCTGTTGGCCGCCGCCTTGAGCTGTCTGGGCCAGAGCCTCGCCGAACGGATCCAAGCGATGCTGGCAGGCTCGCCCGCCCGGCGCGCCTTCTGGGGCCTGCAAGTTTGCGACGCGGAAGGGGGAGAAGTTCTGGCCGAGATCAATGCCGAGAAACTGTTCGTGCCGGCCTCCAACACCAAGCTGTTCACGACCGCGCTGGCGCTGGTGCGGCTGGGTCCGGATTATCGCTTCCAGACGCGCGTGATTGCGGAGCGGCCGCCGGATGCTTCCGGGATCCTGCGGGGCGACCTGCGCCTGGTCGGCGGCGGCGACCCGACGCTGTCCAACCGGGCCTACCCCTACAGCAAGGCGCCGGCCGGCGGGGATCCCCTCCAGGGCATCGAGGAACTGGCCGGGCAGATCGCTGCGGCGGGGCTGCGCCGCCTGGAAGGCGACGTGGTGGGCGACGACAGGGCCTACGTCTGGGAGCCGTACCCGGAGGGCTGGGCGGTGGACGACGCGCTCTGGGAATACGGAGCTCCGGTAAGCGCCTTGACGGTCAACGACAATACGGTACGCCTGAGCTTGAAGGCGCGGGCCGAGGGCGCCCCGGTCGCCGTCACGCTGGTCCCTTCGCTGGACTACTACCTGATAGACAACCGCCTGCGCGTCGAGCGCGCCGCCCAAGGCGTGCGCATCGAGAGGCTGCCGGGCTCGGAACAGTTGCGGCTGTGGGGCAGCCTGGGGCCCAACCAGGCACGCGAGTTTTCCGTGGCGGTAGCCGACCCGGCGCTGTACGCTGCGCGCGCCCTGGCCGAGGCGCTGCGGCGCAGGGGCGTAGCGATCGCGGGCCGGGCCGTGGCCTGGCATCGCTTCGCCAACGAGCCCGCCGGGCGGGAGGCGGCCGAAGGGGTCGAGCTGGCGCGGCGCAGCTCGCCGCCCCTGCTGGAGGTGCTGCGGGTCATAGACAAGGTGAGCCAGAATCTGCACGCCGAGCTGGTGTTGCGCGAGGTGGGCCGAGTGTGCCGCCGGGAGGGCAGCCGCGAGGCGGGCTTGCGCGAGCTGGAGGCGTTCCTGGATGAGATCGGCGTGCCGCGGGGCGAATACCGCTTTCTGGACGGCTCGGGGCTCTCTCGGCGCAACCTGGTGACGCCGGCGGCGGTGGTGCGCCTGCTGCGGCACATGTACCGCACGCCGCACCGGGAGGCCTGGCTCGCCTTGCTTCCCCTGGGCGGGGAGGACGGAACTCTGGAGGGGCGCTTCGCCGGCGCGCCCGCCGCCCGCCGGGTGCACGCCAAGACCGGCACCCTGAGCCACGTGAGCGCGCTGGCCGGATACGTCCAGTCCGGGCGGGGCGCTTTGGTTTTCTCGGTGCTGGCCAATAACTATCTGGCGCCGGCCGCCGAGATCCGGGGCGTAATTGATAGAATAGTGTTACTGCTGGCTGAGTGAGGGCCGCCCATGCCGATTTACGAATACCGCTGTCAGGATTGCGGGACGCGCTTCGAGAAGCTGGTGCGCGGCCAGGCGGATGCGGGCGATCTGGCCTGTCCGGCCTGCGGCCGGACGCGGCTGGCGCTCGAGCTATCGGTTTTCTCCGCGCCCCGCAGTTCGCCTGAGAGGTCCTCGGCGGGTCCGATGTGCCCGGCGGGCGGGCCGTGCCCCACGCCCGGAGCCTGCGGGCTTCAGTGAGCGGCCCGGAGCGCCGCCCGCGAGCCGGTCTGTTATCATAAGAAACACCCTTGGGCCGCCATGGTGGTCGAAACCCAGTATGCGCGTTTCGATTCGCTGTCGCTGGACTGCGGAGCGACTCTGTCGCCGGTGGACGTGGCTTATGAAACCTACGGCCGGTTGAACGCCGCCCGCTCCAACGCCATTCTGATCCTGCATGCCTTTTCGGGCGATGCGCACGCCGCCGGGCTGTCGCGGGCCGAGGGAAAGCCGGGCTGGTGGGACAACATGATCGGGCCCGGCAAGGCCTTCGATACCGAGCAGTACTTCGTGGTCTGCTCGAACGTGCTGGGCGGCTGCCGGGGCACCACGGGTCCTTCTTCGATCAATCCCGCCACCGGCCGGCCTTACGGCCTCTCGTTTCCGGTGATCACCATCAGCGACATGGTGCGGCTCCAGAAGATGCTGGTGGATTTTCTGGGGCTGGAGAGGTTGCTGGCGGTTTGCGGCGGCTCGATGGGCGGCATGCAGGCTCTGGAATGGGCGGTGGCCTATCCCGAGATGGTGGTCTCGGCCATCCCCATCGCGACCACGGCCCGCTCCAGCGCCCAGCAGATCGCCTTCAACGAGGTGGGGCGGCAGGCCATCATGGCCGATCCGGACTGGAACGGCGGCGATTACTACGGGTCCAAACCGCCCGCCCGGGGCCTGGCGGTGGCCCGCATGGTGGGACACATCACTTTCATGAGCGACGAGTCCATGCGGGTGAAGTTCGGCCGCCGGCTGCGCCAGAAAGAGAAATTCGGCTTCGATTTTTCGGTGGATTTCGAGGTGGAGAGTTACTTGCGTTATCGCGGCAGCCAGTTCGTGGACCGCTTCGACGCCAACTCGTACCTTTACATCAGCAAAGCGATGGACTATTTCGATCTGACCAACGGGACCGGGTCGCTCGTCGAGGCCTTCCGCAACGTGACGGCGCGCTTCCTGGTCATCAGCTTCACCTCGGACTGGCTCTACCCCAGCTACCAGTCGGTCGAGATCGTCAATGCCTTGCGGGCCCTGAACCGCGACGTGGCTTACTGCGAGCTGCCCTCCAATTACGGCCACGACGCGTTTCTGGTGGATATCGGCGAGCAGACCGAAATCGTCCGCGGCTTTCTGGCCAGCACCTACCGCATGGCGGGCGGCGCATGAGAGGCTCCAGCGACAGCCGCCGGCGGGCCTTCGTCCGGGAGATCCTCGGGCGGAGCGACTACGCCATCATCGGGGAATGGATCGAGCAGGGCGCTCGGGTGCTGGACCTGGGCTGCGGCGAAGGCGAGTTGCTGGAATGGCTGGCCGAGAACAAGCAGGTGGAGGCGCGGGGCATCGAGATAGACTCGCGCAAGGTGCAGCGGGCCATCGCCCGGGGCGTGAGCGTCTACCACGGCGACATTGACCAGGGTCTGAGCGATTATCCCGACCAGTCCTTCGATTACATCATTCTCAGCCAGACCTTGCAGGAGACGCGCCGGCCCTTGCATGTGCTGCGGGAAATGCTGCGGGTGGGCCGCCGGGCGATCGTCGCCTTCCCCAACTACGGCCATTGGAGCGTGCGCCTGTCGTTGCTGGTGCGCGGCCGCGCTCCCGTCACCCGCTGCTTCCCCTACCAGTGGTACGATTCGCCCAACATCCACTTCTTGACCATCCGGGACTTCCAGGAGCTGGCCCGGCGGGAAGCCTGGACCATCGAGCGGGAGATCTTCCTCTCCGGCCATTACAGCGGGCGGCTGCTGGCCAACCTGCTGGCCGAGGTGGGAGTCTTCCTGATTCGCAAATGAAACGGGCTCATCTGGCCGTGCTGGCGGTGCTGGCCGTGCTGGCTTACTGGCGCTCCCTGGGGCTGCCTTTCATCGCCGACGATTACGTTCAGATCCGCCTGGCCAGGGATTACGGACCGGTCTCGGGATGGGAGGCCCTGGCGGGCGACGCCTTGTACCGCTGCCGGGCCACTTCCCTGGTGCTGACTTACTGGACCGAGCGGGCCTTCGGCCTGCATCCCTTGCCTTACCGGCTGAGCAGCCTGCTGCTGCACATCCTGAACACCTGGCTGGTGTACGCGCTGGGCGCCTGGCGGCCGCTCGGGCGGCGGGCGGCCTGGCCGGCGGCGGCCTTCTTCGCCGTGTACGAAGGCCACCAGGAGGCGGTCATCTGGTACGCCGCCTTGCCCGAGCTGCTGGTGTTCTTTTTCTCCTTGCTCAGCCTGAGTTGCTGGATCCGCTGGCTGGATAGCCGCGGCCGCCGCTGGGGCTGGTACGGGGGCGCGCTGCTATGCTTCCTGCTCGCGCTGGCCTCGAAGGAATCCGCCGTGGTGGTCTTGGGGTTGATGGCGCTGGCGGTCGTCTTCCAGCGGCCGGCGGCGCCCCGGAGGTGGGCGGCTCTGGCGCCGCTGCTGGCGCCGGCGGTCCTTTACGCCGCCTCGATCTTCGCCGCCCGAAGCGGCCACCTGCATTTCAACGACGGCACCTTCTCGTTGCGGGCGCCTTTCTGGCTTACGCTGCCCAACAGCGTGCGGCGGCTGTTCTGGTTCTGGGGATTGCTGAGCCTGGCGGCGATCGGCGCCTGGCAGTGGCGCCGCCGGCGGCCCTTGCTGGTCCTGGCGGCGGCCTGGATCGTGATTACGTTTCTGCCGTACAGCTTCCTGACTTACATGCGGCAGGCGCCCAGCCGGCATACTTACTTCGCCAGCGCGGGGCTGGCTTTCCTCGTGGGCGCCGGCTACCTGGCCGCCCGCCGGCCGCTGGGCGCCTGGAGGCGCTGGGCGCCGGCGATGCTGGCGGCCGTCATCGTGGCGCACAATTGCCTTTACCTGTGGACCCGCAAGCAGCGCCAGTTCGCCGAGCGGGCCGCGCCCACCGAGGCGCTGGTCGAGTTCGCGCGGCGAGCGAAGGGCCCGGTGGTAGTGGAGTGCTTCCCGTACTCGCCGATTCTGGCCGAGTGGACGGTGCAACTGCGGCTGAACAAGACGGTCTATCTGCCCGGGGACCCGAGGGCCTCCGGGGCGCAGGACCGCTTCTGCTGGCCCGATCAGCCCGGGCAGCGCCCGGACGCCGGGCGGCGTTGAGTGGCGGGCGAGCGCAAGCGCCCGCCGTGCTAAGATGAATGGGTATGGCGATCCCCAACGTCAGGCGCTTCCGGCCTTACTGCCCCGTGTGCCGGGAAAACTTTACCGTGATGGCCGTGCTGCCCAAGGACGAGGACGTGGACGCCTATCTGGCGGACGTGGTGGCCCGACACGACCACAAGGCCTATCAAGAGGCCAAGCAGCAGCGCTTCAAGATCCGCGTCGGGCAGCAGAAGCAGCGCCGGGCCAAGTGAGCCGCGGGCGGCGGTTTCCCCTCAAGGCAGGCGCACCTTCAAGGTCCGCAGGGCGCTGAAGGCTTCTTGGGAGACCCGCTCGTCGGGATCCTTGGTCAAGTTCTCCAGGTGGGGCAGGCTCTCCCGGTCGCCGCTGCGCGCCAGGATCTGAGCCAGCTCGATCTTCTCGCTCCGGCTCCCGCGCGGCAGGGCCTTTTCCAGGGCCCGAAGCACCGGAGTCTCGCGAGCCAGCTCGATCAGATAAGCGCGGGCCACGCCCCGCCAGGCGGCCGAGTTCAACGTGTTGATCAGGTATTGGAGCGGGCTGAACTCGGAGAGCTCGGTCTTGCCCAGCATCACCAGGCCGAAGGCGGCGCCCAGCCGGGCGGGCATCTTCCGCTCCTCATTGAAGGCTTTCTCCAGGGCGGGCAGATCGCCGGCGTTGCGCAGCCGGGCGAAACCTTCCGCCGCCGCCGCCCGCAGCCATTCGTCACGGTCGCTCAAGTAGCGCGTGAACGCCGGGCGGTTCTGTTCGTCGGGGATCATAGCCAGGGCGGTGAGCGCCGCTCGCCGGACCTTTTCCGTGCGCGCGGTCTCCAGCGCCTCGCGCAACTGGGGCAGCGCCTCGCGGTTGCGCAGCAGGCCGGTGGTCTCGATGGCCGCGATCTGCACCCGCTCGTCCAGATCGCGCAGCAGGAAGGCGATCTCGGGCGCCGCCTCGGGCCGGCGAATCTTCTGCAAGGCGATCAGGCATTCGTAGATGACGCGGTCGTCCTTGGAGCGGATGGCCGCCAGCAGGTCGGGGATCGCTTCGGCGCCGCGCAGGATTCCCACCGCCCGGGCGGCGTTGGCGCGGGCCTCCATGCTGGCCCCGCCGCGGGCCACCTTGCCCAGGGCCCGGATCACCTCCGGACGCACCTGCACGTAAGGTTCGACCACCTGGTCGTTGGTGTCGGTAAAGCGGCTGCGCAAGGTTGTGCCCACGCGCTGGAGCGTGGCGCTCAGGCCGGTGCGCACGTAGCCGGGCAGGTAAAAGTTGACCAGCCCGTCGGTGGCGCGGATTTGCACCTCGGGATCGTTGTCGCCGGCGGCTTGGATCAGCGGCTCCAGGCTGCGCGGTCCACCGATCTGGATGATGGACTTGACCGCCTCGACGCGCACCTCGACCGCGTGGTCCGAGAGCAACGCGTGCAGGCGGGGAATCGCCTCGAAACCCTGGCGCCCCAGGTCGCGCGCGGCGCGGGCGCGTTGCTTGGGATTGGGACTGTTCAGATCCTGCCCGGCGGAGGGCCGGCTGAGCACGAGCACACTGGTGAGCAGGATGGCGCGCAGCGGGATCATGTCTTCACAGTAGCGACTCTTCCCCAAGCGGCGCAAGCCGCCCGGGTCGGGCTACACTGGCGGAGGTGGAAGCAGGACTCACGCGGCGAGGCTTGCTGGCCGGTCTCGGCGCGCTCATCCCGGGCGCACGGAGTTTCTCCGCGGGCGTGGACCGCCGGGCGCTCCTGCGACGGCACAGTCCGGTAGTGGAGGGCTTTGCGCCGCGCTCCCCGCTCTCGGTGGGCAACGGCGAATTCGCCTTCACCGCCGACGCCACCGGCTTGCAGACCTTCCCCGAGCTGTATGCCCGGACGGTTCCCCTGTGCACCCAGGCCCAGTGGGGCTGGCACAGCTTTCCTCCGCTTGGGGGGCTCAGTCCGGAGGATCTGCGCCTGGAACCCTACGATACCTACGGGCGCGCGGTCGGCTATCCGACCAGCGCCCAGGGTCAGGAGGAGCTATACCGCTGGCTGCGTGAGAACCCGCACCGCCTGCATCTCGGCCGCATCGGCCTGCACTTGCGCACGGCGGCGGGCGGGGCGGCCCGCCCGGATCAGCTCGCCGAGGTTCGCCAGCGGCTGGATCTGGCGACCGGCATCCTCCACAGCAGCTTCCTCTTGGAAGGCGTAGCGGCGGCCGTGGAGACCTGCTGCCACCCGAGCCTCGATCTGGTGGCGGTTCGCATCCGCTCAGAGCTGGTCCGGCAGGGCCGTTTGGCGGTCGTGCTGGAGTTCCCTTACGGGTCGCCCGGAATGGACGCCGCTGATTGGACCCGCCCGGAGGCGCACAGCAGCGAGGCGCGCGGCCCGTCGTCCCGGCGATTGGAAATTGCGCGGCGGCTGGACGGCGATGGTTACTGGGTCAGCCTCGGATGGGACCAGCCCGGCCGGGCCCGGCGCGAGGGCCCGCACCGATTCGTTCTTGAACCCGAGCCGGGCGGCGACCGGCTGAGCTTTGTCTGCCTGTTCTCGCCTCGCCCCTGGGCCTCCTCGCTGCCGGCGGCCGAGCAGGTGCGGGCCGCCGGCGCCCGGCATTGGGCGCGGTTCTGGTCCGAGGGGGGCGCGATCGAACTGGCCGGCAGCCGCGATCCGCGCGCCGCCGAGCTGGAGCGGCGCATCGTGCTCTCGCAGTACCTGACCGCGATTCAGTGCGCCGGTTCGCTGCCCCCGCAGGAGACCGGGCTGACCCTGAACAGTTGGTACGGCAAGTTCCACCTGGAAATGCACTGGTGGCACGCCGCGCACTTCCCGCTGTGGGGCCGCGCGGCGCTGTTGGAGCGCAGTCTGCCGTGGTATCTGCGCATCCTGCCCGAGGCCCGGCGCACCGCGCGCCGCCAGGGTTACGCCGGCGCACGCTGGCCCAAGATGGTGGGGCCGGAGGGCCGCGACAGTCCCTCGCCCATCGGCCCGCTGCTCATCTGGCAGCAGCCGCACCCCATCGTTCTGGCCGAGCTCTGCTACCGGGCGCATCCGGACCGCCGCACCCTCGAGCGCTACCGGGAGCTGGTCTTCGCCACGGCCGAATTCATGGCCTCCTTTGCCGTGCGGGATCCCCGCGGCGGCCGCTACGTCCTGGGCCCGCCGGTGATCCCTGCGCAGGAGAACCACCCGCCGCGCCAGACCTGGAATCCCACCTTCGAGCTGGAGTATTGGGCCCACGGGCTGGAGCTGGCCCAGCGCTGGCGGCGCAGATTGGGCCTGCCGCCGGATCCGCACTGGGAGCAAGTGCGGGCGAACCTGGCCCAATTGCCCGCCGCCCAGGGCGTCTATCTGGCCCACGAGAATTGTCCCCAGACTTACACCGAGCGCAACCGCGATCATCCTTCCATGCTGGCTGCGCTGGGCGTGCTTCCCGGCCGCAAGGTGGACCGCGAGACCATGCGGCGCACCTTGCGAAAGGTGCTCTCCCTGTGGCGCTGGGAGGACACCTGGGGTTGGGACTATCCCCTGATCGCCATGACCGCCGCGCGCCTGGGCGAGCCGGAAGCAGCCGTGGACGCCTTGCTGATGGAGACGCCCAAGAACACTTGGGCGGCGAACGGCCACGTCTGGCAGCGGCCGAACCTGCCCCTCTATCTGCCGGCCAACGGCGGCCTGCTGGCGGCGGTGGCCCTGATGGCGGCCGGATGGGAAGGCGGTCCGGCGGCGCGCGCGCCGGGCTTCCCGCAACGCCACTGGACGGTGGCCTGGGAGGGCCTTCGAGCCTGGCTTTGACGCTCGCCGGGCAGCCCGCCGGCGGGCCCGGCTCTCAGCTCATGAAGCCCAGGTTCCAGGCCGGGAAGTTCTCCAGGTTGGGAAAGACGCTCGCCAGTGCGCTCTCGGGCGCGCCGAACCAGGCGGCCAGCGTAGCTCCGTACTGATCCAGCGAGGTGGTGGGAATCCAGACGCCGCGTCCGGTGGCGTCGTCCGGGCTGTTGAGCGCCACCGTCGGCCAAGTGCCGTAGAGGGCGCCGCCGTTGACCGCGCCGCCGATGACGAAGTGGTGTGAGCCCCAGCCGTGATCGGATCCGGCGTTGGAGTTGGCGTTCAAGGTTCGGCCGAACTCGCTGGCGGTGAACGTGGTAACCCGATCGGCCAAGCCCAACTCCTCGGTGGCTCGGTAGAAGGCGCCCAGAGCCGGTCCCAACTGGTTCATCAGCGCGTCTTGAGAGGCCACCAGTGAGACGTGATGGTCCCAACCCCCCAGGGAGGCGAAGAAGACCTGGCGCGAAGCGCCCAGCTCGCCGCGGGCCCGTATGAGCCGCGCGATCTGCTCCATCTGCCGGCCCAAGGAGGTGGCCGGGAAGGCGGTCTTCAAGGGACTGGCGCCGCTCAGCAAGCGAGTGAGAGTCTCGGAAATGCGCAGGCCCTCAGCCGCCTTCTGGCGAGCCGCCTGCACCAGCCACGATGGCTCGTCAATCGCCAGGATCTCCAGGAAGGCGCGCAGCCGGGCCTGCTGTTCGCGCGAGCTGCTGAAGCCGGTCAGGGCGGTGGGGGCTCCCACGTTGACCAGCGCAGGCCGGACTTGCTCGCCGCTCAGGAAGACCGCGTTGCCCGCCAGCGAGACCGCCGCCAGCGCGGGGTCCAGGTTTTTCACGGGCGTGCTGTCGGCCAGGCGGCCGCCCCAGCCGGTGCGGGAACTGCCGCCGGGGCTGCCCCATTGCCACTCCAATTGCTGATCCGAGTGGGAGAACAAGTTGACGGGCAGCGGTGCGGAGCGCTGCCGGTACTCGTCGCGGGTCAGAGGCCTCACCAGCAGGCCGACGTTAGCGATGATGGCGGCGCGCTTGTCGGCGTACAACCGCTGGAGATCCGCCAGGCGAGGGTGCAGGCCGTAGGCCGCGCCGGCGCTCTCGACAGGTAAGAGCGCCTGGGCCGAGAGGGCCAGGGTCCCGCGAGAGCTCTGGTAGCTTTGGTAGGCCTGTCTTTCCAGGGGGACCACCGTGTTGTGGCAGTCGTTGCCGCCGAACAGAAACACGCAGACCAGGGCGCGGTAGTCCTCGCCCGCCGCCAGAGCGGGCAGGCGGGTCCAGGGCGCCAGGGCCGCGGCGCTGAAAGTCGAATGCAGGAAGCCTCTGCGCGTCAGCATGCCGTCCTCCTGTCAGTTCTGCACCTGATATTGGAACGACGAGGCGACCAGATAGAGTGCGGTCTGGGCTTGCAAGCCGGGATCGGCGATCGAGTCCAGCGCGATCTGTATGCGGTCCCGCATCTCCTCGGTCATGCGCCCGTAGAGCAATCCCCGGTTGAGCGCCTCCGTCAGATACCACTTGTGCACGGAGGCCAGCTCGATCAGGGGCGTCAAGTCCACGTTCACGGCCGGTCCCAGGCGGGCGAAGGCCACCGCGTCGGCGAAGTTGGCGCGGAGGAGGGCGGCCGAGGGCGTCAGAATCTCGAACTCCGGCCCGTAAAGACCTTCCAGTTCGGGCGGCTGATACAGCAGGGAGAAGTAGTTGAAAACCGAAGGGGCGAAGAACAGATTCTGGCCCATGTTCGCGCTCCAGGTGGGAAGCGGGTTGTACTCGGCCAGGGAGGCGCCCAGGGCGCGCAACAGAGCGGCGGCGTAAAGCACGGGCTCCCGCAGGTGGCCGAACTCGGCCGGCGCCGGCTGCGTGTCGCCCAGGCGCGCCTCCGGATCCAGCAGGACCGCCCGGAGGACGGCTTTCAGATCCCCCCTCACCCGATTGGGTCCGGCGTTGAACACCGAGGCCACGCGCCCTACATAGCTCGGACTGGGGTTGCTGGTCACCAGGCAGCCGATCAGCCGCCGGGCCACGAAGGGGCCCAGGTTGGGATGCTCGAACAGGTGGCGCAGAGCGTAGTCCAGGTCCTGTTCCGCGCTCAAGCCTGCCGGGATCGTGTAGCCGTCGAGCAGCTCCTTGGCCCCGGTGTCATGATTGCTCTCGGTCGCCACCATGCGGCCCTCGTAGTAAGCCGGGTTGAGCGCCGCGGGCGTGCGTCCCGGCGCGGGGGGATAGGTCCACCCGGTGAAGACCCGGGCCAGGTTTTCGATCGTTTTCTGGCTGTAAGTGGGGATCGGCGCTCCCTCGGCGTCCAGCATGGGCGTGCCGTCTAGGTTCAGCCGCACGGTGCCCAGAGTGAACAGTTGCATGATCTCCCGGGCGTAATTCTCGTTGGGCGAGAGCCCGCGGGCGGGATTGCCTTTGACGTTGTTCACCATGTCCAGATAGCGGCCCATGGTGGGATTCAGGGTCACCTCTTTCATCAGCGTGAGGTAGTTATCGAAGGCGTGCCGGGCGAGCAAGCGCAAGTAGGGCGTCATCATGCGCGCCTGGCCGGTCTTCAGCCCGGAGACCACCCAGATCTGGCTGAGAGCGAAAGCTGTGCGTTGGCGCAGTTGATCCGCCCCGTTCACAGCGTTGTAAAAGAAACGCCGCTGAAGCGGGGTGAGCGACTGGTTGGCGTTCTCCTCGGGGACGGGAGGATAGTCCGACATGGGGGCCGCGAACTGCTCTTCGAGCCATTTCTCGAAGCCGATCTGCCGGACTCTCAGCAGGCTCTGGGGGCTGGGTCCCCAAGCGGCCTGCTCCAGGAAGCGCGCGGCGGCGCGCTGGGAGACCACCGCGTCGGGCACCTGCACTTCCACCACCGCCCGCGTCGAGCCGCCGCTCGGGTTGCGCACCTCGACCACGGCCAGCCCGCCGAAGGAAGCTCCCAGGGGCAGCTCGGCCAGGAGCCGCCCCGGGGCGCTCTCGACGGTGGCCAGCGGCCTTCCGGCCGCCCAGGCCCGGGCGCCGCGCTCGATGCCGCTTTCTTCGACGGCCACCACTATGCGGCCGCCGGCCTGCGCGACGGCCGGCCAGCGCCCCG
>JBBIMA010000005.1:0-94870 GCA_037444625.1 Solibacteraceae bacterium
CGAGCCCTCGGCCGCGGGTGCGGGCGCGGCGGGCGGCGGCTCGGGCACAGAGGGCGCGGGTTGCGGCGCGACTTCGGCCTTCTCCACTGCGATGCCGAAGTGCCGCCGGATCTTGTCGGCGATCTCTTCGTCCACCGAGCTGGAATGGGTCTTCTTCTCGGTGACGCCGAACTGCGGCAGCAGCGCCAGAATCACGCTGTTGGGCTGTTCGCACTCCCGAGCCAGCTCGTTGATTCGGATTTTCTTCATACAGATGTTCAGCCCGCCAACCAACCACGCCCCGCCGTCGGCCGCTGGTTACGCCGCCGGGCCAGCCGAAAGCTGGTAGTCGTCGTTTCCCTCCAATAACTTTGCCGTTCCGTGTTCTATCCTAACAGATCCGATTCCGAAGCCGGAGGCGGGACCTCGCCCGTATCGGACACCGATGCTTGAGCCGGCGCCTCCTCGCCCGCCGCCGCCTCGCTCCCGGCCTCCTCCGGCGCGGCCGCTTCGCCGCCGCCCTCCGCCGGCAAGCTCTCGGGCGGCACGCTTTCCGCCGGAGCCGGCCCGCCCGCCAGCGCCTCCTCGAACTGCGCGTAGTAACCGTTCACCGCGATCTGGATCGCCTCCACGGTCTCGGGCCCGATGCCCTCGATCGCCTCCAGTTGCTCCGGCGTCATGGCCCCCAACTGCTCGACCGTCCCTACGCCCGCCTCCGTCAGCCGGCTCGCCACCGCCTCGGCCAGGCCGTACTCGACCAGCACCGAAACCGGCGCGCCGGGCACCACCAGCGCCGCCATCTCGAACTCCGCCTCGCGCCGCTTCTCCTCCACGCTCTTGATGTCAATCCGCCAGCCCATCAGTTTGGCCGCCAGCCGCACGTTCTGCCCCTTCTTGCCGATGGCCAGGGAAAGCTGGGTGTCGTCCACGATCACTTCCATGTGCTTGGCGGCCGCGTCCAGCACCGTCACTTTGGCGATCTTGGCGGGACTCAAGGCGTGCGTGGCGAACACCACGGGATCGTCGGAGTACTCGATGATGTCAATCTTCTCGCCCCGCAGCTCCCGGATGATGGACTGCACCCGCATGCCCTTCATGCCCACGCAGGCCCCCACGCTGTCTACGTCCCGGTCCCGGCTCTGCACCGCGATCTTGGTGCGCTCGCCCGCCTCCCGCGCGCAGGCTTTGATCACCACCGTGTTGTCGTAGATCTCGGGCACCTCCTGCTCGAACAGCCGCATCACCAGCTCGGGCGCCGCGCGCGACACCACCACCCCGGGCGTCTTACCCGTCTTCTCCACACTCTTGATCACGCAGCGCAGCCGATCCCCCACGCCGTAGTTCTCCAGCCGGGACTGCTCCTTCTTGGGCAGGCGGGCCTCCGTCTTGCCCAGATCCACGATCAGGTCGTTGCCCTCCACCCGCTTGACCGTGCAGTTGACCAGCTCGCCTACCCGCCCGGAGTACTCCTGGTAGACGATCTCCCGCTCGGCGTCCCGCACCTTCTGCAAGATCACTTGCTTGGCGGTCTGCGCCGAGATGCGCCCCAGCAGGTCGGTGGATTTCGGGATGCGAACCACCCCGCCCACCTCCGCTGCGGGATCCAGCCGCCGGGCCTGCTCCAGCGTCAACTCGTTGACCGGATCCTGGACCACTTCCACCACCCGCTTGAGGGCGTAAATCTGGATCCCGCCGCCTTCGAATTCCGCCACCAGATCCTCGTTGGTGCGAAACTGCTTGCGCACCGCCGCCACCATGGCGTCCTTGACCGCATCCAGCACGATCTGCGGGTCAATGCCCTTTTCCTTGCTCAGGATCTCGATGGACTGATAGATGCTCCCCAAGTTGACCTCTCTCCCGGCTCTTCGCTGATTACCACTCGAATTTCAGATGGGCCCGCTCAATCTGACTCAGAGGGAAGCGCAGGCTGCGGCCGGGCTGCGGCTCCAGCGTGACCACACCGTCCTGGAAATCCGCCAGCACGCCCTCCCACTGCCGCCGGTTCTCCACCGGCTCGCGCAGCACCACCCGGGCCTTGCGTCCCAGAAAACGCCGGAAGTCGTCGGGCCGGACCAGCTTGCGCTCCACGCCCGGCGAGCTGACCTCCAGCGTGTAACTGCCCCCCGGCACCAGGTCCTCCACGTCCAGAATCGTGCCCACCTGCTGGGACACCAGCTCGCAGTCCCGGTGCGAGATCCCCTCCGGCTTGTCAATTGAGATGCGCAGCAGGCGGCGGCTTCCCGAGCCCAGCAGCTCCACGTCCACCACCTCCATGCCCTCCGAGCGCGCCACGCGCTCGGCCACCTCTCGCACCCGAGCTACGATCGCTTGCCTCATCTCTCGACCGGCCGCGTCCAACAAAAAAGTGGGCTTTCGCCCACTTCCTCAGCTCGACGCCTGCCCTTTTATTATACTATGCGGCCGCTGCCCCGCAGCCGCCCCCGGCCACCCGAAATGCGCCCGGCTGCTATGCTATAGCTTTACCCATTCCAGGAGAGTGCCAAGGATGAATCATCCATTGCCCCGCCGCAGTTTCCTGCGCCGCTCGGCCGCCGTCCTGGCCGGGGCGCCCGCCGTGCTGCCCGCTTTGGAGGCCAACGAGCGCCTCAACATCGGCCTGATCGGCGCCGGAGGACGCGGCTACTATCTTTTGGAGCGCCTTTACAAGGGGACGCCGCCGCCCTACCAGGTCACCTGGGTCTGCGACGCCTACGACGGCCGCCTGGCCCGCGCCAAGGACCGCGTTCAGACCATGGGCGGCAATACCCCCAAAGCCACCAAGGACTACCGCGAGATCCTGGCCGACCCCGAGGTGGACGCCGTCATCGTCGCCACCCCCGAACACCTTCACCACAGCCAGACCATCGCCGCCCTCAAGGCCGGCAAGCACGTCTACGTCGAGAAGCCCCTGGCCCACACCATCGAGGAGGGCGCCGAGATCGTCCGCCTGGCCCGCAAAGCCGGCAAGGTCGTCCAGGTCGGCACTCAGAACCGCAGCAACTCCCTCTACATCAAGGCCAAAGAGATGATCGAGCAGGGCCTCATCGGCGAGGTGCACTACGTCCGCGCCTTCTGGTACCGCAACTCGCTCGAAACCAACCCGGCCTGGCGCTACACCATCCCGCCCGACGCCGACGAAAAGAACACCGACTGGGAGAAGTTTCTCGGTCCCGCCCCCAAACGGCCCTTTAACAAAGCCCGCTTTTACCAGTGGCGCTTGTACTGGGATTACTCCGGGGGCATCTCCACCGACCTGCTGGTCCACCAGACCGACATCACCAACTTCGTCTGCGGCAAGACCGTGCCCCTTTCCTGCATGGCCTCCGGCGGCATCTACCGCTGGATAAACGACGACCGGGAAGTGCCCGACACACTCAGCGCCGTCTACGAATATCCCGGACGTTTCCACATCAACTACAGTTGTTACTTCGGCAACGACCACTTCGGCTACGGCGAGCAGTTCCTCGGCAACGAGGGCACCATCGAGGTGATCAGCCGCCAGTACCTCAATTTCTATCCGGAAACCTTCGGCGGCAAGCCGCCCGCCCATGTGGCCGCCCGCAAGCCGATCAATCTTCACATCCCCAACAACGACAACCTGGCCGTGGAGGCCCACGTCAAGAACTGGATCGAGGCCATCCGGGGCAAGGAGAAACTCATCGCTCCGGTCGAAATCGGCCAGCAGGCCGCCATCTCCGGCCATCTGGCCACCCTCTCCTACCGCCACGGCAAGAAGGTCTTCTGGGACGAGAAGGCCGAGCGCTATCGCTTCGGTTAGGCCTCCCGCCCGGCCCCGCTTTTGATAAGATCGTCAGGCCGCGCTCGCGGCGCTGTCGCGGAGGATTTCGCCATGCTGATTGCGGCCGCCATTCTGGCCATCTTCGTTTACGGCATGATCGCCGCCATGCTGGGCACGATCCTGCCGGACCTTTCCCGCCGCTTCCAGCTCACCCCGGAGCAGAACGGCAATATCGCCCTGGCTCAAGCGCTCGGCCTGATCATCGCTTCGGTCTCGGTCGGGCCGCTGATGGACAACTACGGCAAGAAGATCGGGCTGGTGCTGGGTCTTTCCCTGATCGCCCTGGCGCTGTTCCTGCTGCCCAAGTCCCGCGGCTACCGCAGCATCATGCTGTACTTGCTGCTGCTCGGGCTGGGCGGGGGCATCATCGTCACCGGCGCCAACGCCCTGGTCAGCGACATCGGCGCCGAACGGCGCGCCACCGTGCTGAACTTCCTCAATCTGTTCTTCGGCTTGGGCGGCCTGGCCACGCCCTTCATCTCGGCCAACCTGCTCGGCCGCAACTCGACCCGGCTCTGCTACACCGTCACCGTGCTGGCCGCCGTCACCCTGATCATCCACGTGGGCGCTCCCATCCCGCCGCCCACCGGCGAACGGGGCTTCCAGCTCTCCCAGGCCGGGGCCTTGCTGGGCCAACCCGCCCTGTGGCTGCTGGCCGTCCTGCTGTTCCTTTATGTGGCCTCGGAAGTGGGCGTCTGGAACTGGCTGGCGCGGCACCTGATCGCCCAGGGCATCGCCGAAGGCACCGCCCTGAACATCCTCTCGCTGGGTTTCGCGCTGGGCTTGCTGCTGGGGCGCGTGGCCGTGGCCCCGGTGCTGATCACGGTCTCGCCCCAGACCGTGACCCTGGCGGCCGCCCTGTTGATGGCGGTCACCACCTACCTGGCCCTTCAAACCCGCAACCCGAGGATCTCCTGGATCGCGGTCTTCTGCGCCGGGCTGGCTATGGCGCCGGTCTTCCCGACCACTCTGGCCATGGTGGGCAACGCCTTCCCGGTGGCCACCGCCACCGCCATGGGCATCGTGATCACCTCGGGCTGGATCGGCCTGGCCGTTTCTTCGCGCATCATCGGCGCGATCGCAGGGGAGGATCCGCTGCGCCTGAAGAAGGCCCTGCTGGTGCTCCCGGCCGCCTCCCTCCTGATGGTAGTGGTGAACCTGGCCTTGCGCGCCGTCCTGTAGCGGGCGGCGCGGTGCCCCTCACTCTTCGGCCTGCCCGGCCAGCCGGTGGATGACGCCCAGGTCCTCCAGCGTGGTCACGTCGCCGGTGACCGCGTGGGTGCTGACGATCTCGCGCAGCAAACGGCGCATGATCTTGCCGCTGCGGGTCTTGGGCAGCGCCTCGGTGAACCGGATTTCGGCCGGGCGAGCGAAGCCCCCGATCTCGTGCGCCACCCACCGGCCCAGCTCGGCCGCCAGTCGGTCGTAGTCGCTATGGCCCTGTTTCAGCGTCACGAACGCGCAGACGGCCTGGCCGGTGATGTCATCCGGCTTGCCCACCACGGCCGCCTCGGCCACCGCCGGATGCCGCACCAGGGCGGATTCCAGCTCCATCGTGCTGATGCGGTGCCCGCTGACATTGATCACGTCGTCCACCCGCCCCAGAATGGTGAAGTAGCCCTCCGCGTCCACCCGCGCCGCGTCCCCGGTGAAGTAAACCCCGTCGGCCCCCGGGATCCTCCGCCAGTACTGCATTTCGTAGCGCAGGGGATCGCCCCATAGCGTGCGCAACATGGCCGGCCACGGCCGGCGAATCACCAGGAAGCCTTCCTGCTCCGGCCCCACTTCGCGCCCGTCCATATCTACGACTGCCGCCTCGATGCCGGGCAGCGGGAAGGTGGCCGAGCCGGGCTTCAGCGGCGTCGCGCCCGGCATGGGCGAAATCAGGATGGCGCCGGTCTCGGTCTGCCACCAAGTATCCACGATGGGACAACGTCCCTTGCCGATCACGCGGTGGTACCACTCCCAGGCGGCCGGATTGATCGGCTCGCCCACCGAACCCAGCAGCCGCAAGCTCGACAGATCGTGCGCCTCCGGCCAGCGGTCTCCCTGCCGCAGCAGGGCCCGGATCGCGGTGGGCGAAGTGTAGAGAATGCTCACCCGGTATTTCTCGACGATCCGCCACCAGCGGTCGTACTGAGGGTAATCCGGCGCACCTTCGTACATCACCACCGTCGCCCCGGCAGAGAGCGGGCCGTAGACGATGTAACTGTGCCCGGTCACCCATCCGATGTCGGCCGTGCACCAGTAAACGTCCTCTTCCCTCAGGTCGAAGACCCATTTCATGCTGGCGGTGGTCTGGACCAGATAACCGCCGGTGGTATGCACGATGCCCTTGGGCTTGCCGGTGGTGCCCGAGGTGTACAACACGTAAAGCGGCGTCTCGGAATCCAGCGGCTCGGCAGGGCAGACCTCGGCCGCCTCGCTCTCCAGCTCGTGCCACCAGGCATCCCGGCCCGGCGTCATGGGCACGGACGATCCGGTCCGCCGCAACACCACCACCCGGCGCACCGTCGGGCACTCGGCCAGCGCCTCGTCCACCGCCTCCTTCAGCCGCACTTCCTTTCCCCGCCGCCAGCCGCCGTCGGCCGTGACGACCACCCCCGCGCCCAGGTCTTGAATTCGCCCTTTCAGCGCTTCGGCCGAGAAGCCGGCGAACACCACGCTGTGCGTGATGCCCAGGCGCGCGCAGGCCAGCATGGCCACGGGCAGCTCCGGCACCATCGGCATGTAAATGATGACCCGCTCCTCCCGGCCCAGTCCCAGCCCCTTCAGCACGTTGGCGAAGCGGCAGACCAGCCGGTGCAGTTCCTGATACGACAGCATGCGCTGCTCGCCCGGCTCGCCTTCCCAAATAATGGCCACCTTGTTGCGCCGGGCCGAGGCCAGGTGCCGGTCCAGGCAGTTGTAGGCGGCGTTGGTCTTGCCTCCCACAAACCAGCGCGCAAAGGGCGGCTGCCAGCGGAAGACCTGGGACCACTTCTCGAACCAGAACACTTCCCGCTCGGCCACTTCGGCCCAAAACTCTTCGGGCTGCTCCCGCGCCCGGCGGCACAGCGCACGGCAAGCCTCCATGCCCTGCACATGCGCTCGGCGAACGAATTCCGGGTCCGGCGCGTACACGCGCGCCTCTGCCTGCTGCATCCCCCCAGGCGACATAGGCCTCCTAGCTACCCTAACAAGATAACATGCCGGCTCGCCGTCCGCTGCGGCAGCCCGGCGCGCCGTTCTATGATGGTGGTAACTGCTCCATGCTATCGGGATCCTCCAAGTTTTTCGGCAAGGTCCCCCCCTGGCTGATTCCGGTGGCGGGCTGCCTGATCTCGGCGGCCGCCTTGGTGTGGACCTACTACGACGTGGATTTGAAGGTGCTGGCCAAGGATCTGGCCTCGACCGCCTGGGCTTGGGTGCCCTTGGCCGCCCTGGCCGACCTGCTGGTCTACGTCTGGCAATCCTGGCGCTGGAACCTGCTGCTGGAGCCGGTCGCCCGGATCCCCCTGTGGCGCTCGGTTCGGGCCATCTACATCGGCCTCTTCGTCAATGAGATCCTGCCCATGCGGCCGGGCGAGCTGCTGCGCGCCTACCTCCAGGGACGTTGGAGCAAGCTCCCCTTTTCGGTGATGTTGTCCTCGGTCCTCATCGAACGCTTCTTCGACGGCATCTGGCTGCTGGTAGTCACCTTCGCAGCGACGTTCTTCCTGCGCCTGCCCGGGCACATCGTGGGCCTGGCCCGCCTGCTTCTTCTGCTGCTGCTCATCGCCGGCGCGGCGCTGGTGTTGGTCAATCTCCGCCGGCAAAACCACGGCGCCGCTCCCTCCGGATGGCTGGGAGTGCTGCTGGCCGACCTCCGCCTGATGGCCCGCTCCCGGCTGTTCTACCTGGCGCTGCTGGCCAGCCTTCCCTACCTGCTGATGCAGGCCGCCCCCATCTACCTGCTGATGAAAGCCTACCGCCTGGACCTGTCGCCTTGGGCGGCGCTCATCGTAGTGCTCATGCAGAGGCTCGGCACCGCCCTGCCCCAAGGCCCCGGAAACGTCGGCGTGCTCCAGTTGATGACCAAGCAGGCCTTGGCCCTGTTCGGCGTGGACGAGACCACCGCCGCCGGCTTCTCCACGCTGGCCTGGATCGTCATCACGGCGCCCTTGCTGCTGGCCGGCTCGGCGGCCATTGTCGTCACGGGCATGGGCTTGCGCGAGTTGCGGCGGCATGCCAGCCGGCTCACCCCGGCCGTGGTCGAGTCCAAGATCCCCTAGGGCGCCGGCCGGTGCGCTAGGCTGAGCTCATGCACCGGCGGCAATTCCTGATCTCTCCTCTCGTTCCCGCAGCGGGCCCGCTGCTCGCCGCGCAGGGCGAAACGCGGAGCGCCGGTTTCCAGGCCGGCTTCGCCGAGCGCGACATCAGCCCGGAAATCGGCATGGAGCAGCCGGGCGGCTACGGCAAGTCCTACCACAAGTCCTTTCACGATCCCTGCAAGGTGCGGGCGGCGGTTTTCGACGATGGGACCAGAGCGGCCGCTCTGGTGGGACTGGACGCCCTGGCCGCCCCGCGCTACCTGGTCCAGGAGGCCCGCAGCCGGATCGCGGCGCGCTGCGGCATCCCGCCCGAGGCGGTGCTGATCGGCGCTTCGCACTCGCACTCCTCCGGCCCGATCGGAATGATTCGTCCCGGCGAGTACGATCACGCCCCGCCCCTGGTGCGCAAGCTGGCCTACGAGCACTCCACCTGCGATCATCCCCGCTACGCCGAGCGCGTCACCGCCGAGATCGTCGCCGCCGTCTGCCAGGCCCACGCCGGACGCGCCCCGGCCCGCGCCTCCGTAGGCTTCGGCTACGAGTCCCAGGTCGCCTTCAACCGTCGCCTGCGCATGAGGAACGGGTTGTGCTGGAGTCACCCCGGGCAGGGCAATCCGGACATCATCGCTTACGCCGGCCCCACCGACCCGCAGGTGGGCGTCATCGCCGTCTGGGACCGCCAGGGACGCCTGGGCGGCTGCGTCGTCCATTACGCCTGCCACGCCACCACCAATCCCGGCGGTATCTCGGCCAACTGGATTTATTACCTGGAGCAAACCATTCGCGGGGTGCTCGGCCCCCAGGCCGTGGTCGTCTTTCTTCAGGGCGCCTGCGGCGATGTAACCCAGGTGGACAACCTGAGTCCCTACGCCCGGCCCTCCGGCGAGCAGTGGGCCCGGCTGGTGGGCGGGCGTGTGGGCGCCGAGGCGGTCAAGGTGCTGCTCAGCGCGCCGCAGGGCGAACTGATCCCGGTGGACTTCAAGCGAAGGATCTGGAAGATCCCGCGCCGCCGGCCCGCCCCCGAAAAGGTCGAGCGCGCCTACCGCCTGGCGGCGCAGGACCCCGCCGCCGTCGGCCAGACCGAATGGACCTTCGCCAAAGAGACCGTCCTGCTGGACGCCCTGCTGAAGGTCTCCCCCGAGGCGGAAGTGGAAGTGCAGGCCGTCCAACTGGGACCCGCGATCTTCTTGAGCAACCCGGCCGAGTTGTTCTGCCAACTGGGTCTGGCCATCAAGGCCGGCAGCCCGTTTCCCTTCACCTTCCCGGTCGAACTGGCCAACGGCTGCGTGGGCTACGTGCCCACCGAAGAGGCCTTCGGGCCCCACGGCGGCGGCTACGAGACGCGCCTGACCAGCTACAGCAACCTGGCCGTCACGGCCGGCCACCAGATCGTCGAGGCCGCCTTGGAGCTGGCCGCGCAACTGAAGCCCGGCCCGGTTCCCGAGCCCCCCAAAGCGCCGCCCTTCCAGGCTCCCTGGTCCTACGGCAACGTCCCGCCGGAGATCTCCTAAGCCGTGCCGGCCACTTCCTCCCAGGTGACGATCCGGCGCTCGTAGATCGCCCGCGTGCCCATGATCGCCTGGAGCGTGGAGCGCAAGGCCGACTCGGCGTCGTTCAGCGGCCGCCGGTTGCCGCTGCGGATGTTCTCGATGAAGGCCGCCAGCGACATGTAGTCGGCGCCGCGGCCGGCCTCGGGAACCTCCAGCTTGACGAGGCCCTTCTTGGTGCGCGGCTGCCAGGCTCCGGCCGGCAGGTCCACCGCCCCTTCGCTGCCGAAGACCAGCTCGCGAATGCCGGTGAAGCCCGGCGGGTCGAAATAGTGATGGCTGAAATTGACCCGCGCGCCGTTGGCGTACTCGAAAATCAGGCTGTAGTTGTCCATTACGGTGCGCCCGGGCGGCTCGTTGACGAACAGATTGGTGCCGCCCGAGGCCAGAGCGCGCACCGGATGCTCGCCGATCGCCCAACTGAACAGGTCCAGAATGTGGATGCCTTGGTCAATGAGAATGTCGCCGCACTTGGTCTTGTCGAAGTACCAGGGGATGGCGCGGGGCAGGTCCCCGCCGTGGCGGATGCCGTGGCACATCAGCACCTTGCCGATGCCGCCGCCGTGGATGAACTTCATGGCCGCGTTGCGGTTGGGGTCGTGGCGCAACTGGAAGCCGACCTGGAAGATCCCTTTGGCCTGGCGGGCCGCGTTCGCCACCATGCGGCAGTCCTCGGCCGTGAGAGCCAGCGGCTTCTCGGCGTAGAGGTGTTTGCCCACTTCCAGGATGGCGATGTCCAGGTCCTTGTGCGTGTAATCGGGCGTGGCCAGCACGACGGCGTCAATCTCCTTCTGTTCGTCGAGCATGCGGCGGAAATCCGTCCACACGCGCGCCGAGCCTCCCGCCTCGGCCACCAGTCTGGCGGCCGCAGCCGCCCGTTCCTCGACGATGTCGCAGGTGGCCACCACCGCGACGCCGGGAACCTTCAGCATGTTGCGCAGCAGGAACGTCCCCCGGTTGCCCGTGCCTACGAAGGCCACCCGGATCACCTCCCCGGCCGCCTGCGCCCTCAGGATCGCCGGCGCCGCGGCCGCGGAGGAAAGCTGAAACAGTTTACGACGCGTCAGTTCAAACTCTGGCATGAGGACCTCACCCCATGTATGCTACAAAGAAACCGAGCCGGTTGCGCGCCGTCGAGCCCGACCGGCCGGAGGAGAATCCTATGGCGAAGCTGGCCATCGAAGGCGGTCCCAAGGCGGTCACCAATCGGCTCACCCTGTGGCCGCAGTTCGACGAGAAGGCTATCCAGGCGGTCGTCGAGGTACTGCGCTCGGGCAAGGTCAACTACTGGACCGGGCGCAAGGGCATGGAGTTCGAAAGCAAGTTCGCCCAGTGGCAGGGCAGCCGTTACGCCGTGGCGGTCTCCAGCGGCACCGCCGCCCTGCATGTGGCCCTCAGCGCCCTGGGCATCGGTCCGGGCGACGAGGTGATCGTCCCCAGTTACACCTTCATCGCCACCAGCTTCGCCGTGGTGCAGGCCGGGGCCGTCCCCCGCTTCGCTGACGTCAATCTCGAAGACCACTGCCTGAGCGTCGAGTCCGCCGAACGCCTGGTCAACGAGCGTACCCGCGCCGTCATCCCGGTGCATCTCTACGGCAACGTCTGCGACATGGATCCCCTGCTGGCTTTCGCCCGCCACTACGGCCTGCGGGTGGTCGAGGATAACGCGGAAGCCTTCGGGGGCGCCTACAAGGGCCGCAAGACGGGAACCCTGGGCGACATCGCGGCCTGCAGCTTCTGCCAGAACAAGACCTTCACCACGGGCGGCGAGGGCGGCATGGTCACCACCGACGACGAGGAGCTGGCCTGGCGGGCGCGCAGCTTCCGCGACCACGGCTACGACGTCAAGGAGCGGCTCAACCTGCTGGCACTCGAACAGAAGCTGCCCTACATCCACAACATGGTGGGCTGGAACTACCGCATGACCGAAATGCAGGCCGCCATCGGCCTGGCGGAGCTCGAGCGCCTCGACTCCTGGAACCTGCCCGCCCGGCGCCGCAACGCCTACATCCTGATCAACGCCCTGCGGCAGCGGCCGGAGTATGTCCGGTTCTTCCCGGTGGACACCCCGGAGCGGCAGAACGGCTGGTATGCGCTGGCGTTTTCACTGGCGATCGAGAAGATGAACTGCACCATCCAGCAGTTCGTCCAGGCCGCCGCCGCCGAGGGCGCGCCCTGCTGGAAGGTTTTCTGGCCCCAGTGCCATACCGAGCGGGCCTTCCGGGAACACAACGCCTTCGGCCGCTCTCAGTTTCCCTTCCGCTCCCGGGAGTACGCCGATCCGGCCAGCGTGGACTACTCGCGGGTGGAGGTGCCCAACGCGCTCTGGCACGAGACCCACACCTTCACCTGCTTCGCCTACCCCACCTTCAGCGAGGAGGATATGCAGCAGATCGCGCAGGCCCTGCTCAAGGTGATTGACGCCTACGCCCGGCGGCCGGTGGCGGTGGGAGGGGCGGATGTCGCCTGAGCGGAAAGTGGCCTGGGGGGTGGTGGGGTCGGGGGGCATCGCGCTAAGGCGAACAATTCCTGAGGGAATTGTTCCGGCCGACAACGCCCGCCTGGCCGTCCTCTACGACCTCGACCCACAGATCAACCGCCGGGCGGCCGAGCGCTTCGGCGCACGCCCCGCCGCCAGTCTGGAAGAGCTGCTGGCCTCCGAGGCGGAGGCGGTTTACCTGGCCACTCCCGTGCACGCCCATCGCGAGCAGGCGCTGGCCTGCGCCCGCGCCGGCAAGCACGTGCTGTGCGAAAAGCCCCTGGGTCTGACCGTGGCCGAGGCCGAAGAGATGGTGGCGGCCTGCCGCCGGGCCGGCATCCTGCTGGGCACGGCCTTCATGATGCGCTTCCACGCCCAACACCAGGCCGCCCTGCAATGGATCCGCCAAGGCCGCCTGGGCCGGCCGGTCTACGCCCGCGCCCAGCTTTCCTGCTGGTACCCGCCCCTGCCCGGCGCCTGGCGGCAGGATCCCGCCCTGGGCGGCGGCGGCGCCCTGATGGATATGGGCGGCCACTGCCTGGATCTGCTGGAAATGTTCTTCGGCCCGGTGCGCCGCCTGAGCTGTTTCGCCGCCCGCGCCGTGCACCCCTATGCGGTCGAGGACGGGGCGACGGTGCTCGTCGAGTTCGCCAACGGCGCGCTGGGCACGGTGGACACGTTCTTCTCGGTCCCCGACGAGGCGAGCGACAACGTACTGGAACTGTACGGCTCGGAAGGCTCGATCCTGGCCCGCGGCACCATCGGCCAGGGCAGCCGGGGCGTGATGACGGCCCGCCTGCCCGCCGGCCCGGGCGCCTATGACGCGCAGCAGGCGCGCCCCGCCGGCGGCGCCCTGGAGATCGCGCCCGAGCCGGTGAACCCCTACCGGGCCGAGATCGAAGAGTTCAGCCGGGCGGTCCTCGAGGGCCGTGCGCCCGCCGTCACCGGCGAAGACGGCCTGCGCAACCAGAGGCTCCTGGCCGCCTGCTACGAATCGGCGCGCACCGCTCGCGCCGTGGAGGTGCAACCGTGACGATTGATCTGCGCAGCACGCTGAAAGGTTCCCTGCTGGAGCACTTCTTCCCCGCCGGTTGGGATCTGAACCGGATCGAGGCCTGTTGCAGCCATCCCCCGGAGGCGGTGCTCGAGCGCCAGCCCTGGTGGCATCCCGCCTTCGAGCCGGTCCCCTGCCGCACGCTGGCCGACTTCGACACCATGCTCGGTCACGAAATCGCCCTGCGCATCCGCCAGGCGCGCGAGGCGCGTCGCAAGCTGGCCCTGATCCTGCCCGTCGGTCCGATGGGAATGTACCGCTGGGCGGTCTACTTCCTGAAGGAATGGGGCGTGCCCTGCGACCACGTCTACGGCTTCAACATGGACGAGTGGAGCGACGCCGAAGGCAACACGCTGCCGCCCGACAACCCCGGCGCCTTCCGCTACGCCATGCAGGAGGCCTTCTACGGCCCGCTGGGCGAGCTGACCGTGCCCGAGCCGCAGCGGCACTTCGCCACGCGCGAGATGCTGCCCGCCTATCCCGAGCGCATCGCCGCCCTGAAAGCCGAAGGCGCGCAATTGATCGTGATCTTCGGCATCGGCCGCGTCTTTCATATCGCTTTCTGGGAGCCGCATTTCGCCGCCGAATTCTCCAGCGACGAGGAATGGAAGCGGCAGACCCACCGGCTGGGAGCCAAGCTGCACCCCCTCACCGTCGAGCAGAACGCCATCACCAGCTTCAAGAGCCGTACGACCTTGGTGCCCGCCTGCGCCAACACCATCGGCCCCGGCTTGTTCCTCCAGGCCGACCGCATCATCGGCGGCGCCGACGGCGCCCTGGGCCGCGGCATGCAGTGGCAGGGCATGAGCCTCTGGGTCACGCTGCGCTACGGGCCGGACCGCTGGGTGCCCTCGAGCTGGATGCCCACCCTGCCCGGACGGCTGTTCTTCCTCCAGGAGCTCGCCGGACCGCTGACGGCCGAATGCAACTGAACCGGCGCCGCCCCGCCTCAGGAGGCGAACTCCAGCCGCTCTCCCCCGCGGCGGCGCGATTCCACCATCAGGCGCGTCAGCCGGACGGCGGCGGCGGATTCCTCGGGCGGGCATAGCGCGGGCCAGGCGTTCTCGCGGCAGCACTTCAGGAAGTACTCGATCTCGGCTTGATACCAGTCGCCGCCGTCCTCAGCCAGCGATTCCACGGCGCCGTCGGCCCGGTACCAGGTGGCCGGCGGCCCCGCCGAGCTGTACTCCACCGTGCCGCCGTCGCCCACCACCGTGTACTCCATCGAGAACGGATAGCCGCCCACGTGATGCCAGCCGCCGCTCACCGCTACGAAGCCCGTCCCCGGGTATTCCAACTGCGCCAGAATCGTGTCCATGCCGCGCGCCAGGTCTTCGTGGCCGACCGCCCAGACCGCCCGCGGCGGCCCGAACAGGTGCAGGCACATGTCCACGTCGTGGATCAACAGGTCGAACACCCCGCCGCCGCTCTGGGAGGCGTCGAACTCCCAAGGTCCCCAGGTGGGCGCGGCGCAGCGCCGCCGGAACAGAGCCGAGCGCACCGCGCCCAACTTGCCGCCCCGCACCAGTTCGGCCAGCGCACGGTAGCTGGGAATGAAGCGCACCACCTGGGCCGCCATGAGCACGCGCCCCTGCCGGCGCGCCTCCGCGATCATCCGGTCGCAGGCGGCGCCCTCCAGCGCCATGGGCTTTTCCACCAGCACGTGCTTGCCCGCGGCCAGGGCGGCCAGCGCGGCGGGCGCGTGCAGGTGCGTGGGCAGGCAGATGTCCACCGCCTCGATCTCCCCGTCCGCGGCCACCTCCTGGATGCTGCGGTATCTCTTCAGGCCGGAAAAATCCAGGCGCTCGCCGGGCCCGCCGATGTTGCCCTGGATCGAGCTGAGGTCGCCCGAGAGGCGCTGCTCGTCCTGGTCCATCACCGCCGTCAGTTCCGCCCCGGGAAGCCTCCGCCAAGCTTTCAAATGCGTGCTGCCCATGAATCCCAAGCCGAGTACCGCGATCCGCATAGTGGCATCCTACCACCGAAACCAGAGGACGGTTCGCCATCGGCTTTCCCTTCGCCGGAAGGGCCCGCTCGGCCGCCCGCGGGCGGTTTTTTCGTTGTAATTTCCTCCGCCCGGTGATATGCTGAAGGAGACGTGGATTGATTTAGGGCCTTCAGCCTCGGAGGCCTGGCTACTTGCAACCACGTTAAAAAAGTGCTAAAGGCAATCGGCAAACACGATCCCGCTCCTCAGCCCTGAACGCTCGGGCTCCGGGTTTTTTCGTCTTCCGGGCCGGTTGCCTGTGCGGCGGCGATGCCCCGCACGGGAGGAAGCATGAACGCAAGGCCCCTGATCGCCACGCGCAGCGCCGTCCTGGCGGGCGCCGAAGGCGAACTGGTATCCGTCACGATCACGCTCGAGCCGCGACAGCTCGAACGCTTGCTGGACGGGCTGGCGCGGCTGGACTTCCCGATCAACCCTCAGATTTACCATCAGGCGGCGGTAGTCTACGTTTTCGCCGACGGCCGCCGGCAGGTCCAGCCCGTCACCATGGTGGAATTCCCGGCCTACGCGGGCCGCCTCGAGCAGGTGCGCGAGACTTTGCGCAGCCTGGGCCTGCCTGAGGACGCCCTGGCCTGCCGCCCCATCCTGGAAGATCTGCGGGCCGATTCGCTGGCCACGGCCGCCCCGCCCGGCGCTCCCTACCTCATGGCGATCCGCTACCGGGAGGGCCGCCAGGCCGCAGGCGGGCCTTCCCCGTCTCCTTGTTAGCGGCCGCCGGGGCATAAAATCGAAGGATGACTTCGGAAGCGGCGGATCGCTTGATCGCGCGGCTGCGCGAGCAGGCCCGCGAGGTGCACCGTCTGGTCTCCGGCTTGCCGGAGCCGCAACTGGCCTACCGGTTGGAAGCCGGTCAATGGTCACTCAAGGAGCTGCTCTGCCACCTCTGGCGCACGCAGCAGGTCTTCGAAGCGCGAATCCAACTCATGCTGGAGGAGAACAACCCCGAGATCGAGGTCTACGAGCCCGACGGCGACGAGCAGTTCGAGCGCCTGGCCGCCCGCTCGACCGCCGAGCTGCTGGCCGGCTTCCTGGCCGAACGCCAGGGCTTTCTCAAACGCCTGGGGGCGCTGGAGACCTCGAGCTGGGATCGTCCCGGCCGCCACCCCGAGTTTCCCTACTTCGACGTGCGGTTCCAGCTCGAGTACATGGCCCACCACGAGGCGCATCACATCTACCAGATGTTCCAGCGGCGCGCGGCCCTGGCCCCCGCTCCGCGCTAGTTCCCGGCCTCGCTGCGCCGCCGCCCGCCTCACGATGCGCCCGCGCGCGCCCGGGCGATCACCTCCCGCATGTACTCGGCGGCCAGTTGTGCGCTGGCGTCCACGAACTCGATGCCGACCGTCTGCCCGTTCACCACGGGTAGCGGATGGCAGAGCTCGTAGTTGATGTAGCCCCGATAGCCGGTCTCCAGCAGAGCGCGCACGAAGGGCGGGTAGTAGTCCTGCTGCGGGTCCTCGTAACCCTGGCGCTCATACCGGCCGTCGGGCCCGCGCGACACCGCCGCCCGCAGGATGGGACCGCCGGGCCGCGGCCTCTGGTATTCCCCGCCGAAGTGCGACTGCACTTGCAAGGACCCCGTCGCCAGCACCGCCTCGCGCACATAGGCCGGGTCCTTGCGCTCCAGGATGGGCGCATCCAGGCAGGCCTTCAGATGGGGCGAATCCACCTCCCGGATCATGCGCAGCATGTCCCGGTAGCTGTGGATCAGCGGCTTGTGGTTCTGGAGCGCCAGCGTCACCCCATGCTCGCCCGCGTAGCGCGCCGCTTCGATCAGGCACTCCCGGCACCACTCCCAGGCCTGCTCCTCGGGAATCCCCTGATGGGCGGCGTCCCAAATGCGCTGGGCCAGATCGTAGCGGCCGCCTCCCTCGGGCGCTTTGTTGGCGCCGGGCCAGGCCAGAAACACGCGCAGGATCCCTGCCCCCAGGTCGGCCGTCAGGCGGATCAGCTCCCGCACCCAGGCCAACTGCGCCTGGCGGTGTTCAGGTATCGGACTGCTGAAATCGTTGTTGGCCGCCACCCCGCAGAGGGCCACGCCCTCATCGGCCGCCAGGCGGCGGAGCTTGCGGCGCCGCTCGCCGGTCCAAAGGAGCGGGCAGCCGTGCGGCCGCTTGCCGTCTATCTCGATCCCCTGGTAACCGAACCGGCGCGCTCGCTGGATGAGCTGCTCCGGCGTCAAGGCCTCCCCGCGGTACCACAGACCCAGATAGGTAATGCTGTACAGGCCGATCTTGATCTCGCCCGGGGGCGCGGGCGCCAGACCCGCAGCCGCCCCGGCGGCCAGAAACTCTCGACGGCGCATCCGTTCCGGCATGGAAACACCTCGCGTGCGCCATCATAGCGCGCTCCGCCGCCGTCCGCCTAGCGCAACCCGGCGCGCTCCAGCAGGCCCGCATCGCACAGCAGCTCGCCCGCCGGACCGTCGGCGATCACCGCCCCGGCCTCCAGCACCACGGCGCGGCGGGCCGCCCGGCGCAGGAACTCGACGTCGTGCCCCGTCACCACCAGCGTCAGTTGCAAGGTTTCCATCAGATCCGCCAGTTGCCGCACCGAACGCCCGTCGAGCTCCGCCGTCGGCTCGTCCATCAGCAGCAGCTCCGGCCGCATCGCCAGAGCGGCCGCGATCGCCGCCCGCTTGCGCTGGCCCAAGCTCAAGCGGCGCGCCGGGCGGTCCGCCTCCGCCTCCAGGCCCACGCCCGCCAACGCCTCCCGCGCCCGGGCCCAGGCCGCCTCGCGCGGCAATCCGCGATTGTACAGCGGCAGGGCCACGTCCTCCAAAATCGTAGGCATGAACAGTTGATCCTCCGGATTCTGGAACACCACGCCCAGCCTATGGCGCGCCCCGGCAGGCGCGCCTCCGAACAGCCGGATGACGCCCGAGGCCCGATGCAACCCCAACAGACACCACAGCAGCGTGCTCTTGCCCGCTCCGTTGCCCCCCACGATCGCCACCCGCTCGCCCGCCCGCACCTCCAGCGTGATCGCGCGCAGCACCGGCCGCTCCGTCTCGTAACCGAAGCTGAGCCCGCGGGCCTCGATCACCAGGCTCACTGACCTAACCCCCGCAGCCACTGCGCCGCGTAGAAACGCTCGGCGCGAGTCAGCGCCCGCTGAAACAGCCCGGCCAGGGCCCACTCGAGCGACCGGAACCCTCCCGGGCCCATCCGCCGGGGCGCGGCCAGCCGCCGCGCGATCAGCAGGCGGCGCGCTTCCTCGCCCAATACCCAGGCGAAGTGCGCCGTGAACAAGCCGAACATGATCGCCCCTTGCCGCCGGCTTCCCGGCCGAGACGCCGCCAGCAGCCGCGCGCCCGACAGGCCCGCCAGCGCCGCCCTCGACAGCAGGAAGACCGCCAGCGTGCGTACTCCAAGCAGCGAGATCTCCCGGCGCCCCAGCCACTCCAGAGCGGCCAGCGTCAGAGCGAACAGCGCCGCCGGAATCAGGCCCGCCGCCGCGACTCGCCTCTTCCCGTACGCCCGCGCACGCGCCGCCAGGCCGACAGCCAACGCGCCCCACACGACCGCCGCTTGCGGCGCCAGAGCTGCCGCCACCGCCGCCGCGGCCAGCGCCACCCGCCCCAGCGACTTGCTTACCCTTTCCGGCACCGCAGGAAATACCAGTCCGGCGCCTCTTCGGCACACTCGATCCGGGCCCCCAGGGCGGCCAGCACGCCCGCCGTCTCGGCCACCGGCGGCAGGCGGTCCTCCGAAACCGGCCCTTCGATCTGCGCGTGAAAGGCGTTCAACTGCTCGCTGCTCATCAGGTGCCCGACGGCCAGCACGCCGGCCGGGGCGAGCGCCGCCAGCAACGGGGCCAAAGCCTCCCGCAGCGGGCCCAGATGCGGCAGCACGTTGAAAAGCAGCACGACCTGGAAGCTCCCCGGCCGGAACGGTAGCGCCAGGCCGTCGGCGCATACCCGCGCCACGCGTCGGTCGGGCGTACGCGCGGCATTCTCGGCCAGCATGCGCCAGGCGAAGTCCAGCTCGACGATAAGCGCCCCGGGCGGCGCCAGCTCCAACAGCCCCTCCAGCAGGATGCCTGTGCCGCAGCCCACGTCCAGGATGCGACGCGCCTGCTCCGGCAGCGCCCGCTCCAGATAGCGCCGGACTTTGCCCGGCTGGTCCTCCGCTCCGGGCAGGTGATCCCAGGCCGGGGCCAGCTCCTCGAAGTACCGGCGCTTGGCGCTACGGCTCATCGGCGAACAGCGGGCTGCGGCGGCGCTCGAGCATTCCCACCACCAGCGGCGTCACCCCGAGCTGCAAGGCCACTCCGGGAAGCCCGTGCAACAAGGCCGCCCAGGCACTCAGCGCGGGCGGCAGTCCCCAGCGCCCGGCCAGCGCCCAGCTCAAAGCGAAGCTCAGCAACCGGCCGCAGCAGACGGCGCTGATCAGCGCGGGCCAGACGCGCCGCCGGCTCAGCAGCCGCACCAAGGCCGCCACACCCCCCAGCGTCGCGCCCTCCAGGGCCACGATCAGCACCACCGGCGGGTACAGCGGAGGCATCCCGGTCGCCAGTCCGGACAGCAGGGGGGCGCTGAGACCGGTCAGCACGGCCCAGCCGGGCCCCACCAGGAAGCCGTTGATCAGCAGCGGCAGCAGCATCGGCAGGAACTGGCTGCCTAAGCCCGCCATGTGGAAGCCCAGCGGCAGAGTCAGGGCCAGCGCCGCCATCGCTGCGCTGATCGTCATCGGGCGGAGGCGCATCAAAAGCTCAGCATAAACCCGCCCGCGGCGTTGATGCCCGGCATGGGATAGCCGTCCACCACCTGGTAGCGCTTGTCGAACAGGTTGTCCACCAGCAGGAAAAGGCTGTGGCGGCGGCCGAGCGGCGCCGTCAGCTTGAGGCTCGCAACGTGGTAGCCGCCCAACTGGCGGGTGCGCTGCGCGTTGACCCACAACCGGCCCACCGCCATCCCGCTCAGGTTCACGAAGACCCGCCTGAAGTCCGCCTCCAGGGCGTAGTTGACCTTGGTGCGCGGCACGTAGGCGGGCAGGTTGGTGGACCACATGCGCAACCATCCCGCCGAAAGCCGCAGACGGCGCAGCGGCCGGTAGCGCACCGCGTTCTCCAAGCCGCGGTGGATGGCCGCCCCGGAGTTCTCCAGCCGCAGGTTGGGATAGCGGCCGGTGGTGACGATCAGGTTGCCGGCGTCGGCGTAGAAGGCGGTCAGGGAGGTCTCCAGGTTCGGCCGCGGCCGGCCCAGCCAGCTCAACTCGTAGTTGTACAGCTCCTCGCGGCGCAGCGCCGGATTGGGCGCCGGGAACAAGTACAGCTCGCGGATGGTGGGATTGCGAAAGCCCCGCGCGAGCGACGCGGCCAGGGTGTGGTCGGGATGCAGGCTCAGGCTGAGGCCCGCTTCGGGCGCGGCGATGCCGCCCGCCGCGGAGTTCGATTCGTAGCGCGCGCCGGCGTGAAGCCGCAGCCGCGACTGCGGCGTCCAGTTCAGCCGGCCGAAGCCCGCCCCGCTGGTCAACTCGTGACGGCCGTAATCCAGTCGGGTCAGGACGTTGCGGGCCCGCCCGCCGTAGTTGACCGCATCCCCGCCGACCTCGGCCAGCAGGCCCGGCCGCACGGCCACTTGCTCATACAGCCTCAGCCCCGTAGTGCGGTCCACCGAGCGGAAGCCGTCCGTGATGAAGTGCCGCCCGTGATTGGAAAACACCGCCAAATGGCCCCAGGCGCGCTCGGCGGCGTTATCCAACTGGAAACTTCCGCCGCCCCGCCCCACCGCTGCGAAGCTGCCGGCCAGCGGGGCAAACACCGGCCCGGGGTCCTCCACATAGAAATGGCCGTAGCGGCCGCGAACCGAAGCCTTCCAGACCGCGCTCAGATCGTAGCCCGCCGCCACCGATCCCTCCTGCGAGCGGAAGGCCGCGCGGGCTCGCTCGCCTCGGGTGTGCGAAACGCCGGCCGCGACGGTGTAGAAGCCGCGCCCGAGGCGGGCACCGTTGGAAAGCCGGTGCTGCCCCGTCCGGTACGAGCCCAGCCCCGAACTGAGCCTGGTTTCCATGCGCTCGGGCGGCGGCGCGGAGCGGATCTCGATCACCCCGCCCATCGCGTTGCTGCCGTAAAGCAGCGAGGCCGGGCCCTCGACGACCTTCACTGAGCCGGCATCCGCCAGGCCGTAGAAATCGGGCAGCGGGTGGCCCATCAGGCCCTGGTAATCGGGCCGCCCGTCCACCACGATCAACACGCCCGTGTTGGGCTGGCCGCCCACGCCCCGGATGGTCACGACGCCCGTGCCGTTGGTGGCGATGCCGTAGCCCATCACACCCCGCCGGGTCAGGAAAGCGCCGGGTGCCAGCTTCTCGACCGCGTCCAGCACCGTGCGGGCGCCGCGCTGGTCCATCTCGACCCGGCTGCCCGAGATCGGCCCGGCCTGGGGCGTCTCGCGCACCACGACTTCCAAAGTAGTCCGCACCACGGCGGGGCGCAGGGTGATGGTCAGCTCGCTTTCCGGCACCCGTTCGATCGCGCGCGCCTCGGGTTCGAAGCCCGGAGCAGCGGCGCGCACCTCGGCCGGCAGGTCGCACTCCAGGCTCGCCTGGCCGGTCTCGTCGCTCAGGGCGCGGGCCGAGCCTGACAGGCACTCCAGGCGCGCCCGGGCGATGGGCAGGCCGTGGGAATCAAGCACGCGCAGCCGCAAGCTATGGGCCGGGCAGAACAGGGGCAGCAGGAGGAACAATGTGACAGGACGCATGGCGCGATGCACCGAACAGACCATGGTAGCACGATTATGCTTTTCGTGCTACCAACGCCGCGGGCCGATTCCGGCCGCCTCCCGCCAAGCCGCCCGCGCCCGCTATACTGCCAACAGCCATGAAGAAACTACTCCTGCTGGTTGTCCTTGCCCTCTTTCAAGCGCCCGCCCAGACGTCCCAGGAGCGCCTGGCGCAAGTGCGCCAGAAATTGCAACGCCTGGACGCCGCCACGGTCGCGGAGCTGCTGGCCCAGGCCGCCGGCGATCCCGATCACGAAATCCGCTACCTCATCCTGGACCGCCTGGGCCGCACTCAGAACCCCCAGGTACGCGAGGCGCTCGAGCGGCACGCGGCCGCCGATCCGGACGCCCGCGTGGCCTTGTTGGCCCTGGAGCGGTTGCGCCTCCTACAGGCGCGCGAGCTGGGCGAGTTGTTCCAGAAGCGGCTGGCCCTGGCCGCCCGGCAGAACGACCCGAAGGCGCTGGAAACTCTTCGCGCGGCCCACCAGCGCTGGGCCACGCACGCCCGGGGCGCGACCCTGCCCGGCTTTTTCCAGCAACCGCCGCCCGCCTTCCAGGCCGTGCCCGCCAGGGGCCTCCTGCGGGTGGCGGCCATCGGCGACTTCGGCCAGGAGAACGAGAACCAGCGCGCCGTCGCGGCCGCGCTGGCCGCTGCTCATCGGCGCCGGCCTTTCCATCTGGGCCTCACCCTGGGCGACAACTTCGTGCCCGACGGCGTGACCGATCCGGACGATCCGCGCTGGAAGGGAGGCTGGGTGCAGATCTACGACTCCCTCCGCATCCCCTTTTTCGCCAGCACCGGCAATCACGACTGGGGACTGGCCGACAGCCCCGCCGCCCAGATTCTCTACGCCGGGCGCAGCCGAAGCTGGCGCATGCCCGCGCTTTACTACACCTTCACCGCCGGGCCGGCCCAGTTTTTCGCCCTGGCCACTCACGCTTTTTCGGAGACGCAGGCCGAGTGGCTGCGCCGGGAGCTGGAGCGCAGTACGGCCCGCTGGAAGATCGTCTACGGCCATCACCCCATCTACTCCTACGGGGTGCACGGGGACACGCCCGAGCTCCAGCGCCTGCTGCTGCCGGTCTTGCAAGGCCGCGCCCAGCTTTACATCGCGGGCCACGATCACCTTCCGCAACACCTCCGGCCGGAGGGCGGGGTGCACTTCCTGGTGGGGCCTGCTGGGGGGCAGAGCTCGCGGCCGGACAAGTCCGGTCCGCGCACTTTGTTCAGCGGCTCTTTCTACGGCTTCATCACGCTGGAGATTGACCGGGAGCGCATCCGGGCGGCCTTCCTGGACACCGAGGGCAAGACGCGCTACGAGACCGCCATCGCACCCTGACGGGGGAACCGCGCCTCTTCAGGCCTCTTGCTTCAGAAGTTGTCGCAAGAGGGCCTGGGCCGCGGCCTGCCCGGCGCTCTTCTTCGAGCTGCCCTCCCCGCGCGCCGCCCACTGCTCGCCCAGGCGCACCTCGATCGTGTAGCGCCGGGCGTGCGCCGGCCCCTGTTCGCCCACCACGACGTAGCGCGGGGGCGGCAATTCCAGCGCCCGGGCGGTCTCCTGCAAGGCGCCTTTGTAATTGCTGAAAGGCGCTTCGACCGCCTCCCCCGGCTGGTCGGCCCCGGCGAAAACATGCCGCTCGGCGAACAGGCGCGCCGGCTCCAAGCCGCCGTCCAAATACACGGCCGCGATCAGGGCCTCCAGGGCGTCGGCCAGCAGGCCGGTCTTGGCCCGCCCGCCGCTCAGTTCCTCGCCCCGACCCAACAGCAAGTGTTCGCCCAGATCCAGTCGGCGCGCTACTTCATGAAGATGGGTGGCGCTCACCAGGTAGTTCTTGAGCATGGAAAGCCGGCCCTCGCGGTAGGCCGGATAGCGGCGGACGAGATAGTCGCCGGCCAGGAATCCCAGCAGGGCGTCGCCCAAGAATTCCAGGCGCTGGTTGTCGCTCTCGCCCTCCGGGCCGGTTTCGTAAGCGTGGGAGGCGTGGGTCAGCGCGCGGCGTAGCAGCTCCCGATTCGAGAATCGGTAGCCGAGAGCCTCTTCCAGCCTCTCGAATTCCGGCTCCATGCTCGCGCGCAGAGAGCGGGCGCCGCGACCCGACCTCCGCCGGCGCCCGCCGAATCCTCAGGGCTGCCGGGCCGGGGCCTCCGGCGCCGCAGGCTTGGCGGGCTCGGCGGGCTTGGCGGCTTCGGCCGGCTTAGCCGCCTCCGCCGGCTTGGCGGCTTGCTTGGCCTGGAAGGCGCGCGCCCGTTCGGCCTGGGCGAACTGCTTGATGGTGGGATGGACGTCCGCCCCGCTCATCACCTTGTCCAGGACGGCGATGGCGTCGTCGTGCCTGCCGGCCATGTTGTAAACGGCGCCCAAGCGCACCATGGTGGCCGGATCGGGGTTGGCCGCGCCCTCGACGGCCTGCTTGAACTCCTGGATCGCCACATCATGCTTCTTACGCGCCAGCGCGGCCAATCCGAGGGCTTCGTGGGCCTGGGCGGTGAAATCCTTCTTGGCCGCTTCCCACTGATCGTCGGGGATGTCCGGGCGCGGCTTGGGCAGGGTCTTCAAGATCTCCATCGCCTGGTGGGCGTACTTCTCGGCCCGTCCCAGTTTCTCCTCGCGGTCCAGATCGAACTCGCGCGTGTGTTGGGCGATGCCGGTGGCCAGCATGAGCATGGCGTGGTAGCTTTTCGGGTCGGCCTCCAGCGTCCGCTCCGCCCAGACCACCATGTTCTCGAAGTCGTTCTTCTGCTGGTAAGAAGCCGCGATCATTTGCATGGCGATGGCCTTGAATTCCGAGTCGGCGAACTTGGTGAGCAGTTCCTGCCCGGCCTTGATGCGCGAATCGGCGTCCTGCGCCTGGAAGATGGCCATCACGGCTTCGGCCTCTTTCTGCGACTTCACCTGGGGCTGTTTCTGGACCTCCTGCTGGGCTCCGGCGCGCGGCGCACCCCAACAGAACACGGCGGCCGCCAGGCTCAGCCTGGTCAACGCAAAGAATGCTTTTCTCATCTAGGGATTCCTTCCTGGTTGCTTCCGAACGATTGTACTTTACTCAGGCGGGCGCGGACGTCCGGAGGCGCCGCCTCCCGCCAGTCCCTTTTCCGCCGCCGCCCGGGCGGCCGCGGAAGCTCCTTGTAAGGCCAGCGCCGCCTGGTAATGCCGGCGGGCGCGTTGTTGCTCCCCGGCGGCTTCCGCCAGGCGCGCCAGATAGACGTGAGCCCAGCCGGCGGTTTGCGGGTCGGGATCGCATTCCAGCGTCCTCTCGAACAGCCGCTCGGCCAGCTCGGGATCCTTGTTGAGCGCCGCGATGCGCGCCAGACCGTAGTAGGCCCGGGCGTGCCATCGCTGCCCGTCGCTCTCGCGCAGCACTTGCAAATAAGCCTCCCGGGCTTTGTCCAGGTCGCGCTGCGCGTACCACTGCTCGGCCTCCTCCAAACGGCGCTCGGGGCCGCTTGGGGCGGGCCGGGCTACGGCCTTGGGCGCCGGCGCGGCCGGCGCCCGCTGCGCGAACTCGACTTTATCCAGCCGCTGGGTCTCGCGCCCCAAATCAATCCCCTTGGCCATCTCGGGAAAATAAAAGCGCAGCGCCTGCTCCTGCTTCTCGTAGGCCGGCAGAGCCTCGGCGAAGTAGGGCGTCAGGATGTAGCCCTCCCGGAGCGCCTGCTCGACCAGCGCCTGGCGGAGCGAGGGCGGCGCCAACCGGGCCTCCACCGCCTTGACCAGGCACTTGGATGTCAGCAGCAGAAAATCCTTCTTGTAGGTCTCGGGCAGCAACGGCGCTCCCAGGGCGAAATCAATCAGCGGCTTCCGGCGGTTGATCTCCTCGGCGCTGCGCAGCACCATGGGATCCACCAGGTAGTGCAGGTAGGCGTGGCGGATCTCGGCGATCTGCGGCTCGGGCGCGGGCGTGACCACCACGATGTAATCATTCTGGTAGTTGCGCACGTGAACCTGCCGCGGCGCCGCCAGCAGCTCCACCCAAATCTGGAAGCGGCGCCCGAGCACGCCGCTGGTCGGGCTGCGCACATAGGCGTTGGCCTCCAGCACGGCGCGGGAAACCGGCTCGTGATAGCGGGCGATCACCCGCTCGTAATAAGGTTGCGCCTTGCGCCAGAGCTGCTCCAGTTCCGCCTCGCGGTAAAAGCGCGCCAGCAGCTTTTCCAATCCCTGAAGGGCGAAGGCGTCCGGGGGAAGCTGGTTCAACAGAAAACGGTACTTGAAGTCCGGCGGCCCGTGCACGCAGAGCGCGAAGGAGATGTACTGGCTGACCTCCTCGGTCCAGCTCTTCTGCCGGTGCTGCTCGAAAAACTCCCGCAGCGCGGCCAGAGAGGGCGGCCGGCGAGCGGCCACCTCGCGCCGCACCAGCGCCCGCAGGGGATCGTTGGCGGGCGAATCCAGCTCCGCGTCGTAGCCGGCCGCGTTGATCGCCGCCATCACCGCGAACAGCGACGGACTGGCGTCGAGCTGGCCCGGCTCGGCCGCGGCCGGCGCCAGCAGCCCTGCCCAAGCGACTACGGCAAGTAACGTCAAAAGACCCGCCTGATGCCAGTCTAGCGCACCCGGGCGGACCGGCGGCGCGCGCTCAGGCCGCCTCCCGCATCATGGCCTGGATCGTCGCCTCGACCTCGCGCGCCACCTCTTCCAGGCCGGCGGTCTGAAACAGGGCCAGCATCGCGGTCGGCAGCAGGGTGGCCAGCCGGTAGCCTTCGCCCGCGCGGTACAGCGAGATGCGGCAGGGCAAGGCGGTCGAGATGGCGGGGTTGGCCTCCAGCACCTTCTTGGCCTGCGCCGGATTGCAGACCTCGTAGATCCGGCACTCCCCCTGGAACTCGACGCCCTTGTTGCGCATGGCTTCGCGCAGGTCGTGGACGGCGAGGATGCCGAACTTGTGCCGCGCCGCGGCCGCCTCTAAGCCTTGCTCGATTTCGGCCGCCGTCTTGCGGCTCTCGATTTCAAACAGCATGTTGCGCCTCCTTGAAAACCTCAGGGCCGGGACGGCAGGCGATCGGGCGCCGGCGGTGCGCCCTCGCGCGCCACCACGGTGAGCACCGGACAGGGCGCATGCCGCACCACGCGCGCGCTGGTCGAGCCGATCACCGTGCTGTCGAAGAACCGCCTGTGCTCGGCCCCGATCACCAGCAGATCGCAGCCGCCTTCAACCGCCTCGGCCACAATCTCGCGCGCCGCCTCCCCGCGCCGCTCGATCTCCTTGATCCGGCATTGCGTGCGCAGGGCGGGCGGAACCCAGGCGCACAGGTCGGCGATGCCGTCTTCGGCTTTAGGCTCGTGCACGTGCAGCAAGGTCAGGGCGGCGTCCAGACAGCGGGCCATCTCGACCGCCCGGGCCAGCGCCCGGCGCGCGATCGGCGTGTCGTTCACCGGGCAAAGAATCCGGCGGACGGCCAGCGGGCTGGCGGGCGGCGGGGCCGGCGGGCGCACGGTCAGCACGGGAACGTCGCTCTGGCTGAGCACGCGCTCCGTGACCGATCCGAGCAGCAGCCGGTTGAGACCGCTCCGCCCGTGGGTGCCCATGGCGATCAGGTCGGCGCCGGTCTCCGCCGCCACTTTCAGGATGACCTCGGCCGGGCGGCCCTCCGCCACGCGCACCTCGGGCCGGGCGGCCCCCGGTCCCAGCGTCCGCTGCACGAACCGGCGCAGGTCCTCTTCGGCCTGCCGGCCGGCCTCGCGCAAGGTCTGCTGGAGCTCGGCCAACTGCCCCTGCGTGAAGTAAGGCGGAGCCTCGAAGGAGCTGGCGTAAAGCACCGTCAGCCGCGCGCCCGAGCAGCGGCTCAGCGCCTCGGCGTAACGCAAGGCCAGCGCCGACAGGTCGCTGAAATCCACCGGCGAAAGAATGTGCTTGGGATGTTCCAGTTGCATCGCGCCTCGCCCGGGACGGCCTGCGCCCGGCATTCTAACCGATGCCGGCCGCCGCCGGAAGGTGACACCGAAACGGCCGATCCTCCGCCCGGACTAAGAGAGCGCCCGGCAGGCGCGGGCCTGCTCGGCCATGCGACACTCGGCGTGCACCGCCCGCACGGCCTTTTCCAGTCCCTCCCGGCGCACCACGATCGCGATGGTCAGCTCGCTGGATCCCTGCGCGATGGCGATGATGTTGATCCTCTCCCGGGAGATGGCGGTGAAGATCCGGCCCGCCAGCCCGGGGGTGCCGCGCATGCCTTCCCCCACCACCGCCAGCAACCCGACGTCCTCGTCCACTTCCAGGGGCTTGACGTAGCCGTGCTCCAGCTCCAGCAACAGGGCCGCCTCCAGCGCCTCCATGGCCGCCGCCAGTTCGCCCTCCCGGACCAGGAAGCAGAACGCCTGCCGGTAGGAGGAACTCGACAGCGCCAGCACCTCCACGTTGGCCCGTCCCAGGGCGTCCAGCGCCCGGCCCATGACCTGGGCCCCGTTGATCACGCCGCCGGCCGGCTCGATCGAGATCAGCGCCACGTTGGCCATCGAGGTGACCGCCCGCGCCCCGCTGGAGACGCGGATCCGGGGAACGATCCGCGTGCCGGGCTTCTCGGGAGCGAAGCTGTTCTTGCTCCAGACCGGGATTTGCCGTTCGATCAGCGGGGCCAGCGTGCGCGGATGGAGCACTTTGGCCCCGTTGTACGCCAGCTCGGCCGCTTCGTTGTAGGTGACCTCCTCCAGCACGGCCGCGTCCGGCGCCAGGCGCGGATCCGCCGTCATGATCCCGTCCACGTCGGTCCAGATCCACAGCTCAGCCGCCTCCAGCACGGCCGCCAGGATGGAAGCCGAGAAGTCCGAACCGCCTCGCCCCAGCGTGGTGGGACGCCCGTCGGCGGTGGCCCCGTTGAAGCCGGTCACCACCGGCAGCACGCCCGCCTCCAATAGCGGCAGAAGCCGCGCGCGCGCCTTCTCGCGCGTGGGTTGCATCAGGGGAGTGGCATTGCCGAAAACCGCGTCGGTGACGATGACCTCCGAACCGCTGACCGCCTCGGCCCGCACGCCCTGGCTCTCCAGATAGGCCGTCACCAGCAGCACCGAGAGCCGCTCGCCCACCGCCACCGCCTCGTCCACCGAACGCGGCGGGCGCTCGCCCAGCATCAGCACACCCTGCGCGATGCGCTGGAAGTCGCCCAGAATCGAAGCGATCGCCTCCTCCACCGCGCCCTGCTTTTCCGCAGGCAGCAACTGCCGGCAGGCGGTCAGATGCCGCTCCTCGAGCCGCGCCAGGTTCGCCCGCACGTCCTCCTCTTCGCCCGCCTCGGCCCGGCGCAGCGTCTCCAGCAGCAGATCGGTCACCTTGGCCATGGCCGAGATCACCACCGTCAGGGGCCGCCGGCCGCCTTCCTCGGCCACAAGGCGGCAGACCGATCGGATGCGTTCGGCCGAGCCCACGCTGGTGCCGCCGAACTTCATCACCAACAGATCCTTCATGACTCGAACCCTCCCGCCGGGCCGCCGAACTCCTGGCCGTTGGCGATGCGTTCCCGCACCAGCTTGAGGACCGCCTGCTCGACTTGCTCGATCCCCAGCTCGGTCGTGTCCAGGTAGACCGCGTCGGGCGCTTGCAGCAGCGGGGCCTCCGCCCGGCTGCGGTCCCGCTCGTCGCGCTCCCGCAGCTCGGCCGCCACCTGCTCGGCATCCGCCGCCCGGCCGCTTTGGCGCAGCTCGCGCAGCCTCCGCTCGGCCCGCACCTCGGGCGCCGCATCCAGGTAGATCTTCACCTGGGCCTCGGGAAACACCACCGTGCCGATGTCGCGTCCCTCCATCACCACGCTGGCCAGCGAGCCGATGCGCCGCTGTTCGGCCAGCATCGCCCGCCTCACGCCGCCGTAAGCCGAAATGATCGAAGCGGCCGAGGAGACCTCCGGCGTGCGGATGGCCTCGCTGACGTCCTCGCCGTTGAGCAGAACGCGCGTGCTGCCGGCCGCGAACTCGATGCGCGCCTCCGCCGCCAACTGCTCCAGCCGGTGCATGTCCTTCAAGTCCACGCCCGCTCGCAGAGCCCACAGCGCGACGGCGCGGTACATCGCCCCGGTGTCTATGTAGATCAGGCCCAACTTGGCGGCCACTCGCCGCGCCACGGTGCTCTTGCCGGCGCCGGCCGGCCCGTCTATGGCGATGACGATCCGCTTGGGCATCGCAAAACGCCCATCATAGCGGATCGCGGCCGCGCTTCGCGGCGCACGGCTACAATGAAAGCAGGATCGCTATGTTGTCTCTGATGAGTTGCTGGCTGCTGATGGCGACCGGTCTGGCTCCGGCGGCCGAGAAATACACCGGGCCGCGGCCTCCCCGGCCGGACCTGCCCTATCTGGTTCATGCCGATAACCTGATTCCCACCGAGGTCAACGAAGCGCGTCAGCAGACGCGCGGCCGGGACACCATCTACACCGTGCCCGGCGCCGCTTCCCCGGCGCGCACTCCCGTGGCCGAGCCGATCTTCCTGTTTCTCTCCGAGAAGATCGCGCCCCAGACCCTGGAGCTCTACCGCCTGGAAGTCAAGGGCGGCGACCGCCGGATCGTCTTTCCCGAAAAGAAGAAGGACCAGCCCCGTCCCTTGCGCCTGGTCATTACCCGGCTGGATGAGAAACTTTACCGGCTGGAAGTCAGCGAGCGCTTCGGGCTGGAAAACGGCTCTTACTCGATTACGCCCGCGGGCTCTAACCAGGTCTTTTGCTTCGACGTCTATTAGTCTCTGGTAGAATCGCCGGCGGCCGCCCCCCAAGGGCGCGTGTGCAAGCGGAGAATCCCACACCTTGCTGAAGCGAACCTTCAAGGCGTTCCAGTATCGCGACTTCCGGCGGCTGTGGCTGGGCGCCTGCACCTCCAGCATCGGCACCTGGATGCAGAAGCTGGCCCAGAGCTGGCTGGTGCTGGAGCTGTCGAACTCGCCCTTCCTGCTGGGCCTGGATGCGTTTCTGGGCGAGCTGCCCGTGGTGCTGTTCTCGCTGTTGGGCGGCGTGGCGGCCGACCGGATGGACCGCCGCCGCCTGCTGTTGCTCTCGCAGTATACTCAGATGACGGCCGCCTTTCTGCTGGCCGGCCTGATCGCCGCGGGATTGGTGCGCGTCTGGCACATCCTGGCGCTGTCGTTCGTGGTCGGACTGGCGCAGGCCTTCGGCGGGCCGGCCTACATGGCGCTCCTACCCGGCCTGGTGCGCAGCGAAGACCTCTCCAACGCCATCGCCCTGAATTCGATCCAGTTCAACCTGGCCCGCGTGATCGGCCCCATGCTGGGCGGGCTGGCCCTGACTCAGTTGGGCGCTTCCTGGTGCTTCGCCCTGAACGGCCTTTCTTTCCTGGCGGTGATCGCCTCGCTGCTGGCCATCCACGTGCGCTTCGTGCCCCGAGGCGTGCAGGATCCCTTCCTGGCCAGCCTGCGCGAGGGGCTGCGTTTCGTCCGGCGGCGGCCCGCCATGCCGGAGCTGATCGGTTTGGCCTTCGCCGTCACCATGCTAGGCCTGCCGCTGGTGGTCTTCCTGCCCGTGTTCGCCCGCGATGTCTTCCGCCGGGGCGCCCACGTCTACACCTTGTTGCTGCTGGTGCACGGCGGCGGCTCCATCGCCGGGGCCTTGTTGGTGGCCGCTTTGGGGCGGCGAGCCCGCAAAGGACGCCTGGCGCTGGCCGCCTTGCTGGGCCTGGGGGCGGCCACCGCGGGCTTCGCCCTCTCCGGCTCCCTGCTGCTCAGTTGCCTCGTCCTGTTCCTGGCCGGGGCGGCTCTGATGGCGGTTTTCTCGCTGGCCAGTACGCTCGTGCAAGAGATCACCAGCGACGCCATGCGGGGCCGGGTCATGAGCGTCTACAACGTCGCTTTCCGGGGCGGCATGCCCCTGGGCAGCCTCTTGACGGGCGCTCTGGCGCCGCGCTTCGGGGCGCCGCCGGTGCTGGCGGTCAACGGCCTGCTGATCGTCGCCCTGGCGGCCTACTTCCTGCTCCTGCGGCGCCGCCTGACCGCCCTTTAGAATTGGAGAGAGCATGACGGCCGGCTGGATGATCGTCGCCTTGGCGGCCGCCTCGGCCGCCGCCGAGCTGGAGGAGGCCAGAAACCGGCAGGATCGCGCCGCCTTGGAGCGCATCCTGGCCGAGCGCGCCGCGGCGGCCGAACAGCGACCCCGCGATGCCGCCGCGCAATTCGGCTTGGCGGAAGCCGCCTCCTACCTGGCCGAAGTGGCCTTCGAACTGCGCGACCGTGAGGGAGCGCGCCGGGCCGCCGAGACCGGCATCCGGGCCGCCGAGCGCGCGGTCGCCCTCCAGAGCGACCGGGCCGAGAACCACCGCATCCTCGGCACGCTCTGCGGCCAGATCATCCCGGGCAACCCCCTGCTGGCGCTCCGCTACGGCAAGTGCGCGGCCGACTCCCTCCGCCGCGCCCTTGAACTGGATCCGCGTTCCTGGCGCGCCTGGCTGAGCCGAGGCGTGGGCAATTACTACTTGCCTCCGGCCTTCGGCGGCAGCCTGGAGGCCGCCATCGCCGATTTCCGCAAGGCCCTCGAACTCAACCCCCGGGCCGCCGAAGCCTGGCTCTGGCTGGGCATCGCGCTGCGCAAGGCCGACCGTCGCGCCGAGGCCCGCCAAGCTATCCTCCGATCTTTGGCGTTGAATCCCGACCGCCTTTGGGCCAGGCAGCAACTGGAGAAAACCCCCGCTCCATGACTTCGCCCGATATCTCCGCTCCGCCGCCGGCCGCCGGCGCTCTCCGGCGCCGCCTGTTCACGGCCGCCGCAGTAACTCTACTTACTCTGCTCGGTTACTTCGTGTTTCCCGGCCATACCTGGCTTCAGGCCGATACGCAGGTTTATGTTCCTATTCTGGAGCGCTTGCGGGATCCCGCGGTCCTGGCCAAGGATCCCATGGCCGTCCGCCCCCACGTGGCCTTCACCATTTACGACGAAGTAACTCTCGGTCTCTGCCGACTTACCGGCCTGGACCTGCGGACGGCTCTGACCGCCCAGCAACTGATCTTTCGCGCTCTGGGCATTCTGGGCGTCTACCTCACGGCCGCCGCCCTGGGCCTGTCGTGCCGGGCCGCATTGCTGCCGGCGGCCGCCTTCGCCCTCGGGGCCACCGTCGTGGGTCCCTCCGTGCTCACCCTGGAGTACGAACCGGTCCCCCGCGGCTTTGCCGGGCCCTTGGTCTTCCTGGCGCTCGGGCTGGCGGCCCACGGGCGCGACCTGGCCGCGGGCTGCGCCGGCACGCTGGCCTTTCTCTACCATCCGCCGACCGCAGCCGCCTTCTGGGGCCTGTACTTCCTGCTGGCTCTGTGGCCCTCCCAGCCGGCCGTGATGAGCCGGCGCATCGCCGGGCTGGCCCCGCTCGCCCTGGGCGCATTGCTGTTGCTGGCGCTCTCCCGCTGGCAGCCCGGCGTCAGCGAGCCGCAAATGCTGTTCAGCCGCCTGGATCCCGAGCTGGAGAAACTCCAGCGCTGGCGCGCGCCCTACAACTGGATCGGAACCTGGGACGCCGCCTGGATCGGCCAGCACGTCTTGCTCTGGCTGGTCTCGCTGGCCGCCTTCTGGCGCTTGCGCCGCCTGGGCGCTTTCCGCCCGCCCCAAAGCGCAGCGGCGGGTCCCGCGCAGGCCTGGCCCATCCTCGACCTGGAGTTTTTCCTGCTGGGCCTGCCGCTGGTCGGGCTGCTCTCGATGCCTTTAGGCTACCTGCTGCTGGACCGCATGAAATGGGCCTTGATCGCCCAGCTTCAGCCCGCCCGCAATCTGCTGTTCGTGGTGGCGCTGGCGAGCCTTCTGGCCTCGGCGGCCGCGGCCGGGGCGGCCGGGCGCGGCCGCTGGTGGGAAAGCGCGCTCTGGCTGCTGGCGGTCTTCGCCATCCCGGCCCATGCCCGGCTGCTCCAGCTCAGGCTGCCGGATCTTTCCGATCCCCTCAGCCGCCGGCGCGCGTGGCTGGTGGTCGGGCTGGCGATCCTGGCCGCCCTGGCCCTTTATGCCGGCTCGCGGCGGCGCGCCTGGGCGCTGCCGCTATGGACGGCGGCTCTGGTGTTGCCCTTCTTCGCCATTCCCGGCTACGGCAAGCTGCGGAACTACCCCGACCTCCACAGCCGCGAGCTGGACGAACTGGCTGCCTGGGCCCGCGCCTCCACGCCGCCCGGCGCGGTCTTCCTGTTCCCGGACGCCGGGCGCGAGTTGTTCCCGGGCATCTTCCGCGCCCAGGCCCTGCGCGCCGTATACGTGGACTGGAAATCCGGCGGCCAGGTCAACTTCCTGAAAGGCTTTGCGGCCGAATGGGCCCGGCGCTGGCGCGCCACCATGGAGGGGGGCTTCCGCACGGCCAAACTATCCGCCTACGCCGCCCAAGGCGTGGACTACATTGTGCTTCGACGGCCGCGCCGCATCCCGGCGAACCGGCCCGTCTTCGAGAACTCGCGCTTCCTGGTCTGCCGGCTGGAGGGCTTCGGGACCGGCCCTTCTGAAACATCTCCGGCCGCCGGCCGCCCGACTGAGACCGGAAGGTGATGCCGGCGCGGCGGCTGCGGCCCGCATCTGAGGGTCGGCTTCCGCGTTCGTCGCCCCGCTAGCCGGCCAGGAACCGCTCCACTTCCTCCCGCAGGGGGACCGAAGCCTGGGCGCCCAGGCGCGTCACCGACAACCCGGCCGCCGCGTTGGCAAAGCGCAGGGCCTGCTCCAGGGGCCGGTCTTCGGCCAGGGCGACGGCCAGCGCGGCGTTGAAGGTGTCGCCCGCGGCGGTCGAATCGCGCACCGTGACCGGGAAGGCCGGCTGGTAAATGCTCTGCCGGCCGTCATCGAAATAGCAACCCCGATCCCCCAGCTTCAGCACCACGGCGGCGGCACCCAAGCCACGCAAGGCGCGGGCCACCTCGGGCGCCTGCTCGAGGCAGACGCGGCCCGGCGGCCGGCCGAGCAGCGTCAGGGCTTCGCTTTCGTTGGGCGTCAGCAGGTCCACCGCAGCCAGCAGTTCGCGGCTCAGCGGCTGCGCCGGGGCCGGATCCAGGATGGTGGCCGCGCCCAACCGGCGCGCCAGCTCGAGCGCCGCCCCGACCACCGCCAGGGGAGTCTCCAGTTGGAACAGCACGAAGCGGGCGTCCTGAAAACTGCGCCGGAAGGACTCGACCTCGGAGGGTTGGAGAGCGTGGTTGGCCCCCGAGGCCACCACGATCGAGTTCTGCCCCGTCCGATCCACCCAGATCAGGGCCACCCCGGTGGGCTGCGCCCGCGTGGCGTGCACCGCGCTGACGTCCACGCCGGCGGCCGACAGCCCGGCCTTGAGATGATCGCCGAACAAATCGTAGCCCACCCGGCCCACCATGCGCACCGCCACCCGCGAGCCGCCCAGCCGGGCGGCGGCGCAGGCCTGATTGGCCCCCTTGCCCCCGGGAATCATCTGGAAGTCGCGCCCCAGCACGGTCTCCCCCGGGGCGGGCAGCCGCTCGACCGTGACCACGAAATCCATGTTCAGGCTGCCCAAGACCGCCAGCGTCGGGGTCATCGTGAAAGATCAATCCCGAATTTCTTCAATTCCTCGGAGTAATACCGGCGGTGCAGCAGCTCCCACTCCTGACTGCCCTCGGGTATTTCCCGCTTTTGCGAGCGGATTTTCTGCCGGGCGGCCCGATCCACCTTTTCCTCCAGGGCCAGCAGATCCATCATCGCCCGCACCATTTCCAGCCGGATTTCGTTCTGCTCGCTCTTCAAGCGCGCCGGTCGGGCCTTGCGCAGCGCGGTCATCAGCTTGTGGGAAATGTCAATGATCTTGTCCCGGGACAGCTTCATTTGATCGCCCGTGTCGCGGCCCGAGGCGCGCACCACCTTGCGCTCGGCGATCAGGGTGTTCTTGATGCGGCGGAACATCTCCTGGTAGCTCACCCCCTCCCGCCGCATGTAATCGCTGTACTGACTCAGGATCTCGCGCACCTCGTCGTTGAGCCGGTCCTCGACCTGCAACTCCTCGATGATGACCTCGGCGAGCAACCCGGCCAGGGCCTCGGGCTGGGTGGTCTCGATCATCCGGGGGGTGAGGCGCTTGACCATCTGGCGCGCCAGATACTGGACGAATTCCCGAGCGATCAGCATGCCATCGAGACAGCCACTCTTTGCTAGTGTACAACAGCGGGCGCCGGCGGACCGCTCCTGACCGCGCCCGGCAGGCTAAGATAGCGGCGTGGGCTCGACCCGCCTGAGCAAGCACGACCTGATCCTGCTCGCCCTGTTCGCCGTGCTGGCCTGGACGGGACCGGCCCGCCGCCCCGCCACGGCCGCTCTGCTGCTGGTGCTGGCCGCCTTCCAGATCCTGGAGCCCAAGATCGCCCTCTTTGCGCGCCCCGCGGGCTCGATCCTGGCCAACCTCTTCAAACTGGGCCTGGGATACCTGCTGCTGGGCCTGACCGGCGGCATCACCAGCAGTTATTACTGGATCCTGCTGATGCCCGTCATCTCTGCCGGAACCGTGCTGGGAGTGAGCGGCGCCGCCCTGTTCACCGGGCTGGCCTGCGGGGCCTATCTCTCGACCTTGCTCTGGATAGACTGGTCGCGCTACGAGTTGCCTCCGGATCAAATCCCCGAGATTCTGTTGCGGGTGATCTTCCTGGCCATCCTTGGCTATCTGGCCGAACGCCTGGCGGAGGTCAACCCCGCCGCTCGCAAGGCCCAGGCCGTGGCCGCCCAGCTCGCCGAGGCCAACCGCAACCTCCAGGAAGCCGAAGCGGCCGTGCGCCGCTCGGAACGGCTGGCCGCCCTGGGCCAGCTCTCCGCCGGCCTGGCTCACGAGCTGCGCAACCCTCTGGGAACCATCCGCGCCTCGGCGGAGATGCTCAGCCGGCAGATTCCCCCCGAGAACGCCGTGGCCGCTGAGCTGGCGGGCTTCATTGCCGCCGAGGTAGACCGCACCAATACCCTGGTGACGCGCTTTTTGGAATTCGCCCGCCCGCTCGAGCTCAAGCCGGTGCGGGCCGAACTGGCTGCGGTCATTGACCGGGCCATTGCCCAACTGGAGCGCCATTCGCCGCCCTACGACGTGGCCGTTTTTCGGAACTATTCGCCCGAGCTGCCTCCTTTCGAATTCGACCCCGATCTGCTGGAGCGGGTCTTCTACAACCTGCTGCTCAACGCCGCCCAGGCCAGCCCGCCCGGCGCCGCCGTCACCGTCAAGACCCGCGCCTTGCCCGGCCACGCCGAAATCGCCGTGATTGACCGCGGCGAAGGCATCCCGCCCGAACGCCAGGAGAGCATCTTCAACCCCTTCGTCACCAGCAAACCGGACGGGGTCGGCCTGGGGCTGGCCATCGTCTCGAAGATCGTGGATTTGCACGGCGGTACAATAACCGTGGAAAGCCAGCCCGGCAAGGGTAGCGTGTTTCGCGTCTATCTGCCCCTGGGGCAGCGCGCCCGGTCATGAGGCCCCGCATCCTCATCATCGAGGACGAGGAAAAACTGCGCCGCGTGCTCGAGCTGCACTTGCGCTCGGCCGGCTACGATGTGGACGCGGCCGCCACCGCCGAGGAAGGATGGAAGCTGGCCGATCGCGCCGGCCTCATCCTCACCGACCTGCGCCTGCCGGGCATGGACGGCCTGGAATTCATCGCCCGCCTGCGCCGCCAGAACACCCGCACGCCCGTGATCGTCATGACCGCCTACGGCACGGTGGAGACCGCGGTCGAGGCCATCAAGAAAGGCGCCGAGGATTTCCTGCTGAAGCCCTTCTCGCTGGACCACCTCAGCGCCGTCATCCAGAAGGCGCTGGACAGACGCGCCCTGGAGGACGAAAACCGCCGGCTGCGCGAAGAGCTGGGCCGCCGCTACGATTTCCGCAACATCATCGGCCGCAGCCCGGCCATGCAGGAAATCTTCGCCGCCATCCAGCGCGTCGCCCCCACCCGCGCCACCGTGCTGCTGTGCGGCGAGAGCGGCACGGGCAAGGACCTGATCGCCCGCGCCATCCACTATCACTCGCCCCGGCGCGACCGCCCCTTCGTCAAGATCAACTGCTCGGCGCTGCCCGAGAACCTGATGGAAAGCGAACTGTTCGGCTTTGAAAAGGGCGCCTTCACCGGCGCCGTGGCCGCCAAGCCCGGCAAGTTCGAGCAAGCCGACACCGGCACGGTCTTCCTGGACGAGATCGGCGACGTGCCCCCTTCCATCCAGGTCAAGCTCCTGCGGGTGCTCCAGGAGCGCGAGTTCGAGCGCCTGGGCTCCAACAAGACCCGCCAGGTGGACGTGCGGGTCATCGCCGCCACCAACCAGGACCTGCGCGCCGCTCTGGAACAGGGCGCCTTCCGCGAAGACCTCTACTACCGCCTGAATGTCGTCCCCTTGAACCTGCCGCCCTTGCGCGAGCGCCGCGAGGACATCCCCTTTCTGGCCGAACATTTCGTGCGCGAGCTGGGCGCCGCCTTGGGCCGCCCGGTGGAGGGCATCAGCGATGCCGCCATCCGGAAACTGATGGCCTACCACTGGCCGGGCAACGTGCGCGAACTGGAAAACGTGATCGAGCGCAGCCTCGTGCTCTGCTCCGGCCCCGTGCTGGAGGCCGACGATATCAAGCTGGACACCGCACCCCGGGCGCGCCCCCCCGCCGAAGGGTACTTCCTGCCCGAGGGCCTGACCCTGGAGGAGTTCGAGCAAGCCATCATTCGCGAGGCGCTCAAGCGGGCCGGCGGCAACAAGAGCCAGGCCGCCCGGCTGCTTGGCCTGACGCGCAACGCCCTGCGCTACCGGCTCTCCCAGATGGGCCTGGAAGGCTAGGCCTCGGCCGGGCCGGCCCGGCCGCTTCTCACACCGGCCGCCCCGTGGGGCCGGGACCGTAGTCGTAAAGCGCTTCCTTCAGGCTCAACCCCGCCACTTCGATCCGACTCAGATCGGCCGGCCCCAACCCCACCGCCTCAGCCAGCTTCAGCGAATTGTCCCCGCGCAGGAAGGGCTTGACGCCCCGGTCGGCCCGCGGGTCATAGCCCATCACCGCGGTCGAGATCGTATCCGTCGCCACCGGGTTGCGGCCCGCCAGCAGCAGGCCCGGCTTCACCATCTGCACCCCGGGATTCCACGCCCCTTCGCCCCCGCGGATGGACTCGATGCCGTCCACGATGCACAGATCAATCGGACGGGCGCCCGTCAGATCCACCACGATCCGCGGCACACGGTAGCCGGCCTCCCGAGGCGAGGCCGGATCCAGCTCCTGCGGCACCCCCTTGGGCGGCGTGCGCTTGCCGTCATGGCAGACCGGGCCGCGCTCTTGCCGCGGATCCTCATTGCCGTCCGGGCCGCAGTCGCCCCCGTACAGCGAGCAGGGCGTGATGCCGAAGTTGTTCTTCATCGCCATCGTCACGCCCGCGATCCAGTGATTCTTCAGCTTGGAAAGCGAGACGTAGACGTCGCAATCCTCGTAGGAATGATTCAGGTCGTAGGCCGGAAAGACGTAACCGCCCCAGGGCGGCTTCAGGCGCGAATACTTCCTGCCGTAGCCCAGGTTCTGAGTGTTCTCCCACTCGACCTTGGTTCCCGCATTGCTGATCGCCGTCACGTCCAAGCCGTAGCGGGCCCACAAGGCCAGATCCTGCCCGGCCGGAAAGAAACTCTCCAGAATCCGGATGCGCCGCGCCCCCGCCCGCGCCAGCAGGCTGACAACCGCCAGCACGGTGGCCGGATGGTTGCGGTAGGGCAGGTCGGGCCGCTCGGGAAAGCGAGTGATGTTGCCCGTCAGGTTGAGCTTCAAGGCCACCGTCTTGCCCTTGACCAGGGCGCCGATCCCCCCGATCTGGTCCATCAGCCGCCTCAGCGCGGCCTCCAGCTCTTTGTGTTGGTAGCTCCGGCACCGGGCGATGGCGACCCGGGCATTCGGTGAACGGGGCGCGGACGCGCTCGAAAGGCGTGCGCCCGCCGCGGCCGCACCCGCCGCCAGCACCTGGCGGCGCGAGATGCCCACTGGATTCCTCACGGGTCCTCCCTTCAGCTCTCAGGCTATTGTACCTGCACCGGGCGGCGGCGCCTTTTCGAACTCGACCGGCCCTCGGGCGGGCCCCGCCTGGCCCCGGCAGCGGGGGAGTGAAAAGATTCTTGTGTAGATCGGCTGGAAATGTAGTATTGTTAATCGAGGGGCAATCCCTACAACATAGGTGGGTGGGTTCGGGCGCGCCCGGGGGGAGGCCCCGGGCCGGCCGGATCGGCCCCCTGGGTACACAATGGGCGAATCCGGCCAGGCGACAAGCGCCAACAGATGCGATACACCCGAAAGGAGTTCCATCCGGGGGGTGCTGTTGGACTACCTCCTGGAGGCCCTGGACGAGGGTCTGGTGGCGGTGGACGCCTCGGGAGCGCTGGTCTTCTCCAATGGGGCTGCGCGCCGCATGCTCGCCCTCACTGACCCGCCGCCGCCTTTGCCGGAATGGCCCCGCAGTTACGGGCTGTACCTGCCCGACAGTTCCCTGCCCTGCCCGCCTGAACAGTTCCCGCTCATCCGGGCCTTGGCGGGCGAAGCCGTGCGCGGGGTGGAAATGGCCGTGCGCCGCGCGGGTGCGCCCGAAAGCCTCTGGGTCTCGGCGACCGCCCTGCCGCTCGGCAACCAGGAGGGTTCCCCTCAGGGCGCGCTGATGCTGCTGCGGGATATCAGCGAAACCCGGCGGATCCGGGAGGCCCTCAGCCGGGAGCGCGACTGGGCCTCCACGATCGTAGACACGGTCGGCAGCCTGGTGGTGGTGCTGGACCGGGAGGGCCGCATCATCAGCTTCAATCGGGCCTGCGAGCGCACGACCGGCTACAGCTTCGAGGAGGTCCTCGGGCGCCCGATCTGGGATCTGTTCCTGGTCCCCGAGGAGGCCCCCGAGGTGCGCCGGGTCTTCCAGCGCCTCTGCGCCGGCGACTTCCCCAACCAGCACGAAAATCACTGGGTCACCCGCAGCGGCGAGCGCCGGCTGATCGTCTGGTCCAACACCGTGTTGTTGGATCAGGCGGGCCGCGTAGAATACGTCATCGGCACCGGCATTGACGTCACCGACCGCAGGGGGGCCGAGCGACAGATCCGCCGCCTGAACGAGACGCTGCGAGCGTTGCTGGAAGCCTCGCCCCTGGCGATCTGGGCGGTGGACCCGGAAGGGCAAGTCGAGTTCTGGAATCCGGCCGCCGAGCGCATGCTCGGCTGGAGCGAGGCGGAGATCCTGCACCGCCCGCTGCCCTTGGGCGCGGAAGACCGGCCGGAAGCCCTGGCCGAGCTGCTGGAGCTGTCCCGCCGGGGCGAGACGCTGCGCGGCCTGGAGCGCCGCCAGCGCCGCCGGGACGGCTCGACCATCGAGCTCAGCCTTTGGACCGCACCGCTGCGCGATGAATCCGAGCGCCTGACGGCGGTGTTGGGCGTGGCCGCCGACGTCACTCAGACCAAACAACTGGAGGAGCAGTTCCGCCAGGCCCAGAAAATGGAGGCCGTAGGCCGGCTGGCGGGCGGCGTGGCCCACGACTTCAACAACCTGCTCACCATCATCACCGGTTACGGCCAGATGCTGGCGGAGTCGCTGCCCGCCGGGGATCCTCTGCTCGAACCGGTGGGAGAAATCCTCAAGGCGGCCGGCAGCGCGGCCCGCCTGGCCGGCCAGTTGCTGATGTTCAGCCGCAAGCAACGGACCCAACGCAGCCTGGTGGACCTGAACGAAATCGTGGCCGGGATGGATCGCATGCTGCGCCGGGTTCTGGGCGAGGACATCGAGCTGGTCACCCGACTCAGCCCCGGGCCGGCGCCGGTGCGTGCCGACCCGGTGCACTTGGAACAGGTCATCATGAACTTGGTGGTGAACGCGCGGGAGGCGATGCCCGCGGGCGGACGCATCACCCTGGAGACCGCGCCGGTCCTGTTGGACGAGGATTACGCCCGCCATCATCTGGGCGTGCAGCCGGGACCGCACGTCCTGCTGGCGGTCAGCGACACCGGCAAAGGCATGGACGCCGACACCCTGCGCCAGGCTTTCGAGCCGTTCTTCACCACCAAACAACAGGGCACCGGCCTGGGCCTGAGCACCGTCTACGGCATCGTGCAGCAGCACGGCGGCCGCATCTGGGCGTACTCGGAGCCGGGGCTGGGCACCACCTTCAAGATCTACTTGCCCGCAGCCGAAGGAGCGCTCGAACCGGCTGCCTCGCCCGGCCCGCCCCACTGGGCTCTGGGAGGCGGCGAGACCATCCTGGTGGCCGAGGACGATCCCGACCTGCGCAAGCTGATCGCGGAAGTCCTCCGGCGCGAGGGCTACCACGTCCTGCCCGCCGCCCACGCCCAGGAGGCCCTGCAAATCTGCCAGGAGTACCCGGGAAGGATTGATCTGTTGCTGACCGACGTGGTGATGCCCGCCCTCGGCGGGCGGGAGCTGGCCGAGCAGGCGCTAGGCCGGCGCCCTTCCCTCAAGGTGCTTTATATGTCCGGCTACGCCGACCGGGCCGTGGTGGAAAACGGCATCCTGCCTCGAGAGGAGGTCTTCCTGGAGAAGCCCTTCACCAAGGAGACCCTTTTGCGCAAGCTGCGTCAGGCTCTGGAGACCCCCTGAACTTCACACTTGACCGCTAAAACTTATCCTTGACCGCCGGACGGCGCCCCTGCTAGAATCGGGACAGCGAAGGTCGCTGCGCCGGCGGGGGCCGCGGCGAAGTCGCGAGGTTAGTCAGCCCTTTGAGCAACGGCGAGGGGAGGGTGAATCATGCCAGGAGCAATTTCCAAAGGCCGCACCTTGCTGATGGTTTCCGCCTTGGTCCTGGGCGCCGCCGGCGCCGGCCGCGCCCAGGTGCTTTACGGCACCTTGGTGGGCAGCGTCACCGACGCCACCGGCGGCGCCATACCCAACGCGGCCGTCAAGGTCACCAATCAGGGCACCGGCCAGCAGTGGAACACCGCCACCAACCCGGCGGGCGTCTATTCGGTCTCCACGGTTCCGCCGGGGATTTACGAGGTGGCGATCACCGCTCAGGGGTTTCGCACCTTCACCCGGCGCAATGTGGCGCTGCCGGCCAACGCCACCGTCCGCGTCAACGCGGTGCTGGAGATCGGGCAGGTGACCGAATCCGTCGAGGTCAGCGCCGCGGCCGCCGCCCTGCAAACCGACACCATGGATGTGCGCAACGAGCTGCCCGCGGGCGACCTCCAGAACATGCCCGTGCCCGTGACGCGCAATTTCCAGAACCTGCTGGTGACGGTCCCGGGCATCAGTCCGCCCCAGAACGCCCACTCGCTTTCCGCCAATCCGTCGCGCTCGTTGATGATGAACGCCAACGGCACCACCGCCCAGTCGGTGGCGGTGCGGGTGGACGGCGCCACCACCTGGAATTCCTGGCTGCCGCACGTGGGCGGCTACGTCCCCGCCCTGGAAGCCATTGAGACCGTGAACGTGCAGACCAGCAGCTACGAAGCCGAGCTGGGCTACGCCGGCGGCGCGGCCGTCAACGTGCAAATCAAGAGCGGCACCAACGAGTTCCACGGCTCCGGTTTCTGGTATCACAACAACCAGCACCTCAAGGCCCGGCCTTACTTTCTCCCCGCCGACCGCGGCAAGGAAAAACGCATCCTGAACCAGTTCGGCGGCACCTTCGGCGGACCCATCCGCCGCAACAAGCTCTTCTTCTTCGCCTCCTACGAAGGCACGCCCGACCGCCAGTCCAGCTTCCGGTTGGGCAGCGTCCCCACCGCCCGGATGCGCACCGGCGACTTCTCGGAAGCCACTCGCCCGATCTACGACCCGCTCACCGGCAATCCCGACGGCTCGGCCCGCCAGCCCTTCGCCGGAAACCGGATCCCCGCCAACCGCATCAGCCCCATCATCAAGAAACTGGTGGATCTGACGCCGCAGCCTAACACGGGCGATCCCGCCCGCCTGGGCAACAACTATTACGCCAGCGGTTCCTTCATTTATGACCGCCACGTGCTGGACACCAAGTTCACCGCCCAGGCCACCGAAAAACTCAACCTGAGCGCGCGGGTGAGCTGGCTGGACTGGCACTTCGACAATCCTCCCATGTTCGGCCCCTTGGGCGGCCCGGGCATCGAGAGTCGCGGCTCTTACGACGGCAAGGGAATCGGCGATACGGTCAGCATGACTTACTCGGCGGTCTACACGCTCACGCCCGCCCTGGTCCTCGACGGTTACTTCGGCTACACCGCGATTGATAACGGCGTGGAGAACATCCGGCTGGATGAAAACCTGGGCCGGGATTACCTGGGCATCCCCGGAACCAACGGTCCCAACCGGTACTACGGCGGCTGGCCCGGCTTCTCCGTGCCCGGCTTCAGCGCCGTGGGCCGGGCCAACAACAACGCTCCCTGGACGCTGCGCCTTCCCCAGGCCCAGTACGTGGCCAGTCTGGCCTGGGTGCGCGGAACGCACAATCTGCGCTTCGGCTGGGATGCTCTCTGGATGGGCCTGGACGGCATGGAGCCGGCCGGGCATCCGGGGTGGTTCTACTTCACCCGCGAAGTCACCGGAACCGCCGGCGTCCCCGTGACCGACTACAACAGCTACGCCTCCTTCCTGCTCGGGCTGCCCAATAGCACGGAGAGGCGCCTGCGCGCCGAGATGGGCACCGTCCGCACCTGGGCCCACAGCCTCTACGCCCGGGATAAGTGGCAGGTTACTCCCAAGCTCACCGCTTCCTTCGGCCTGCGCTGGGATTACTTCGGCGTGCCCAACCGCCTGGGCGGCCGTTCCTTGGAGATTTACGATTTCGAAACCAACAAACTGAACGTCTGCGGCTTCGGCGGGCTGGCCAAGAACTGCGGCTTCAGCATGGGTAAGAAGTACTTTGCGCCCCGCCTGGGCCTGGCCTACCGTCCGACGGATACCTTCGTGGTCCGGGCCGGTTACGGCATTTCCTGGGATCCGATCAATATCGGGCGCAATCCCCTGCAAACTTATCCCATTCTGAGCACCGCGACCTTCCCCGCGCCCAACTCCTACCGCTACGTCAGCGAGATCGCTCAGGGCATTCCCAGCGTGGCGCCGGTGGATTACTCGAGCGGCGTCATCAGCGTGCCGCCGACCGTCTCGATGGAGCTGGCTGATCCGAAATTCCGGCGCAGTTACATCCAGGCCTGGAATCTGATGTTGCAGAAGGATCTGGGCGGCGGCTGGATCGCCGAGGCCGGCTACGTCGGCAACCGCCAGATCCGGCTCCAGAACCGCTGGAACGCCAACTACGGCTTCATCGGCGGCGGCACCGCCGGACGCGTCCTGGCCCGCAAGTTCGGCCGCACGGCCGACACCCTGTTCTTCTCCGCCACCGGCGGCTTCCATAGCTGGTACGACTCGTTGCAGAGCACCCTGGAACGCCGCTTCTCCGGCGGCTACATGGTCCGGCTCTCCTACACCTGGTCCAAGGCGCTCGGGCCGCGCGGCAACGAGAACGGCGTGGACGGCTACACCAATAACAACCCGCTGTACTGGCCGCTCATCGCCAAGGTGCCTCGCAGCTTCGATCGCACGCACAACTTCAACGCCGCCTTCGCCGTCGAACTGCCCTTCGGGCAGGGCAAGCGCTGGGTGACACAAGGGGCGCCCGCCCGCCTGCTGGGCGGCTGGCAGCTCACCGGTTTGTTCACCGCCTACACCGGCGGACCCTTCAGCGTCACCGCCCCCGGCGCCTCCCTGAACGCTCCCGCCAACGGCCAGACCGCCGACCTGATCAAACCCCAGGTCGAGATCTACGGCAAGCGGGAGCGCTGGTTCGACACCACGGCCTACGCCCCGGTGCTTCAGCCTCGCTTCGGCACCGCGGGTTGGGATCAGTTGCGCGGCCCCGGCCTGGTCAACTTCGACGCCGGCGTCTTCCGCTCCTTCCGCCTCTCCGAGGGCGTCAGCACGCAGTTCCGGGCCGAAACATTCAACCTCTCCAACACGCCCCACTTCGCCAACCCCACCGGCGACGTAAGCTCGGCCCGCTTCGGCGAGATCACGGGCATCATGAACACCGGGCGGGAAGGCATTGACGAACGGGTCTTCCGCCTCGCCTTGCGCGTGAGCTTCTGAACAACCCTCCGGCGGCCCGCCCGACTGTGGTATAAGCGCAGGCGGGCCTCCATGAGAAGACGCGAACTCCTGGCCGCGGCCGCACCCTTTGCAATCTCCCCCGCCGCGGGGCGCAAGCTCAACGTACTGTTCATCGCGGCGGACGATCTGCGCCCGCAGTTGGGCTGCTACGGCCACCCGCAGATCCGCTCACCCCACTTGGACCGGCTGGCCGCCCAAGGGCTGCGCTTCCACCGGGCCTACTGCCAGCAGGCGGTGTGCGCGCCCAGCCGCGCCAGTCTGCTCACCGGGGCCCGGCCCGACACGACCCGAGTCTACAATCTGCAAACCCCGCTCAACACCGTGCGGCCGGACTTGATCAGCCTGCCCCGTCACTTCAAGGACCACGGCTATGAGACGGTCTCGCTGGGCAAGGTCTATCATCATCCCAACGAAGACCCCTCGGCCTGGAGCGTTCCGCCCTGGAACCCCAAGGGCGACTGGGTGGGCCGCGGCTATCTGGCGCCTCTGTCACTCTATTCGGTGCGGCAGAACGACGCCGCCTTGCGCGCCGCTTACGAGCGCGCCCTGAAGGCCGGCCAATCGGTCCAGCCGCCGCAGTACGGGCGCGGTCCCGCCTATGAGGCGCCCGAGGTGCCCGACGGCGCCTATCCCGACGGCAAGATCTGCGAGAAGGCCCTCGAAGAGCTGCGCCGACTCCGGGACCGTCCTTTCTTTCTGGCGGTGGGATTCCACAAACCCCACCTGCCCTTCAATGCTCCCAAGAAATACTGGGATCTTTACTCACCCCAGGACATCGAGCTGCCCGGGCGCAGCCAGTGGCCCGAGAACATGCCCGCCGTAGCGGGATCCGACTGGGGCGAACTGCGCGCCTACACCGGCATCCCGGCCAAAGGCCCGGTGGATGAAACTACCCTGCGCCTGCTGATCCACGGCTATTACGCCTGCGTGAGTTTCCTGGACGCCCTGGTCGGGCGCCTGCTGGCGGAACTGGATCGGCTGGATCTGCGGCGGAACACCATCGTCACCCTGTGGGGCGATCACGGCTGGAAGCTGGGCGACTACGGCGCCTGGTGCAAGCACACCAACTTCGAGCTGGATACCCGCGCGCCGTTGCTGGTCTCGATTCCCGGGCAGAAGAACGCGGGCGCGGTTACCAACGCGCTGGTCGAGTTCGTGGATATCTACCCGACCCTGGCCGAAGCCTGCGGCCTGGAGGTGCCGGAACACTGCGAAGGGCTGAGCCTGCGGCCGCTGCTGGAGAACCCCGGGCGGCCCTGGAAGGCGGCGGCCTTCAGCCAGTACCCGCGCGGCAAGCTGATGGGTTACTCGATCCGCACCGAGCGCTGGCGCTATACCGAGTGGATCGAACGCGCCGGCGGCGGGGTCGCGGCGCGCGAACTCTACGACCACTCGGCCGAGCAGGCTCCGGGCGCCAACCTGGCCGGTCTGCCCTCTCACGCCGGAACCGTCAGCGAGCTCTCCGCGCTGCTCGACAAGGGGCGGGGCTGGCGCAAGGTGCGCGAGGACGCCCGCCGGTCGCTCTGAGGGTTGATGCGGGCGGCCGCCTGCTTGCTTGCAAAACCGGCCCCGGTTGAGGCAAGCTAGATAGCTTTCCCATGCGGGTGCGCATCCTGTACCACGACCATTGCTTCGACGGGGCCGCCGCGGCTGCGCTGTTCAGCCGCTTCCTGGAGGAGAAGTTCCACCCGGAGGCCCAGTTCCTCTTCACCGGGCTGGCCCACAAGGCCGACCAGATCTTCCAGGACGAGATGTTCGACGGCGACGTCAACGCCATCGTGGATTTCAAGTACTCGCCCGATCCCCGCCTGACCTGGTGGTTCGATCACCACCAGAGCGCCTTCCTCAGCCCCGAAGACGCCGAGCAGTTCCGCCGTCATCCCAGCGAGCGCAAGCTCTACGACCCGGAAGCACCCTCCTGCACAGGCTTCATCGCCCGCATCACGCGCGAGCGCTGGGGCTGGGAGGCGGCCGATCTGGCCGAACTGGTCCGGTGGGCCGAAATCATTGACGGCGCGCAGTACCCCGACGCCAAGACGGCGGTCGAGATGCCCGCCCCGGCCATGAAGCTCACCCTGGTGATCGAAGGTGCGAAAGGCTCGGAACCCGTGCAGCAGATCATCCGCTGGATGCGCCGCCGCAAGCTGGCGGAGATCATCGCCGAACCGGCCATCCAGGAAATCTTCCAGCCCCTCTACCGGCGGCATCTGGAATCCATCCAGATCATCCGCAGCCGGGCCCGCTGCATCAACGGCGTGGTCAGCTTCGATCTGATCGGCTACGACCTGGAGGGCTACAACAAATTCATCCCTTACTACCTGTTTCCCGAATCGGTCTACACGGTGTCGGTCAGCACGTCCAGCTTCCGGACCAAGGTTTCCGTGGGGTCGAATCCCTGGGCCCGCCGGCCGCCGCAACACAACCTGGCCACGATTTGCGAGCGCTACGGCGGCGGCGGCCACGCCCGGGTGGGCGCCATCAGCTTTCCTCTGGGCCAGGTCGAGCAGGCCCGGCGGGCGGCGGCGGAAATCGCGGCCGAACTCGGCCGGGAGGCTCAGTAGCCCAGCGCGCGCAGTTTCTCCTCGGTCAAACCCTCGCCCGCCCGACCCCGCAACAGCCTTTCGACATACTTGGCCAGGATGTCGGCCTCCAGATTCAGCCGGTCTCCCGGACGGCGCGCCCGCAAGTTCGTGGCTCGATAAGTGTGCGGAATGAGAGCGGCCTCCAGCACGTCGTCGCCCAGGGCGGCGATCGTCAGGCTGATGCCGTCCACCGCCACCGAGCCTTTGACCGCCAGATAAGGCGCCATCTCCTTGGGAAAGCGCACCCGCAACCACCACTCTCCTTCGGCGCGCTCCTCCAGGCCCACCAGCTCGCCGGTGCCGTCTACGTGGCCTTGCACGATGTGCCCGCCCAGGCGAGAGGCGGCCGTCAAGGGCCGTTCCAGATTCACCAAGGCGCCCGGCCGCAACTCGGCCAGGTTCGAGCGCCGCAGCGTCTCGCGGGAAACGTCCGCCGCGAACGAGTCCGGCCGCAACTCGACCGCCGTCAGGCAAACCCCGTTCACCGCGATGCTGGCCCCTTCCTGCGCGTCCTCCAGCACCCGGGAGCAACGCACCCGCAGCCGGGCTCCCGCCGCGCGGGCTTCCAGGCCCTCGACCACTCCCACTTCCTCGATGATGCCGGTGAACACGTCCCTATCCCTTCACCACCCAGGCCTCGACCGCAAATTCCTCCGCCGTGATGCGGTGCAGCTCGGTCCCGCGCAGCAGGATCGCGTCCCGGCGGCTACGCCGGCCGGGACCGCCCGCCACCGGCAGCGACTCCAGACCCCCCAGAATCTTGGGCGCGTAATAGAAGAAGACCTTGTCCGCCACCTCGCCCTCCAGGGCCGACCAGTTCACCCGGCTGCCCGCCTCGATCAGCAGAGAGAGGTACTTGCGCTCCGCCAGCCATCTCACCAACCCGGGCAGATCCGTGCGGCCCCCCGGACCGTCCAGCGTCAGGATCTCGACCCCGCAAGCCTCCAACCGCCGCCGCCGCTCGAGCGAGGCGGCCGAGGTCGTCACCACCAGCACGTCCGAGCGGGCGCTGCGCACCATGCGCGATTCGGGCGGAATGCGCAATTGCGAATCCAGTACGATCCGCAACAGGGGACGGCTGCGCTCCAGCCCGCTGCGATCCGTCAGCCGGCAGTCGTCGGCCAGCACCGTTCCGATGCCGGTCAGAATGGCGTCGGAGAGATGGCGCAATTGCTGCACGTGCGCCCGCGCCTGCTCGCTGGTGATCCAACCCTGATTGTCTTCGGGGGCGGCGATCTTGCCGTCCAGCGTGAGGGCTGCCTTCAGCGTCACCAGAGGCCGGCCGGTCCGCATGTAGTGCATGTAGGCTTCGTTGAGCTTCTCGGCCTCGGCCCGAAAGCTCTCGGCCCGCTCGATCGCCACGCCCGCCCCCGCCAGCCGCCGCAAGCCTGCGCCCGCCACCGCCGGATTGGGATCCTCGCCCGCCACGACCACCCGGCGCACCCCCGCCGCCAGCAGGGCTTCCGTGCAGGGTCCCGTGCGCCCCTGGTGCGCGCAAGGCTCCAGCGTGACGTAAAGGGTTGCGCCGCGGGCCCGCTCGCCGGCCTCCTCCAGCGCCAGCACCTCGGCGTGCTTGACGCCCGCCCAAGTGTGAAAACCCCGGCCCACCACCTCGCCCTCGCGCACCAGCACCGCTCCCACCGCCGGGTTGGGGCTGGTGCGCCCCAGGCCCCGGCGCGCCAGCTCCAGCGCCTGGCGCATGTAGCCCGCATCGCTCATGCTTCGAACAGCGAGGCGACGAAGGCCTCGGGATCGAACGGCACCAGATCCTCGGGCTTCTCTCCCACGCCCAGATAGCGCACGGGCAACGCCAATTCCCGGGCGATCGGGATCACCACCCCGCCCTTGGCCGTCCCGTCCAGCTTGGTCAGCACGATGCCGGTGACCCCCGAACTGCCCGTGAAGCGCCGCGCCTGCTCCAGCCCGTTCTGCCCGGTGGTGGCGTCCATCACCAGCAGAGTCTCATGCGGCGCGCCCGGCGCCAGACGGCCCGCCGTGCGGCGCATCTTCTCCAGCTCCGCCATCAGGTTCGTCTTGGTGTGCAAGCGCCCGGCCGTGTCCGCGATCAGATAATCGGCCCGGCGGGCCCGCGCCGCCTGAATGGCGTCGAACAGCACGGCGCTGGGATCGGCGCCCTGCCGCTGGCGGATCAACTCGCAGCCGGTCCGCTGCGCCCAGACCTCGAGTTGCTCGATGGCCGCCGCCCGGAAGGTGTCGGCCGCGCACAACATCACCGAGCGGCCTTGGGACTTGAACAGGTGCGCCAGCTTGCCGATGGTGGTGGTCTTGCCCGTGCCGTTGACGCCCACCATCAGGATCACCGCCGGCGGCTCCGCCACGCGCGCCGGCGGCCGCTCGGTCGCCCGCAGAACCTCCACCAAATGCTCCCGGATGAGCTGGCGCAACTCCTGCGCGTCGGCCAGCAGCCGCCGGTCCACTTGCCGGCGGATCCGATCCAGGATCTCGCTGGCGGTGCGCACGCCGATATCGGCCCCGATCAGCGTGGCCTCCAGTTCGTCCAGCAGCTCGGCGTCAATCTCCCTGCGCCCCGCCAGCGCGTCCTCCAGGCGCGACACCAGACCGGCGCGCGTTTTCTGGATGCCGCTCTTCAGGCGGTCCAACAGCGAAGGCGAGGCCTCGACGGAGCCGAACAGGGTCTGGATCATGGGGACCGAACTTCATTGTAACCGGAGCGAGGCCGGCCCAAGCGGCGCCGCTCCGGCCACTCAGCCGGCGCTTGCCGCCCCGCGCCCGTTCAGCGGCGAGCCGTCGGCGCCCGCAGCCCCAAAGCCGTTGTGGTTCGGCGCCGCCAAGCCCAAGCACGCCAGCATGGTCTTGGGATCAAGCTCCCGCCCTGCGGCGGCGGCCGCGCAGGGCAACAACGCCGCCAGCGCCCCCAGCAAGCCGAGCAACCGGCGGTTGGGCGAAAGCGGCCGGGCGGGCGCCAGAGCCTCTTCGAGCAGCACCAGACGGGGCTCGGCATCCTGGGCCCGCCGGTCGGCCTCCAGCTCGGCCTGCTGCCGGGCCGACGCCGCGGCGCGGTAGTCTTGCTCCGCCAATTCGCACTCGCGCGCCAGCGCGGCCCTCCGGCGCCGGAGATCCGGTAGCTCCGCCAGCCGTTGATCGAGCGACCGCAGCGCTTCCGCCAGCCGGTCTTTTTCGCCCGCCAGCTCCCGCGCCTTCTGCTCGGCCTGAACCAGCTCTTGCCGCAGGCGTTCGAGCGTCTCCCGCTCGCCCGGCGACGGGCGCCCCTGCGCGGCGGAATCCGGGCGGGAATCCTCCGGAGCCTCCCCCTGTCCGCCTCGCAGCGCCTCGGCCCAGGCCAGCTCCTGCCGCAGCCGGCGCACGTCCGGGTGAGCCTCTTTGTAACGCGCCAGCAGCGCCGCCAGGCGGTCGCGAAGCTGCCGGGCTTCGTTGGGGGAACTCCGCACGGCCGGAGCCGCAGGCGGCGGGGCCGTGCGCGCGGCCTGCCTTTCAGCCTCGGCCAGAGCGCGCGCCAACCGCTCCCGCTCCTGAAGCGCACGCGCCAGGGAGCGCTCGAGCGCCGCCTGCTCGCCGCGCAGACCGGCCTGCTCGGCCACCAGGGATTTCTCCCGTTGCTCGAGGTCGCCGCCTTGCTCTGCCTCGAAGCTGCGCAGCGCATCCTGACACTCGGCCAGTCGGCTCCAGGCGGCCGTCACCCGATGGCTCAGGCGGGACGTCTCCTCCGCCCGCCCGGCCGCCGGCCGGAACTCCTGCGCCAGAGCGGCGGCGATGCGATTGACGACCGCGGCGCCGGCCGCCGGGTCGTTCCCCTCGAAGGCTACCCGCACGCCGCTGAAGCGGCCGCTACGCGATTCCGGGATCGTGCCGACGGTGATGCGCCGGCGCAACCGCTCCAGACGCTCCGGCTCCTGGGCGGGCGCCCATCCCTCCACCAGCTTGGGGTAGGCTTGCTTGAGCAGCTCGAGCAGCCGCTCGCGGCGCAACACCTTCAAGCGGACCAGCTCCAGCCGGGCCCGCAGTTCCGAGTCAGTAGGAAGGCCGGAGGCGCGCCCGGGCGGGCGCGCCGGCTCGAGGACCAGGATGGCCTCGGCTCTGTAACGCGGCGGAATCAGCCAGACTGCGGCCAGCACGGCGGCCGTTGCCAGCAGCCAGAGCAAGGCCCAGCGCGCCCTCTGCTTCCAGAGGGCTTGCAGCAAATGAAGCGGGCTGGGCCCCACGGGTTCGCTCGGGTGCATCGCCATCGGGTGCGCGCGTCCAACTGGGAAGGGTCGGCCCGGGAAGGCCGCCTTTGCCGACAAAAACGCCGCTGGAACCTGCTCTCGCCACGGATGTCATCTGCTATGTGGCCCCGCAGGCCGGGACCTCTCAGGGTTTTTTCGCCGCCGCCTCGGGTGTACACTGGCAGCCATGAGTCGCACCACACGCCGCCGTTTTCTGGAATCCGCCGGCCTGGCCGCCGCGCCCGGCCTGGCCGCCGAAGCTGAGGTCCAGCCCCCGAACCGCCGTCCGGCAGGCGGTTACCGCCGCAGCGGTTTCGCCCCGTCCGGGCGCCCTCAGAGGCTCAGCGACAACCTTTTCTTGTTCGAAGACACCTGCAACGTCTACCTGGTTCGCGAGGGCGACGCCTGCGTCCTGATTGATTTCGGTTCCGGCAAGATCCTGGACCATCTGGGCGAGCTGGGCATCCGCCGCGTGGACTGGATCCTGCACACCCACCATCACCGCGACCAATGCCAGGGCGACTGGCGGGCCGCGGAACGCGGCATCCCCATCGCCGTCCCCCAGCACGAACGCCACCTGTTCGCCGAAGCCGGCAATTTCTGGCGCAACCGGCGGGTCTTCCACCTCTACTACGTGCGCAACGACTTCAACACCCCGGCCGAGGACATCCGGGTGGCCCGCCCGCTGGCCGATTACAGCCTCTTCCGCTGGAACAAATTCGAGTTTCTTGTTTTGCCCACCCCCGGCCACACCCTGGGCTCCCTCACCCTGCTGGCGGCCGTGGACGGCCGCAAGGTCGCCTTCTCGGGCGATCTGATGTTCGCCCCGGGCAAAATCCTCAACCTTTACGACACCCAAGTCAACTACGGCGGCAGCGAGGGCGTGGATCTGGCCATCTACTCCCTGGCCCAACTGCGCGAGCACAAGCCCGAGCTGCTCTGCCCCTCCCACGGCGCGCCCCTGCGGGATCCCGACCAGGCCATCGGCCGCACCATCGAACGGCTGACCGAATACTATCGCTTCCAGGTCGGCGAACCCACCCTCTCCAACCAGCCCTTGACCGTCAGCCCCCACCTGGTGGCCTTCCACCAGACCACCTCCAGCTTCTACGCCATCATCGCCGACAGCGGCAAGGCCATGTTCATTGACTACGGCGCCCCCTCCGGCGTCCACTTCTCCAATTTCGAGCGCGCCACTGCGGTCAACGACCGCATCCGCTTCGTCGAACACTCCATCGCCGAGCTGAAGCGCAACTTCGGCCTCAAGAGCATCGAGGTGGCCATGCCCAGCCACATGCACGACGACCACATCAACGGCTTTCCCCACCTCATCCGCCACTACGGCACCCAAATCTGGTGCTACGAGAACATGGTGGACGTCTTCCAGAACCCGCGCGGCTACAACCTGGGCTGCATCCTGGGCGAACCCTTCAAGATCTCGCGCGCCTTCCGCAACGGCGAGAAGTTCCGCTGGGAGGGCTTCGAGTTCGAGGTGGCCCACAACCCCGGCCATACCGAGTACCAGATGGCCCTGTTCGTCGAACTCGACGGCCGACGGGTGGCCTTCTCGGGCGACGCCTTCTTCATGCCCAATCCCCGCAACGACGGCACCATGCGCCACAACCTGATCTTCCGCAATCACGTCGAGAACGACAGTCACCTGAAGTCCATCCGGGCCCTGATCGCCCGCCGGCCTAACTTGATCTGTCCCGGCCACGGCCGCCCCTTCCCGGTGGACGCCGCCCTGCTGCAGGCCACCGAAAAGAAGATGCTCCGCCAGCAGCAGCTCTTTCGCGACCTGCTTCCCGAAGGGGAGACCGACTTCGGGCTGGATCCGAGCTGGGTGAGCATCTACCCCTACCAGATCCTGGCCGCCCGCGGCCGTTCCCAGCGGCTTCAGGTGCGCGTGCGGAACTATCACACCCGGCCGATGGCGATGGAGATCGCGCTGCTCACCCCGGCCGAATGGAGCGTGCAGCCCGAGGTGCTGCGCTTCGACGCCGCCCCCGGCGGGCTCACCACGCGCCCGGTCGAGATTTCCATCCCGCCCGACTGGACGCCCCCCGGCCCGCGCTTCGCCATCGCAGCCGACGTGGTGCGCGACGGCAAGTATCTGGGCCAGATCACCGAAGCGGTGGTCGAGATGGGCGCCTGACGGCTAGCCCCGGATCCCGTACTCCTTCAAACGGTATTGGAGAGTGCGCAGGCTGATGCCCAGCTCCTGCGCGGTCTTGGTCCGGTTGCCTCCGTTTCGCCGCAGCGCCTCCAGGATGGCTTCCTTCTCAATCTGCTTCCAGCGCACCGGGCGCTCGCCGCCTTCGGCCCTGGCGATGGGCAGGTCCTCGGCGCGCACCTCCCCTTCGCACAGGATCGCCACCCGCTCCATCAGGTTCTCCAGCTCGCGCACGTTGCCCGGCCAGGAGTAGCCCAGCAGCGCCTTCAGCGCACCCTCGCTCAGCGCCGGTTGGGGCTTGCCCAGATTGTGCGCCGCCCGCGCCAGGAAATGGCGCGCCAGGGCCGGAATGTCCGCCGGTCGCCGGCGCAAGGGCGGAATCTCCAGGGGGAAGGCGCTCAGCCGGTAGTACAGATCGTCCCGAAACCTGCCTTGCTCCACCAACTTCTTCAGATCCCGGTTGGTGGCCGCGATCAGGCGGACGTCCACCTGGATCTGGCGCGTCCCGCCCAGCCGCTCGAAGGTGCGGTCCTGAAGCACGCGCAGCAGTTTGGCCTGGGAGCCGGCGTCCAGCTCGCCCACCTCGTCCAGAAAGAGCGTGCCGCCATGCGCGCGCTCGAAGACGCCCTGGTGCTGGGCGATCGCTCCTGTGAAGGCGCCCTTCTCGTGACCGAACAGCGCACTCTCGATGAGCGTGGGGGCCAGCGCCGCGCAGTTCAAGGCCAGGAAGGGCGCGCCCGCCCGCCGGCTGTTGTGGTGGATGCAGCGCGCCAGGACTTCCTTGCCCGTGCCGCTCTCGCCCATCAGCAGCACGGTGGCGTTGGTGGGCGCCACCTTGCGCGCCAGTTCGAGCACCTCGCGCATGGCAGGGTCCTCGGCGATCATCGGCGGACAGGCGAACCCCGCGGGCGCCGGCCCGCCGGCCGCGGCCGCGCCCCGCTCGCCCAGGATGCGAGCCACCAACCGCCGCAGCTCCTCGGGGCTGCGCAGCGGCTTCTCCAGAAAATCCACCGCGCCCAGCTTCATGGCCTCCACCGCGCTGGAGACCGTACCGAAGGCCGTGATCATCACGAAGGGCGTCTGCGGCGCCAGCTCCTGGAAACGCCGCAGGATCGCCAGCCCGTCCCCGTCCGGCAGCTTCAGGTCGGACAGCACCAGCGCAAAGCGCTTTTCCGCGCCCCAACGCAGGGCCTCCCGGACCGATCCGGCGCTCTCCACCCGGTATCCTTCGCCCCGCAGGATGGTCTCCAGCAGGCGGCGGAATCCGGGATCGTCATCCACCACTAAGATCTCTTCCATACTGACGGCTCCTGGGCCGCTACCGCCTCCCGCTCCATTTCCCGAAAGACCAACTCCGCCCGCGCGCCCCGGGGTTCGGCAGGCAGGATCCGCAGCTCCCCGCCCAGCGCTTCCGCCAGCCGTTTGCTGATCGCCAGTCCCAGACCCGTGCCCGAAGCCTTGCTGGTGTAGAAGGGCTCGAACAGACGCGCCCGAGCCTCCTCCGACAGGCCGGGACCGTCGTCCTCCACCGCCACCACCACCGCTCCTCGCGGCGGCGCCGCGATTTCCAGGCGCACCTCGCCTCCGCTTTCCTCCAGCGCCTCGATCGCGTTGCGCACCAGATTCAGCAAGGCCGCCTTCAGCAAATCGGGATCGGTTTTCAAGCGCACACCGCCCCCGGCCAGCACGAAACGAATCGGGCGGCCGGAGGCCGCTTCCCGCGCGGCGCGCTCGATCTCCCCGGCCAACCGGTCCCACTCCACCCAGCGCAGGTTGGGCTGCGGCGGGCGCCCGTACAGCAGCAGGTCCGACACCAGCCGCTCCAGGCGCCGGATTTCGTCCAGCACCGGCGCCAGCAGGGCGGCCGCCTCGGGAGTCGCCTTCTCGGCCGCCAGTTGGGCGAACCCCTTGATGGTGCCCAGCGGGTTGCGGATCTCGTGGGCCAGCGCGGCCGACATCTGGCCCAGCCGCGCCAGGTGCTCCAGTTCCAGTTGCCGCCGCTCCAGCCGGGCGGTGCGCCGCAGACTCCAGAGCGCGTACAGCGCCAGCAGCACCAGCGCCAGCCCGCTGAGGGCCGCCACCATCACGTTGCGGCGGGCCGGCTCGAGCAACCAGTCGGCCGCCCCGGCCGCCAGATCAATGCGCGCCACGCAAGCCTGCTGGCCGGCGTGCACCGGGATGTAAGCGCGGAAGATCTCCACGCCGCCCAGGCGCAGCCGCTCGGTGCGGAACAGCTCCCGTCCTTCCCACAACGGCGCCAGGCGCGCCGTCTCCTCTCCGGCCTCCTCCCGGCGGAACAGGCGCACCTCGATCAGGGCGGGTTCCTCCTCGCTCAGAGAGTCCAGAGCCTCGGCCGAAGCGGGCAGTCTTTCCAGGCGCGCGGCGACCGCCGCCGCCCGGCTGCGCAGGTCCAGCTCGCGCAGTTCGTCCAGCCGCGAGAGGGTGGCCAGCGCGCTGGCCACCAGAGCCAGCGGCAGGGCCAGCGCCAGCAACGGCCACAGCTCCCGGGAGAACGCTCGAACCCGCCTTCGCATGGGCGCGCCTACGTTCATGCTAACGCACGCGCCCGGCGGGGGAACCGGAAGCGGGAGCTCGCCCTAGACCGGCGCGCGGCCGAACCGCGCCTCGAAGGCGTAATTGGCGATGCTCTCGGCGTTGTGCTGCTTCCGGTAAGGACTGAGCGCCTTCATCTTGGCATCCCAGTACTGGCCGTAGGCGTAGTCGTCAATCAGATCGCCCCCGGTCGGGCCGACAAAGTGGGCCAGCTCGTGCACGATGGTCTGGATCCGGTTGTCGTCGCTCGCCTGGTCGTAAAAGGCGCTCAGGTAGACGGTGTCCAGCCGCTGCCATCCGGCGTACTGTCCCGAGCGATAATAGCCGCCCCACCAGGTGAAGGCGTAGAAATTGGGGTTGGTGAAGGGTTCCGCCTCGAAGGCCATCCAGCCCCACAAGCCGCCCGGCTTGCTAAAGACCCCGAGCATCTTGGCGAACACCTGGCCCAGTTGGCCGAGCGCCGCCGCCGGGCTGGCGGACTTGCGAATATCGAAATGCTTGTCGGCCAGATCCAGGTTGTGCGTCCCGAACAAGCCCCCGCCGCTCAGCAACTCGACGCCGGCGCTCAACAGGCCGGCCTGCGCCGCCAACATGCATTGCTGGGCCTGCGAGAGATATTGCTGGGCGGTGGTCATGCGCTTGATCTTGCCCGGCAGCAGCGAACTGAGCTTGGCGTGCGTCTTGCCCATCACGTCCACCCGGCCGTCGGACCAGCCGAAGTGTCGTTTCTGGAAGGCGGAAATTGCCGCCAAGGTCTTCTTCCCCACCTTCCCGTCTTCGACCAGTTTCGGCGATGCCCCGCCGTACTCGGCCGGGATTTGGTTGAGCGCCCTCTGGACCCGAACGACATCGGGGCCATAGATGGCGCCGCCCGCGCCCACCGGCACGCTCAGAATCAAGTCCTCGGATCCGGCGGCCCCGCCCGCCTTGGCGGCGTAGGCCATGCAGCGCCGGCTCTGGTGAATGCCCATGGAAACACCCTTCATCTCACGCTCCTCCCAGAGGCGTGTCGGTTAGGCGGGGAAGGGGGCGGGCACCTCCCAGATTGCCCTCCTCGTCCGCTCGCCGCCAGCACCCTCGCAAAAAGCTTCCCTCAGTTTAGCCTCGGGCCGGGATACAGGTCAACGGGTTCCCGCCGCGCGGCCGGGACCCATCTGCGCCTGCGCGGTTGACAAACCCCCGGCCGGCGGCTATTGAATGGTGCATGGTCCGATTCCGGCCGCGTTTCCTGTGGTTCTACCTGGCCCTGGCGGCGGGCTCGTTCCTGGGGCTGCTGTTGCTGGCCCAATCGGTCACCACCTATTACCAGGTCTCCCGTCTGCTGGTGGCCGCCGAGTTGCGGCGCGAAGCGCAGCGCTACGTGGCCGCGCTGGAGCGGGAAGCGCGCCGGCAGGAAATCCGCGAGGCGGCCGAGCTGGCCGACCTGCTGCGCGAGCTGCGCGAAGAAGCCCGCAACCGCCTGGCCTGGATCCGCGTGATTGACGCGGCCGGCCGCAGCCTGGTCGAGGAAGGCGAACCGGTCGGCGAACCTTTTTCGGCCCAGAGATTGTGGTCCGCTTTCGAGCTGGCCACGCCGGTCTCCGAGGTCCGCATGACGCCGCGCGGCCGGGTGTTGGTCACGGTCTTGCCTTTACGCCTTCCCCGCCGTCCTCCCCCGCCGCCCGGGGCCGCCGAGAGCGTGCGCGCGCCCGCCCCGCGACCCGGCCCCCGCTTTGTGGAAGTGGCGCTGTACTGGGCGGGCGCCACGGCCAATTTCGGCCGCCTGCTGACCAACCTCATCGTCAGTTCCACGGCCGCTCTCGGCCTGGTGGCCTCCATGGTGATCCTCTGGCTGCGCTTCCCGGACTACGTGCGGGGAAAACAGTTGGAGCAGCAAACCGAATTGGCCCGCCGTGTGCAAAGAGAGCTGCTGCCTCCCCCCGACGTGCGCCTGCAAGCCCTGGATTTCGCGGCCGGCTGTCTTCCCGCCTGGCAGGTGGGCGGCGACTTCTACGACGTCTTCGCTTCCGAGGAGGGCCGCATCGCCATGGTGCTGGGCGACGTGGCCGGCAAGGGCCTGCCCGCCTCGGTGGTGGCCGGAGTGCTGCTGGGCGTGGTGCACTCCAGCGGCTGGCTGAACTCGCCGGCCGAACACGAGGCTGCCTCCCGCTCGCTCAACGAGCTGCTGCGCAGCCGAACCGCACCCGAGCGCTTCGCCAGCCTGTTCTGGTGCTACTACGAACCGGAAACCCGCACCCTTCGCTACGTGAACGCCGGGCACATGCCCGCCCTGGTCCTCGGCGGCCAGAGCGCGGAGATCCGCAGCCTGCGCGAGGGCGGCCCCGTGCTGGGCGTGCTGGCCGGCGCCGAATACCGGCAAGCGGCGGTCGAGCTGGCTCCCGGCGACCTGCTGGTGATTTACTCCGACGGCGTCGTCGAGGCCACCAACGCCGCGGGCGAGGAATTCGGCGAAGAGCGGCTGCGCGCCGCCCTGCTGGACCATGGCGGCCGCTCCTGCACCGACCTCCGGGACGACATCCTCGCCCGGGTGCGCACCTTCGTGGGGCGCTCCGAGCCGCACGACGACCTCACGCTGGTGGTGGCGCGCGTGCGGGCCTGAAGCGCCGCGCGACCCGATACAATATTCGGCTTGTGCCTCTGCCTCCGGCCGCCGTCGAGTTCTTGAACGCGCAGATCGAGCGCCTGCGCCGCCTGCCCCGGCCCCAGCGTATCGTCTACCCGGAAGGGGACGACCCGCGCATCGTGGCCGCCGCCCGCCGCCTGGCGCGCGAAGGTCTGGCCGAACCCATCCTGGTGGGGCGGGCGCCCGCCGGCAGCGATCTGCGCTACGTGGACCCGGACACCTCGCCCGAGACCCCCCGCTACGCTGCCCTGTACTACCGGCGCCGGCGCGCCCGAGGCCTCAGCGAACGCGAGGCGGCCCGCATCGCCCGGCATCCCCTGTATTTTGCCGCCTTGATGGTGGCGGCCGGGGACGCCGACGGCACGGTGGGAGGCGCTTCCACCACCACGGCGGAGACGGTGCGCGCCGCACTGCACGCCATCGGAACCGCGCCCGGCGTGCGGACCGTCTCCGGCTTCTTCGTCATGGCGGTCCGCCGGCGCTGCTTCGGAGCGGGCGGGCTGCTGGTGTTCTCCGATTGCGCCGTCGTGGTGGACCCCTCCGAGGAGGAGCTGGCCGAGATCGCCCTGGCGGCCGCCGGCAGCGTTCGCACTCTGCTCGAAGCGGAGCCCAAAGTGGCCATGCTCGGCTGCTCGCTCGAGGCGGTCCCCGACGACCGCCAGGCCCGGAAAGCGGCCCGCGCCCTGGAGGAGATCGGCCGGCGCGCGCCCGGTCTGGCTACGCTGTGCGCCCAGGACGCCGCCGAGGCCGTCGCCGCCGGCGCCAACGCCCTGATCTTCCCCAACCTCAACGCGGGCAACATCTGCTACAAGCTGGTCGAGCGTTTCGCCGGGGCGGCCGCCTTCGGTCCTTTCCTTCAGGGCCTGGCCCGCCCGGCCAACGATCTCTCGCGCGCCTGCACGGCCGAGGATGTCTACGGCGTTTCGCTCATCACCGCCTTGCAGGCCGCGGGCGCCCCGGGCTGAGGAGGCTGCACCCGTGAAGGTTCTCGTGCTCAATTGCGGCAGCTCCTCGGTGAAGTTCGCGCTCATCCGGACGGAAGCGGGCGAGGAACGCACCCTGGCTCGCGGCCTCCTCGAGCCGATCGGCGCCGGCCAGAGCACGATCTCCTGCGAGCTGCCGGGCCGAACCCGACTGAGTTTCGCCGCCTCGGCGCCGGATCACAACCAGGCCATTCGCCTGGCGCTGGAAGCGCTGCGGGACCGGCGGGTCGGAGCCCTGGAGGACTGGGCGCAGATCCAGGCGGTGGGTCACCGCATGGTGCACGGCGGGGAGAGCTTCCGGGCGCCGGCCGTGATGGACGAAGCGGTGGTGCGCGCCATTCAGGATTGCGCGCCGCTGGCGCCGCTGCACAATCCCCACAACCTGAGCGGCTACTTCGCCGCCCGCCGCCTGTTGCCCGCAGCCCTCCACGTCGCGGTTTTCGATACCGCCTTCCACCAGACGCTGCCCCCCAGAGCCTACACCTACGCTTTGCCCTACGAGCTGTGCGCCCGCCACCGGGTGCGCCGCTACGGCTTTCACGGCACGTCGCACCGCTGGATGGCCGAACGCTTTGCCCAGCTTCAGGGCCGCCCCGTCGAGGAGTTCCGCCTGATCACCTGCCACCTGGGCAACGGCTGCTCGATGTGCGCCATCGCCGGCGGCCGCTCCCTGGACACCTCGATGGGCATGACGCCCCTGGAAGGCCTGGTCATGGGCACCCGCTCGGGCGACTTGGACGCGGCCGCCGTGCTGCACCTGATCGAGTGGGAGCGCTTCAGCGTCCCACGCATGGACGCCCTGCTCAACAAAGAGAGCGGCCTGTACGGCATTTCCGGCCTCTCCAACGACATGCGCACCCTGCTGGAAGAGGCCGCCCGCGGCCACCCGCGCGCCGCCCTGGCGGTGGAGGTCTTCTGCTACCGCCTCCGCAAGTACATCGGCGCCTACTACGCCGTGCTCAACGGCGCGGACGCCGTCATCTTCACCGGAGGCATCGGAGAGAATGCGCCCCAGGTGCGCGCGGCCGCCTGCGAGTCGCTGGACGCCCTGGGCATCCGATTGGATCCGGCGCGCAACCAGGCCGCCCTGGGCCGCGAGATGGAGATCTCGGCCGAGGACGCCCCCACGCGCGTCTGGGTCATTCCCACCAACGAGGAACTGCTCATCGCGCGCGAGACCTTGCGCGCCTTGCGCGCAGCCGAGCATCGGGAGGCGCCATCGCCATGAAAACCTATCGGGTCGCCGTCATCGGACGCACCGGGCGCGGCGGCTACGGACACCTGCTGGACATGGTCTGGAAGTTCGTCCCCAACGTTCAGATCGTGGCCGTGGCCGACGACAACCCGGAGGGCTTGAAGAAGGCCGCCGAGCGCCTGGGCGTTCGCGCCGCCTACGCCGACTACCGCGAAATGCTGCGCCGGGAGCGCCCCGACGTGGTCTCGATCGCGCCCCGCTGGGCCGACTGCCATCTGGAAATGGTTCTGGCGGCGGCCGAAGCGGGCGCCTCGATCTATCTGGAAAAGCCCATGGCGCGCACCCCGGCCGAGTGCGATCGCATGATCGAGGCCTGCGACCGGGCGCGCGTCAAGCTGGCGGTGGCCCATCAGATGCGCATCGCGCCCATCCTGGATCTGGCCCGGCAGCGGCTGGCCGAGGGCGCCATCGGGCGGCTCCTCGAGCTGCGCGGCCGCGGCAAGGAGGACCGGCGCTCCGGCGGCGAAGATCTGATGGTGCTGGGTTCGCACGTCTTCGACCTCATGCGCCAGTTTGCGGGCGATCCGTTGTGGGCGGCCGGCCGCGTCACCGCCCGGGGCGAAGACATCCGGCGGCGCGACGTGCGCGAGGGGTCCGAAGGCCTGGGGCCCATCGCGGGCGATGCCGTGGTCGGCATGTTCGCCTTCCCCGGCGGCCTGACCGGCTACTTCGCTTCCTGCCCGAGCGACGCCGAGAGCGGTCTGCGCTGGGGACTGGACCTTTACGGCAGCCGGGGCATCATGACCATCCGCGCCGGCATGGACCCCATCGTCCACATCTGCCGCAGCGAGCGGTGGACCGACGCCCCCTGGGAGCGCTTGCGCCTGCCGGGCGATCCGCCCCCGCGCGACGATCACCAGGCCAACCGCGCCCTGGTGGCGGATCTGCTGGAAGCCATCGAGCAGGATCGCGAGCCGCGCTCCAGCGGCCGCCAGGCTCGCTGGACCATCGAGATGGCCATGGCCCTTTACGAATCCCAGCGCACCGGCGGCCGCGTCTACTTCCCGCTGCGCCGCCGCGACCATCCCCTGTCGGCCTGAGCCGCCCGGGGCCTTCAGCGGCCGCCGGTGTGCCGCCACAGAAAGGCCAGCTCGTCAGCCAGATCCGCCACCCGCTGGGAGACCGGCAGGCCCGCCGAGTGTCCCGCCCGCACGTCATAGCGCAGCAAGACCGGGCGGTCTCCCCCGTTGGCCGCCTGAAGCCGCGCCGCCATCTTGCGGGCGTGCAGCGGGGCCACGCGCGTGTCGGCGTCTCCGGTAACCAGCAACACCGCGGGATAGTTCACGCCTTCCCGCACCCGGTGATAGGGTGAGTAGGCGTACAGCCAGCGGAATTGCTCGGGGTCCTCGGCCGAACCGTACTCGGAAACCCAGTAGCGCGCCACCAGGAAGCGGTGGTAGCGCAGCATGTCCAGCAGCGGATACCGGCAGACCACGGCGGCGAACAGCTCCGGCCGCTGGGTCATGGCCGCCCCCACCAGCAGTCCCCCGTTGGATGTGCCGTAAATCGCCAGCCGGGAGGAGTCCGTGTAGCCGCGAGCGATCAGCCACTCGGCGGCGGCCAGAAAATCGTCGAAGACGTTCTGTTTGTTGGCCAGCATGCCCGCCCGGTGCCAGGCTTCCCCGAACTCCGCCCCGCCCCGCAGATTGGCCAGGGCGAAGATGCCTCCCCGCTCGACCCAGGCCGCGGCCATTTCCGAAAAGGCGGGCGTCAGGTTGACGTTGAAGCCGCCGTAGCCGGTGAGCAGCGCGGGCCGCGGGCCGCGCTGCCCGGACCCCCGTTGCTCCAACAGGAACATCGGGATCTTCGTCCCGTCCTTGGAGCGATACCAAACCTGTTCCAGCCGGAACCGCTCGCTGCGCAGGGGAACCTTGCGCCGCTCCCAGATCTCGCGCCGGCCGCCGGCCGTCTCCAGCCGGTAAATGGCGGGCGGGATGTGGAAGGAGCCGAAGCTGTAGAAGACCTCGCCGCTCTCCCAGCGCCCGCTCAACTCTCCCACCGCGCCCGGAGCGGGCAGAGGAATCTCGCCCAGCCGCCGCCCGCTCGCCTCATAAAGCCACAAGCGCGAGCGGACATTCTCCAGCCGGCTCACCACCAGCCGCCCGCCGGCCGCCACCGCCTCCTCGATCACGTGCCGCCCCTCGGGGATCACCTCCCGCCAGTGCTCCGGCCCGGGTTGCTCCCAGCGGCCGGCCATGACCCGCCAGTTGGGCGCCTTCCAGTTCGTCAGTACGAAAAACTGCTCGCCCGCCGGTTGCAGGAAGAAGGCCGCGGGCACGTCCCGCACCACCGGCCGCACGGCTCCGCCCGCGCCCGCATCCAGGAAGAAGACGTCGCTGCGGTCGCGCGAGGAGCCGTGCAGCACGTGCAGGATCAAGCGCCGGCCGTCCTCGCTCAGCCGGCAACCGATGGCGGTCTCCCGGCCGTAGCCTCGGCCGAAGATTTCCCGCTCGCCCGCCGCACCCAGTCTGCGGTGGTAGACGCGCGGGCCCTCGGGCGTGTAGCGGCTGTAGTAGAAGCCCTGCTTGTCGGGCTGGATGGCCACGCCGTGATAGCGGGCGCGCGGCAGCTTCTCCGGCAGATCGCGGCGCCCTTCGACGTCGAAGAGGCGCACTTCCAGCTCGTCCTCCCCGCCCTGCCGCACCCCGTAGGCGGCCAGCGTCCCGTCGCGCGCCACGTCCATCAACCGGATCGAGGCGGTGCGGTCCGCGCGCCAGGGATGGGGATCAATCAGGACCTCCTCGGCCGCATCGCGGCCCCGCCGCAGGTACAGCACCCACTGCTCCTGGTCGGCCCGCTTGCGCAGGAAGAAATAACGCCCCCCGCGCTCGACCGGCATCAGCGTGACGTCGGTCCGCATGAGTTCTTCCAGGCGGCGCCGGAAGGCGGCGCGCGCCGGCAGGGAATCCAGGATCGCCCGCGAGTAGGCGTTCTGGGCCTCGATCCAGGCCCGCGTTTCCGGACTCTCCTGGTCCTCCAGCCAGCGGTAAGGATCCGTCACCTCGACGCCGTGCAGCCGCTCGCGCACGTTGTCGGCCCGAGTGGCGGGCGGCGCCTGCGCCAACAGCAGCCAGATCGCCAGCCCGAGCATCTCAGCAGCACCTCGGACGGACGAAGCGGGCCGGCAGGCGCTCGTCCCAGAAGCGCCGCCATTCCTCGGGCGAGTGCCGGCGCCCGTGGGCCGCCAAGTGGCGCCGGTAGGCGTTCTCGTCGGCCAGCTCGCGCAGCAGGGCCAGCAGCAGCCGCCAGCCATCCTTCAGGGTTCTCATATCTCCTCCGCCTTCAACCGGGTCAACACGAAGGGCGCCTCCAGCAGGCGGGCCTCCCGTTTGCCCGAGAGCACGCCGTACCAGACGCGGATGGAATCGGCCAGAATCGCCAGGACCAGAATCAGGAACAGGCCGCAGACCGCGGCGTCCAGGCGGGCATTGAAAATCAGCGCCTGCGTCTCGGCCACGTTCACCGCCCCTCCGGCCTTCAGCGCGGCCTCCAGCTCGGCCGCCTGCGCCAGAAAGCCCACCCGGGGGAGGGCCGAAAAGATCTTCTGGTAACCGGCGCTGAAAGTCACCGTCACCAGCCAGGCCAGCGGCAGGCAGGTGATCCCCATGTAGCGCGCGCCGTGCATCTTCACCAGGATGGTGGTGGCCACGCACAGAGCCACGGCGGCCAGCAACTGGTTGGCGATGCCGAACAGCGGCCACAGCGAGTTGATGCCGCCCAGCGGGTCCAGCACGCCCTGGTAAAGGAAGTAGCCCCAGGCCAGCACCACGGCCGCGCTGGTCAGGATCACGCCCGGCATCCAACTGGTCCGCCCCAGCGGCTTCCAGACGTGACCCAGCAGGTCCTGGAGCATGAAGCGGCCCACCCGCGTGCCGGCGTCAATGATGGTCAGGATGAACAGGGCCTCGAACATGATCGCGAAGTGGTACCAGAAGCCCAGCAGGCGGCGGCCGACGGGGCGGGCGAAAATGTGCGCCATGCCCAGAGCCAGCGAGGGCGCGCCGCCGGTGCGATGGAACAGCGTCTGCTCGCCCACGTCCCGTGCCAAGCCTTCCATATCGGCCGGAGTGACCGGGAACCCCCATCCCGTGACGGTGGCGGTGGCCGCCTCGGGGGTCTCGCCGATGATGCCGGCCGGCGAGTTCACGGCGAAGTACACGCCGGGCTGCAAGGCGCAGGCCGCGATCATCGCCATGATGGCTACGAAGCTCTCCAGAGCCATGGCCCCGTAGCCTACCGGCCAGGCGTGCCACTCCCGCGCGATCATCTTGGGCGTGGTGCCCGAGGAGATCAGCGAGTGGAAGCCCGAGATCGCCCCGCAGGCGATCGTGATGAAGCAGAACGGGAAGATCGTGCCCGCGAAAATCGGCCCCGTCCCGTCGGCAAAACGCGTCAAGGCCGGGAGCTGCAAGGGAGGCCGTACCAGCAGGATGCCGCCCGCCAGCATGAACACCACGCCCAGCTTGACGAAGGTGCTCAAGTAGTCCCGCGGGGCCAGCAGCAACCAGACCGGCAACGCGCTGGCGAAGAAGCCGTAGATGATCACCGCCAGGGCCAGCGCCGTGCCCGAGAGCGTGAAGGCGCGCGCCAGGGAGGGCGATTCCGACACCCACTGGCCCCCCAGGATCGCCAGCACCACCAGGGCGAAACCGATCAGGGACACCTCCAGCACCTTGCCCGGCCGCCAGTAGCGCAGGTACAGCCCCATGAAGATCGCAATCGGCATCGTGCAGGCGATGGTGAACGTCCCCCAGGGGCTGCCTTTCAGCGCGTTGACCACCACCAGGGCGATCACCGCCAGCAGGATGATCATGATCAACAGCACCGTCACCAGCGCCGTCAGACCGCCCAGCCGGCCGATCTCCTCGCGCGCCATCTGCCCCAGCGACTTGCCGTCCCGCCGCATCGAGGCGAACAGGATCACGAAATCCTGCACGCAGCCGCCCAACACCGCCCCGATGATGATCCACAGCGTCCCGGGCAGATAGCCGAACTGGGCGGCCAGCACCGGCCCGACCAGCGGGCCGGGACCGGCGATGGCCGCGAAGTGATGGCCGAACAGGATCCACTTGTTGGTGGGCTCGAAATCGTGCCCGTTGCGCAGCCGCTCGGCCGGCGTGGCCCGCTCGTTGTTCAGGCCCATCACTCGCGCGCCGATGAAGCGGGCGTAAAAACGGAAGCCCAGCAGATAGGTGCAGACCGCCGCCACCACCAGCCAGACCGAGTTGACCGGCTCGCCGCGGTTCAGGGCGATCCCCGCCAGAGCATAAGCGGCCGTCACCGACACCGCGGCCCACAACAGCCGTCCCGACATTCTCCTCATCGAAACGATCCTACCTCAGACCGGCCGCCGGACATCGGGCGGCTGCCCGCCGGCCTTCCGCTCAGCCGTTGTCGCCGGCCAGGCGGGCGATCTGGAGCAGGTAGTAGCGCAGCAGGTCCTGCCGGCGCGCCGGCAGCACCGCCTCCTCGATGCGCACCAGCCGCTCCACGTCCTTCTTCATGGCCCGCACTACGTTGGCGGGAAGCTCCAGCCCGCCCAGCGGCGTCGCCGAGAGATACTCCAAGGCGGCCAGCAGGAATTGCTGCAAGGAATCCTCCTGCGCTCCGCGCAGGAACGCCACTGCTTGCCGCAGCCCGGCCGGCGGCGCCCCCGGCGCAGGGCCTTCCGCCGCCGGAGCGCGCCGCGCCACCGAATAGAGCGCGGTGGCCAGCTCGACGAACCGCGAGACGCGCTCGAAGACCGGCCCCATCAGCAGCTCCCAGGCCTTCTCGCGCCAGAAGCGAATCTTCTCGGGGAGGCTCAGCAGGCGCTCCACCTCCCGCCGCCAGGCCGCCGCCGGCGCCCCTCCGATCGCCTCCAGCAGCGCCGCCGCGTCGGTGTTGAACAGGTCCGGTTGCAACAGGACCGCCAGATCCGGCCGCAGGGCGGGCAGCAGCCGCGGGATGAAACGGTCGCCTTCGAAGAATTCCGCCACCGGCAGGCCGTGCCGCCGCAGCAGTTCCTTCTGAAACAGCGGCAGGAGGCCGCGGATGGCGTCGGCGTCCTCGCGCAGGGCGGCGAAAGCCGAGTTGCCCGCCGGGAAGGCCCGTTCCATCTGCCACAGCCAGCGCAACTCGAGGTCCTGATAAAGCCGCAGGCTGTGCAGGATTTCGTACACGGGCAGACGGGGCAGGATGCGATCGGCCAGAAGGCTCTCGCCGTCGCCTTCCCCCGCGCGGGCCCGCGCGAACCAATCCAGTGAGCGGAACAGACCGGTGGTCAACTGGTTGACGCCCAGCAGGAAGGTCTGAGCCTGATTGTGCCCGATCGCCCGCAGCGAACTGCCATAGCGGGCGAAAGGAATGGTGGCCGCGATGCGTTCCAGGATCCTCTGCCCGCGGCTGGCCGCCGGCCCGCCGGCCGGGCGCACGGTGGGGCGATCGCGCAGGGGCGGCAGGCTGCGCGCCACGAAGTAGGAGACGGCGTAGATGCCCACCACGTCCTCCTCCCGGCCGTAAAGGATGCGCCGGAAGTTCTCCGTGGCCAGCTTGACGAACTCCTCGAACAGCTCGTCGCGCGTCCCCAGGGTGAGGCGCTCGAGCTCCTGCACGCCCCGCCGGCTGAAGCGGAGGCGGGTCTCGGTCAGCGGTTCGGCGGCGCGCCGCAGTTCGTTGAGCCGGAAGCGCTGCGTCCGGCCGACGTGGTAGAGCAGCTCGGCCCGTTCCCGGACCGGAAGGTGACGCAGAGTTTCCGAGAGATTGCTTTGGAAGGTGATCAAATCCTCCGCGGCGAACACGCCCAGCAGGGGCGTGGTCGCGTAGCGGGCGCTGCGCTTGGCGGAAGCTCCCACGCAGTGCGCCAACAGGGCCTCGTTCTCCGCATTCAGGCAGAAGGCCGGCCGGCCGGAAATCGGCGCGTAATAGCAACCTTGCCGCTGCATGGGTTCGCCCGCGCCCATCTTGACCCGCACTTCCCCCACCAGGCCGCGCTCGGCCAGCCAGCGCGCCACCTGGAAACGCGCCTGGCGAAAGGCGGCCAGGCCCGCGATCTGTCCGACTTCCTGGCTGAGGTCCGAGCCCGCGATGAAGATCTCGCAGAGGATCTCTGCGAACCGCTGCCCGGCGCTCTGGCTGAGGCGGCGGCTCTGCACGGCATACTCCCAGATCTTGTCCAGGTAGCCCGGCAGGCCGCGCACCGCCTCCAGGTCCTCGAACAGGGGGGCCAGCCGGATGGGCGGCATCTCGCCCGCCCCGGAGCGCAGGGCCTCCTCACGCCGCCCGCGCAGCTTGCGATCCAGGGCAATCAGCGCCTCCGGCTCCGTGGACATGCTCACCTGAAGAGCCAGGATCATGCCCGGATTGCCGTAGCGCCCGGCGATCTCGTTGATCTCGGTCAGATTGTAGGCGGTGGTGTCTATGGCGAACGGATCGGCCGAAGTCACCATGTTCTGGTGGATGCGCGGCGTGAGCACGAACCGGCTGAGCAGATCCCGGTAGGAGGAGGCGGCCAGCGCCAGCGCGCGCCGCCGGCCGAGCTGCCGGAACCCGTCCAGGTTGGCGCGCAGGCAGTCCCGCAAGGACTGGTTGAGGCGGAAGTAATACTCCAGCATCCGCCGCCGCCTCCGGCGCAGCTCCAGCATCCGCCGCTCCAGCCGGTCGTTATGCTCCCAGAGCACGACCACCGGATCGCGCGCCACATGAAGCCTCATGCCCAGCTTGCGAATCCAGCCCGCCTCCAGTTGGAAGGGCAGCAAGCCGCGGTAGCGCCGTTCGAGCTGATGAGTCAACTGGTTGATTTCGTCGAACAAGGCGCGAAACCGCCGGTTGGTCGCGGGCAGGCGGCGCACTTCTTCGAGCAGAGCCGGACTCACCGCCCGCCCCGGATCGGCGCCTACTAGCAGCGTCAACAGCCGGCCCATGCGCGCCACGTTCTCCATCAGCACGCTGGCCACCAGGTGGTGCCCCTGCCCCGAAGGACGGTTGCTGCCGTCCCAGTCGCCCCAGTAGGACAGCAGCGTCCGCCGCTCCAGGTCCGCCCCCAGGCGCAGCCAGTCTTCGGCGGCGATCTGCGCCTCCAGATCCAGCAGCAGTTCGTCGCCCTCCTCGCGGGAGGCGATGGCCACATTCAGACCCAGGTGCTCGCGGGCCAACTCGCGCGCCAGCTCGGCCGCCGGCCCCCGCCAGTCCCGATCCCCGGCGATGATCGCCTCGCTGACCCGCTCCCAGCACAGCTCCGAGCGGATCGAATACATCTGGGTGGGATGCACCGTGCGGTCGTACAACCGCTGCTGAAACAGCGCCTGGCGCCGAGCGGGCACGTCCGGCTGAAACTCCTGTTCCAGCCAGGCCCGCAGCGTCTTGCCTTCTTCGGCCTCGGCCAGCGCCAGCCGCTGCTCGGTCAGCTCCAGCCGATCCTGGAAGCGCCGGCGGAAGACCTCCAGGCGCTCCTGGAAAAACTCCTCCGGCAGCCCTTTCTCCGGCCCCCGTTGGCCCGAGATGCCCAAGCGCTTGAGCTCCTCGGCCGCCGCCTCGCGGTAATACTCGGCCAGCCGGCGTTCCATAGCCGCCCACTCCCGCACCAGCGCGGCGCGGTCCAGCCGCGCCGCACGGGCGGGCGCCCTCCATGCCGGGCGCTTGCGGTTGTAGCGCGCCTCCTCCTCGGCGATGATCCGGTTCAGATCAATCAACACCCGCCGGGTCTTGGCGGCCAGGCGCTCGGCGCCGTCCGCGCCGCCCAGAGTCAGGCGGAAGGACTTGCGCCCTATCTCCAAGCCCTCCTCAGTGTGAGCGAAGGTGGAAAGCGGAACCAGCCCTACGCCCTGCCGGGCCAGGCTCGAAGCGATCCAATCCAGAGAGATGCCGGGCGGCAGCCGGTTCACCGTCATGCGCGGGTACATGCCGCCCGCCGGGCGCGTGATGGTGATGCCGAAACGGTTGCGCTCGGCGGGCAGGTTTTGCGCCGCCTGTTCGAGCGCCTCCATCCGCTCCCGGAGGATGGCATTGCGCAGCCGCCAGTACGAGTTCACCTCCTGAGCGCCCCGCCGGTAGAACAGGTAGGCCAGCAGCAGCGCCCCGTAATTGGGCCTCACCGCCTGATTGACCTGCCGGAACCGCTCTCTCAAACGCGCTTCGCGGATCTCGACTACGCACAGCCGAGCCCCGGCCAGGCAGTCGGTCTTCGACAGCGAGTGCACGGTGACGACGCGGTCGGCCTGCTCGGCCGAAATGTAACCCAGCCGGGCCAGCTCGCCCGCGAGCTGCCGCAGGGTGGGCGGACCGATCAACTCCCCGGCCGGCGCCACCTGCCGGTAGGAGAGATCGTCAATCACCAGCACGCCGCGCTCCAGCAGGCCCCGCAGCAGCCGCCGCAGCGTCTCGGCCGCGAAGACCTGGCCGCTGGCGTTATGCGGGTTGTTGAGCACGACCGCCCCTTGCTCGCGCCATGCGCCGTCCCCGCGCAGCTTCTCCTCCACCACGGCCAGGATTCGCTCGCCGTCCAGTTGGAAGTCCGCCGTCAGCGGCACGCTGGCGACCGCCGGGAAGCAGTGCTCGTAAGTCCAGCTCAAATCCGGCACGACCGCCTCGCGCAGACCGCAGTGGAATCCCAACAGGCTCAGCGCCGTGCGAGCCGAGCCGCTTACCACCAGGCTCGCCTCGGGTAGATACTCGGGATGATGGCGCAGGAAGGCCGCCCGGAAGGCCGTCTCCAAATCCTGCCGCCGCTCGGGCAGCTCCTGCAAGATCTCGCGGAAGCCCAGTCCCTCCAGCTGATCTTCCTCCGCCCAAACGCGCCGCAACGGACGGCAGGCCCGCGCCGCCAGCCCGGCCGTACGCTCGACGGCCGCCGCCAGCGCCGCCTCCAGCCGGGCCGCCCGCTCGCCGGCCAGCCGAGCGATCCGGGCATCCACGGCGGCTACAGAATCTCCCAGCGCCTCCTGCACCCGCCCGAGCAGCGGGCCTTTCTCGGCGTAGAGCGTCGGCTGTCCGTCCGGGGCGGGCTGCGCCCCCCGCCAGTCGCGGCCGAGCAGGTAGGTGAGCAACTCGACCTCGGCGGCCGACGGCGTCCCCTTCAGCTCGAAGTGCACGCTCTCGATCAGGCGCACGAACTCGTGATAGCCCGCCACAAACACCGTGGAGAGGCCCGCCAACTGCGGCGCGAAGATCCCCGGCGTCAGCAAGCGCAGCGTGCGGTTGAGCATCCCCGCCTCGCGCGCCAGCGACGCCTGGTTGGGCGCGTCATTGGCCTCGACGACGAACAGCGGATAGTCGCGGCTGAGCCGGCGCAGGACGCGCCGCGTCTCCTCGCTAAGAATCCTGCCCAGCACCAGGAAACAAGGCGACGCCCGCCGGCCCTCCAGCGCGCTCTCCAGGCGCTCGAGGGCGCGCGCCTCCGCCGCGGGCAGCACTTCCAACTCCAGTCCTGGGAATTCCCTCAGGTGCTCCGGCAGCGGGCACTCGTGCAGGAAAATCCAGGCCGGCAACCGCTCCAGTTGGCGCGACAGGCCGTGAAACAGCACGCGCAGCGTCTCGGCAACCCCGCCCGAGGCCAGAATGATTTCGCGCCGCCCGCTGCTCTGGCCCAGGTCGTATGCCAGCGGCTCGGATTGGCGGTCGAGCCACTCCAGCAAACGCTCGATCAACTCTCCCGGTTTGCTTCGCTGGAAGCCGCCCCGGGGAAGATACGGGCCGCTGCGGCGGATCAATCCGAGCAGGAATTCCACCGCCGGCCGCTGCTCGGCGCTCCAGCCCAGCTCGGTGCAGAGCCGGCCGGCCGGATCCTCGCCCCCGGCCGGTCCCTCCGCGCTCAGCCCCAGCGCCACCCGGGCGTAGCGCTCCACCAGGCGCGCATCTTCCACCGGGTTGCCGATGTGGAAATTGACCCGTTCCTCCGGGGGCACCGGCGCCGCCGCCGTGGCTTCGCTGATTTCCGAGACCACCGCCCCTTTGCCCGGCCGCAGGGCGAAGATCTCCCCCCAGGCGTCCGCCGCGGCGCAAATCCCCGCCGGCGCACGTTCCGATAGGGAGGTTGGCGTGGCGGCCATGGCGTCCCCGGCAGCTCTGCTCTGAGAGTTCAGCTTAACAAAGGGCGGCCCGCCCGGCCTCGGCCCGGCGCTCGGCTGCTATTCTGTGGGCAGGATGAAAGCCTTCGGATGGTTGCTCGCCCTGCTCGCTACGGCCTGCTGCCCGGCGGCCGATGCGCTCCAGGACCGCTTCCGCGACCCGCCCCGCGAATACTCGATGGAGCCGTTCTGGTCTTGGAACGGCACCCTGGTCCCGGAAAAGCTCCGCTGGCAGATGGAGCAGATGCTGGAGAAAGGCGTCTACGGCGCTTACATGCACGCCCGCAACGGCCTGGACCAGAGCGCCACGCCCTACTTCTCGGAGGGCTTCTGGCAGGCCGTGCGGGTTAGCGTCGAGCACGCCGAAAAACTGGGCTTCCGCACCTGGATCTACGACGAGGACAAGTGGCCCAGCGGCGCCGCCGGCGGCCGCACCATCGCCGCCAACCCCGCTCGCTTCCGGGCCACGGGTCTGGAGCCGCAGATCCGGTCGGTGAGCGGACCGACCGCGGTCCGAATGGACTTCCCCGAAGCCCGCTTCGTCGTCGCCGCCCGCCGGAGCGGTCCCGAGCGCATCGAGACCGGCAGCCTGACCGATCTGAGCGAACTCAATCGGCGGCCGGACGGCGTCTGGAACGCCCCGCCCGGTCAGTGGCTGCTGTTCGTCTTCCGGCCGGTCCGCGGCCGCGAGGAGCTGCCCAATTACTTGAATCCGGACGCGGTCGAGGAATTCCTCCGCAATACCTACGAGCAGTACGCCGCCCGCTTCGGCCGCCATTTCGGCCGGACCATCCCGGGCTCGTTCTTCGACGAGATTTTCAATCTCCGGCTGGCCTGGGACCCCCTGCTGGAAGAGCGCTTCCGCGCCCGCAAGGGGTACGCGCTGGGCAAGGTTCTCCCCCTGATGTATGTGGACGGCGGTCCGGAAACCATCAAGATCCGCTGCGACTATTTCGAGGAGTTCACCCGCCTGTATGAGGAAGCCTGGTTCCGCCGGCTGGCCTCCTGGTGCGAGCGCCATAACTTGAAACTCACCGGCCACACCAACGAGGGCCTGTATTCGATTCGCGACCAGGGCGATTACTTCCGCACCTGGCGCCATCCCCAAATCCCCGGCACCGACAACGAGGATTTCCGCTACACCTTTCCCCGCGTGATCGGCGCCTGGAAGCCCAAGCAGCTCAGCTCGGTGGCCCACGTCTACGGCAAGCCGCGCGCCATGGCGGAGGCGCTGGGCGGCGCCGGCTGGCCGATCACCCTCGAGGAAGCCCGTTACGGCGTCAACATGCTGGCGGTCTACGGCATCAATTACTTTATTTTTCACCTTTTCCACTACGCCCTGGACACGCCTTACAGCATGGACGACTGGCCTAACTCCTGGTTTTACGAAAATCCTTACTGGAAATATTTCAAGAAATTCGCGGATTACATCCGGCGGCTTTCCTTCCTGGGCAGCCAGGGCCGGCATGTCGCCGACCTGGCGGTGCTCTACCCGGTCGAGGAGGTCTGGAGCCTGGGCATGAAGGATCCCCCGCCGGGCGAGCCGCCGGTGGTCGAGCTGGTGGACCGACTGGTGCGCGAGCCCTGGGATTGCGACCTGGTGGACACCGACAGCTTGATCGCCGCCTCGGCCCTCGAGGGCGGCCGGGCGCGCATCGGCGCCGAATCCTATCGCGTGCTCGTGCTGCCCCGCGCCGAAACGGTTTCTCTGCGCGCGTATCGGCGCATTGCCGAGCTGGCCGCCCAGGGCCTGGAAGTGGCCGCCCTGGGGGCCGCGCCGCGCCATTCGGCCGAGAACGGCGCCGAGGACCCGGAAGTGCTCCGTATCTCCCAGCGCCTCTTCAGCGACGGCAGCCGGCTCTTCAAGGACGCCGCCGGGTTGATCGCCTGGCTGCGGGGCAGATGCCAGCCCGACGTCGAGATTCTTTCCGGACCGCGCGACACCCTGCGCTACCTGCACCGGACGGCGGAGGGCCGCGAGGTGTACCTGCTGGTGAATTCCGAGCGGCGTCCGGCGCGCTGGCGCTTGCGGTTCCGCGCCGCCGGAGCGGCGGAGAAGTGGGACCCCGAGACCGGCGCCGCGACGCCGCTGGCGGCCGGGCCGCAATCCACTCTGGACCTGGATTTCCTGCCCTGGCAGGCCTACTACGTCGTCTTCGGGAGCCCGGCCGCCGCGCCGCCCCCGGCCGCGCCCGGCGAGGCCCTGCCGCCCATCGAGCTGAAAGGCCCTTGGACCTTGCAGCTTGTCCCCTCCGAGCTGGATTACGTCTGGAAGCCCGATCCCGGCCCGACGCGGATCGAGGTCCCGGTGGTCGAGTTCCGTTTCGAGCGCGAGGGGCCCGAGCCGCCCTGGCGCCGCGTGAAGCTCCGCGACGCGCTCGATCCCCGGCAGGGCGTCGCCCGCTATCTGTCGCCCTGGGATGCGCACTGGATCACGCGTTACGTCTACCGGCGGCATCCCGGACAGTTAGGCGGCCCCCGCCTGCGCTTCCGCAAGGATCTGGATCTACCCTTCCAACCGAGCGGGGCCTGGCTGACTGCGGTCGCCGACGGCGAATTCGACCTCGAGGTGAACGGCCGGCGGGTGGGCGGCGGGCGGAAGCTCTCCCCGGAGACCTTCCGGTCGCTGCCGCTCGAACGGGGCCGCAACCGGCTGGAGATCGAGGTCCGCGGGGAGGGTTACCTGCTGGCGCAAGGCGAGGTCCTGGGCCCCGACCGGCAGCGCCTCGGCATCTACACCGCGCGCGATTGGACGGTGGCCGCGCCGAGCGAGCCCCCGCAGGAGGCCTTCCAGTTCGCCTACCCGCCCTTCGGGCGCTGGGGCGACCTGCCGCTGGACGGCCGGCGCCAGGCATTGCCTGCCGTGATCTGGTACCGGCTGCGCGTGCCGCCGGGAGCCCGCTTGCTGGAGGCGCCGGAAGTCGGCGGCGAGTACTCGCTCTACCTGAACGGCCGGCCCCTGCCGCCGGCCGGCAAAGACCCTGTCTCCCTGCCCGGCCCCGGCGAGCTTCAGCTCAAAGTGCGCTTGGCGCGCCCGGACGACGGCTTGCGCGCCCCGATCGCGTTTCGGGCGGGTCCGGCTCCGGCCCGGCCCGGCGACTGGCGCGAGCTCGGCTTGGATTGGTACTCGGGCCGCGGCGTCTACCGCACTGAATTCCGGCTGCCGGCCGGTTACGCAGGCGCCCATCTGACGCTGGATCTGGGCGAGCTCTGCTACACGGGCGAAGTCTGGCTCAACGGGCGGCCGGTAGACACCTTGCTTTGGCCGCCGTATCGCGCCGAGATTTCGCGCGCCGCCCGGGCGGGGCGCAACGAGCTGGTGGTGATCGTGGCCAACCTGCTCGCCAACCAGATGCGCTGGAATATCTTCGACGCCGCCCTCTCCAGCCCCGTCAGCCGCTGGTGGCACGACGGCAACATCCTGCGCGAGGCCGAAAAGCTGCGCTCGGGATTGATCGGACCTGTGCGCATCGAGGCCCGGCGGCGCCCGCCCGCCGCCCGGAGCGACTGAGGCGCCCGCGAGGCGCGCACGCGCAAGGCGCCGTGCGCGGCGCCATCATGGGCTTGTTGGCCGGAACGCTCAGGACCGCTCACCGCTGGCGCCTCGTCCCCTCCCCAGAGACGCCCAGGGAACTCATCCGGGATTTCCTGCGCCCCGCCCTGCGCGCCGTGCCCGCCGCCCTGGCGGCGCGCCTGGGCCCGGTGCTGATCTCGACCGCGCCCCTCCTGGAGCGGCCCGAGGTCACCTCCCGCTGGCGCCTCGGTCCGGAGGGGCTGGAAATCGGCCTTGCACTGGGGGAGGCCGAGCCGCACGACGTCGCCCTCGAGTTGCTGCTCGCCATCGGCCAGGCGCTCTGGGAGCTGCTGCAACCCGGCGAACACGCCGCCTGGCTGGAACTACTCGGGCGCGAAATCCAAGCGGGCGTCCCCGGAGAAATTGACGAGGCGGCCCTGGAGGCCAAACGAAGGCTGCTGGCCGGGGCGGCCTCGGCCCGCAGCCCGCGCCGGCTGGAGGCTTACGCACGGGCCTCCTTCGCCGGAACGGCCGCCGAGTATGTGCACTGCCTCTGGCACGACGTGACGATCCGAACCGGGCCGGAATACCTCCCCGCGCAATGGCTGCGCGCGCGCTTGGAGCTGCTGGCGCGCTGGTTCCCGCCCGATCGCGGCTACCGGCTGTTCCCCTCGCGGCCGCCTCAGCGCGGCGGCGGCAAGGCGGGGGCCTCCGAACCCAACCCGGCGTAAGTCTCCTTGACGCGCACCACCTTGCCGCCTTCAAAGGTGACGAAGACCATGCGCCCGGGCGGCTGGCCGTAAATCCAGTCCTCCAGCTCCCGGCCTTCGACCGTCTCGCGCACCTTGCGCACCGGGCGGCCCAGGGCCAACAACACCTGTTCGCGGTCCATGCCTTCGACGGCGCGCTTGTCTTTGATCGCCTGCTGAATCGGGGCAGGAAGGGTCTCGACGTAGTGTTCGGTGGCCGAGCGCTTCTCGAAATCCAGCACCGGCGCCAGCAGTTTCTTGACCTCGGCCGCTTTCATAGGCGGCAGGCGGCGGTGAAACAGGATGGCCAGCGAGGTGCCCCCCGGCGCCGCCGTGTAAGGACCGGTGGCCAGCGGCGCCGTGCGCGTCCCGACCCCCACTTGCACGCGCTCGTACCACTTGCGGCCGCCCTTGAAGCCGCCGTTGATCTCCAGCACGATCCGGTCGGCCTCGAGCGAGACCTTGGTGATCTGGACCAAATCCCCCGCCCGGGCGGCCGGGCCGTGCTCGCGAGCCAGGGCCTGCCATTCGGCCTTGTCGTAAGCGCCGCCGGGCTCGAAGGCCAGGGCCTTCTTGGAGCGCGGCAGCAGGACCCGGGCGGTGGCATACTCGGCGCTCAAGCCCCGGATCAGCTCGATTCGCTCCTCCGGGCTCAGCTCGCGGGCCTTCTCCGGGGCGCCGGCCGCCAGCACCGCCCCCGCCAGCGCCGGAGCCAGAAATCGCTTGCGCACTCAGGCCTCCCGCCGAGCCCGCAGCAGGAAGGCCTCCTGGCGCACCACCGGAGCCCTTCGCAGGCCGGCCAACAGCGCCAAGATGACGGCCGTCGTCAGGATGCTGGCCTCCAGCCCGTACTCGCCGCCGCTCCAGAGCGTCCCGGCCTTCCAGCGCACCGCGTAGCCCGTCACATTCATTGTAAACCCGCTGAGCGGCACACCCGCCAACGGCAGGGCCCAGTTCCAGCCCAGATGCAGCCCGATGGGCAGCCACAGATCCCCGCTCCGCCAGAAAGCGTAGCCCAGCAACACGCCCCAGCCGAAGGTGTTCGCTACTCCCAGCGGCGTGATCGCCAGGTTGGCGGTGTGCGCCAGCGCAAACAGAACGCTCACGGGCAGGATGGCGGCCGGCGGCCCCAGTGCTCCCAGCAACACCTGAAAGCCGTAGCCGTGGAACAACATCTCTTCGCCCACCGCGCCCAGCAGCAACAGCACGCCCACCAGCAGGGCCGTCCCCCAGCTCGCCTCGGCACCGGCTACGGCTTCCAGCTCGGCGGCCGGGCTAAGCAGTGCGCCGCCCAGGACCAGCGCCGCCGCGCCCGCGCCCCCGCCCAAGCCCACCAGCAGGTTTCGCCGCCCGGCGGCCGTCCAGGCGAAGCCCACCTCGGTCAGTCCCGCACCTTCATAGACCCGCATCAGGGCCGCATTGGCCAATCCGGCCGAGAGGAACACCGCCAGCGCGCTGGTGACAAGCAGATTGCCCGAGACCCAGTAAAGCACCGTGCCCAGCAGCCTCAGCCCCACCAGGCTGAGCACGGCAAAGACCGCCAGCCGGACCGCCACCCGCCAGCGGTGCTCGGCAAGGCGCAGCATAGGCGCACCGCTCTCAATCGCTGCGGACTTCGACGCCGCGCTCGGCCACGCGCACCGGCAGCACTTCGGCGCCGGCCCGCTGGATCGCAGCGGCCACTCGGGGCGCCGCGCCTCGTTCCACCAGGAAGAACACGCATCCCCCGCCTCCGGCCCCGCAGGCCTTGGCCCCCAGAGCCCCCGCCCGCCGGGCGAGCTGCACCAAACGGTCTATCAGGGGCGTCGAGATGCCCGGGTGATTCCGGCGCCGGTGGGCCCATTCCTCGCGCAGCAGGCGCCCGGCTTCGTTCCAGTCGCCCCGCTCCAGCGCCCGGCGCATGGCCTGGGCGATGGCGGCGATGCAGTCGAAGTTGCGGTGCACCTTGCGGTCCCCGTCCAGGTGGGCTTTCATCACCTCCCAGTTGTTGATGGCCGAAACGCGCGGCGAGCCGGTATAGGCCAGCACGATGCGCTGATTGAAGTCCTCCAGATCCACGGGGATCGCCTTGCGCAGGACGCCGGCCGGACTCAGCTCGACCGCATTCACGCCCCCGTACATCGCCGGGTAGTAGTCCTGCGAGCCGGTGGGCACGCGAATGATTTGGGCCTCGATGTTCTGGCAGATCTCCCGGAGCTGCTCCAGCCCGTAGTTCGCCCCGGTCAGCCGGTTCAGCACGCTGGCGATGGCGATGATCAAGGTCGAGGAGCCCGCAATGCCCCCGCCGGCGGGCGATTCCGAATCGGTGTGAAGCTCCAGGCCGGCGCGCGGGCCGAAGAAGCGGATCAGGTGGGCCGCCAGGGGCAGGCGGTAGCGGCCGGCCAGGCGGAGGGCCTCCAGGGAATCGAACGCCTCCCGCCCGGCCAGATCCCGCGATTCAAGGATGATCCGGGAGTCCGGGCGGGTCTCCAGCAGGCAGCTCGCGTACCGGTTGATGGCGAAGTTCACCGTCACCGATCCGGGATGATACAAGTACAGGGGCCAGATATCCAGCGTGCCCCCGGCTATATCTACACGGCAGGGAGCTCGGGCGGAAAGTCGCATGGTCGCGCCGAATCCGAATACTATAGCGAAACCGGCGGGCGTCCGGTTGTAGGATGGTAGCCATGCCCGCCCGGCGGATTCTCCAGTTAGGCGATCCCATGCTGCGCGAGGTCTCCCGCCCGGCGGATTCGCCCGACCAGCTCCGGCTTTTGCTGCGCGACCTGCGCGCCACCCTGGCCGAGTTCCGCCGCACGCACGGCTTCGGCCGGGGCATCAGCGCCGTGCAGATCGGCGAGCCGGTGCGCGTCATCTACATCGAGTTCGAGGGCCGGGCCTACTCGCTGGTCAACCCCGAGTTCGAATGGCTCAGCCCGGAGACGTTTCGCCTCTGGGACGACTGCTTCTCGTTCCCCGACCTGTTGGTGTACCTGGAGCGCTCCTGCCAATGCCGCCTGCGCTACCAGGATCCGGCCGGCGAGACTCAACGCCTACAGGCCGACGGGGCGCTGGCCGAACTGCTCCAGCACGAGATGGATCACCTGGAGGGGATCCTGGCCGTGGACCGGGCCCTGGACCGGATGAGCCTGGCCACCCGCAGCGAATACCTGCGGCGCTACCGCCCCGGAGGCCGGTTGTAAAATGGCCGCATGAAACTGGCACGCAGGCATCTTCTGGTTTGCTCTCCCCTGGCCTTGCTGCTGGCCGCCGGCTACCAAGCCGCCCAGCGAGCCGGCGCCCCCGCCGGGGATCCGCTGATCGAAGGTTTCAAGAAGACCACCGTGGCTTCGGTGGCCGACGCGGTGGATCAGGTCGTCGGCCGGCGCGGCTTCCTGGCCCACGATGTGCGGCCGCAAGTGCCGGGGGCCTTCGTCGGTCGCGCTACGACCGCTCTGCTGCGGCCGGCGCCGCCCGAGAAAGCCACCCCCGCTCTGAGCGCCAAACACTCCATCGAGATGATTGACAACGCCCGGCCGGGCCAGGTCGGCGTGATCGTCATCGAGAAGAGCCTGGACGTGGCCGCCCTGGGCGGTTTGATGGGGACCACCGCCAAGGCGCGGGGCATGGCGGGCATGGTGGTGGACGGCAGCGTGCGGGACGTGGCCGAGTTGCGCGCCTTGCCCCTGCCGGTCTACGCCCGCGGGGTAGTTCCCTCCTCCAGCGTGGGGCGCTGGGCCAGCGTGGGCCGGGACATCCCGGTGGAGTGCGCGGGGGTTACCGTGCGTCCCGGGGACATCATCGTGGCGGGCGAGGACGGGGTGGTAGTGGTTCCCTCTGAGAAGGCCGAAGCGGTGCTTCAGCGCGCCCGAGAGATTGACGCCCGGGAAAGCAAGATGGTTCCCCTAATCAAGCAGTACAAATCTCTCCAAAAAGTGGTGGAAATGTTCAATCGGATTTAGGCCGCCGTCCCGACCGGCTAAGCAGTTCGTTCTGCTAAAGTCCGGCGGGGCTCCGCCGATCAAGGGGATGTATGCGGGAGCGTCGCGCGGAACCGCGCTTGCTCTGCGCGGACCTCATTGACGTCCACTGGACCGATGAGTCCGGGCGGCAGCGCCATCTGCTGGCCAACCTGGAAGACATCTCTCACTCCGGCGCCTGCCTGCAACTGGACACCCCCATCCCCGAACACACTCTCCTGCGCCTGGCTCATCCCAAGCTGGAAGTCGTCGGGCGCGTCCGCTACTGCGTCTTCCGGGAAACCGGTTACTTTTTGGGCATTCGCTTCGAACCCGGTTTTCAATGGTCCCGCCGGCGCTTCCGCCCCAAACACCTGTTGGATCCCCGCCGCCTCTGGGGCCCGCCCGCCAAGAAGCCGCCCCATAAATTCTTCGGCGAGGGCGGCGGAGATCCGGAGGCCCTTCAGTAAGCGCAGAGCTGCCGCGCCCGCTCGGCCACCAGCGCGGCGTTGGGCAGAAAGGCGTCCTCCAGCGGGGGGCTGAAGGGGACCGGCGTGTCGGGCGCCGCGATGCGGACCACCGGGGCGTCCAGGTGCTCGAAGGCCTTTTCCGCGATGCGCGCGGCGATTTCCCCGCCCACGCCCCCGGTCAGGGTGGCTTCGTGCAGCACCAGGGCGCGCGAGGTCTTGTGCACGCTGGCCAGCACCGTCTCCTCGTCCAGCGGCAGCAGGGTGCGCAGGTCCACAATCTCGGCCGAAACGCCCTCCCGCTCGAGGCTCTGAGCGGCTTCGGCCGCCACCCAAACCATCGCCCCATAAGTGATGATCGAGAGGTCCTTCCCCGGGCGGAACACGGCGGCGCGGCCCAGCGGCACCGTATAGTCTCCGGGCGGAATCTCCTGCTTGATCCTCCGGTAGAGCGCCTTGTGCTCGAAGAAGATCACCGGGTCGTTGTCCCGGATGGCCGCCTTGATCAGCCCCTTGGCGTCATAGGCGGTGGCCGGCATCACCACCTTCAGGCCCGGCGTGTGCACGAACCAGGCTTCGTTGCTCTGGGAATGGAACGGCCCGCCGTGTACGCCCGCCCCGCAGGGCGCCCGAACCACCATGGGCACCGCGGCGCCCCAGCGATAGCGGCACTTGGCGGCGAAATTGACGATCTGATCGAAGGCGCAGGAGATGAAGTCGGCGAACTGCATCTCGGCCACGGGCCGAAGGCCCAGCAGGGCCGCGCCGATGGCCGCGCCCGCGATGGCCGACTCCGACAGGGGCGTATCAATCACGCGCCTCTCGCCGAAGCGCTCCAACATGCCCGCCGTGATCTTGAAGGCGCCCCCGTAAACCCCGATGTCCTCGCCCAGCAGCAAGACATCCGGGTCGCGCTCCATCTCCTCCCAGATGCCCTGGCGGATGGCCTCCAGGTAGGTGACCGGCATGGCTCAGCTCGCTTCGTAAACGTTGGCGCTCAGCTCGGAGGGGTCCGGGAAAGGACTCTTTTCGGCCCATTCCACCGCCTCGTCAATCTCCCGACGCAGCGAGGCGTACAGCTCGTCGAGATCCCGCCGGTCCGCCCACCCCCGTTCCAGCATGAGCCGTTCGGTCCGCAGGATGGGATCCTTGGCCGCCCACTCCTCGAACAGATGCTTGGGCACGTACTCGGCCGGGTCGTGCGCCGAGTGGCCCGACATGCGAAACGTCTTGCACTCGACCAGATAAGGGCCGCCGCCCTGGCGGGCATGGGCCGCCGCCCGGCCCACCGCCCGGTAGACGGCGAAGGGGTCGTTGCCGTCCGCGATTTCCGCCGGGATCCCGTAGGCCGGTCCCCGGTCGGCCACGTTGGCGCAGGCCATCTGCCGCTCCAGCGGCGTCGAGTAGGCGTACTGGTTGTTGTTGCAGACCAGCACCAGGGGCAGCTTCAGCACGGCGGCCAGGTTCACGCCTTCGTGCCAGTCGCCCCGGCTGGTGGCCCCGTCGCCGAAGAACACGTAGACGATGTTGGACGAGCCGCGGTACTTCAGGGCCAACGCCGCCCCGGCCGCCACCGGCACCGCCGCGCCGATGGCGCTGATGATGGCCACCAGCCTGCGCCCCATGTCGCCCATGTGCATGTTGCCGTCCTTGCCGCGGGTCAAGCCCCCGACGCGGCCCATGTATTGGGCAAACACCTGGCGCGGGTGTACTCCCCGGATGAAGTACAGGGCCAGGTCCCGGTGGCAGGGAAACAGCACATCGTCGGGCTCGGCCGTCAGGCCGGCGCCTACCGAAATGGCCTCCTGGCCTCGTCCCGAGTAAACGCCCCCAACGATCTTTCCCTGCCGGTACAGCTTGCGCTCGATGCGCTCCTCCACCTCGCGCATCAGGAACATGTAATGCAGAAAACGCCAGGCAAGATCGGCCTCGGGATCGGTTCCCGCGGCCTGCGGCTCGGCCGGCGGCAGTGGAACGGCTTTCACGGCAGCCATCGGGCGCTCCTAGCAACCGGATTCAGCAGTCCAAAGGCAGTAGTATACGCTATTCGGCCGCCCCTTCCCAGGGCGGGACGGCCCTCCCCCGGCCGCGGGCGCACCCTTCGCCCGGTCGGCCCGAATCCTCAAAACGGCAGGTCCTTCTTGGGGCTGGCCACCATCGCGCTGCGCAGGTAGTTGAACGGGTTGATCGGGTTGCCCGCCAGGCGCACCTCGTAATGCAGGTGCGGCGCCGTCACCCGGCCCGACGTTCCCACCCCGCCGATGACCTCTCCCCGGCGGATCTCCTGGCCCGCAATCACCGAAATCCGCGACAGATGCGCGTACCAGGTTTGCATGCCCTGCCCGTGATCAATCACCACCAGCCGGCCGTAGCCGCTCATGTAGCCGGCCTGCACCACCAGCCCGTCCGCCGTAGCTTTCACCGGAGAACCGTAAGGCGCGCAGATATCCACCCCCTTGTGGAAACTGCCCTCCCCGGAAAACGGATCAATGCGCATCCCCCACGCCCCTTGCAGGCGGCCCTCGACCGGCCAGATGCTCGGACGCACATTCAGCCGCCAGCGCGCCATGAAGGGACGAAGCCGGGTCAGGTTGGCGCTGCGCAGAAAGTTGTACTCCTCCAGCGACTCGTGGAAGCTCGGCACCAACCGGCCCTCCCCGGAAATGTCGGCCGGGCCTTCCAGTTTCTCTTTGATGCCGTAGGCCACCGAGACCTGCGTGGCGAAAAGCTGGAGGGTGGCGAGCTGGTCGTGCGTCTGGTCGGCCACCCGCTGGAGGTTCTCGTAGCGCGTGCGCAGCGATTGGACCTCCTGCCGCAGCGAGTTGTAATGGGCCACCTTCCAGACCATGCGCACGTAGCTGGAGACGAAGCCGAACATGGACACGCAGCCCAGCAGTGCAAAGCCCAGGACCAGATAAACCACCCGCTGGGGAACCTGAACCCTGCGAAGCCTGCCGTGCAAGGAATGGGCCAGAACGACGATGAAGTACGACTGCTGCATGGAGTTCTCTCGTAACCGGTGCGGGCCGTACGCGAAGGCACTCCACCCGCAGTACTGCAACCGTCAGCCTACGTCCGTGAAACGAACTTGAGACTTTACCAACTCCGCCGGGCGGCTGTCAAGCGCCCCGGGCGGGGCAAAATTCGCCTCGGCCGGCCTCCCCGGACCCCCGCCCCGGCCGCCGGGCGGGCCCGGGCCCGACCGGAGGCTCTAGTACGCCCACCGCCAGAGGCTGGCGCCCACCGTGTAGCCCGCCCCTACGGCCGCAAACAGCACCACGTCCCCCTTCTTCAGGCGGCCTTCCTGCAAAGCGTCCTGGGTGGCCAGCGGGATGGTGCCCGAGGTCGTGTTCCCGTAACGGTCAATGTTTAGGACCACCTGCTCGGGCCTCAATCCCAGCCGCTCGGCGGTGGCCGTGATGATCCGGGCGTTGGCCTGGTGGGGGATCAGTAAACCGATGTCGCGCGGCTCCAGGCGGTTGCGCTTCATCAGGTCGCGGCAGACCTCGTACATCCGCCGCACGGCGAACTTGAAGACCTGTTGGCCTTCCTGGTGCACGTAATGCAGGCGCTTCTCCACCGTCTCGTGGGAGGCCGGCAGGCGGCTGCCCCCGGCGGGCATCTTCAGAAAATCGCCGCCCGAACCGTCAATCTCGTTCAGGAAGTCCATGAAACCCAGCCGGTCGTCTTCGGCCGGCTCGACCAGCATGGCCCCCGCGCCGTCGCCGAACAGCACGCAGGTGGCCCGGTCGGTGTAGTCCACGATGCGCGACATGGTGTCGGCCCCGATCACCAGAACCTTGCGGTGCGAGCCCGCCCCGACCAGATGGGCGGCCGTGGTCAGCCCGTAAAGGAAGCTCGAGCAAGCGGCGATCAAATCGAACCCCCAGGCCCCCTTGGCGCCGATGCGGTCCTGCACCAGGCAGGCGGTCGAGGGGAACATCATATCGGGCGTGACCGTGCAGACCAGGATGGCGTCCAGCTCCGAGGCCTGGATGCCCCGCTGGGCTAAGGCCGCGCGGGCCGCCTCCACCGCCATGTCCGAGGTGGCCACCTCCGGATCCGCGATCCGTCGTTCGCGGATCCCGGTGCGTTCCAGGATCCACTCGTTGCTGGTCTCCACCATGGCTTCCAGATCAAAGTTAGTCAGCACGCGCGGGGGCACGTAGCAGCCCAGGGCGCTGATTTTGGCTCGCTTCAGCAACCGGTTCCTCCGTTCGGCCCGGCCGCGCCCGCGCAAGTCCGCGCCCTCGGCGCAGCCGAACGCCCAAACCTCCTATGTTAGATTCAAGCTGAGATGCAAGTCGAGAGCGCCTCGCCGGCCGAGACCCCCGAGGCGATTTGCGCCCGGGTGTTCCGCGGCTTGAAGCCGCGCACCCCGCTGCCGGATATCCGCGTCCGCTTCCGCCCCTACGCCAATCCGGACAGCTTCGCGCGCTTGCAGGACGGCCGGCTCGAGCTGCGCGTCAGCGACTTGTTGGAGGCGGCGCCCGCGCCGGTCCTCGAGGCCCTCTTTCACATCCTGCTGGGCAAACTGCTTCACCGGCCGGTGCCGCGCCGGTACGCCCTGCGCTACCGGTCTTATCTGAACCGGCGCGACATGCAACGCAGCATCCATCTGGTCCGCCAGATGCGGGGGCGGAAGTTTCTCTCCGGGCCGCAGGGCGCTCACTACAACCTGGAAGAGATCTTCGAGGATCTCAACGGGCGCTTTTTCGACCGCCTGCTGGCGCGCCCCCTGCTGGGCTGGAGCCGCCGGGCCTCGCGCAGCGCCCTGGGCCACTGGGACCCCTCCCACAACGCCATCGTCATCAGTAAGCTGCTGGACAGCCCGCGCGTTCCCCGGCAGGTGGTGGAATTCATTCTGTTCCACGAGATGCTGCACCTGCGCTTCCCGGCCCAGTCGCGAGGCGGCCGCCGTCGCGTGCATACCCGGGAATTCCGGGCCGCCGAGCGCTGTTTTCCCGGGCTGAAGCAAGTGCGGGAGGCGCTCCGTCGGCTGGCGCAGCGCCCGTAAACGCCCGGAAACGCAACCCCGACGGCTACAATAGGAAGTTATGCAAGCGGTTCGAGTAGGCCTGGTGGGCGTGGGCAACGTGGGCGGCGGTACGCTCGCCATCCTGGCCGAGAACGGCCCGCAGATCGCCCAGAAACTGGGTTTCCCCCTCCAGGTCCGGGCGGTCTGCGACTTGAAGATCGCCCAGAAGGAGATTCCCGCCGCTCTGGGTCCGGTCGAGCGTACCACCGACTGGCGCCGGGTGGTCAGCCATCCGGAAGTGGATATCGTCGCCGAGCTGGTGGGCGGCACCGGCGCCGCCCGGGAGATCATCCTGGCCGCCATCGCCCACAAGAAATCCGTGGTGACGGCCAACAAGGAACTGATGGCCCTTTCCGGGGCGGAGATCTGGGAGCAGGCCATCGCCGCGGGGATCAATCTGGCCATGGAAGCCAGCGTCGCGGGGGGCATCCCGATTCACGCCGTGCTGCGCGAGGGCATCTCGGGCGATCGCATCGTGGCGCTCTACGGCATCCTCAACGGCACCAGCAACTACATTCTCACCGAGATCGAGCGGCGGGGGGCGCCCTTCCAGGAAGTGCTGGCCGAAGCTCAGCGGCTGGGCTACGCCGAGGCCGACCCCAGCGCCGACGTGGACGGCTGGGACGCCCGCTCCAAGCTGGCGCTGCTGGCGGCCTTGGCCTTCGGGGAAAAGATCACGCCCTCGGACATCTTCACCGAGGGCATCCGGCGCATTTCCCCCGTAGATTTTCAATACGCCCATGCGCTGGGGCACACCATCCGGCTGCTCGCCATGGCCCGCCAGACCCCCGAGGGCCTGCTGCTGTCGGTTCGCCCCGCCCTGATCCCGCAGGCCACCATCCTGGCCGGCGTCCGCTCGGCCTATAACGCCGTCTGGGTCAAAGGGCTGTACGGCGAAGACACGTTCTATTACGGCCGGGGGGCCGGGCCCCGACCCACCGGCGTGGCCGTGGTCAGCGACCTGATGCGCGTGGCCCGTGAGATTCGCTACGGCAGCCCGGAGCGCGTCTCGCCCTTCGCCCACGAGCGCCTGGGCCAATACCGGCCGATTCCCATCACCCAGCAAAAGAGGGCCTACTACCTGCGCTTCCGGGTCGAGGACCGCCCGGGCATCATCGCCGCCCTGGCCGGCATCCTGGCCGCCAAGAACATCAGCCTGGAGGCGGTCTTGCAGCTCCCTTGCGAGAGCAAGCACGACCTGCCCTTCGTCATCACCCTGGAGCCTTCCACCGAGCAGGCGGTCCGCGAGGCGGTCCAGGAAATGTCGCGGCTGGATTTCCTGCGCGAGCCGCCCCTGGCCATGCCGATGGAACCGGGCTTGTAAGCGGCGGGGAAGCTCCGGCTAGCTCAGTACAACTCCGCTCCCGCCGACAGGAACGAGCCCAGGTAGGCCCCCACCAGGACCGGCAAAGCGTGCACCAGGTAAGAGGGCGCCTGGGCACTCAGGTGCCGGATCACGTGCTCCGCGTCCAAAGCCGTCAACTGCGGGTTGCGGATCAGCCAGGCCAAGTCGGCGGGCGGCAGCAGCAGGATGCTGGCCACCGCCCAGCGCCACGGCCGGTCCGGCTTGAAGAAGCCCAGGGTGACCCCGCCCACAAACAGGCCCCCCAGGACGAAATAGTTCTGGAGTTGGCGATCCATCAGGGGACGCAGCAGGTCCGGACTCCACAGCGTCCACAGCCCCAGCGTGGCGCTCAGCACCCACCAGACATAGTCCCGCCTGAAACGGTAGCCGTCGGGACTTCTGGCCACGGTTCCCTCCGCCGGCCTGACGCTTCGGCCGCCTAATGGCGGACCTACCCCGAGTATACGACCTAAGTGTCCTCTGGGCTAGCCGCTTGTAGTACTAGACCGCGCCGGACGGCGGTCGAGACCTTTCCGGCGCCCTGCGCGGCCTGCGCCGGGCGCCCGCCCTAGGGGCGGTGGGCCAGGCCCACCCGGGCCCACCCAGGCCGCGCAGCCCCTTGAACCCATTGGCCTTGAGATAGCGGGGCGGTTCTGCTATCCTCGGTGGGTGGGTTGCTGATTCGACCCGCCTGCTTCGGCTGGAGAGGTTCTCATGTCAGGGCATTCCAAGTGGGCGACCATCAAGCATAAGAAGGCCGCCCAGGACGCCAAGCGCGGCAGGCTGTTCACGCGCATCATCAAGGAAATCACCATCGCGGCCCGCAGCGGCGGCGACCCGGATTCCAACCCCCGTTTGCGGACGGCCGTGCTGGCGGCCAAAGCGGTCAGCATGCCCGCCGACAACATCCGCCGCGCTATTCTCCGCGGCACCGGCGAACTGGAGGGCGGCCAGTTCGAAGAGGTCATCTTCGAGGGCTACGGCCCGGGCGGGGCGGCCCTGCTGGTCCAGGCGGCCACCGACAACCGCAACCGTACGGTCAGCGAGATCCGCCACATCTTCTCCAAACACGGCGGCAAGCTGGGCGAGCAAGGCAGCGTCTCGCGCCTGTTCGAGCGCAAGAGCCAGGTTCTGATCGCGCAGGAGAAAGTGGGCGAGGACCAATTGATGGCCGTGGTGCTGGACGCCGGGGCCGAGGACCTGCGCAACGACGGCGTGCACTGGGAGGTGATCGCGCCGCCCGAGGCCCACGAGGCCATCCTGAACGCCCTTCAAAGCGCGGGCATCGAGACCGTCTCCGCCCAGGTGGCCATGATCCCCATTACCACCGTGCGCCTGGAGGGCAAGGAAGCCCAGCAAATGCTGAAGTTGAGCGAGGCCTTAGAAGAGCACGACGACGTGCAGAACGTGTACGCCAACTACGACATTGACGAGAAGGTGATGGAGGCGCTGGCGCAAGCCTAGCCGGGCGGCGCCCTTCATGCGCATTCTGGGCATTGACTGCGGGGCCGAGCGCACCGGCTACGGGGTGATTGACAGCGACGGGCGGCGCCACCGCATGGTGGCCGCCGGGGTGATCCGCACCGATCCGCGGCTGCCTCTGAGCCGGCGGCTGCGAGACATCGCCGCCGGCTTGCGCAGCGTCATCGCGGCCCACGCGCCCCAGGCCGCGGCCATCGAGGAGGTGTTTTGCGCCAAGAACTCGAAAACCGCTTTGCGGCTGGCGCAGGTGCGCGGAGTGGCGCTGCTGAGCGCGGCGGAAGCCGGCCTGCCGGTGGGCGAGTATTCGGCCCTCCAGATCAAGACCAGCGTAGTGGGGTACGGCCGGGCCCAGAAAGACCAGGTCAAGATGATGGTCCGCTCGCTTCTGGCCTTGCCCGAAGCGCCCGAATCCGAAGACGCCGCCGACGCTCTGGCGGTGGCCATCTGCCACGCCACCCGGCGCAGCGGACCGGCTGGGGAGCCCCCCGCATGAGCCTGCTGTGGCTGCTAGCCGCCCTTCTGGCGCCCGGGGCCGACGATCCGGCCCGCATCTTCTACTCGAAGGACTTCCCGGGCAGCGCGCCCCCCTTCGTGGCCATCACCCTGGAGCAGAGCGGGCGAGGCGAGTACCGCGAGGCCCCGGACGACGACCACCCCTTGGCGTTCCAGTTGAGCGAAGCCGAAACTCGGGAGATCTTCGCCCTGGCTGAAAAGCTGGAGTACTTTCAGCGCCCCCTGGAAGCTAAGGTCAAGGTGGCTTTCACCGGAACCAAGACCTTCCGCTACGAGCGCGGCTCGCTCCGCCGCCAGGTGCAGTTCAACTATTCCACCGACCCCGATGCCCGCCTGCTCTGGGATTGGTTCGAGCGCATCGCCGAGTCCGAGCAGCTTCTCATCAAACTGGAGCGGGCCGCCAAACATGACCGCCTGGGCGTCAACCAGGCGGTGCTCGAACTCGAGGCGGCTTACGACCGCAAGCGCCTGGTGGCGCCTCAGCAATTCGTCAAGCTGCTGGAGCGCATCGCCGGCAACGAAGCCTACCTGCACATGGCGCGCGAGCGAGCCGCCCGCCTGGCCGAGGTCTTCCGCGCCGGCGACTCTGCCAAACCCTGAAATGGCCGCTCCCCCTTTCGCCCGCCTGTTCCTGGTGGTGTTGGACAGCCTGGGCATCGGGGAGCTTCCCGACGCCGCCCGCTACGGGGACGCGGGCAGCGACACCCTGGGCAATCTGGCCCGCCGCCGGCCCTTAGAGATACCGAACCTCCTGCGGCTGGGGCTGGCCAACATCCGGCCCTTGGAGGGCTTGACGCCCGCCGCCCAACCGCTGGGCTGCTTCGGACGCTGCGCAATCGCCTCGCCCGGCAAGGACACCACCACCGGACACTGGGAGCTGGCGGGCGTGCTCCTGCTCGAGCCCTTCCCGGTCTACCCCGAGGGCTTCCCGCCCGAGATCATCCGGGAGTTCGAGGGCCGCATCGGAAGGGCGATCCTGGGCAACGTAGCCGCCTCCGGCACCGAGATCATCGAGCGGCTGGGCCCGGAACACCTCCGTACCGGCCGCCCGATCGTCTACACCTCGGCCGATAGCGTCTTCCAGGTGGCCGCCCACGAAGAGGTCATTCCCCTGGCGGAGCTGTATCGCATGTGCGAAATCGCGCGCGAAATTCTGCGCGGCCCCCACCAGGTCGGCCGCGTCATCGCCCGCCCCTTCATGGGGCGGCCTGGGGCCTTCGTCCGCGATCAGGAAAATCGGCATGACTATGCCGTCCCGCCCCCGCCGGGGATGTTGCTGGACCGGCTGGCCGAGGGCGGCGTGCCGGTCTGCGCCGTCGGCAAGATCTACGACATTTACCTCGGCCGCGGCATCGGCGAGCGGCGCAAGACGCGGGACAACCGGCAGGGAATGGCCGAGATCCTGCGAGCGGCCGAGCAGTTCCCCCGCGGCCTGATCTTCGCCAACCTGGTGGATTTCGATTCCCTCTACGGGCATCGCAACGACGTCGAGGGCTTCGCGCGGGCTCTGGAAGAGGTGGACCGCTGGCTGCCCTCCCTGCTCGAGCGACTGCGGCCCGACGACCTGCTCGTGCTCACCGCCGACCACGGCAACGACCCGACCACACCTTCCACCGATCACAGCCGGGAGTACGTGCCCCTGCTGGTCTACGGAGGGCGCGCTCGCCGCGCGGTCAACCTGGGCACGCGCGCCACCCTGGCCGACATCGGCGAGACCGTGGCCGAGAACTTTCTGGGACGCTCCGGCGTCCCGTCCTCGGATTCCGCGCGCCGCCAGGCCCCCGCCCCGGCGGAGGCCGCGGCCGCTATTGTTAGGAAAGGAACCAGTTTTCTGGAAGCGATCCTATGAGAACTCCTGTGATGGCGGGCAATTGGAAAATGTACAAGACGCCCGCCGAAACTCGCGCCTTTTTCGCGACCTTCCGCCCCTTGGTGGAGAACGCCGCCGGGCGAGAGATCGTCATTTGCCCTCCCTTCACCGATCTGGAGGCGGCCGTCGAGGCGGCCCGCGGCAGCCGGATCGAGATCGGCGGGCAGGATCTGTTCTGGCTGAAGGAGGGCGCCTACACGGGCGAGATCTCCGGTCCCATGCTGGCCGCGGTGGGCTGCCGCTGGGTCATCATCGGCCACAGCGAGCGCCGGCAGTACTTCGGCGAGAGCGACCAGACGGTGCTCAAGAAAACCGCGGCCGCGCTGGAGGCCGGGCTGACGCCCATCGTCTGCGTGGGCGAACACCTCGACGAGCGCGAGGCGGGCCGGACCGAGGAGGTGTTGCTCGAACAGTTCCGCCAGGGCATCAGCGGCTTGACGCCCGAGCAGTTCGCGCGTATCGTCATCGCCTACGAGCCGGTCTGGGCCATCGGCACCGGTCGCACCGCCACCCCGCAGACGGCTGCGCAAGCCCACCGCTTCCTGCGCGCCCAGGCCCGCGCCCACTACGGAGAGCAGGCCGCGGCCCGCTTGCGTATCCTCTACGGCGGCAGCGTCAAGCCGGACAACATCAAGGGCCTGATGGCCGAGGAGGAGATTGACGGCGTGCTGGTGGGCGGCGCCAGCCTGGATCCGGCCTCCTTCGCCGCCATCGTGAACTTCTAAGCGGCTCCGAGAGCCGCGGAGCGGGCGTGATCTACAGCCCCGAGTACGCCGCCCAGTACGCGCGCTTGTATCTGGCGCCCTGGCGCCGCAAGCACCTGCGCAACAGGGAGAACCTGGCGCGCATTCTGAAGGCGCTGGCGCCCCTCCGCCGGCCGGTGCGCTGGCTGGACGTGGCCTGCGGTCCCGCCTGGCATTTCACGCAATTCCCCTCCGGCTGCCTCAAGGTGGGGCTGGATCTGAGCATGGCCCAGCTCGTCCGGGCGCGAGAGGCCAGCCCCGACGCGGCCTTCGTCTGCGCCGATATGGCGGCGGGGGCGTTTGCCCCGGCCAGCTTCGACCTGGTCACGAACTTCTGGGCGGGCTACTGCTACTTGGACGGCTTCCGCCCGATCGCGGCCTTCCTGGACAACCTGATCGGCTGGGTGCGGCCGGGCGGGTCTTGCTACCTGGAGGCGCTGCTACCCGAGGACCTGGCCGCTTTCAACGCCTCCCGCTTCGCCGCGGCCACGGGCTTCCGGGTCTTTGCCCGCACCCCGGACTTCACCTTCTGGGGCTATCGCGACTCGGGCGGCGAACACCGCATGTGCAGTCCGCCGCTGGGCTTCTTCACCGCCCCGCTGGCCGCCGCCTTCGAGCGCCTGGAGGCCGAACACGACGGGGCTTTCATGGTGCACTTGATCGCCGCCGGAAGGCGGCCGCCGGAAAGGCTTGCGCGGCCCGCTTGAAAGCGCGCCACAGGCCCCCCAGTCGCCGGATCAGGCCGACACAGGCCAGTCGCAGTCCGGCCGGAATCACACGCGCGCCCGTCCGGCAGCGCGCGCCCTCGATCAGAGCCAGCTTGCCTCGCGTCGCCGGGTACGACTCGTAGAGCCGCTGCGCCTCCTCGCTGTCCAGCGGCACGCGGCGCAGCGCCCCGAACGACAGGGCCACGCTCAGGCGAGACAACAGCCGGCAGCGCCGGCAGGACGCGCGGTAAAGCAACACCGCCTCAGCCAAGCGGCCCTCCCCTTCGCCCGGCGGTCTTTAAGTAGCAGTTCAGCCGGCAAGAAGCCCCAGCGCGGCCCAGCCCGATGAAGGCCATGGCCGCTTGGCCCGCCCCCAGAAAGCCGGAAACGCCCGGGTCCTCCACACCCAGCTCGGAAGCCAGCTCCGCGATCAGCGCGGCCCACTGCCCGGAGTCGTAGGCCAGGCAATGGGCGCACAGGTCAATCTTGCACCCGATCGGGAGCTGCGACTCGGCGGAAGCCTCCAGCGACACCAGCAACCCGCTGCGGCGCAGGGCCCGATCTCCGATCAGGCGGGCCAGGAACCAATCGGCCTCGGGTGAGGCCAGCCCGGGCAACCCGAGGGCGTCGAGCGGGCACGGCCGGCGCAAGCGGAAGTACAGCTTGACGCGCAGCGGGGCCCCGGGCGCGGCGGCCAGGGCCACGCTGGCCGGCTCGCCCAGCTCGGGCAGCGAGGCCGGCAGCGGCGTCGAGCAAAAGCGCGCGAACCATTCGAGGACTCGGGGCCAACGCTCCTGCGACGGTCCCCAGCGGGCGGACAGGTAGACCGCGATCCCGCCCCGGGGCAATTCGGCCCCCAGCCACAAGCAGCCGTAAGGCAAACCGGAGCGCAAAGCGACCCCGTCCGGTAAGGCCGCCCGGAGGGCGACCTCGAAAGCGGCCGGCGCCGTAGCGGCGCTCAGCCGAGCGCAGGCCTCCAGCCCGCGCTCCATGCGGCGCTCGGCATCAGGTTCGGCGTGGGCCGGATCCACCAGCAGGCGCACGCTCCGCCCGCCGCGCGCCGCCGTCACCGACAGTTGCAGCGGCGTACCGTCGTTATTCAGCGAGGAAGTTCGCCCGCCGGCGGGCCCGGCCTCCCGGCACACCGCGCCCGCCTCGAGCAACTCCTCGACCGCCTGCGGCGCGCATCCCGCCAGCGCGGCGGCGATCTCCGGCAGCTCCGGCCACCACGCGCCCGCGACGCTCACGAGCCGGGATCGGGCTGCACCAGGA